>NZ_LQXQ01000011.1 GCF_003268395.1 Acinetobacter sp. CFCC 10889 | reverse complement strand
ACCATCAGATGTAGTATTTTGCTTTTGATCCCTGAGTGACAGCCTTGGTAACTTAGTGCATGGTCACCGATAAATTGACGTTTGCATATTTTGCATTGGTAATTTTGCTTACCATACACTTTTATACCATTTTTCTTTATACTGTCACTCAGGCAGGTAGGACATTTGATTTGTAGAGTTATTTGCATTTCCCTATAGTATCAAATTCTTACCTGTCTTTCTTTCAGCATACTTTTTGGTATACTACCTATTTTTGGTGGTGTTTCAAAAAGTATACCACTCAAGTCTGTCAATAAAAAAATTGAAAATATAGAAACTAAATTCACTATATTTTCAAAATTTTATAATATTGATGTGGTAGATGAAATATAGTCAGTATGTTTTTTAAGCACATTCAAAATATATTAAACAGCCTTATTTTTCTCAATCAAATCTTGGTATGCATCTAAATAACTGGTTGTCATTTTTTCAATACTAAAGTTATCCTTTTTAGCTTTTACATCATTAAATAACTCTACAATCTCATCATAATGTGTATAAATTTCATTTAATTTTTCAGCCAATAATTTGATGTTGTCTACATTTTCAATATCAAATACTAGTCGTTCTCCAAGTAATGCCTTATGGTTCGCAATATCACTCGCTACAATAGCTTTACCATAAAATATTCCTTCGATTAAAGCGAGCGATAAACCCTCTTCATGAGAAGAAATAATTTGTAAATCTGAACTATATAAATAATCATTTACATTGCTGACAAAACCGACCAACTCAATTTTATTTTCCAATTTAAGCGTAGTAATAAGTTGCTGTAATTCTTCTTTTAGTTCTCCCTCACCAATAATTCTCACTTTAAAATTAAAATTTACCTCATTTAATGCTCTAATTAGTACATCAAATCCTTTAACTTTTGCCAACCTTCCAACAGCAATAATATTAAAGTTGTTCTGAAAATTTAAATCTGATGGTGACTGATATTTAACCCCATTTGTAATTAATATATTTTTTTTAGCATTGGTATAATCCAAAGTCTCTGGTGAAACCGCTATACCTAAATCTGCATATGCAAATTTCTTTTTCAATATAGGATTATGTCGAGTTCCAACGATAGGTATTTTTTTGCTCAAAAATATTTGAGTATATTTCATTATCTCTAATTCTTTAGTGTTGTGACAATGAATAATATCTGGAGAAATCTCTTTAAGTAGTTGTGCTGTTTGATACAAAAACAGTGGATTATAACGATTTTTTTCAAAGTCAAAATCTATTAATTGCACTTGGTCATTTAAATAAGGGCGGACTTTTTCATTACTTAAAAGATAAACTTGATGTTCTTTACTCATCTCATTGCATAAATCCACACATACTTTTTCTGTGCCAGCAAATTGAATCCAATGTAAAGTATGAACAATTTTCACTTTTTTATTCCTAAAGCAATGATATAACAAAAAATATTAAAAATAGAACTTATGCAAAAGTACCCAAATGACTCAAGCGAGAAGAAATATAATTACTGAAGTTATGTACTTTACATAACCTGCGACAGGATAAAAATCTATGTATAAATAATTATAGATATAGACCAATATTGTCTTAGACAATATAATACCGAATATAGAATCAGATACATAGTCTTATGTTTTTACTTAGTGACATGATGCGTACAATTTTAAAAAAATGGTATAAATTCCAACAAAAACAACAGGCGAAAAAATTCAATTCACATTGGTATATGCGCTTTGGCTGGCTTGATAAACCATTGAAACAGCAAGATCAACTTAAAAATTTATTTGAAATTCATTCTCTTCAAAAGTTTACATTTGCCGATTGTTTTTATGCTTTTGAGAATGATCGTCATTTCATTTTTTTTGAAGAGGTTGATGATGTTCATCCAGTCGGGTTTTTATCAGTCCTAGAAGTATTTAAAGATGGCTCTTACACTAAACCACAAACCATTCTAAAATTGGATAATCACCTTTCTTACCCATGTGTATTCAACGTTGAAAACGGCTGGTACATGATCCCCGAAACAAGTGCCAACAAAACCGTTGAGCTTTGGCAATCTGTAGACTTCCCCTTAAAATGGCAAAAACATTCCGACATTTTAGAAAATATCGAAGCAGTGGATAGCACACCATTTTATCATCAAGGTGTATGGTATTTGTTTACTTCAACACGCAGAAATTGCAAAAAGTTTGGCGATCGCTTAGATGTATTCTTCACTGAAAATATTTTAGATCCTCATTGGCAAGAGCATCCTCAAAATCCTGTATGCAAAGGTCATCAACAATTCCGCATGGCTGGTAAACCATTTATTTACAATGGAAAATTAGTTCGTCCAAGCCAAGATTCTCTTAAACGATATGGTGGAAATATCGAGCTTAAAGAAATTTTAGAACTAAGTCCAACCTCCTATAAAGAACAACTTTTAGAAGTTATTTTACCTGAATGGAATACGGAGGATGATGGCTGCCATACGATTAATGCTGAAAATAATTTTATTGTTTTGGATGCCATTCGCTTATCCAATAAAAAACAATGACTATTCATGTGCATTCAGTAAATGCTGATAGATTTCCAATGTTTGCTGAGTCATAGCTGTAACCGTTAACTCCGCTTTGGCTTTGGTAAACAATGGTTGAAAATCATCAATTGCCGTTTGCTCTAAAGCAGATTGAATCGCTTTTTGTAAACCGTCAACATCACCAATATTTGCCAGATACATGTCAGGCAACCACTCAACAACACCATTCACTTTGGTTGATGCCATTACTTTATCAGATTGTAATGCTTCAACCATTACCAATGGAAATCCTTCTCGATCAGATGAAAGTGCAACGATATCAGCGAGTTGTATTAAATCTCGCGCATCCATTCTAAAGCCCCAAAATGCCACTCGGTTTTGCATATTTTGCTGAGCTACTTGTAACTCTAAGTCTTTTCTTAATGATCCATCACCTATGATCCAAAGATTTGCATCTATACCTTGCATGGCTTTGATCAATACACTGATATTTTTTACAGGTTCTAGCCGACCAATGCACATCACTATTTTTTTGGTCGCATCTAAGTTGGAAAATTGACCATAAATTTCCGTTTTTAATTGTGTTTTTTGTACTTCAGAAAGTGTTTTCTGTGTATGTACACCATTATAAATCACATGAACTTTGTCGCTTGGAATACCTTCCGTTAACGCCTGACTCACTGCAATCACCGCATCTCCTGATGCATAAATGGCTTTATTTTTTTTAGTTCCGTGAATGGTGGTCACAAATTTTACAGGTTTTAAACAGCGATGTATTTTTGAAACCAATTCAGCCGCTTTTCCTGCTTGTGCATGCACGATATCGGGCTGAATTTGATTAATGATATTTTTGAGTTGCCATAATAAAAATATATTCCAACGACTACGTGCAAAATTTACTGCATGAAAATGTACATTTGAAGTAAATTTATCTGCATAACATAGATGCGCTAAGATATGTACTTCATGTTGTAATGCCATTTCATTGACAAGACTAAAAGTATGCTGCTCCAAGCCTCCCACACCACCACTTGTCGCTAATACTTGCACAACTTTCATGATTGATCCTGTTTTTTCTTGGCTGCATTTTGATATTGTTCGAATAATTTTGCTTCTTTCAAAAAAGCATAAAATGCATTAATCATGCTATTTACAAAACCACGCCAACCATTTAAAAAACTGCGTCGAATAAAGTAAGACTTTAAGAAAGTCATTGGCATCACTAAACTCAACTTTAACAGACTTGGTTTTTTACCCTTTTGAAATTTTTCGATTGCTTTTAAATTTGAATATTGATTATTTTTTTCAACTTTAACGAAAATACTCGATTCACCATAATGATAAATATCCCCATCAGCACGAATGCTTTGCCCATCCACAATTACATTTTCATGGACTTTATTTTCAAGGTCATAATGTCCTTTGCTCTTACGAAAAAAACGAATTTTGGCATGTTTTTTTGTATGCTTACTATTCGCAACACCAAGAAAAACATCATTAATCGGTGTAATTAAAGCATCAATTTGGCTATCTTGAATTGTTTGTGATATTTCAGCTTTCAACTCAGGTGATAAAACTTCATCACCATCAAGATTTAATACCCACTCATTTTGGCACTTAGCCAATGCTAAGCTTTTTTGCCCTGCATAGCCTTGCCAATCTTGATGTGAAATCGTGACATTCGCAAAGGATTTGGCAATTTGATAAGTATCATCTGTACTTCCCGAATCTAAGATAATCACTTCTGAAAAATCTTGCACACTTTTTAAAGTATCCTTAAGCCATGCGCCACAGTTCAAGGTCACAATATAAACACTACAAGGAATCATAATTTATAACGTCCTTTTGCTAAAGCAATACGCATTTGCAAAGCATTCATTGCACCATGTGTACTGACACGGGGTAAATTAAACTGATTATCAGGCGTATATGCTTCAACTTTTTTACGTGTAGAAACTGCATTTTTAAAACCAATTTCCTTCGCCATATGCTGATGCTTTTCAGTAAAACGCCCAAATGGGTAAGCAAAGCTTGGGCAACAACCAACAAGTGCTTCAACATCTTGTTTTGATGCCTGCATTTCACGATAGGCTTCATCATCACTCAATTTTAATAAATTCACATGGTGCTGTGTGTGTGCACCAAATTCAATTATGCCCGACTCCGCCATTTCTTGAATTTGTTTAGAATCTAACTTTTCAATCCCTTCGATTTGAGTCGCAAGATAAATCGTTGCTTTCGCTTTATATTTTTTGATTAATGGATAAGCAAATTGGTAATTATCTAAAAAGCCATCATCAAATGATAATGCAAATACATTACTTTGCCCTTGATATTGATCAAGTTCAGACACAAAACAAAATATTGCATTTTTTTTCAACAAGTATTGTAGTAATTGCTCAAATTTTTCAGGTGGCATATTCATACCTGATGATTCAGCATAGGGCGTCACTTGATGGAACATAATCACACGAGGTAGTTTTGCACTACGCAATGGCAGCCAAAAGGTGTAATTCCCCATAAAATATAATACACTTGCAAAGATGGAGAACCCTAAGATCATGTAAAAAAACCACATTATGTATACACCTCATCTGCCCATTCATATACTTCCGAAAGTAGTTGATCAAACGTAACTTCCAACATAAATTGACTAATACGTTTCGCATTAAAACTATGGCGTGTTTTATTCCACCCAGCTTCAGCAATTTGTTTCGCTTCAATCAAATGATCGGCATAATATTTAATTTTGTATGCTAAATCATTTTGATCATCAAAATAAATGATCTCTTGCTCGGTATATAATTTTTCAAAATCAGGAATACGTGGGCTGAATGTCAATAACCCATTTCCTGTTAATTGCACAATACGATCTGAACTATATAAAGTCACATCATTTTTACGAGAATAATTTAATCCCATTCTCGCCTCTGACAACACTTTATAATAGCCTTTACCATAAACACCTGCTTGATCAAAACAACCATAATACTGATATTTAACTTGGTTATTCTGTAAAGTATCAGCTAAGTCTTTTAAGAACTTTTCACGTACTGGCTCTTTATATACAACACCACAGAAAATAAAATCTTTATCAATATTTTCAGACTCAAACTGCTTTAAGACCTCAACATTTCGATGTCCTACATTTGGCATATAAGCGACTTTTAAATGTGGTTGTTTTAATTTCTGTAAATATTCTCCACCTGTCGTACAAAATATTGCATCTAAATAAGGAGAAAACTCACGTATAAAACCTAATTTTTGCTCCAAGTACAAAGGATCAACATACCAAAATGCAATCTTCGTTTTTGGAAATAATTGCTTAATATTCTGGAGCACCATAGGACTCATTAAGTCACTATGTCCAATTAAGACTAAATCAGGTTCAATATTATGAACAATTTTTAAAATTTCTTTATTTGCCCAACTTGCACCTAGTTTTTTAGTCTTAAATATAGTCCCCATTCGCGCCATATCACGAAAACTAAAATCATATACAAAATGCCCATTTTCAATTAGACCTGATGAAATTTTACGGTCTGTACAATAAAAATGAGCACCTTGTTTATTAAAGCCAAAATTTGCAATGTGTAAAATTTTCATGAAAAAACTCTATGTTTTCAATAACACTTGAGCAACTCGAGTTGCTTCGTTCAGTTCTGAATTAAATAAATGATCATTTGCTGATCAAAATTATTCGAAGAAATCAACTGATCCAATACCCTCGTAATTCTATCAGATTTTAAACGATCAATCATGATCACCCCCACTCGACAACCTGCGGTTAATGCTTCATAAATCATCGAAACGCTGTCTTCTGTCACCCACACTGCTTCGGCTTTTTGCATTTCCTCAAAGATCCATCCTTGTGGTGTTTGCTCTACAGGGAAAATCTGCAATTTTTCTGCAAAATCATACTGCTGCAACTGCGCTAAAAATTCATTTGGAGTACGACGTGACGTGGTCAGAATAATCTCAGCATGAGGATTATCTTGTACAATACTTTCAATATTTTGCAATACTTTTCCAGCATTCCACTGATGTCGTTTAGATGAGCCACCAAGCGTAATTAAAATCCGATTTTGCTGATGTCGCTGCTCATTCACAATCGGATTCAATGCACCTTGCGTCACAATAACATGCTCCGATGCTTGCACCTCATCATGCTCAGGAATCACAGCATAATCAAACCATGAAAATGGAAAATTGGGTTTCATCAAAATCACAGTTTTGGCATTTTGATATATTTTTCCCAATAGTAAAACACGTAATTGGGTATGACTGCCCACACCAAAAATATAATCAGGTGCTTGCTTCAGTTGTGAAATATCCTTTTTGAATATCCCCATCAGCAAAGGAAAAATAGGCAATGTTTCAATTGAAATTTCTTCAAAAGTCACCTGCTGTAATGACTGTCTTTGCATGGCTTTAAACAGCCCCATCGCCTGTGAACGATGCCCTGCTTTTCCATCACTGACATAGACGATATGCATCTCAACATCCTTACAAACATTCAAAAAAAATTGAAAATAAACAATAGACCTCTTGCGTAAGTCAAAAAATGTTCAAATTTTAGATTAAAAACATATCCAAAAGAATATTGGGAGTTCCTTCTCTTGCGCCATATATGGCTCAGGGATGAGGAGGTAACTCCGCAAGAGGATGAGGGGGCTTTTAAATAGAAAACCTCTCCCTCTTGCGAAACGATGTTTCTCATCCTGAAAGGAGAGGGAACATTCAATATTGATTTAGATCTCGCTGAAAATAACTTTCGCAAGAGGTCTAATAAAAAAGGCGAAACATAATGTTCCGCCTTTTATCTTAACTGATCAACTTATTTAACATAAGTCAACCAATGTGCATATTTAGGGTCTTTACCCTGAACAGCATCAAAGAATGCTTTTTGGATTTTTTCAGTGATCGGACCACGAGTACCTGAACCAATTTCTCGGTCATCATATTCACGGATTGGTGTCACTTCAGCAGCAGTTCCTGTAAAGAATGCTTCATCACCGATGTAGAATTCATCACGAGTAATACGGCGTTCAACTACTTCAATACCCAAATCTTTAGCAATGGTCATAATGGTTTGACGGGTAATACCATCCAACGCACCGCCTGCGATATCAGGCGTATGCAATACACCATCTTTCACCAAGAATACGTTTTCGCCTGAACCTTGGCATACATAACCTTGTGGGTCCATTAACATTGCTTCGTCATAACCTGCTTGAGCAACTTCTTGGTGTGCAAGAATAGACAAAGTATAGTTACCTGCCGCTTTTGCCTTACACATCGTCACATTCGGGTGATGATGGGTAAATGAAGACGTTTTTACACGAATGCCTTTCGCCATTGCGTCATCACCAAGATAAGCACCCCAGCTCCATGCCGCTACAGTGGCATGAATGGTGTTATCTGTTGCAGCAATACCGAGTTTTTCCGAACCAATGAAAATGATTGGACGTAAATAGCAAGATGCCAATTTATTTTCACGTACCACATCAATTTGAGCTTGTTCAAGTGTCGCTTGATCAAATGGGACTTTCATTTGATAAATTTTTGCAGAATTTAACAAACGTTTTGTATGATCTTGGAGACGGAAAATCGCGGTACCATTTGGTGTTTCATAAGCTCGGACGCCTTCAAACACACCCATACTATAATGTAGCGTATGCGTTAAGACGTGGACTTTTGCTTCACGCCAATCCACCATTTGTCCATCTTGCCAAATAAAACCATCACGATCAGCCAAATTCATGACACAACTCCAATATATTCTTTTTACACAATTATTCACTTTCCAATGCGAAAATCGCAGTTGGATCAATTAGTCTTTGCCATAACTTGCAAACGATCTCTCTGGTATCGTGCCAATCCGTAGCACTCACTTGCATATTATGATTTGCAAGGGCTAGACGGTGGCTCTCGGCTCGTTCACGCAGATAAGCTTGGATTAATGCTGAGGCATCTTCACTGGATAAGCAGCCTGCTTTTGCAGCATCTTCAAGAATTCGCACATTATCGGAAAAATGGGCGAGATCTTTATTCGTCCCACTCCATGCGAGTACTGCATACTGTGCCATAAATTCAATGTCAACGATACCACCTGCATCCTGTTTTAAATGAAAAATTCCATCTTTTTTCTGTTCTTTTGAAGAACCTAGATGATCTTTCATTTTTTGGCGCATTTTTAATACTTCTTGACGCACCATTTCTTCTTCACGTGGCAAAGTTAAAATACGACAGCGTAATTCTTCAAACTTAGTCCGCAATGAAGATTCACCTGCAATTGAACGTGCACGAACAATGGCTTGATGTTCCCATACCCATGCACTTTTTAGTTGATATTGTTCAAAAGCTTTTAAACTTGTGACCAACAAACCTGCCTCACCTGATGGACGTAAACGTGTGTCGATTTCATAAACACGACCATCCAAAGTTTGTGTGGTCATCAGCGACATAAATTTCTGTGCTACACGCATGGCAAACTCAAAACCACTAATGGCTTTTTGTCCATCTGTATCTGCCTGCTCATCCATATAATGAATAAAAACGAGATCTAAATCAGAACCATAGCCGAGCTCAATTCCACCCACCTTACCATAACCAATCACAGTAAATGCAATATGATCCAATGAACAGCGTTGCCCATCAGCATCTAGCGGATAACCATGCCGTTTAGCGACCATTTGATAAGCTAAATTTAATGTTGCAATCACTGAAACTTCTGCAATGTCAGTCAATGCATCCGAGACTTTCATGAGTGGGCTTTCAGCCAAAACATCACTGGCTGCAACAGTGAGTACATTGGATTTTTTAAATAAACGCAATACTCGCATTTGATCTTCAACTTGATCAATCTCGATGCGTAATAGTTGCTGACGGAGTGAATCTTCCAAGTCTTTACGTTTTGGCAACTCGAAATCCATCGACAAAAATTCATCCAAAAGCACTGGGTAATGGGTCAATTCTTCACAAATCCATGGGCTTACAGTCGCCATTTTGACTAAACGCTGTAATGCACCTTTGCTTTCAATCAACATCACCAAATACACAGTACGGCGCATTACTGACTCAACCAAAGGCATCAAACGCATCAATGCCACTTGCGGACTATCCGACTGAAGTACAGCTTCGATCAAATGTGGCCAAAACTCTTTTAAACGTTGCACAGCTTTGGCAGGAAGTTTCTTAATCGCATGTCCATACCAAAATTCATGGATTAAATTTTTGGCATTTTCATCCAACACATCTTCTAATTGTTGTTCAAGCTGGCTAAAACTTTCTGCCGGTGAGTCATAGCCTTTTTCTTTAATTAAATGCTCAAATTGGTAAATGACTTTACTGCGCTTTTCATTTAAAACATCGATAAATTGCTGCCAACTTTCAAAGCCAAGCGTGTCAATAATACGCTGTCTTAATTCTGGTTCAGTGGGTAAAGACTGAGTTTGTTGATCATTAAGTGCTTGAATTGCATGCTCTAAACGGCGTAAAAATAAGTAAGCATCTTCTAAATCAAGCACCGCTTGTGCATCAAGTAAACCGACTTCTCCAAGGTGCTGTAAACTCACTAAACATTGACGATCTTGTAATTCTAATTTTGAGCCACCATAAATCAACTGAAAGACTTGAACAATAAACTCAACTTCACGAATACCACCTGCACCGAGCTTAATGTCATCAGAAATATTACGACGTGCCACTTCTCTTTCAATCATGGCTTTCATATCACGCATGGCTTCAAAAGCAGTGTAATCAACATATTTACGAAACACGAAAGGTCGTGTCATATCCAATAAATCATCACCCTCTTTGCCACCAGAGACGATACGTGCTTTGATCCACGCATAACGTTCCCATTCACGTCCATGCTGACTCAAATATTTCTCTAAAGCGACATGGCTAATTGCCAAAGCAGAACCATCCCCCCATGGACGCAGACGCATATCCACACGAAACACAAAACCATCTGCGGTAATATGCTCGAGTAAATAAATCAGCTTTTGTCCCCATAAAATACAAAACTGCTGCACATCTATACACTTACGCCCATTGGTCTCACCTTGCTCATCAAAAGCAAAAATCAGATCAATATCACTAGATAAGTTCAGTTCTTGAGCGCCCAATTTCCCCATCGCGATCACAATCAAATCTTGTACTTTCCCTGAATAACTGACAGGTTCACCGTACTTTGCAATTAGAGGAATACGAGCAAAGTTCTTAGCAGCATTAATACAGGCATCAGCAAAATCAGATAATTCTCGTGTCAATGTCACCACATTGGTCAACTGATTGGCATCTTGCCAAATCCAACGAAACATTAAGCGTGCACGTAACACTCGAATGGCTTTCATCCATTGCAGTTCGTCAGTAAGATCCATTAAATTTTCATGTAAATATTGCTGAATTTTTTCCGTTGAAAGTGAACACTGAAACTGATCAACAGCATAATCTTGTTCTAAAAAATTCTGATGTAAACTTAATACTTGTTCTGCATACTGACTTGCACGTAAGGTTTTTTGCAATTGCTCAGCGTTCATGAGGAAAGAGCCTATACTTTTTAATTCACCTTACTCTTTATAACAGGTTATCACCAATACAGGCAGATTTTAAAAGCAATTTTTCTGTGCTGTCAGGCAAATGACCAGTAGATTACGAATACTTAATTTGGGTGCTCAAACTCAGTTATTGAGATTTAATACACTCTTGTTCTAATGATGATTTTTTATCTAGACTATCAATAACTAAAGCTTGATGACTATGCTTTGCTTTTGGTAATAATACTTTAAATGTGGTGCCATCCCCGATCCTTGAACTCACAGAAATTAGCCCTTGATTTAAGTCCACAAAACGCTTACACAAAACTAGACCTAAACCTGTTCCTCGCTCACCTGATGTACCTTTAAAACTGGCATTAATTTCAGGTTCAAAAATCTTCTGCATTTGCTGCTCTGACATGCCCATCCCTGTATCACGAATCGAAATTTCAATACCATGTTGACTTTCTTGTGCAGAAATAATGACTTTACCTGATCCATCAATATGTGTGAATTTTAATGCATTTGACACCAAATTTTGGATAATCGAAGTGACCATGTTAATGTCAGCATAGACTTTGATCTGATCAGGAACTTCATCAATTAATTGAATATTTTTTCGTACTGCCAACATATTGAGCACATCATAGACAATCTTTGTGGACTGTTTTAAATTAAAATTAATCGGGTGATAGACAAAACGTCCCCCTTCTGCCATTGCCCAATTCAGCAAATTCTCCAATAAAGTATAGGTTGACATCGCAGTGTCATATAAATATTCAGAAATATTTTGAATACTGTCCGCATCTAAAGTTTCTTGTTCTTTGGCTAAAACCTCAGAAAAACCAATCAAACCATGAAATGGTGCACGTAAGTCATGTGCGATGATTTGGAAAAATTTAGTTTTACTAAAATTGAGTGCACGCTCTTGTTCATAAAGCTCTAAATAATTTTCTGATTCTGTTCTCTTTTCTAAAATCGTGACCAAACCAGAGCTTAATTCATCCAATAAACTAATTTTATCTGCGTTTAAATCACCCTCTGCATCATCAAAAAAAATCACTTGTCCAAAAGACTGACCAGTATCACTATATTTAAAATTCAGCCCAAAAGCACGTTGATGTGGCACATTTAAATTGCGAATATGCTGTGAAAAAGCCTGATAATTACGATGATAAGGCGTAATCAGCAAATCTTGTTCAAAATAAGACATCAAGTTTTTATTTTTATGTTCAATTTGGAAAAATCGGAAATCATACAATGATTCGGTATACCAAGCATACGGCTCATCATGAAAATAAAAAATGGCTTTTTGCACATTTAATATACCGCGAGCCACACGCATATAACGTTCAATTTTATTATCCGAGCTATTTACACCCAACAATAAAGAGAGCTTACAAGCACTTAGCTTATCAGCCTCACTCATTTCTAAGAGTTTTAATGCCATGGTTGCCTCATGAGGATGAATAAAAAGAATGTATGATCAATATTTATTTACAAGATGTCACAGTTTTAATATATCAACAATATTTATAGAATAATATAGCCATTTATCTATAACATTTCCAAATTTGAATCATTATTCAAAATCATCGTTTTTTAAGCCAATAGACATAAAATCAGCCCTAAATAGCAGGATATATAAGGCTAAACTCTGTATTTTATTTAAATGCCGTATATTTACTTACATTTATGTATGTTTTTAAAATATCATCCTTGAAACCCAAAAAATAAAGATGTGAAAAATATTTTTATAAAAGATGAATCATAAATATGTATTACAAAAAAATATCAAATACCTATTTAAAAAATCAACCCACTTTTTATCAATATATTTAATTCTAATCACAATGATACCTGATATGTTATTTGCCCTTTTTTAAGAATGGATGATCCTACATGCATTTTTTCTCTATTTTGTCCGATGATTGGACAGCATTACTGCAAGCTTAATTCAGCATGTGTAAACAAATTCTGTTATCATGTCGCCAAGTTATAGATTTGCAAATATTGACAGGTTGTGTATTCTTCAGTCAGAACACACTTGGTGTTAAATGTGCAAGTGATTGTCGTAATATAAAAATAAGAAATACTACGCTGTTACAATTCACTCACATTCAAACCCAAATTCATCCTGCATAAATTGTTATGTGTTTTGTCGCATAGATATGGAAACTGAAGGTATTTTCAGATTTACAACGGATATGACAGATCTCGTCATGAAGCAGTCATGCAAACCTAGCATCATTTCCTAGCGAAATGTCGTTATCACTAGATCTTACATTGACTGTAATGCAATGAACATTGATACTTTCAATGTTTTTATTTAAGCAAATCGGTTCGTAGGGACTGAACCACAAGTTTAGTCCTCAAAAACATAATCCAAAGCAAGGGGCTATATATGGCTGGTGGAAAGTCAACTATCATTTACACACTGACCGATGAGGCGCCGTTATTGGCGACTTATTCACTGCTGCCGATCATTGAGACCTTTACTAAGCCCGCTGGCGTAGAGATCGTTAAAACCGACATCTCTGTTGCTGCACGTGTGCTTGCAGAATTTACAGACTATCTAAACGATGAGCAAAAGGTTAATAATAACCTTGCAGAATTAGGTCGTCTTACTCAAGATCCTGATACAAATATCATTAAACTTCCAAATATCAGTGCATCTGTTGCGCAATTAACAGCATGTATCAAAGAACTTCAATCGAAAGGTTATGCGATTCCTGATTATCCAGAAAATCCAACCACTGATGAAGAGAAAGAAATTAAAGCACGTTATGGCAAATGCTTAGGCTCTGCTGTAAACCCTGTATTACGTGAAGGTAACTCTGACCGTCGTGCACCTGCTGCTGTTAAAAACTATGCAAAAAAACACCCACACTCTATGGGTGAATGGAAACAGTGGTCACAAACTCACGTTTCACACATGGACGAAGGTGACTTCTACCATGGCGAAAAATCAATGACACTTGATCGTGCGCGTAACGTGAAAATGGAATTGATCACAACTGCTGGCGAAACCATCGTACTTAAGCCAAAAGTTGCGCTTCAAGATGGCGAAGTGATTGATTCAATGTTCATGAGCAAAAAAGCACTTTGCGACTTCTATGAAAAAGAATTAGATGATTGTAAAGAAGCGGGCATTTTGTTCTCTTTACACGTTAAAGCAACGATGATGAAAGTTTCACACCCGATCGTATTTGGTCACTGTGTGAAAATTTACTACAAAGAAGCTTTTGAAAAACATGGTAAATTGTTCGACGAACTCGGCATTAACGTAAACAATGGTATGGCAGGTCTTTATGAAAAGATCGCAACTTTACCGACGTCTTTACGTGAAGAAATCATCGAAGATTTACACGCTTGCCAAGAACACCGTCCTGCATTAGCGATGGTTGACTCTGCTAAAGGTATCACTAACTTCCATTCACCAAACGACGTGATTGTAGATGCTTCTATGCCAGCAATGATCCGTGGTGGTGGTAAAATGTGGGGTGCTGACGGCAAACCTTACGACTGTAAAGCAGTGATGCCTGAGTCTACATTCGCACGTATTTACCAAGAAATGATCAATTTCTGTAAATGGAATGGTAACTTCGATCCACGTACCATGGGTACTGTACCTAACGTTGGTTTGATGGCGCAAAAAGCTGAAGAATACGGTTCACATGACAAAACTTTCGAAGTTTCTGCTGCGGGTGTTGCGAACATCACTGACTTAGAAACTGGTGAAGTGTTAATGTCACAAAACGTGGAAGAAGGCGATATCTGGCGTATGTGTCAGGTGAAAGACGCACCGATCCGCGACTGGGTGAAACTTGCTGTAACGCGTGCACGTAACTCTGGCATGCCAGCAATCTTCTGGCTTGACCCGTACCGTCCACACGAAAATGAATTGATCAAGAAAGTACAAAAATACTTGAAAGAGCATGACACTGCTGGTTTAGACATTCAAATCATGTCTCAAGTACGTGCAATGCGTTATACACTTGAACGTGTAGCGCGTGGCTTGGATACCATTTCTGTAACGGGTAACATTTTACGTGACTATTTAACAGACTTGTTCCCAATCATGGAATTAGGTACTTCTGCGAAAATGTTGTCTATCGTTCCGTTAATGGCGGGCGGTGGTATGTACGAAACTGGTGCTGGTGGTTCTGCGCCTAAACACGTACAGCAACTTGTTGAAGAAAACCACTTACGTTGGGATTCTTTAGGTGAGTTCTTGGCGCTTGCTGCTTCTTTGGAAGAAATGGGCATCAAAGAAGATAATGCAAAAGCAAAACTTCTTGCGAAAACTTTAGACCAAGCGACAGATTTATTACTTGATAATGATAAGTCACCATCACGCCGTACAGGTGAGTTGGATAACCGTGGCAGTCATTATTATCTTGCAAAATATTGGGCTGATGCGCTTGCTGCACAAGATGAAGACGCTGATCTTAAAGCGAAGTTTGCGCCACTTGCGAAAGCATTAGACGAAAACGAAGATAAGATTCTTGCAGAACTTTCAGCTGTTCAAGGTAATGCTGTAGATATCGGTGGTTACTATGCTGTTGATACTGCAAAAGTTGATGCAGTAATGCGTCCAAGTGCAACTTTAAATGCAGCACTTGAAGCAGCTCAATAATTAAAGTCATCACTGATTTTTCAGTGTAATAAAAAACGATGCTCATGCATCGTTTTTTTATGTGTAAATCCAAAACTTACTTAAACTATAGTCTTTTCAATCAACATCGCATCACCATAACTAAAGAAACGGTACTTATTCGTAACAGCATGTTGGTAAGCTTTAAGAATATTTTCCTTATTTGACAATGCTGAAACCAACATTAATAAAGTTGATTCAGGTAAATGAAAATTGGTAATCAAACGATCCACGACACAGAACTGATAACCTGGATAAATAAAAATCTGTGTATCACCCGTCCATGCACCAATTTTACCACCACAAGCTTGAGCAGCACTTTCAACCGCACGGGTTGCTGTTGTACCTATGGCAATCACTTTATTGCCACGAGCTTGCGTTTCCTGAATCAGTTTTGCCGCTTCTTCCGATACTTCACACCATTCACTGTGCATGATGTGATTTTCAATATCAGTTGTACGTACAGGCAAGAAAGTCCCCGCCCCCACATGTAAAGTCACAAAGGTTTTATTGACTCCTTTTTGTGCAAGTTTTGCCAAAAGGTCTTCATCGAAATGCAAACTCGCTGTTGGTGCTGCAACAGATGCCAACTTGGTTGGATCATTAAAAACGGTTTGATAACGTTCAGTGTCAATCGCTTCGGCTTCACGATTAAAATAAGGTGGAATCGGTAACTGACCATAAGCATCTAGCACTTGCAAGATCGGCTGGGAAAACTCAACTACAAATAGATTTTCATGACGACCTGTGACCGTGACTTTTACTTCATCGGGACCAATGAATAATTCAGCACCTGCTTTCGGCGAGTTACTGGCTTTAATATGACAATGTGCAATAGTTTGATCGAAAATACGTTCAACTAAAACTTCAACTGCGCCACCTGTTGCACGTTTGCCTTTCAAGCGTGCTTTCATCACCTTGGTGTCATTTAACACCATTAAGTCACCTTCATCGAACAGATCTAAAATGTCCGTGAAATGATGATCTTGGTATGAGCCATCCGCAGTTAAATGTAAGAGACGTGATGCACTACGAGTTTCAAGTGGATAACGAGCAATCAGCTCATCGGGAAGATCAAAATTAAAATCAGAAAGTTGCATAAAACAAAAAATTTAGGAAATAAAACTCGGTGTAGTATAGTCTTTTTTATACTTTATCGCAGAAATTGCTGCTTTTTAGTCCAAAAAAATCACATCTGAATTAAAAATAAACAAATGTGAAATATCTTGATTGACAATGATCTGAAAAACGCTATTATAGCCACACAACCTCTCCCGAGGTGGTGAAATTGGTAGACGCGGTGGACTCAAAATCCACTGTCAGCGATGACGTGTCGGTTCGAGTCCGACCCTCGGGACCATCAACTTAGGTTGAACAAATTCTAAAGACCCCGAAGCCTTGCTACATAAAGGCTTCGGGGTTTTTTCATGTCTGGGGTTTGGTTTTTTTTGAGATATTTAAGAGTAATTTAGGGTATGCATTTACACATTTTTTACACACTTTTTTTATGTGTGTTTTGTAGATCTAAGTTATTGGGATTGATAGCTTTATAAAGTTTATCCATTTATAAAAATAAAAATGGTAGTTGGCGTGGAGATCTGGAAGCCTACGGTCAACGAAAAAGCAAGGTTAAGAAAACCAAGATTGAGATTCAGCATTGGGCGCAAGAAATGGAGCGTGAAATCTTTTTAGACTCCAAACTCATTTCTCAACTACACCCCAAAGTGTTGTACTTCGGTGTTGAATCTACGCTTTATGTATTTCCGCAATTTGGATTAATTAAGCTTTTGAAGTTTTTAGTTTATTGATCATTGCGTACTGCTCGAGCAAGACCTTGATAATCCGTATAATTAATTGTACGTGCAACAAAACCAAAGCTAAAGTCTACATGCCATGCTTTATATTGATAACCAATTGGTTGCCATGAAAAAGAACTGGACCAATATTTGCCATTAGCTGGCGTATTAGGAAAAATATGCGTATCTAAGGTTGGCGCAGTTGAATGATCCATACAATTTGTTGGTACCTCCCCTCCTTTTGGTATTTTTTTCATTTCTAGTTCATGATCTTCACCAAAATTTCGTCGCTCTCGTTCTGGTAAATTAATATCTCCTATTTTTCTCCAACCATGACTACATTTACGAATAGTGACCAATTCTTTAATTTGAGGTAAACGCCAATTGGTTTTATCCGCAAAGCCACCTGCAGTATTGAGTTTTTTGATCGCATTTTGAGCATCTTCAGAATCATGAAATATAAGTGGATCACCTGTACATGTAGAACCTGACCATGATTGTCCAATCGAACAGCGCATCCAAATTAATTTAGTAACAGGATCACGCCATTGCCCAGCAGCCATAAGTTGCTGATCAGTTTCTGCAAAACCCTGAATTGGAGCTATTAATAAAGTTATTACTACACTGAAATATTTAGAAAATTTATTTTTTGTTAAATAAAGCAACTGTTGAGATAAGAAATCCATCATTTTCCCCATTCAATTCCATGTTTAGCTATTGATTTGCTCTTTGTTAAGCATGAAGAAATTTTAAACAAAGATTTTGATGAAGACTAGAACAATCGCAACATACAAAATACTGAATAGAACTAATTTTAATTTAGGATTGCCCCTTAAATTTCTTCATAAGATTTCATTCGTCAAAACGTAGTGCTTACTTCGGAAAATGCGTAGCCACATAAGTACCCGATCATGATTTATATTAAAAACTTATCAATGAAAATATTCCAACACAGCTTTCATTTTCAATTCACATTTAGTCTTTAACATGACTAGCAATTCACCATAAAAACATGGGAAAATAACCACCTTTGCAGCAATCAATCAGCGAACTGTTTTTTCGCCAGATTTAGGTCATTTATGAAGTTTGAAAAATTAGGTCAGTCGGGGCGTGCCCGTCGTGGTCGTTTAACCTTAGAACATGGTGTAGTAGAAACACCTGTGTTCATGCCTGTAGGTACTTACGGTACAGTCAAAGGTATGTTGCCGCGTGATATTGAAGAAATTCAAGCACAAATTATTTTAGGTAATACTTTCCATTTATATTTACGTCCAGGTCTTGAAGTGGTTCAAGAACATGGTGGTTTACATGAGTTTATTAAATGGGACAAACCTATTTTAACAGACTCAGGCGGCTTCCAAGTATTTAGCTTGGGTGCGATGCGTAAAATCAAAGAAGAAGGGGTTACTTTCCGTTCTCCGATTGATGGTTCAAAAGTATTTTTATCACCTGAAATTTCAATGGAAATCCAAAAAACATTGAACTCAGATATCGTGATGATTTTTGATGAATGTACGCCTTATCCTGCAACGCACGAAGAAGCACAAAAATCTTTGCAGCTTTCTTTACGTTGGGCGAAACGTTGTAAAACCCATCACCACGACGTACTCAAAAATAAAAATGCGTTGTTTGGAATTATCCAAGGTGGCATGTATGAAGATTTACGTGATGAGTCTTTAAATGGCTTAAAAGAAATTGATTTTGATGGTTTCGCCATTGGTGGCTTATCTGTAGGTGAACCAAAAGAAGAAATGATCAAGGTTTTGGATTATCTGCCTGCAAAAATGCCAGAAGATAAACCTCGTTACTTGATGGGTGTGGGCAAACCTGAAGACATTGTTGAAGCGATTCGCCGTGGTGTCGATATGTTTGACTGTGTGATGCCAACCCGTAACGCACGTAATGGTCATTATTTTGTGACGGATGGTTTAGTGCGTATTCGTAATGCCAAATATCGTCATGATCAAAGTCCACTTGATCCGCATTGTGATTGTTATACCTGTAAAAACTTTACGCGTGCCTATTTATTCCATTTAGAAAAATGTGGCGAAATGTTAGGTTCAATGCTTGGTACGATTCATAACTTGCGTTATTACCAACGTTTTACTCAAGATATTCGTGATGCTCTAGACAATGATACTTTTGATGAATTTGTCACTGATTTCTATCAACGTCGTGGTTTAGAAGTTCCGCCTTGCCCAGTCGATGAATAATCCTAAAGATGGTGTACTTTTCATTCATCAGGATTTGCGCTGAGCCACAAGACCATGTAAATTGCAGAACAAGTCAATTTAAATGTCATGTTTTTGACACCCGTTATTTAACTTTAGGAAACTAAAATGAGTTTATTTATTTCTGCTGCTCATGCAGCTGATGCACCTGCACAAGGTCCAAGCATGATGGCTAATTTATTGATGATTGCTGTGTTTGTTGCAATTTTCTATTTCCTCATTTGGCGTCCTCAAGCAAAACGTGCGAAAGAACATCGTGCACTGATTGAAAGCTTAGGTGTCGGTAGTGAAGTGGTTTTTGCAGGTGGCTTAATGGGTCGTGTGACAAAAATTGACGGTGACTTTGCAGTAATTGAACTTAATCGTGGTAATGAAGTAAAAATACAACGTGCAAGTGTTATTTCAGTACTTCCTGAAGGCACATTAAATAACCTTTAATCAAAAAGTAGTCGTGCACCTCGCACGACTTTTTAATTTTAAGAAGAAAGCGAATGCGTTACCCTGCATGGAAATATTTACTGATCCTTGTTGTCCTTGTGATCAGTACATTATATGCCCTGCCAAGTTTGTATCCTGATGAACCTGCTGTTCAGATCTCTGGTGCCAAGGCTGGTACGCAGATTGATCAATCTGTCATACAAAAAGCAGAGCAAATATTAAAGAGTGACAATATTGCCACTCATGACAATACCTTTACCAACAATGCCGCATTGTTGCGTGTGAGTTCATCTGATGCCCAGCTCAAAGCCCAAGAAGCTTTGCGTAAAAATTTAGGTGACGAATATGTTGTT
This sequence comes from Acinetobacter sp. CFCC 10889, assembly GCF_003268395.1. Lineage (GTDB taxonomy): Bacteria > Pseudomonadota > Gammaproteobacteria > Pseudomonadales > Moraxellaceae > Acinetobacter. Next base: position 76,523 of record NZ_LQXQ01000011.1, on the reverse strand, counting down.
GCGCTGAACCTTGCGCCAACCACACCAGAATGGCTACAGAAAATTGGTGCAAAACCAATGAAACTGGGGCTTGACTTGCGTGGTGGTGTTCATTTCTTACTTGAAGTAGATATGGACAAAGCAATTGCACAACGTATGGAAACATCTGCAACTGATTTGCGTCGTGACTTGCGTGAACAAAAAATTAAATTCAATAGTTTATCGTTGAATAACAACACGATTACTTTGCTATTTGCAAATAATGATGATCGTGCTGCTGCAATGGATTTTCTACGTAGTAATGGTAATAAGTACACCCAACAAGCTCTTGCAACAGAAACAGGTTCTACCTTAAAACTCACTTATAATGATACGACTAAGCAAGAGATTCAGTCTTATGCTTTAGATCAGAACTTAACAACTTTACGTAACCGTATTAATGAGTTAGGTGTAGCTGAAGCCTTGGTACAAAGTCAAGGTAGTAATCGTATCGTGGTTGAGTTACCAGGTGTTCAAGATACTGCTGAGGCAAAACGTGTACTGGGTCGTACAGCAAACTTAGAATTTCGTTTAGTGTCTGATTTAAATGATCAATATGTCATTCCAAATGGTCAATCGAATGGTCAACCTATTCCGCCAGGCACAGAATTATTTGCTTACGAGTCTTTAGAAAGTGGTAAACAATTACTTTTGAATCGTAACCGTATCTTAACAGGTGAACGTGTTCAAAATGCCTCAAGTGGATTTAGCCAAGATACTGGCGGTGCAGAAGTAAATATTACTTTGGACAACGCTGGCGGTAAGCTCATGGCAGATGCAACACGTAATGCTGTTGGCAAACGTATGGCGGTATTGTTTATTGAAAATAAACAAAAAATTGAATTTATTACAGACCCAACAACTGGGGTACAAACGGAAGTACGTACACCATATACAGAATCAGTGGTGATCAATGCAGCAACCATTCAAGCTGTACTTGGCGCACAGTTCCGTATTACAGGTTTAGATTCTCCACAAGAAGCAGCAGAACTTGCCTTGATGTTACGTGCAGGTGCACTCGCTGCACCAATGTACTTTGTTGAAGAACGTGTGGTTGGTCCAAGTCTTGGGCAAGAAAATATTGATAAAGGTGTACTGTCTACCCAAGTTGGCTTCATTCTTGTAGCAATCTGGATGGTCGTGTTCTTCCGTGTGTTTGGTATTATTGCTGATTTAGCACTCGTAATTAACCTTGCTATGCTCCTCACCATTATGTCGTGGATCGGTGCTTCTCTAACTCTACCGGGTATTGCAGGGATCGTCATCACAATTGGTATGGCAGTCGATGCCAACGTACTGATCTGTGAACGAATACGGGAAGAAATGCGTTGGGGTGCCTCCCCTAAACAGGCGATTGTGGCAGGTTATGATCGAGCATATAACACCATTTTTGACTCGAACTTAACCACATTCTTGGTTGCTTTTATCTTGTTTGCGATTGGTACAGGTCCGATTAAAGGCTTTGCTGTCACCTTGATGATTGGTATCGTCTGCTCAATGTTTACTGCGATTACAGTAACACGTGGTATCGTACAAATCATTTATGGTAAAAAACGCAACTTGAAAAAGTTGAGCATATAGGAGATCTATGATGACTGATGTGACTCAACCAGAAGTGCCTACAACCAAAAAGTATGGTCGTCCTGATGATGAAAAAATCATAAACTTTATGAAGATTGCCAAACCTGCGGCAATCCTTTCCATCATTTTGACCATTGCAAGTTTGTTCTTTATTGTCACCAAAGGTCTAAATCTTGGTTTAGATTTCACAGGTGGGGTTTCTGCTGAATTAAACTATCAACGTGAAGCAAAACCTGAGGAAGTCATCCGTACATTAGATAAAGCTGGCTTTAAAGATGCAGTTGTGCAAACTTTAGGTACAAACAAAGATTTAATTGTACGTATGCCTGTACAAGATATTGATGTTGAAGACTTAAATAATGCATTAACCAAAGCAGTTCAACTCCCAGACAATCCAGCAAAAGTTCATAAAGTTGACTCTGTCGGCGGGCAAGTCGGTAATGAACTGTATATCCGCTCTGCTGGTGCTGTTGCATTAGCAATGTTACTGATGTTGGTCTATGTCACAATTCGCTTTGAGTTTAAACTTGCAGTGGGTGCAGTACTTTCTTTACTGCACGATGTGATCGTGACTGTCGGGATTTTTGCGATGATGCAATGGCCATTTGACTTAACAGTGTTGGCTGCCATTCTTGCATTAATCGGTTTCTCACTCAACGATAACATCGTTGTGTCTGACCGTATCCGTGAAAATTTCCGTAAGATCCGTGGTGCGAGCCCACTTGAAGTGGTTAACTCCGCATTGACTGAAACGTTACGCCGTACCATTCACACCTCTATGACACTATTACTCGTGGTACTTGCCATGATGTTCTTAGGCGGTGATGGTTTGAAATGGTTCTCTGTGGCAATGTGTATCGGTGTATTTGTGGGTACATATTCTTCGATTTATATCGGTACAGCATTCGCTTTATGGCGTGGTCTAAACCGTCAGGACTTTATTGTTCAGGTTAAACCTGAATTTGAAGATGAAGAACAAATTCCACATTAATATCCTCATTTTAAAATAGCTCATCTTTGGATGAGCTTTTTTATATCTAAAAATCCATCAATTGTTAATGCTGAATGATTTGAATATCTGGGAAAGCGAAGCCTTTACACGAATGCTCTGAACGCCATGCAATGGTTAACATACAATGTGCTAAACGATAATTTTGGTAAGCAAACACACCAATTAAAGGATGAGAACATATTCCTCCATTTTCAAGTGGATGAACATAAGTATTTAACTCATTCAAACTTAAACGAATTCCCAAACCTGATGCTTTTAACACAGCCTCTTTAGTTGTCCAAACCTTAAACCAATACTCTGGATCAGCATCTAATTCTTGCCATGTTTGATATTCTTGCGGATGAAAAGCATGCTTTGCCAAAGCCTCAAAACGTACTTTACGCTCTAAATCTTCAAGATCCACACCAATATCTTGCACCTGCTCTGAAATTGCCAAAGCATAATGTTGCTGACTATGAGAATGGTTAAATGCAATTTTTGTAAAATGGGCTAAATATGGTTTACCAAATTCGGTTCTAAGAATGTCTTGATCTGCAATATCATGCTGTAAAAATGCAGACAAATACTGATTACGCTGCTGATAAATCGTATTTTTTTTATAATGATTATAGGCAGGCAAATTTGCAAAATCTGCCTTTGGTAAATGGATAAATTGAGCCAATGCTTGAACATGGATCTGTATTGTTCTTTTTTTCATTGGCTCAATTGTTTCACTCAAATATCATCTACAAAACTCAACTTAGAATTTTGTAATATCACCTTTTAATGCCACACCTGCAACTGCTGTACCTTTTGCACAGTCATATGTTGTTGTACTACGTGTTTCATTTGACTTATAGAAACTCACCAAATTCGTAACTGCATTCGCACCACGAGATTTTGCTGTATTTTGGAACTGGATCAATGCTGAACGCAATACATGATCACATGCTGTTTCTGCTGATTTACCAAAACCATTGGTTTTTTTATTGGTCACTAAGCCTTTCTGTAAAACCTGACCACCAGACTTCGTACCCGCCAAATAAAATTTTACAGAACCGTCTAAAGCACCATCAGCAACTGCACGTGCAACTGCCTCTTGGAAATTGAATTGGTTCATAGAATCAGCCGCTTGCACAGAAGCAACACCACTGATGCCCAAAGTTAAAGCCATACAGATATTTTTAATAGACATAGAATTACCCTTGTTTGTGATCTGTTTTTTTGAAAATAATGGAGGTGTTAATCCCTCCAAAAGCGAAATTATTACTCATCAATATTTCGGCATTTATTGTTCGAGCTTTCCCCACAATATAATCTAAATCTCCACACAGTGGATCAATATTTTCTAAATTTAATGTTGGAATGAACAATTGTCTTTGTAACATTTCTAGACAGAGCCATGCTTCAATCGCACCGCATGCCCCCAAAGTATGTCCAAAATAACTTTTTAAAGAACTGATCGGTTTATACCCTAAAACACGTGCAGTTGCTTGGCTTTCTGCAATATCACCTTGATCTGTTGAAGTACCATGTGCGTTTACATAATCAATCTGCTCAGCTGCAATGTTTGCATCTTTAAGTGCCAACTGCATACATCGCCCCATCATTTCTGAATCAGGACGTGTCACATGCTGACCATCGGTATTACTGCCATAACCGATAATTTCAGCATAGATCTTAGCACCACGCGCTTTGGCATGTTCATATTCTTCTAAGATTAAACAACCTGCACCCTCACCAACCACCAAACCATCTCGATCTTGATCAAATGGGCGTGGTGATTTTTCAGGCTGCTCATTCATGCCACTCGTTGCCAGTAATACATCAAATACTGCACAACCCGTAGAACTCAATTCCTCAGCGCCACCTGCAAGCATGATGGTTTGCTTGCCATATTTGATTGCTTCATAAGCTTGACCAATTGCCATCGAACCTGATGTACAAGCACTCGAGGTGGGCAATGTCAGACCTTTCAAACCAAAATACACGGTCATATTGACCGCACTAGTATGTGACATCATACGAATATACGTCGTCGCATTCATTCTGCTCATGTTGTTGTCTGTTAACATTGAGCCGAACTCAGCAACAGCATCAACACTACCTGCTGACGAGCCAAATGCCACACCTGTTTCACCATTTTGTAAAATTGGATCATGAAGTAAATTGGCATCTATTAATGCTTTTTCAGCACTAATCACTGACATTAAAGCAACTCGCCCCATACCACGCGTAACTTTGCGATTAAAGTGTTTGGGTATATCAAAATGCTCAACAGGACCTGCAATTTTACAGCGTAAATCTGTAAATACTTCCCACTCTGGCATATAACGAATGCCACTTTTAGCAGCCTCAAACTGTGCAAAAATTGCATCCGCCGTTTCACCCAAAGAGGTAATACCAGCCATACCTGTTACGACAACACGCTTCATCAGATCAATCCCCCATTCACTGAAATGACTTGACGCGTGATATAACTTGCATCATCACTACACAAAAATTTTACTACTTTTGCCACTTCATCGACCTGTCCCATACGTTGCATCGGAATCATTTGTAACGCATGCTCTTGGACTTCTGCACTGACCATTTCCGTTTCAATTAAACCTGGTGCAACACAATTTACTGTAATTTTACGTTTTGCCAGTTCAAGTGCTAAAGCTTTTGTCGCTCCAATCAGCCCTGCTTTAGCAGCACTATAGTTAACCTGCCCACGATTACCCATCACTCCTGAAACTGATGACATCGTTACAACACGTCCACCTTTTTTCAGACGAATCATCGGCATGATGACAGGTTTTAAAACATTATAAAAACCATCTAAAGAAGTTGAAATCACTTCATCCCAATCATTGTCCGTCAAGGCTGGAAATGCACCATCATGCGTTAAACCTGCATTGAGAACTACACCATAAAATGCACCATGTTCAGCAATATTTTGTTCTAATAATTGTTGTACTTGTGCACGTTCAGTCACATCAAATAAAATCGCATGACTTTGACGTCCCATCGCTTGAATTTCAGCAACAACTTGTTCTGCTTCCATCTTTCTAGAACGCGCATGAACAGTAACATCAAAACCCGCTTGTGCTAACTGTAATGCAATGGCTTTACCAATGCCTCGACTTGATCCCGTTACTAAAATTCTTCTTGTCACACACTTATCCTAATCTTTTCTAATCTTTTAAATTGACTGATGTTCTTCAGGTTCATACACACTCAACATGGCATTAATTGTATGTCCTTGGTATTGGATTTCACAGGCAAATTGTCCCAATCCTTCATGCAAATATTGGCGTTCTGCACGAATGATGACTTCATCGCCCATCGCAAAAAATGGCATAGGTAAATGTAACTTTCGTGTTCCTAAAAGAAAGCCGATCTTAGGCGCTTTGCCAATTTTTTGGCTTTGCACACCTGCATATAAACTCACGGTTTGCGCCATTAATTCAATGCTTGACCATGTTGGCAAACCTTGTACTTCACAAAACATCAGCTCTGGGCGAATGGTCAACTTTGCAACTGCAAAATGATCTGTTATTTCTACAATATCATCTACAAAAACCATCGGCTTTTCATGCGGAATAAAATCAATGGCATCTAAACCGTGTAGTGCATTCATGGCAATTCTGTTCCAAAAATTAAACTAATATTACTACCGCCAAATGCAAATGAGTTTGACATGACATAGCTTATTTTATGTGTCAATTGTGCATTATCAACAAAATTTTGCGTATCTAATTCTGCATCAAGCACAGTAGTTTGATGCAAAGGCAACCATGCTTGATCTCGTAAAATTTGGGTGCAAATCATCGCCTCTATTGCCCCTGCTGCACCTAAACAATGCCCAGTTTTATGTTTGGTACTGCTTAAAGGCACGGCATAATCCTGAAAAATTTGCTGTACTGCTTTGATTTCCATTGCATCATTTTGTGGTGTTGCTGTGCCATGCAGATTTAGATAACCAATTTCTTGCGCTTTTAGCTGTGCCAAATCCAAAGCTGTCTGCATGGCTTTGGCAGCGCCTAAGCCTTCAGGATGTGGCGCAGAAATATGCCAAGCATCCATAGATTCACCCGCTGACATAAGCATCACAGGTGCAGTCTGTTTACTGAGTAGAAATAAAGCGGCTGCTTCGCCAATATTAATACCATCTCGCTGTTGCCCGCATGGCTGACACACGCCATTTGATAAACTTTCCAAGCTATCAAAACCATTTAAGGTTAATTTACATAAAGTATCAACACCACCAACAAGCACCGCATCCGCAAGCCCTGCATTGATCAAACGCTGCCCCGCAGCAAATGCTTTAGCACTCGAAGAACAGGCTGTGGAAATAGTGTAAGCGACACCCTCCCAAGCCAAATAGTGCTGTAAAGCTTTGGCTAAACTGTCCATTTCCTGTTTTTTTTGCAAAACTTGAAGCGTTTGATCCCCTTGAAAATGACGCTGTAACTCAGGTTCATTGTCTGCGATTCCTGAGGTTGATGTTCCGATAATAATCGCCAGACGTTTTGAATCAAATTGTGCTGTATAAGCACGTAACTCTGCTTCAATACGTTGTAAAGCTGTTAACGCAAAACGTAAATTACGTGTTTCGATCGCTTTCAAGCTGTCAGAAACGGAGTCAATTAAATCAACTGAGCATGTACCCACCCAAACTTTTTTCTCAGCAATAAAGTCTGAGCTTAAACTCAACGTATTCTCTGTTTGGGTTAATGCTTGTTGCATCTGTATCGCATCTGCACCCAAAGCAGATAAGCCAACACTGAGTTGAATCCCGACTGCTGGATTTTTGGCATCAATCTGTTGAGACATTTAGCATTTACTCATTATTTTCTAAGGTATTTGGCACAGTACTAAATACCATCTGATAAGGAACTTGTAGATTATCCAGCTCAATCTGTGTGGCAAAGTGTCTTATGTTTAATACTTTTTGTTGTTGAATTTCAACTTCTTGAACTTGTGTATTCGCACTATCAACATATTGTTTCACACTGACCTGTTCAGGTGGATGCTGAATGAAATTTGGATAAGTTGCAAATAAAATATCACGTACCACAAACTCAAAAGGTAACAATTTCATCGCATCAATGCGCTGTTCTACAGTGACCTTTTGACCATCAAAATGCACTTTAAAAAGTTGCTGTCCTGTTAAACTCAATGCTAAGAAATCTAAGTCTTGTCCTTGCTGCTGTTGATACAACAAAAAGCTAAAACCATGGTCTTTCCACTGAACTTCAACTTGATCTTGACGTTGATATTGTTGTGCAGTCCATTGCGTGGTCACTAAACCTTGAGCTTTAGGCAAAAGCTGCTGACATGCACTCAATGGCATGATCATCAACAAAGTTAAAGCATACTTTTTCCATTTCATTTGCATTATTCGATTCCAACAACATCAGCTTGTGGCTGCCCTTCACGACAATACTCAGCTAAGGTCGATAAACGCTGTTTGGCATTTTTATGAATTGGATTTTGGTCATCCCATGCATAACCTGCAAGCAATGATGCGATCATACGACGGATTTTATCATTTTGCGTTTTTGAAAAGACCACGTCCTGAAATTCGCCCTCATACCAAGACTCGACATAAGCACGGAACACTTTGATACCTTTACGTAAAGGCTGCTCATAATCCTGCATCCAATCGACTTGTTCACCTTTGATCACCCGCTCAACCAACGGTATAGCCAAACTTGATGACTTCAAAGCAATGGTCACACCTGATGAAAATACAGGATCTAGGAACTCACCTGCATTGCCCAAGAGTGCATAATTACGTGCAGCCAAATGTTTTACGTTGGCAGAATAGCCCACCAAAGTACGTACAGGGGTATCAAATTTTTTATTACGCAGTACATGTGACAAAGCAGGATCATCCGCTAAAATACGTGCAAATGTTGCTTGTAAAGTATCAGGGCTTGTATCATCAAACTGATAATGATCAAAGAAATCTTGCTCTGCCACCACACCAAAAGACGCACGACCATCTGCAAATGGAATCAACCAATACCATGCACGTGGGTCTTTTTCATGTACCGTAATTAAAATCTTTTCACGATCAAAATCAGGATCATCTAAAATCCCATCTTCGATATGGGTGAAAATCGCACGTCGTACAGGAAAATCAGATGGACTTTCAAGGTCTAAAAACTTTGGTAAAATGCGCCCAAAACCACTAGCATCAAGTAAAAATTTTGCTTGGATTTGATATTCAGCAGCCTGTTCATCTTTAACAGTTAAAATCGGATGATCAGACTCAACATCAACTGCGATTACTTCATGCCCAAAACGGATTTCTGTACCATATTCTTCTGCTTGCAATGCCAATAAATGGTCAAAATTGGCACGGCGTACTTGCCAAGTCGTTCCCGGACCATCACTAAACTTTTCAGTAAAATCATAAAAACTGCGTTGTTCACCTTTCAAAAAGGCTGCACCATTTTTAAACTGAAAAGCACATTCTTCAACATGATCTTTAATGGTGTCTAACAAGCCTGCCTCCTCTAAAAACACCATAGATTGTGGCAGTAAAGATTCACCAATTGAAAAACGTGGAAAATATTGCTTTTCAATGACCGTAACCGCATAGCCTTTTTGTCGTAATAATGCGGCTGCTGAACTTCCTGATGGACCTGCACCAATAATTAATACATCGGTTTGTTGAATTGCATTCATGATTTCCCTCAATCTCAGCTATCTTGCTGATTTTTTAAAATAATACGATGTCGATGATCTGCTTTAGTGAAAATTGTGGCATAAATAAATGAAAATATGACGCCAAATAAAACCGTTAAACCAAAACAATGAATGGCATAAGTTGAACTAAATGACAATAAACCAAAACCAAGTAGCGTTGACATCATACATAAAAATAATGCCATGCCTACGACTTGCGGATGATCATGTCCATGCCGATAAAAAATCGCATAATCCACCCCGATCCCAATGATCAGGAATGTCCCCATAATACTAAATAAGTTAATTTCTACACCGAGCCATGCCTGCACAGCAAAAGTGCTCAACAAAGCCAAACTGACGGGTAAAATCAACGCCACAATAGATTTGATACCATAAATCACCGCCAAGCCAATCAGCAATGCCACCAAAGCATAAAGCAGTAAATATTGTGCTTGGATTCGATGATCCTGAAACAATGCTGATAAATTACTAACAGGTTGTAAAAACTGTATCTGCTCTGTTTGCAACTGTTTGAATACCTGTGCCTGTTGTACACCTTGCACCATCACCAAACGCTCATGTGCATTGACCTGCAAAAATGCCAAAGGATGCTGTGTAAATGCTGACATACTTAATAAGGGTTGCTGTGCAAGTTGTCGCTGCCACGACAACACATCTGCCACATTCAATTGCATGGCTGTGGCATAGCTTTCTAGCTCAGCTTTTGGAATCTGTTGTAACAGTTGAATATTGGCTCGTTGCGTCGCTAAAGATGGGACAGACTGCCCAATCGCTTGCACACTTTGCAACTGACCTTGTTGTTGTAATTGATTTAACTTAACTAATAAATTTTGCTCAAGCTGTTCAAGTTCAGCACTATCTTTCGCACGAATCACAAAATAATCATTACTTTGTTGTTGCCCAAAACGCTCACGCACATAACGATCTTCTTGTTTTAGTTTTTGATCCATACTTTGTAAATTACGAATATCATCATTGGCTTTTAGAAAATACAAACTACTGATCGATACCACAGCTATGACTGCAATCATGCCAAAACGCAATTTATCATGTGTTAAAACATAATCTCGTGCATGACCAATGAAGCTTAAAGTATCAATTGCGGGTTGTGCATTCAGTGCCTTTAAACGTGGCAATAACAAAATACTGGTGATCCACGCAGCACTCAGCCCCACAATGGAAAATACCGCAATTTGTTTAAAGCCTGGAAATGGTGTGAATGTCAAAAATACATAAGCAACCAAAGTCGTCATCAAGCCCATAAACAAGCTGGGTAACACAGGTTTTAAAACCTGAAAACCATTCACTTTAGGATGCTGTGACTGCAATGCCATAAAATAAAAAGAAAAATCGACACAAACTCCGACCAGACTCGCACCAAAGACCAAAGTCATCAGATGGATTTCACCAAAAACCCAATGAGTAATCGCAAATGCCACCAAACTACCGCTACTCACTGCGATAAACTCTGTCAGCATCGGACGCAATGAACGAAAGCCAAACCACACCAATAACAACACACCGAGACTTGAACCTAAGCCAATGGTTGAAATTTCCTTTTCAGCCGACTGCGTACCAAAACTTGAAAATAATAGTGTGCCAGTCCAATGCGTTTTTGCCCCCATTTTTTGCATTTCAGCATCAAGCTGCTGCATCCAAACAGTTGTACTTTCTTGATAATCAATATTATATGGGCTTTGTGTCAGTGCTAAACTAAAAAATCGTGAATTGGTTTTTTCATCATGAATACTTGCAAAACCTTGTTCCATTTCAATGCTTTGATCCGTTTTCTGATTGGACAAATTCATTGCAAAACGTGGAAATAATAATAAAGGGTCTTTTTGCAATAACTCCGCAGTAATCGGCATTCCCGGACTCATCACTTGCAATAAAGCTTGCTCAGTAAAACTGGCATAATCTTGCTGTTTTAACGTAGTGATATCTTCTGTACTCAGCAAACCTGCATGATGTTGATATAACGTTTGTGCGAACTTATCTGTATCTAATTGTGGCTTTAATGGCTGCCACAACTGAGTTTCAGCAACACGTTGCTTAAGTAGTTGAGTAGCTTGATCCAACACTTGATCATTGGGTGCATCAACCACCAAAAACACTTGATTATTCAGTTGCTCACTGACATATTTTTGCGTTTGCTCAGAAGCTTTATCTTGGTTTTCTTCTGGCAATAAAGCAAAGATATTGGTTTGAATATGAATATCACGCTGTACCCACGCATAGGCTAAACATGCAACGACAAGCAATAAAATGGCAAGCCATAAAGCCGTAAATTTATTTTGCCAATTTGAAAAGAGCATCTTCTGTCGCCATCATTTGAACAGGTTGAGTCGTATGCTGACTAAATTGAATAGTCGTTGCATTATTGGCTTTTTCAGTGATGACAATACGATCCACAAAACGTTGCCCTTGAGCATCAACACGGACAAATAATTTTTTAAATAAACTACTTTTCGGGGTCAGTGTCACATTCCATTGGGTCGGAGCATAATTCGCCGAAACAATATTAAAGTTTTTTGCCAATGCCGCTTCATTGCCTGACATTAACTGTAAAAACATGGTTGCCACTGAGCCATATGGCGATTTATCAATTTCAATTTGACTAAAAGTACGTTGGGTTTTTTGTACTAACTTTTTCGGTGTCACAATCAGACTGGCTTGCACTGGGCTTTGAATCTGCCACAACACACCATTTTGTTTGGAAAATAAAACCGTACCATTCGAAACAAAAGTTTTATTCAAAGATGCAAGTTTTTTTTGCTGTTGAAAATTCGCACGTACTGTTGGTGTTGCTGACAATTGTTTAAAAATTTGTCCAACTTGGCTGTTCTGTGCAAAACTTGTGGTGGAAAAGGTCATACAAAAAACCACAACACATAAACAGCTCAACAAGAACTTACACATGATCGCACATGTAAACTTTGTCTGCTCTAAGCTCACCGCTTGAGATGAAGCTTTAATATCTTGCATGACTATTTCCTCTAAATTCAAGCTAAGCAGGCTGAAAAGCCGACCATGCATTTAAACGTTCAAACAAAACAGATGGCGATTGGAAACACATTTCTCGACTCTCAATATCTACAGCCACTTGCGAAGTAAAGCCTTTGGTCAAACGCTTACCTGAATCTGCATCAAAAATTTGATACTCGATTTTCAAACGGTTTTCCCATTCTTTTAAAATGGCACGTACACGTATTTTTTGTTGAAACTCGATACCTTGCACATAGCGTACATAGCTTTCAATCACAGGCCATGCATAACCTGATTCTTTCATTTGTACATAGTTATACTGAAACTCATCTAACAATTTGCATCGTGCAATCTCAAAGTATTTGATGTAATGCCCATGCCAAACAATATTCATGGTATCAACATCATGAAATGGAATTTCAATAATCACATCTGCATGCATGACTTAGCTCCATTTCAACTGTTGATCTGCATCGAGCAAATCAAACTGTTCAAAACGATCTACCAAACGCTGTAAATCCTGTTGTAAAGGACGATCTTCTTCTACAAAAGTGAAGCTTTCAAGCACCCAGTGTTGGAACTGCGTTAACACTTCGCTAATTTCGGTAGACAAACCTTTGAGCTGAATGGCTTGCACCGCTGCACAACTTAATGCTGCCATGACTTGTTCAGTCAACAAGATCACACGACTCGCATCACGTGCAGCAATCGTTCCCATGCTAACTTTGTCTTGGTTATGACATTCGGTAGAACGTGAAAAAATTGAAGCGGCAAGGGTTTGTTTCAATGCTTCTGCCGTCCAAGCAGACACCCCGATTTGTACAGCTTTAAAACCATGATTCAATGGTAAACGCTCAAGACTTGAACCTGTCAAATTACGAGGCAAACCGTGATTCATTTTATGATCGACCAATTGCGCCAATTGACGATCCATCAAATCTGCAATATTGGCGATCATAATCTTTAAACTGTCCATCGCTTGTGCAATGTGTCCACCATAGAAGTGTCCACCATGTAAAACACGCAAATTCACAGGATCAATCAAGGGGTTGTCATTACTTGAGTTCAATTCATTCTCAATAAACTGACGTAACCAAACTTTTGAATCTTCAAATACACCGATGACATGTGGCGCACAACGCAATGAATAACGGTCTTGTAGGCGTGGACTTTGATGTTCAGTTTGTACCTCACTGTTTAACCAAGCCCGCAACTGTGCTGCAATCTGTTGTTGCCCTTGATGTGGTTTTTGTGCAAATAAAACTTCATCAAAATGACTTGGATTACCCTCCAAAGCCAAAACATTCAGTGCTGTCACCAAAGTACTGGTCAAAGAAATTTGTTCAGCTTTTTTATAGTTCAAACAAGCAATTGCTGTCATCACTGCTGTGCCATTCATCAGTGCCAAACCTTCTTTCGGACGCAACACCAAAGCCTCAATGTTCTGTTCAGCATAAACTTGTGCGATTGGAACAATTTTTTCTTGTGACTGTAAATACACGTCACGTTCACCGACCAATGCCCCAGCAATATAAGACAATGGCGTTAAATCACCACTTGCCCCCACAGAACCTTCCGATGGAATCACAGGAATGATATTTTCATTCAGCATCCAAACCAAACGCTCAAGCAATGCCAATGACACACCTGAATAACCCCGTGCCAAAGAACATAAACGGGTGACAACTACTGCACGTGCAGTGATCAAATCAAGGTTTTGCCCTAAACCACAACCATGAAAGCGTGATAAATGCAAAGGTAGCTCATGTACTTGATGTGGTGGAATTTCCACAAGGCATGAATCACCATAACCTGTGGTTACACCATAAATCACACCTTCTTCTGCTAACAACTGATCCAGAAAATCTGCACCACGTTGAATCAACTGACGCCATTCTGCCGTTTCAGGTAATGCCACACGACAACAATTTTGTGCTACAGCTACAATTTGTTCGATCGTTAACGCTTGTTCCCCAACCACTAAAACTTGCATGTTGTTATTTTCCAATTACTTATTCCAAAAATGATAAAAATTAAACCATTGATAAGGTGCACGTATACAATGTTGTTCTAACAACTGTACATATCTACGGGTAATGTCATGCATTGCAGTGGCACGTTCACGACGTGGTAATTCCATTTTTTCAGCCAACAAATGAATATGCACATCAAACCGATCTTGTTGTCGATAACAAAATACTGCCAATAACGGCACTTTCAATAAATTAGCTAAAATCCATCCACCTTGTGGCCAGTACGCTTCTTCACCCAAAAACTGTACACTTTGCACACGATCAGACTGTACAGGTACACGGTCAGCAGCAATGACTACCCACTCACCTTGATCAACTTTATCTTGTAACAGCAATGCTGTATCTATCCCTAACTCGTCCACAGAAATCAGTTGGATATCAGCTTTACTATTTAATTTTTTAATAAAATCATTAAATTTAGTGGCATGTTTTTGATAGACCAAGACATTAATTTTTTGTGCATGTTCAGATTTTATGGCACGCAAAAGTTCTGTATTACCAAAGTGCGAAACCACAATAATTGCACCTTTCTGGTAATGTTCACGAAAAACTTCATGCCCATGCAAATTAAGCTTTTGATCTGGAATATGCCCTAACCAACCTTCGATTTTATCTAAAATACATTCACCAAATTGCATCAAATGCGTATAACTATTGGCAAGGGTTGGTGTTTGTGAAAAAGGTGATTGTTCACCTGCAAATTGGTGTAATTTACTCAAATATTCTAAAGATGCTTGTTTGGCGATTTTGGAAAATAGCCAATACCACATAATGACAAAATACAAAACAATCCGACATAAGAAGCGACCGCCTAAACGGTAAAACCACAACATCAACATCAAAGGCAATGTTCCACCTTTTTCTTTGAGATCACTCCAACGTGGTGAACCTGTGTCAGACATCAGTCGAACCTTTATATTTATTTTTCAGTAGTTTGGGTAAACGCAGCAACATACCTGCAAATAAACGGGAATGTGCTTTAGTGAGTCCAAGATTATCTCGCCAAACATCAAAATGTGAAATGCCTTGCTCAGGATAAATCACTTTAGTTGGCACATTTACAAAAGGAACATTCTCCCATTTTAAACGTACCAA
Organism: Acinetobacter sp. CFCC 10889; assembly: GCF_003268395.1. GTDB lineage: Bacteria > Pseudomonadota > Gammaproteobacteria > Pseudomonadales > Moraxellaceae > Acinetobacter. The sequence goes on along the minus strand of NZ_LQXQ01000011.1, from coordinate 61,112 downwards.
TATTTCACTATCAAAGCCCATACGTGATTGAAATTTTGCAGTATTTAAAATTGGAATTGTCGCTGCTAACGGGTAGACACGAAAACCACACATACTGTCCTTAATCTCAAAAGACAAACTATTAATCCACACCCAAATATGCGTAGCATAACGTCCATATAAACGTCCTTTAGGCACAGTGTCATCAAAAATCGGTTGCCCAATGACCATCGCTTTTGGATGCTGCTGAGACATATCTAAAAACTTGGCGATATCATTCCAGTCATGCTGCCCATCTGAATCAATTTGTAATGCATGACTCAAACCCAAATCCAAGGCTTTTTGCAAACCTGTCATAACAGCCTGCCCTTTGCCTTGATTGATCTCATGCTCAACTAAAACAACATGCTCAAACTGTTCGTCTAAAGTACGCAAAAGTTGTGTGCATTCAACATCACTGCCATCATTCACCACGATCATTGGCAAAGCAAAATCATTTAAATGCTCAAGCAAAGCCTGAATATAATGTGGATGATTATAAACAGGGATCACAAAACTATAATTCGACATGTTCAACTCCTGTGACGACAGAAATATTGCAATGATCTTGTACTGTTTCAAGCACAAACAATAAACGTCCTGATGCCAAAACATGCTGTTCTGAGCGCATTTCAAAATGCACTTTATGTTGCTTACGTACTAAAATGAGTTCAACCACTGCAAATGGTTTTATCAAATCTTGGAATTTAAGCTGCTCATAACCATTACACCATGACAAGTCTGCCCACACTTGCTTTGCAAACTGCTGAATAAAACCAATCTGTCCTACACCAGGATAAATCGGATAGCTTGGAAAATGCCCATTAAAACAGGCTAACTCTGGTGGAAACTCTAACTGAAATTGAGCTTGTTCATTCTTATACTGTTGTTGTAAAACCACAGGACTGAACTGTGGTTGAAATAAGGCTTGCATCGCGTGTTTATTCAGTTTCGATTGTGTATTACGTGGTAATTGTGACAGAAATCGCCATTGTCTTGGTATTGCGATACTTTCCAATTTATCAGTAAGTTGCTGCTTTAGTTGAGCAACAAAATGCGCTTTATTACCTTGTGCTAACATCTGTCTTGCCTGATCAGATAAAACCGCAACACATGCCAAGATTTGTCGATGCTGCTTTTCAATCAATAAAGTATGACATTCCACAACATCATCTAAAGTTAAGATTTTCTGCTCAATCGCATCCAAACTTAAACGTTTTTCTTCTAATTTTACAATACGATCTAAACGTCCCAATAACTGAAAAGCCGATTGTGTCTGTGTTCCATCTACAGCATGTGCACGATCACCTGTAAAAATCCAATCATCACTAAAAGCATGGTTGGTTTTCACGCCCAATTCTTCTTGTTCTGTCACCTGTATTTCCACATTGGCAAAAGGCGTCCACAATGCATCATCTTGTTGACGATGTGCAATCCCACCTGTCTCAGAACTTCCAAGCACTTCAACAATCGGACGATTTAAAAAAGGACGTACACCTGATTCCAGTTTTCCACCTGAAGAATACACATATTGGCAATTTTCCAATACTACATCACTTGTCCAACGCTTGAGTAAAGCAGGGCTTGAGATCACATAATTTTCTTGTTCTAACTGTTTTAATTTTCGTTGTGCTGCCACAACATCTTCAGGAAATGCCAATTGCATTGTATAAAAACTACGTCCACTCGCCAAAGGCAATAACAGTTTGAATAATAAACCATAAATATGCTGATGACTAACGGTTGCGATCGCAATGCTATCACGACCTAAATCAAAACTTTGATCTAGACCTTGTACCTCATTCAACAATTGGCGCAATGTTCTTGGAATTTTTTTCGGCTGCCCTGTTGAACCTGAGGTATAAAAATAGACCTGTGCTTGTGTAAGAAATGCATCGTCTAAAATAAGTTGTTCAGGAGCAAAACTTGTAAAATCGTTAGCAGATGCTAAAACCGGCTGATAACTTAGAAAATAAATCCCCTGCGCTGCCAACTCCAACTCCAAATCTTTAACTCGATTTGGTGCAAGGATTACTTGCTTATTTGCCAACAATGCTGCAAAAAATAAGACCAAAAATGTATAGCTGTCATTTTCCCAAAGTGCATATTGTTCTGCATCTAAATGTTGGATCGCACTGGCTTGCTGACAGACCACTTGCCAAAAATCACTAAAACTGATTTGGCTTAAATCCTCTTGAATACATAAAGTGTTCAATGATTGGATATGCGTTTGAAAATGACACAACAACATTTTAAATCACTCTTTCTTTTGGTCATCTAACTCAGCCAATTGCTGCTGATTTAAACGTTGATGGCGTTTACGCAAAATAAATTCGCCTAAGAATAAAATTCCCATCAAAATATAGGAAATAAAACCATTGTAAATTACCCAAATTTTCATAGGTACAAAAAGCACTGTATATAAAGCAATGGCAGCATTACATACAAAAAAAATGCACCAAACAATGGTGACTTTTCTCGTCCAAATTACCCCTGATTCGGGTAAATCTGGCTCCACCAAACGCGCAAAACGTTCAATCATCGAGGGTGGTTTGATCAAGGTTGACGCAAAAATAATGCCTGCACCCACACTCATAAAGACTGGATACATTTTCAACCAAGCATGATCTTTGAGTAATAAACTCAACCCACCACAAAGGATAGCAAACCATGTGAGTGGTAAAAGCAACTGATTACCTTTACTAAACAATCGAATAATGCCAAGCCCAATCAAAATCGCACTGACCCAAACGAATTGTCCTTGGGATAACCCCCACCCTACTAAAAAGGGATATGCGACCATGAGAATGACCACAATCCCTTTCAAAATATTTTTCATTCAGCGGACATATTTTGAATGACTGTCACCACATCTTGAATGGTGCGGACATTTTTAAAATCTTCAGGTTGTACTTGTTTACCCGTTAATTCTTTAATTTTCACGACCAAATCAATCGCATCAATGCTGTCCACATCTAGATCAGAATATAAGTTTGAATCCAACTGAATATTTTCAGGTTCAATCTCAAATAACTCTTCCATCCACTCGCGCAGTTTTTCTAAAATTTGTTCTTGCGTTAACATCTTAACCTCTTATGCTTTTTGTTGGCTTTCAACCAAAGCAACTAAGCTTTGAATCGATTTAAAGTGCTGCTTAGTATCAGCAGACTCTGCATTTAAATGGATGTTATAGCGTTTTTTTAACGCTAAACCCAATTCTAATGCATCAATGGAATCTAAGCCTAAGCCATCCCCAAACAAAGGTGCTTCGGTGTCGATATCATCTATGCTGATGTCCTCTAGTGCAAGTACATCAATAATCATTTGTTTTAATTCATCAGCAAGATTGCTCATTGTTGGATAACTCTTGATTAAAAAATTGTTGAAGTTTCTGGTTTAATTGACGAACTTGCTTTGGAGAAACTTGCGTATCTTCAAGTACTTCGTCAATATGAATTGCATCCAAAACTTTGATTTGGATATGAAATGGCTCGGATGGAACATGATACCATTTTTCATTTTTGGTTAATGTCGATGGCGTACATCGAATTAAAATCGGGCGAATAGGTACATTGGCACGTAATGCAATATTCGCTGCACCACGTTGAAATTCATTTAACATTTCACCTTTTGCTGTCCGTGTTCCCTCAGGAAAAATGAGCAACGAAGCGGCTTGATCTTCTTGTAAGCGTGCCACACAATCATGAATAAACTGTTCTGAACCTGCATTTAAAATATAGCCTGCTGAACGTACAGGACCTTTGGTAAAGGGATTCGACCATAATGCTTCTTTCACCACACAATTGGCTTTTTCCATCAGTCCAATCAACACCACAACATCGACTAAGGTTGGATGATTGGCAATCACCAATTCCTGACGACTGTGCTGTAGTTTGTCTAAGCCTTCAATCTCATAAGTCATAATTCCCAGTTTCACCATCATTTCAGTAAAACCTTTAAAACTATGCCGAATGACTTGCTGTGCACGATTTTGCCTAGTATTTGGATCTTTACTCGATAAATTGACCAAAGGTGCAATAATGCCACCAATCGCAACGCCACCCAAGCCAAAACTAGCAAAACTAAAACCAGTTGCACCTACACGCCAAGCGTAGTTTATTTTTTTACGAATTTGTTTCATCATTTACATCTTGACCAAGCATCACAATACAGTTGCAATGGATCTATCCAAAAATTATAAAAATGCTGTGCATCTAAGTACTTAGGCTCAACTTGTATCAAACCACATTCATTTAACTGCACATTTACATCGGTTAAATCAAACACTGCTGCGAGTGCAAAACCTTGAAAAATTTGATGTTCTATATACAAATCAGGTAAAGCTTCATCATAATACACCACCATTGCACGACCTTGTGGGCACATGGTTTTTAAATACGCATAAGCTTCAACTACAGCTTCAGACCAACTTGTACACACACTGGTCGAGGGTGTCGCATCTTGGCATAAAATCGAGTACAAACCCGCTATCGCATTATGTACAGAAGTTGAAAACTGTGTTGGCGATGGTGTTAAACCTTGCAGTACGTCTTCTAATATTTTATAGGTTTTGTGTTCATCACCGTATTGCGATGCCCAAACAATATAATCTACTCGATTTTGCTGTAAACACTCAATGGCACTATTTAAAGCTAATTTTGCAATTGAAGATAATCGTCTGCGCTGCATCGCAGGAATATGCTCAAGTGCAGGAACGCTCTCACCCGCACAACTATATTTAAGTTGTGAGATATTCAGTTGAATCATATTGAATCATCTACCTGCAGCATTACTATTATATTTGTTTGCAACCCCTACATTGCGGGCTGATTATATCACCGCCCATTAAAAATACTTAGAAGAAATCAACTTGTTTTTTGTATTTTTTTCATTAAATCTGCAACGATCGAACAAAAAACCCAAAGCTAACTTTGGGTTTCTTACATTTACCTCAAATACGGTATAGAAATTAACGTTTAAATTTCTTTTCAGCTTTTTTAAATTTCTGAATATAACGGCGTTTACGTGCCGCTGTCCGCTCATCCATCTGAGACTTACGCCCTTCAAATGGGTTTTCAGAAGTTTTAAAGTCAATTCGAACAGGTGTTCCTTCAAGTTTATAGACTTTACGGAATACATTTTCCAAATAACGACGATAGTCCGCAGGTGTTTTGTCTACTTTATTACCATGAATAACAATCGTTGGTGGATTTTGCCCACCCATATGCGCATAACGCATTTTGATACGTTTACCACTAAACATTGGTGGTTGATGCGCTTCTGTTGCATCATTCAAAATCTGCGTCAATTTTGCAGGTGAAACTTTTAAGTGTGATGAATCATAAGCACGATGAATTGTTGGATACATATCCCCCACACCTGTACCATGCAATGCTGAGATTAAATGCACTTTTGCCCAAGGAATAAAGTCAAAGCGACGATCCACATCCAATTTACATTGTTTGCGATCGTATTCCGTCATGTTGTCCCATTTGTTAATGGCAATTACCATGGCACGCCCAGCTTCAAGCGCATAACCAATTAAATGTAGATCTTGCTCAACAACACCTTCACGTGCATCTAAAACCACAACAATCACGTGTGCATCTTTAATCGCTTGTAAAGTTTTTACGATTGAAAACTTCTCAATCATTTCATCAACTTTACCTTTACGACGTACCCCTGCGGTATCAATCAAGGTATATTGACGACCATCACGCTCGTATGGAATATAAATCGAGTCACGTGTTGTACCAGGTTGGTCAAATGCCACAACACGTTCTTCGCCCAACAAACGATTGACCAATGTAGATTTACCCACATTTGGGCGACCAATAATTGCTAAACGTAAACCTGTGGCTTTATCGTGCTCTGCTTCATCTTCATCTTCAGGAACTTCAGTCAACACTTCTTCAAGCATTTGCTGAACACCACGACCATGACTCGCTGCAACTTGTAATGGCTCACCCATACCGAGTTTAAAAAACTCAACCAAAGCTGCCTCAGCATGTACACCATCAACTTTGTTGGCAACTAAATATACTTTTTTACCTAAAGTACGAAGTTCACGCGCGATTTGCTCGTCCGATGCCAATAAACCTGCTCGTGCATCGACGACAAATACAATAATATCTGCTTCATTAATGGCAGTTTTTGACTGCTCTGCCATATATGAGTCGATTCCACCTTCACTTTCACCGATACCACCTGTATCAACAACAATGAATGATTTATTTTCAAATTTCGCATCACCATACTTACGGTCACGCGTCAGACCAGCAAAGTCTGCAACAAGTGCATCACGACTCTTAGTAATCTGGTTAAATAACGTTGATTTTCCGACGTTCGGACGTCCAATGAGCGCAATTACGGGTTTCATAGATTAACCTTAATTCAAGATCAGCCAGTTGGACTGGTCTGAACATCAGAGAGCGAGGAAGAATGTAGGAGTAAAGACTCCACGACCTTTCGATCAAATTCACTAAAATAAAGAACTCGGGGTATTGATTTTCAATCACCCCGAGTTCTTTTAAATATATATATCGACTAGTTTAACACAAGCGCCAAAAAAATTAACGGTTCTGCCAAACAGTTAATTTACCTGTGCGTGTTGCAACATAAAGTTGGTTATCAATCACACGTAAAGTACGTACTTCACCACTCGTTTTTGCACGACCAACTATCGAACCTGTACTTGGATCAATGAGATGCAACACACCATCCAAATCACCTACTACTAAATACTGTCCAAGTACCACAATATTGCTCAGTTCACGATTTAACAGCTGATCATTTGACCAAATAACTTGACCAGAAGTTAAGTCAAATGCAGCAAACTTACCATTACTTTGGGCGGTAAACACTTTATTATCATATACCTCTGGACGTGTCGCACTACTTGCTCCCACACTCCAAAGTACACGTTGTGATGCAAGATCAAGTACAGTGACTTGTCCTTGGTAACTATTAGTCACCACAAACTGACCTGCAACTACAGGCTCACCATCAATATCAATCAAACGTTGGATATCAGAGCGACCCTCTGTCACCGCAACACGGCGCTGCATACGAGGCATACCTGACAAACTATCAATTGCATACACATAACCTGTCGATGTAGTCACCGCAATCGTACGTGGATCTAACTCTACAGGTGCAGCTTGACCACGTAAGCTAAATGATGCATTCGATAATTTATATGTCCAAGTTTGTTGACCAGTTTCTTGGTCAAAGGCATAAACCGTACCGTCGTTTGCCACGACAATCACACGACCCGTTTGGATATGTGCTGGGCTAATAATTGCACCTGAAAGCTGCGCTGCCCATTTTTGCTCACCTGTGGTTTGATCTAGGGCAAATAACTGACCTTTAGTATTCCCTACAATGACAAGCCCTTGTGCTGCTTCAACACCTGAACTCAAACCATTTTTAGACACTTTTTTTGACCAAAGACGTGCTTACCTTGATATGCTTCCACTTTACCATTTGGATCCAGTAGGAAAATTTTACCATTATCCGCATCAAGTCTTAAACGCAAAGGATCTTCTTTAGCGGTTGAAGAAACACTTTGTGAAAATACCTGGACAAGACCTGTTGCCTGCACAATTTTAGAAAGTGGATTGGGTTTAACTTTTTCCTCTTTTACTTTATTGCTTGAACAGCCAACTAATGCTGCTGATAATATTGCCAAAGCAAAAGGTATTTTATATTTTCTATCCATTAAGACTCATCCACTTGTGTTTCTAAGATTGGGCGTTCAAAATCAGGATCATCCACTAATACGCCGACACTTTCGAGTTTAATTTGTAAAATTTGACGTTCTTGTTTACGTTCCAACAACGCATCCCATGCAGCTTGATATGATTTTTTAGCATTTTCAATATCATTTTTTGCAACATAAACATCACCTTTCATTTCTTCCATAGTCGACTTAAAAGTAGGTTCAGTTACTGTTGATAATGTTTTTAGAGCTTCATCATATTTATTTTGGGCAAATTGTGCATCTGCTAAACGAATTTTAACTGCTTGTAGAAGACCTTTATCATCTATTTTCGAATTTTCAACTTTTTTCAACTCACGTTCAGCCTTAGCATAATCCGCTTGATCATAGGCTAATTTTGCCATCATAAACTGTGTTTGAATTGCTTGAATCGAATCAGGATTCTCTTTCACCAACTTATCCGCAGCTGCAGTTAAAGCAGTTGCAGCTTTCGCATCGCCATGTGCTGCCGCAGCTTGATCAAATAATTGCTGTACTTTTGCAGTTTGATTTTGATGATCTGCCAAGTTATTTTTTTGCCAATACTGCCAACCAAAAAAGGCAATCAACGCAATGAGAATGCCGCTCACCATCGCTGAGCCATATTTTTTTAAAAACGACTTTAAACCATCAAGTTGTTCTTCATCTGTCATTGCGCTCATGCGATTACCCTTTTCCTAATATTTTCACTTATTTTGAAGAAAACTTTTCTATAGAAAATGCAACCAAATCAGCAACTGCGACTTCATGCTGTTCTGCTGTTGCAAGCTCTTTCACCAAGACTTGTTGTGCTGCTTGCTCACGCTCACCATAAATCAAAGCATACACAGCACCTGATTGATCTGCTTTTTTCATTTGGCTTTTCATTGAACCTTGTGAACCAGTTTTCAAACGTATCGTACTATTTAACGCTTCAAGTTGATCTCGAATACTTTCCGCAAGCACTAAAGCTTTACTTTGAGTTGCGGGATCAGACACTAAGAACAACTCACATTCACGCACAGGTGTTGGGTCTTCAACTTGCTCAAGAAGCAGCAATAAACGCTCCATACCCATCGCAAAACCCACCGCAGGAATAGATTGATCAGGTTTCGCTTTTAATTGTCCAACCAAACCATCATAACGCCCACCAGCACACACTGTACCTTGTGAACCTAAATGTGTCGTTGTCCATTCAAATACTGTTTTATTGTAATAATCTAAACCACGTACCAATTTTTGATTAATTACAAATTCAATACCTGCATCACTCAAATACTGCTTCAATTGCGTAAAGTGCTGCATCGTATCTTCACCCATGAAGTCATGCAATTTTGGCGCATTTTCTAGAATTTGTTGTGTTTTAGCATCTTTTGAATCTAGAATACGCAACGGATTAGTCGTTAAACGGCGCTGTGAATCTTCATCCAAATCATTTTTATGTTGGGTTAAAAACTCAACCAATGCCGCACGATATTCCGCACGCTCGTCAGACTCACCTAAAGTATTCAATTCTAATTGAACTTTATCAGCAACCCCCATGCGTTTCCACAAACGTGCAGTCATCAAAATCAACTCAGCATCTTGGTCAGGTGTTGCAACACCAAAAGTTTCTACACCAAACTGATGGAACTGACGATAACGCCCTTTTTGTGGTTTCTCATAACGAAACATTGGACCAACATACCACACTCGTGGATTTGCACCACGGAGTAAGTTATGTTCAAGCATCGCACGAACACAACCTGCTGTTCCTTCTGGACGCAAAGTCAACGACTCTGGTGGATTACCTTTGTCAAAAAATGTATACATTTCCTTTTCGACAATATCCGTTGCATCCCCAATCGAACGTTTAAATAAATTGGTTTGCTCAACAATCGGTAAACGAATTTGTTGATAACCATAGGCATCCATCAATGATGCTAAATGTTGCTCTAGACGTCTCCATGCAGCCGTTTGTGATGGAAGAACGTCATTAAAACCTTTAATTGCGACAATTGAACTCATGATTTACTCAGAAAAACTGGTGCGAATAATCTCTTTAGATTTAGCTTCTTCAAGCTCTACAACACGTTGACGAACCATAGATTCGATCTCATCAACCAATTGATTGGTATCGATCAAATGGCTTTTTTCACCATTACGATAGACCAGTGAACGTGGTGCAGCACCCACCACACCGATATCCGCTTCTTTCGCCTCACCCGGTCCATTCACTTTACAACCAATCACAGATACATCCATTGGGGTACGTACATCTTCTAGACGCTCTTCCAAAGCTTGCATTACTTTGATCACATTAAATTCTTGGCGTGAACAACTTGGGCAAGCAATAAAATTAATCCCATTAGAACGTAAACCCAATGATTTTAAAATATCAAAACCGATTTTAACTTCTTCCTCTGGCTCTGCTGCCAAAGAAATACGCATGGTGTCACCAACTCCATCCATCAACAAACCACCCAAAGCGATTGCTGATTTTACAGAACCTGTACGATACACACCTGCTTCAGTCACCCCTAAATGTAAAGGGTTATCGATTTGTGCTGACAATAAACGATAAGCATCCATCGTTAAAAACACATTCGATGCTTTTACCGACACTTTAAACTCTTGAAAATCTAAACGATCTAGAATATCAATATGGCGCATTGCAGACTCAAGTAAAGCTTGACCTGTAGGCTCGCCATATTTTTTCTGAATATCTTTTTCCAATGAACCCGCATTTACACCGATCCGCATGGAAATATCATGATGTTTTGCCGCAGCAACAACTTCACGAATTTTTGCTTCAGAACCAATATTCCCCGGATTAATTCGCAGACAATCCGCACCAAAGTCAGCAACAGCCAAAGCAATTTTATAATCAAAATGGATGTCAGCAACCAATGGAACAGTGACACGCTTACGAATCTCACCAAAAGCAGCAGCGGCTTCCATCGTCGGCACAGATACACGCATGATATCTGCACCCACATCTACACAACGCTGAATCTGAGCAACTGTTGCTTCAACATCACACGTTTCTGTGTTGGTCATACTTTGGATGCTAATCGGTGCATCACCACCCACATAGACTGAACCGACACGAATTTTTCGGGTTGGGCGACGTTTAATAGGATTTTCAATCATTGTACCGCTCGACTTAATTTGAATTAACGAGATAAACGGAATTCTGCTTTTCCGTTCACAGTATATGGAGACAATGAAATCTGTTCATTATTAAGGCTTAATGACACAGCAGAAGCATCATCAAGTCGAATCTGGAATGGAGACTCGCCTGTCAATGTTAAAGTTGCTGATTGACGACCTGTAGCCAACACTTTACCCGTACTGTCTACAATTTTCACAGAAGTTGGATGACTAAAATTTAACACCATTTGATCGCCAGAACTATTACTAGAACTATTGTTCATTGATAATATTTCAACATCAGACTGTTGTGGTTTTGCATCAGTATCACCATTTTTACTGGATGACCATTTTTGTACGCCTGCCACGACTGCCCAAATCACCGCCAAAACAGCAATCGCAATCAAAGCCCGCTTCAACCACTTTTTATTACGATCACTGTTTGAACCTGGGAGTTTCCCCATGATTTTAATCGGTGAATTATTTAATGCATGATTTGGCATTAAACCTGTATCATTTTGATAAATATCATCAAAACGTTGAATGATTGCAGTTGCATCAACTTTTAAATATTTTGCATACGAGCGATAATAGCCTTTAATAAATGTTGCTTCAGGCAAGGATTTATATTCATCTTTTTCCAAAGCCTCTAATGTTTTTAAAGGCATATTTAAGTCTGTAGCGACGGTTTTAATATCACGTTGCTGTGAAATACGAACTTGGCGTAAATACTCGCCCGGACGCTGAACATTTCCTAAACCATTAGGTGCTACGTTTGAACCAGTAGGTTGCTGTGAATTAGGATTTACTTCCATACGGCCTCAGTACTGTACTGTAATTGCAAATAACGTTGATATTCTCGGCTCTCAGGGAAAAGCGCACGTAATTGATTGACCAATACTTGCGATCCCATCTGATCACCATTCGCTCTAGCGATACGAATTCCGATCCAAAGTGCTCTTGGGTCTTGATTTTTCTGACCCACTAAACGTACAAACTGCTCATAAAGTTGACTTGCTTGAGCGGTTTGTTGTTTTAAATATAATAGTTCTGCCAACTCGATTAAAGCGATATCCGAATCTCGATTCACTTGCAGGGTCTGCTTGAATGTTTTTTCAGCATTCTCTTTATCGCCCACAATCATATAGACTTTGCCGAGATTTTCCAAAGCTTTGTAGCGTTGGTCATAGCCTAAACTCGTCCCTGCAAGTTTGAGTTGTTCAATCGCATCATTATAACGCTTCATCAAATATAAGTAAGTCCCATAATTATTACGGGCTTGTGCATTGTCAGGATCACGGGAAATGGCACGTTTAAAATAGCTTTCAGCTTTGTCCATGCTGACTTTACTGCCTTCTTGTTGCAGTAAAACCCCCATCATCATATTTGCAGTTGAATCACCTGAATCTATTTCCAAAGCTTGATCAAGTGAACGTTTTGCAGCATCTAAATCACGTGTTCGAATATATTCAGCAGCCAATTGAGTACGTACTTTCACTGATTTTTCAGGGTCTTTTTGCAAAACTGTCCCTGTTTGTGTGGTTTGACATGCTTGTGTCAATAAAGCAGTGCAACAGATCGCCACAATTGCGCCTGTTTTTTTGTACATTTTATTTCTCAAAGCCTGATCCCCATATTTAATTTTTTAAAATGGTCAACCTTGTGAGCGCAAAATCTCATTTTGCTGCGCCACTTTCTTTTTCCATTGTTCTGCACGGCGAGTACGGTCAGCCACTTGACCAACCAATTGACCACACGCAGCATCGATATCATCACCACGTGTCTGACGAATCGTACACACAAATCCCGCATCAGACAAAGTTTTTTGAAAAGAAATAATACGATTACGGCTTGAGCGACCATAAGGTGCATGAGGAAATGGATTAAACGGAATTAAATTAATTTTACTTGGTAAGTTTTTCAATAACTTAATCATTTGCTGTGCATGTTCAGGATGATCATTTACACCATCCAACATGACATATTCAATAGTTACATGCTTACGAGAGCTTTCATTACCATCTTTAGTAATATAACGCTGACATGCTGCAATCAATTGTTCTAATGGATATTTTTTATTAATTGGTACAAGTTCGTTACGAAGCTCATCATTTGGCGCATGTAACGAAATCGCCAAAGCAACATCAATATCTTGTGCTAATTGATCAATTTTTGGCACAACACCTGATGTAGATAGTGTTACACGACGTTTCGACATACCATATGCAAAGTCATCTAACATGATATTCATCGAACTTAGCACAGCATCATAGTTGAGTAATGGTTCACCCATCCCCATCATCACCACATTGGTCACTGAACGCTCACGCTCTGCAACGGGCACTTCTTCCATATAAGAATAATTTGCCATCCACAACTGACCAATGATTTCTGCTGGAGTTAGATCACGCTGAAAACCTTGCTTACCTGTCGAGCAGAATGAACAATCCAAAGCACAGCCTACTTGTGATGAAATACACAAGGTTTTACGTGAGCCTGTCTTATCTTCTGCAGGAATCAATACGGTTTCAACCAGTGAGCCTTCACCTTCGCCTACTCGGAACACCCACTTACGTGTACCATCTTTGGAGTAGTTACGATGTACCACTTCAGGTGCTTCGATCACACAAACTTTTTCTAGTTTTTCACGTAACTTTCCTGAAATATTGGTCATTTCAGCAAAATCAGTGACGAAGAATTGATGAATCCACTTCATCACCTGTCCTGCACGGAATTTTTTCTCTCCCATTTCTTCGAAGAATTTTTCCAACTGCGGACGTGACATGCCCAGTAAATTCACTTTCTGTACATGTGCTTGCTGTGCAGATTTTGATGATGCAGGCTTCTGTTCATCTTGCGTTAATGACGAAGCGACAACTTCAGAATTCATGAGTATTACCTAAAAAACATGCCAATGGGTAGGATTCGTTCAATATTCGAACATTAAAAATAAAAAAACCAGACAAGCAGTATAACACTTATCTGGTTCAGGGTCTGTTTACAATTTACAAAAGCATAGCTTTTACGTTGTTCCTCGACCCTAACGCCTCAGAATTAACGAGTACGTGGGCAAACTTCAGTTTGAGCGAAGAAGTAGTTTACTTCACGATCAGCAGAAGCTACAGAATCAGAACCGTGAGCAGCATTTTCGTCGATGCTTACAGCGAAATCTGCACGGATTGTACCAGGAGCAGCTTCTTTAGGGTTTGTAGCACCTAAGATATCACGGTGAGCAAGAACTGCATTTTCACCTTCAAGAACTGAAACAACAACAGGACCAGAAGTCATGAACGCAACTAAGTCAGCAAAGAAACCACGTTCTTTATGTTCAGCATAGAAACCTTCAGCTTCAGCTTGAGAAAGGTGTTTCATTTTAGTCGCAACGATTTTAAGACCAGCTTTTTCGAAACGAGCAAAGATGTCACCGATGTGGTTTTTAGCAACTGCATCTGGTTTTACGATAGATAAAGTACGTTCAATAGCCATTGATTGGCTCCTTAAGTCAAATTGACACGAAAATTTTGCCGCATTATACCGAATAATGCGCAATTTTCCGCTGTTTAAACTGTAAAAAAATGATTTTTTAGACAGATTGAGTTGATTTTTAGCTTGCTTCGTCAATCCAAGCCATTTGAATGGCTTCTAATAAGCCTTCAGTTGACTTTGTTGGATCATCACTAAACTCAGGCAATGCACAAATCCATGCATGTAAATCAGTAAAACGCACCCACTGCGGGTCGACATCAGGGTGAGCTTCATAAAGCTCAATTGCGATATCAATTGTATCTGTCCAACGTAAACCCATTCAGGTCATCCTATCCATAATGTATTGCTCTACTTTAGCAAAATTCATACATTTGCCAAAATAGATTTTTATTGTCCAAAATACTACGGCTTTTTATAAACTAATATTTAAGAATGGTGCAGCAACCAAAATCATACTTGCCACCGTTGCACCAATCAAAGCCCCTACAATTACATCACTTGGATAATGCAAACCCAATACCATACGTGACAATGCCACTAAAATCGTAAATGGCATCATGATAAATAGCAGCACAGGTTGAATATAACCGAGTACAACTGTTGTCATGACCGCATGTAAAGTATGCCCAGACGGGAAACTAAAATGATCCAATGGTCTCTCTCCCAAACGAATCACTTGATGCACCTGATAAGGGCGAGGACGCACCGTTTTATGTTTCAGTAGTTTATAAATACCTGTACCAATCAAAGCACTCAAAACCACATACAGTAATTTTAAGCCATACATCAAACCCTTATTTAACCAGACAATAAATAACATTGCATACCAAAATGCACCATCACCTAGTCGACTGATCACTTTAAAAAACAAAGCAATATGTTGCACATGAGATAGATTATTAAGATATAAGCAGCCTCTTAAATCTAAATCGAGTATTTTTATTTTAGTCTCTTTAAAATTCATTTTAGCTCTCCTCTCTATCCGAGATGGTTTTAAGTCACTAAAACCTGATCTTGCGTGACTTGATAAAGTGCTTGTTCAAATTGTTGTACTGCGTGCTGCCAACCAATATTTTGCACATCATGCATAGCATGTAGCCCCATATCATGCAGAATCGAGTTACTGGGTAGTTGTAAAATATTTTGGATAAATTGATCAGTTGCACCCAAAGGACACACCCAACCTGTTTGTTGATGCTTCACATAAAGTTGCGTACTTGCATAGTTATATGCCACAACAGGTAAACCACTTGCCATCGCTTCAAGTACCACATTGCCAAATGTTTCAACTTGACTGGCAAAAACAAATACATCAGCACTTGCATATGCTTCAGCAAGTTTCATACCACTCAAACTTCCTGTGAAAATGATCTGTTCAGCACCCATCATTTTTTCTAAACGCTTACGATCAGGTCCATCTCCAACAATGACAAATTTCACTTTTTTATCGTGATGATTTTTCATTGCTGCATAAGCCTCAATCAAAACATTAATTTCTTTCTCAGGAGACAAACGTCCTACATACAACAAAACTGTTGTATCTTGATCAACACCCCACGTTCGTCTCAGCTTTTCTGAGCGATGCTTTATTGAAAATTTCTCAATATCTACGCCACGTCCAACCACTTGCATCGGACAAATCACACCAAATTGACGTAATGCCTTTTCAGTATCTACACTTGGAACACAAGTCAGTTGGGTATTGTTATGAAACCACTTCAAATAATGCTGAATTGGCTTAATCAAAAATGCCAAATCAAAAAACCGACTAAACTCTTGAAATGGTGAATGAAAACCACTTGACACAGGAATATGCTTCGCTTTCGCTGCATGCAGAGCAGTAAAACCCAACGGCCCTTCAGTCACGATATGAATAACATCTGGCACAAATTCAGAAATCGCTTGTGACACTTTTAAATACTGCGGCCAACCAAAACGCATATCAGGATATTTAGGCACAGCTTGTGCAGTGACTAAACATTCTTTATTTGGTGAAAATTCCTGACATGAATGCTTTTGTTTTGGACGAACCAATAAAATTTTATGTCCTTGTTTTTGCAAGCCTTTACATAACTGCATCAAAGACATTGCCACTCCATTAATTTCGGGTGGCCATGTTTCAGTAACAATTGCAATTTTTAGCCTTGGACGAACAAGTTTTTGAAGCGTATTTAAATTCTCAGAAATATGGTTAGGATTTTTATTTTTTTTTAAATAAAATTTAAAATAATCTGGAAATTCTTGTTGTCTATACAGTAAGGCTTCTGCGTACGTCTTGTTCATACGATCACCTATCATCTTCTCTTCATTTTTGAGTAGTTTAGGTTTTCTTTTTTACACTTAGATGATGATGCAATGACGTTTTGCTTACAGTGAATTAGTGCTTTGTTAAATTAAACTCTAAAATTGCATAAAATTCTTCATTGCGAACAGATTGAATTTGACGATGATTAAACATCATACGTATACATTCAGCAAAAGTCCCCTCTGTATTCGTCCAATTTTCTAACATCACCCCATTCTGATCAACTTTAGATATAATTTCAAAAGAAGTCCCTTGATAAAATTGTGCACAAAAACCAATAGAGTTAGATAATGGCTGTGCGTAAGATTGATTTAACTGCGATTTCTCAACTTCCGTCAAACTATTTTCATATTCAATCGCTTGCTGCTTAAGCACTTCATAATCTACATTTTTTGCTTGAAGACTTGCTGTCATAAAAGTTGAAAATATAATAAAAAGCATTTTTTTCATAAAAAGTTATTCCTACAAAATTACAATTTTCAAATACAAAACCAAATAACAAGTCATAAAAAATGATGAATTTTTATATTCATCCAGAATCCTCAACAAACTTATCTCTATAAGATCATTAATATTTCATCATAGTGAATATTTTAAGCCCTAACAATATTGATGATTTAAACTAGATTCTATTTAATAAACCATTAGTGACTTGATAAATTCGATCACCACCAAAATCAATTTGCTGCTTTTCACCATGTAAATTTGGGAAACCTATGATTTTTTCAAGCTGTGGTGAACGCTGGAATTTCCCAGTTTTCGGGTTATACATCCAGTAAATATAACGCTTATCTTCCACTGAATACGACTGTGAAATATCAGACAAAATCACATCATAATAACCATCAAAGTTAATATCCATATAGCCAATACTTTTTGGATATGCCACAAATCCCGTGAGAGATTGAATGGTTTGATTTGTACTTTTATTAATCACATCAACACGCTGTAATGGTGCTCCATAAGGTGTATTTTCATTACCACTATAAAATTTAAACACAAAAGATGGCTTATTACTCACTTTTACAGCGGGCTCAAATTGGATATTTTTACCAAAAGTATCCGTGCTTTCCGAGAGCAAAGTTTTAAAATAACCTGTATTTGCATTTAAAGTTCCCGTCAGTTGATAAGCACCATTTTCAGTTGCATCAGTTTCCGAATTCACAGACTTTAAAGTGAGTTGATCCGCTTTTTGTAGCCCTTTGAATGCAATATTTTTATTTTCTACCAAGTCTGTCAGCACAGCATGCGGATTCCAAATCCCTGCATAAAGGCTTAAAAAATAACGTCCTTCTGTAGAGCGCAGCATACGTTGCATAGACACACGCACATCATTCAATGGCTTGACTGCATTTGTGTTTTGCACAGTTTCAGCATGATTAAGACTCGAAAAAGTCAGTGCCGCAAGACTTAAAAATATTTTAAATTTCATAATTTCACCACATGAACGTATGCAGAAAATAATGTGTAATTTATCACAAAAAAAAGCCCACTCAATAGAGTAGGCTCTTAAAATCAAAAAACTAAAACTTAGTTCTTTTCTTTATCTACAATCTTGTTCGCTTGAATCCATGGCACGAAAAAATGGGAAAGCACTGCTTTCCCATTTTTAAGGCACGTAATGCAACCTTAGTTCTTTTCTTTGTCTACAATCTTATTCGCTTGAATCCATGGCATCATCGCACGCAATTTACCACCAGTCACTTCGATACCGTGAGCTGCGTTTTGACGACGACGAGCTGTCATAGAAGGATAGTTCAACGCACCTTCTTGGATGAACATTTTCGCATATTCACCAGATTGGATACGTTTAAGTGCATTACGCATCGCTTCACGAGACTGTTCGTTGATCACTTCAACACCAGTTACATATTCGCCATATTCAGCATTGTTTGATACTGAATAGTTCATGTCCGCGATACCGCCTTCGAACATCAAATCAACGATCAATTTAAGTTCGTGTAAGCATTCGAAATACGCCATTTCTGGTGCATAACCTGCTTCAACCAAAGTCTCGAAGCCCATTTTAACCAATTCAACTGCACCACCACAAAGAACTGCTTGCTCACCAAATAAATCAGTTTCAGTTTCTTCACGGAAAGAAGTTTCGATGATACCCGTACGACCACCACCTACACCTGAAGCATAAGAAAGTGCAACGTTACGTGCATTACCAGAAGCATCTTGATGGATCGCGATTAAGTCAGGAACACCTGAACCACGTTGGAATTCTGAACGTACAGTGTGACCAGGTGCTTTTGGTGCAACCATGATTACATCAAGGTCAGCACGTGGAACAACTTGGTTATAAAGAACAGAGAAACCATGAGCAAATGCTAAAGTTGCACCTTGCTTGATGTTTGGCTCAATCACGTCACGGTAAAGTTGTGATTGGAATTCATCTGGAGTCAAGATCATTACTAAATCAGCTTGAGCAACAGCAGCAGGAACTTCAGACACTTTAAGACCTGAATTTTCAGCTTTTTTCCAAGAAGTAGAACCTGCACGTAAACCTACAGTTACATCAACGCCAGAATCTTTAAGGTTAAGCGCATGTGCATGACCTTGTGAACCGTAACCGATGATTGCTACTTTTTTGCCTTGGATGATAGATAAGTCTGTGTCTTTATCGTAAAAAATTTGCATTGCTGTCTCCGCTAAAATGCTTTTTGTTTCCTTCAACTTAATAAGGTGCTTATGTTGTTATGCACACAATTATTAAGCCCTCTCCTTTATTTGGAGAGGATTATAGGTGAATAAATTAAATAGTTAAAACTTTTTCGCCACGTGCGATGCCAGATACACCTGAACGAACAACTTCAAGAATGGTATTTTCAGCCAATGCATCAATAAAACCATCAATCTTCTCAGTTGTTCCTGCGATTTGAATCGTATATGTCGTTGGTGTCACATCCACAACTTGTGCACGGAAAATATCTGCAGTACGTTTGATCTCAGCACGTGCTGAACCCAATGCTTTGACTTTAATCAGCATGAGTTCACGCTCAATGTGTGCACCTTCTGACAAATCAACCACTTTTACAACTTCAACCAGTTTATTCAGTTGTTTAGTGATTTGCTCAATTTTATGATCATCACCATAGGTGGTTAATGTCAAACGAGATAAAGTTGGATCTTCTGTTGGTGCAACGTTTAGAGTCTCAATGTTATAACCACGTTGAGAAAACAAACCTACTAAACGTGAAAGCGCACCTGCTTCATTTTCCATGAGTACAGAAATAATATGTCTCATTGAGTACGCTCCCCTTTATGCAACCACATATCTTTCATAGATTGACCAGCGATCAACATTGGATAAACATGCTCTGTACGATCAACCATTACGTTGATGAATACACATTTATCATTGATTGCCATTGCTTCAGCAAGTTTAGACTCAAGCTCATCCGCATGGTTAATCTCAATACCAACATGACCATATGCTTCCATCAATTTAGGGAAGTCAGGCAATGACTCAACATAAGAGCTTGAATGACGACCTTCATAGTTCATATCTTGCCATTGTTTAACCATACCTAAAGCACGGTTATTTAAGCAAAGAATTTTCACATTTAAGCCATATTGCTTACATGTAGACAGCTCTTGGATACACATCTGAATAGATGCTTCACCTGTGATACATACCACTTGCTGATCAGGGAATGCGAGTTTTGCTGCCATTGCATAAGGCAAACCCACACCCATCGTACCTAAACCACCAGAGTTCAACCATTGACGTGGACGTCTGTATTTATAATACATCGCACCAAACATTTGATGCTGACCAACATCGGAAGTAATGATGGCTTCACCATTGGTGATTTTATCTAAAGTTTCAACAACTTGCTGTGGCTTCATTGAACCATCAGTGGCTTTTTCATAGCGTAAACCATGAACTTTACGCCATTCGTTGATTTGATCCCACCAAGCAGCTATCGCTTCAGGATTAGGCTTAGACACATTCATTTGTTTCAATTGCGCCAACATTTCTTGTAACACAGGCTCTACAGCACCCACGATTGGGATGTGCGCCATAATGGTTTTAGAAATCGTTGCAGGATCAATATCAATATGAATGACTTTTGCATTTGGACAGAATTTAGCAGGATTATTGGTTACACGATCATCAAAACGTGCGCCAATACATAAAATTACGTCTGCATTATGCATCGTCATATTGGCTTCGTATGTACCATGCATACCCAACATACCAATGAACTGTGGATCATTCCCAGGGAAT
Source organism: Acinetobacter sp. CFCC 10889 (assembly GCF_003268395.1). Lineage (GTDB taxonomy): Bacteria > Pseudomonadota > Gammaproteobacteria > Pseudomonadales > Moraxellaceae > Acinetobacter. The sequence goes on along the minus strand of NZ_LQXQ01000011.1, from coordinate 40,193 downwards.
GCACCTAAGCCCATTAATGTATTCGTAACTGGATAACCCAAAAGATGTGCAAGCTCAGTCAATTGCTCAGAAGCATTGCCTTGAACCACACCACCACCTGTATAAATTACAGGGCGCTTAGCATTAATTAATTCATCAATCGCTTTACGAATTTGACCTGAGTGACCACGATGCGGCGGTTGATACGAACGCATTTTCACTTTTTCAGGATATTCGTAGGCAAACTTCTCTGCAGGATTTGTTGCATCTTTTGGAATATCAACAACAACAGGACCTGGACGACCTGAAGAAGCAATATAGAATGCTTTTTTAATAATCGCAGGAATTTCGCTTGCATGACGCACTTGGAAACTATGCTTCACGATTGGACGAGAAATACCGACCATATCCGTTTCTTGGAACGCATCCTCACCGATCAAATGACTTGCAACCTGACCAGACAAAATCACCATTGGGATTGAGTCCATATAAGCTGTTGCAATCGGTGTTACGGTATTGGTCGCACCAGGACCAGATGTTACGAGAACAACACCCGTCTTACCTGTGACACGTGAGTAAGCATCAGCCATATGACCTGCTGCTTGTTCATGGCGCACGAGGTAATGATTGATTTTCTCTTGTTGAAATAGCGCATCATAAATATGCAAAACTGCGCCGCCTGGGTACCCAAAAACATGTTCAACGCCTTCGTCCGCCAATGCACGAACGAGCATTTCACCACCAGATAAAAGTTCCAACGTATTCACCCTAATCTTTTTTCCACAACCCTATGGGAGACATAGTTTGTGTTTTCATTCATTGATTTGTGTGCTCTGTTATAACACACATATTTAATAGTTTTTGCAGCAATAAAAAATAAATCATCACACAGCCGTTTGGGCTGTATAAATTACTAAAAAATGTTGGGATAAACATCTTTTGGTTAGGTTCGAATTCTCGGCTTAGAGAAAACGTTATTGCTTGCTTTGATATTCTTATTCGAAGGGTGATCGAATAAAAGCATATAAAACTGTTCCAGCATTTTTGTTGTTTTAGCGAGCAAAGTCAAGGTTTCTATTCGCTTTTTTATTGATTATTTACCATACGCATTTTTTTTTAAACTATTCCTTTTTTTTTTGCTATTTTATAACTAATTTTTCAAATAGTTATAACTTAATAAATTTACGATAAAAATCTTCACTGTTTTAATTTTTTGTTTAAAATAGCATCAAGTAAAATTGCGATAACAATTCTTTGTTTTAACTGCCTTGCAAACATCGCATACTTAAAATATTGATGTATTCAACACAAATAAGGTTCAGCTATGCAAAATTTAAAAAAATTAAAAATAGGTTTGATTTCAATGACAGGATTGGTCTTAACTTTAGGTATGACCACACCAAGCTTTGCTAAAGAGTTTTATAAGTGGGTTGATAGCAATGGTTCTACACATTACTCCGAAACACCTCCACCTAGAAATGCCAAGCACAAAACGACAATAACAACTTATGGGCATAATGTTTCTAGCTCATCCGTTTCCGCACTACCTGCCAGCACAACATCAACAACAACGGATACTAAACCAACAGAAACCGCAAAACCTGATCAACAAAATGAAGCCAATGCAGCTTTACAAAAAGGTCAACTTGAGCGTGCACCACAATAATTAATCTATAAACCAGTTTCTATAAAAACCTTTCGCTTTGAAGTTTTTTATGTCTACAATTACAGTGTGATGTACTGTTTATTTATAATCATCCTTGAAAATGTCAATATTTTTTGATTCCTTGACAAAAAACAAGCAAATAACCATACATAACAAGGTCACAATAATTGGATACCACAAACCATTATAAATATTACCCGTTTGTGCAACGACAGCAAAAGAAATCGTTGGTAATAAACCTCCAAACCAACCATTTCCAATATGATAGGGCAAACTTACAGATGTATAACGAATTTTTGTCGCAAACATTTCAACCAATGCAGCCGCAATAGGTGCATAGACCATCGCAACATAGATCACTAAAATAGCCAAAATAACGACAATCAAAGGCTTATTTACCTGTGAAGACTCTGCATATGCTGGATAATGTGCAGCTTCCAATGCTGCATGAACATCTGCTTTAAATTTTGCATCCAATATATTACTGGCAGCAACTTTAGGATTTTGTGAAAACACGGATATGGCTGCTTCTACTTCTGTTAATTCATTTTTAGCAATCAACAATGCTTTTTCATCTTGTTGAGTTTGTGCATCAAATATTTTTTGCTTTACTTGTTGTTGATTTTGTTGCAATAATTTTCCTGCTAGCAAAATATCATCTTCTGAAATATTTTTAGGAGAGAAGCCCTCAATATAAGTGCTTCCCACTTTAATTTGTGCTTTTGAGCCAACAGGTAATTCTTCAATCGTATAATTTACCGAATTCGTTGCTAATAATTTTTTAGCAATATCACAACTACTCTCAAAACTTTTCCGCCCGACAGGATCAAATTGAAAAGAACACTCGGATTTATCCACACTCAACACAACAGGTGATTGCTTTAATGCCTGTGCTAGCTGTGGATTTGCTGCCTGTGTTAACATTTGAAATAATGGAATATATGTACATGCAGCAAGTAAACATCCCACTATAATGATAGGTTTACGTCCAATTTTATCTGATAAATAACCAAACAAAATGAAAAAAGGTAATCCAATCAATAGCCCATATGAAACCAATATACTTGCTGTTGCATTATCAACTTTTAAAGCTTGCGTTAAAAAATACAAACTATAAAACTGACCAGTATACCAAATTACCCCCTGCCCCATCGTTAAACCCAATAATGCCAAGATAATCAGTTTCAGATTTCCCCAGCGCCCAAAAGCCTCTCGTATAGGTGCTTTAGACAATTTTCCTGCTTCTTTTAATTTTTTAAATGCAGGGGGTTCACTCATCGTCAAACGTACCCAAATACTAATAACCAACAAAACAAAAGAAAATAAAAATGGAATACGCCATCCCCAAGTACTAAAAGCTTCCTCACCTACAACCGTGCGCACACCTAAAATGACCAATAAAGACAACAATAAACCCGTTGTTGCCGTAATCTGAATCCAAGCAGTATAAGCACCTCGGCGATATTGTGGTGCATACTCCGCCACATACGTAATCGCACCACCATACTCTCCTCCCAGTGCTAAACCTTGAATTAATCTCAAAATAATCAATATGATTGGAGCTGCAATACCAATAGAATTATAATTTGGCAATATCCCCACAAGGAAAGTTGAAATCCCCATAATGACAATCGTGATTAAAAATGTATATTTCCGCCCAACCATATCACCTAGTCGACCAAAAACTAAACCACCAAATGGTCGCACAATAAATCCAGCCGAAAATGCCAATAATGCAAAAATAAATCCTGTTGTTGCATCTAAATCTGTAAAAAATTGCTGTGCAATAATGATCGCCAAAGCACCATATAAATAGAAATCATACCATTCAAATATTGTTCCCAAACTCGAAGCAAAGATAATTTTCTTCTCTGCTTTTGTCATTTTTCTATTTAGATGATCTTGATTTATTACATCCATTAAATTTATCCTTTTTTGTTTTATAGATCAATTTTCAATCAATAATAAAAACAACTTCAACTTCTCTCTGATTTTTTATTTAACTACTCAATGATTTATATTCTTAATTTTTAAATTTTAAACACAATATTTTTGAAGTGATTTTATTATCCCTCCTAAATCAAAATTATTTTTTGAATTCTGAGCCATAAGGGCGTGGAAAGATTAACATACAAAACGCTATTTGTTATTTTTTTAAAAAATAAAAATTAACCAAAAAATTAGTAGGAATAAAAAGCATCTTTCAGAAAAAAATAAAGTGAAATACGTCACACTTTATTGTTTTCACTATTTACCTAATGTTATATAAAAAACAAAATAATAGTTTAAATTCAATAACTTAAAATAAATTAAAATAAAAATTGCTATAATAAAAAACATTATTTAAAATAGCTTAAAAATATTATGTTTTATCAAAACTAAAATCACGGGGAAGTGATTACAATAATTCATCAAGGATTAATATTAAATGAATCAAAAACAAATTAATTCCTCAACTATTTTGAAAAAATCTAGTAAGGGACGAGAAATTCTTTCTAGTCATGCTGCTGAATTAAGTAGAGCTGAACGTAATGTTCTCATTATTGCTAATGATAAACTCACAGTAAAAGAAATTGTTTTAATGCTCAGTATTCCTTTTAGTACTATCGATACTTTATTAGAAAAACAATTTTTAGAAATTTCAGACTGGGGCGAAAATGTAGCCACAATTTCTACACCTCAAAACTCAGAACTACCATTACAAATTTCTAATAAGTTAAATATTGAATTACCCTTGTTAGAAAATAGTAGTTCTTTTCATCGCACTTATGCCTTTCTATCTATACAAATACCTGAATTTTTCGGTTTATTATCTTTCACACAAATTCTTAAATTAGAAAAAGCCAGTGATCTAAATGAACTAAAACCTCTTATTCAAAACCTACTCAGCAAAATAGAAAAAAAGCATGGTGTATTAGCATTTAATGCCTATCTAGAAAAATTAAACTTATTAATAAAAGATTAATCCTATTTTTATATTCAAACACTTTATTTTAACGTTTTAAATATAGAAAAATTTCTTTCTATGAATTTTAAGCCCACAGTAAAATTAACACCAACTATTTACATAAAATACCGCCTGAATAACTGACATTTAGGCAGGTTTTAAGCTATGCTGTGCAACACATTTTATCTTTGCTCTTCTTAAAATACGTTTATTGATTATGACTACTCATATTGACCCTGAATATCAAGCAAGTGCGATTGAGCCCCAAGTCCAGAAAGACTGGGAAGATCGCAAATCTTTTAAAGTTGCCGACACTGTAGAAGGTCCACGTCGTTATATCCTCTCGATGTTCCCTTACCCAAGTGGCAAACTGCATATGGGTCATGTGCGTAACTATACCATTGGCGATGTAATTAGCCGTTTCCACCGTCTCAAAGGCGAAACTGTCCTGCAACCCATGGGTTGGGATGCTTTCGGCTTGCCTGCTGAAAATGCGGCGATTGCACACCAAGTTGCTCCAGCAAAATGGACATTTGAAAATATCGCATACATGCGTGACCAATTGAAAAAGCTTGGTCTTTCAGTCGATTGGAATCGTGAATTTGCAACATGTACACCAGAATACTATCACTGGGAACAATGGTTATTTGTTCAGCTTTATAAAAAAGGCTTAATTTACCGTAAACTTTCAACGGTGAATTGGGACCCTGTAGACCAGACTGTTTTAGCAAACGAACAAGTTGAAAATGGTCGTGGTTGGCGTTCAGGTGCATTGGTTGAAAAACGTGATATTCCAATGTACTACTTCCGCATCACTGATTATGCACAAGAACTATTAGACGATTTAGATACTTTAAAAGACGGTTGGCCACAACAAGTCCTCACCATGCAACGTAACTGGATTGGTCGTTCACAAGGGATGGAAATCACTTTCCCTTCTGCACAACCTGATGTTTATGCAGATGGTTTGACGGTTTATACCACGCGTGGCGATACCTTGATGGGTGTGACTTATGTTGCAGTTGCAGCAGAACATCCGATGGCGTTAAAAGCTGCTGAAAACAACCCTACACTTAAAGCATTTATTGAAGAATGCCGTATGGGCTCAGTGGCTGAAGCTGATCTTGCCACTGCTGAAAAGAAAGGTATGGCAACAGGTCTTTCAGTTAAACATCCAATCACAGGTGAAGAAGTGCCTGTCTGGATTGCGAATTATGTGTTGATGTCATACGGTTCAGGTGCAGTCATGGCTGTTCCTGCGCATGATGAGCGTGATTTTGAGTTCGCCAATAAATACAACTTGCCAATCAAACAAGTCATCGAAAGTCGCTGTGTTAATACTGCAAATGAAGGTATTACAGGTGAAGATTTTGATTCTAAAAATTGGCAAGAATGGTATGGTTTAAAAGGCATTTGCATAAATTCAAATGAATTTGACGGTTTAGACTTCCAAGCGGCTTATGATGCGTTCCTTGCAAAATTAGAACCACAAACTTTAGCAAATGCGAAAGTTCAGTTCCGTTTACGTGACTGGGGTGTTTCTCGTCAGCGTTATTGGGGCTGTCCAATTCCAATGATCAACTGTGACAAGTGTGGTCAAGTGACTGTCCCTGAAGAGCAACTTCCTGTTGTTTTACCAACGGATGTGGTTCCAGACGGTTCAGGTAATCCACTGAACAAAATGCCTGAGTTCTACCAAACGACATGTCCATGTTGTGGTGGCGAAGCACGTCGTGAAACAGATACTCTGGATACTTTTGTAGAGTCTTCTTGGTACTATGCCCGCTATGCATCTCCAAACTTTACTGGCGGTTTGGTTAAGCCCGAAGCTGCGCAATCATGGTTGCCTGTAAATCAATACATCGGTGGTGTTGAACATGCAATCCTGCATTTACTTTATGCACGTTTCTTCCATAAATTGATGCGTGATGAAGGCGTGGTACAAGGCAATGAACCATTCACCAACTTGTTAACACAAGGCATGGTACTTGCAGACACTTACTATCGTGAGTCTGAGTCAGGCAAGAAAACTTGGTTCAACCCTGCTGACATCGACCTAGAGCGTGATGAAAAAGGTCGTATCACTTCTGCGAAATATCAAGGTGATGGTCAAGAAGTGATTGTTGGCGGTCAAGAGAAAATGTCGAAATCGAAAAATAACGGTATCGACCCACAAGCAATTATTGATCAATACGGTGCAGATACTGCACGTGTATTCATGATGTTTGCTGCACCACCAGATCAATCTCTTGAATGGTCAGATGCTGGTGTTGAGGGTGCAAACCGTTTCTTAAAACGTGTTTGGCGTTTAACCACTGGCTTCCTTGAAAAAGGCAACAATGCTGCTGCGATTGATACAGCAAAATTATCCACTGAAGCGCAAGACTTACGTCGTAAAACGCATGAAACCATCCAAAAAGTGGGTGATGACATCGAACGTCGTCATGCATTTAACACAGCCATTGCAGCGTTGATGGAGTTATTAAATGCAAACAATAAGTTTGAAGCAAAAGATGATAATGATGTGGCAGTTGCTCGTGAATCAATCATCACGTTATTAACTTTACTTGCACCATTTGCACCGCATTTAAGTCAAACTTTATTGGCTGAATTTGGTATTGATTTAACAACAGTTTTATTCCCAGCTGTGGATGAATCTGCGTTGACTCGTAATACGCAAACCATCGTGGTTCAAGTGAATGGTAAGCTTCGTGGTAAGTTAGAAGTATCTGTAGATGCATCCAAAGACGACATTTTAGCGCAAGCAAAAGCATTACCAGAAGTTCAACAATTCTTGACAGGTCCAACCAAGAAAGAAATCGTTGTACCGAATAAGTTAGTGAATTTGGTGGTTTAACGTCTTAATTTTAAATCCCTCCCACCCTCCCTTTAATAAAGGGAGGGGCTGTGCTTTCGCGAAGCATATTCTTGAGAGGAAGTCCCCCCTTTATCAAAGGGGGATTTAGGGGGATTCTTATGACGAATATAATCCTTCCCTTGCGCAGTCATACTGCTCACCTTTAAGAAGGGAAGCTTAAAAACACAAAGCCCGTTGTCATTCAACGGGCTTTGACTTTACAATCCATCCTAAGATTTTAAATTATTTTCCATTTTAGGAAAATCAGAGGACACCACATGCATTTGGTTCAACGTGTTGCAGCAGTTGTATTAACTTTGGGTCTCAGTGCAGGCTTAGTTGGTTGTGATTTCCATTTAAAAGGCAAAAACCCACAAGCAACTCCTTTGGTTTATACCAAATTAAATCTACAACTTCCGAAAAATACAGAAGATTTGGAAAATAAGCTCAGCGTTTATCTAGCTGCATCAGGTGTACAACTGAGTAATGCCAGCGATGCTTCTGTCCTACGTATTTTAGATTACAAGCCGATTCGTCATGAGCTGAATGGTCAATTGATTGAAACTTTATTGCGTTTAAGCGTGACCTTTCAAATCGAAGATCAACAAGGTAATCCGATTACTGAACCACGTACGTTGACCGCATCTCGTAGTTATCAATATGACGTTGCAACGGTCAACACTGATGATCAACAAGAAAAATATTTAAAACAAGTCATTGTTGATGATATTGCACAACAAATTAGTCGTCAGATCTCAGCCAATCGTTTGCCGAAAGCAAAATATTTACCTAATCCATCTGTACCGCAAACTGCGCAATAATCTAATTGAATTATGAAACTTGACTACCTCCAAGCCTTTAAACGTGTCAATGAAGCCCGTGGGGCTTGGATTATGTACGGTCAAGAGCCGTTATTAGAACAAAACTTACTTGATGCATTTCGTCAAAGTTGGAATCGTCAAGAAATTGAACGTCAACGTTATGATTTAACCAGTGTAGCGGATTGGAAGCATGTATTTAATGCGCTCAATAGCTTATCTTTATTTTCTCAACATTTAGCGATTGAAGTACATGGTAATATCAAACCCGATGCCAATGGACTAAAACAACTCAAACAATATATTCAACATAATGAGCATAATTTATTGCTCATTGTGATGCCCAAACAAGACAGTAACAGCCTAAAATCAAGTTTCTTTCAAACCGTTGAAGCCAATGGTGTAGTGGTACAACTCAGCGCCAATTATCCCAAAGATCGTCAACGGATTTTAGCGATTGAAGCAGATCAATTGGGTATTCAACTGGATCAAGATGCTTGGGCTTGGCTTGAGCAGCATCATGAACATAATTTATTGGCTGCAAAAAACAGCTTAATGCGTGTTGCTGATACATTTCCCGAACAAAAACAGATCAAAATTGAACATTTATATGAATGCTTGCAGGATCAATCACGTTATAGCAGTTTCGATCTAAGTGATGCAATTTTGGCAGGAAATTTTGCTCAAACAGTCAAAATTTTAAATTATCTAATTGAATCAGGTGAAGCAGCAAGCTTGTTGTTATGGACGATCAGCAAAGAAATGCGTCTATTGATGCAACTGTATGAACAACCACAAAATGCCTTACAACTTGGGATTTGGAAAACTAAAATTGCCAATTATCAAGATGCTTTACGCCGTTTGAATCCACATACATTTTTATTATGGCCTGCATTATTACTGAGAATTGATGCCTCCATCAAAGGTTTAGGACATGAAAACCCTGAACATCTGATCCAGCAAGCTGTTGCTCTATTGTGTGGAAAAACCTTATTTAATATTGCCCCATGAAGCCTTTTAAAACTGTTAATTTTCTCTAAAATATTCATACTTTTGAATAGTTTAAATTCTATTATGGCTTCAATAAAAAAACGTGCTGAAAGCAAAGTTTCAACACGTTTTAAAACAACCAAAATTTATTTACATTTCTGCTGTTCAAGTTGCTGTTGTGTTATTTTCTGCTCAAACTGTCCACCTAAAATCAAATTGCGATGTTCAGGTTTATAAATATTTGGCGATGAGATAGCAACTTTGAGCTGCCCTGTTGTATTTGGCAAGAAGATTTGACCATAATCGCCTTTTGCTTCAACACCTTGCTGATTCAAATTACTCAACATCACTTTTACAAATGCTGTTGCGCCAAATCCTGTCGTACCATAAGGCTGATAAATAAATAGTTTTGACTGATCTTGCTGTAAATATTGCTGATCCAGTGAAAAATTCACATCAAAATTTTTCGGATGTGTATAACATTTGGCATTAGAATCATAATGGTAGACATTAAATTTACCATTTTCAGTGATTTGTGTATAAGCTATTTTTGCGTCATCACTGGTTTTCACTATGCCTGCAACACTTCGTGCATCAACCAAAGCGGGGTGAATCATTTTCTTTAAACGAGCCTGATCAGTGCTACACACTTTTTGTTGAAGTGCCGCAACAGTCAAATTCGATTTTGCAAATGGGAATAAGACCCAATTTTTCGTTCCATAATTAATATCAGCAGGCATATTATTCATATAACGAGCTAATGCACCGTCATTATGTAAATAATCTAAGTTTTGATCAAATTGATACTCAACACCATTTACACTGATAAAATATGTTTTCGACTCAGGCTGTTTTTTATAAATTTCCTTGCCTTGTAATGTCCAGTTTGGTGTACCTACTTCTGGTAAGCCATAACAGTTTTGTGCATTTAACAAGTTTTTGCTATAAAAACTGCTGTTTTTATCATTCAAAATGGTCATCACGCCATCTTGATCAATCCACAAATATTGTTGAATTTTTTCCAATTTGGTAATTTGATAAGACAGCTCATACACACCACTCAATTCAGATACATCAATATGGCTATAGACTGATTTTTCAATCGGTGCAATCGCTGTTTTGCTCTGACTTAAATTTCCAGCCAAGTCTTCTGCTTGCACTTCAATAGATTCACCTTGAATACGTGCAGGAATCTCTAACTGAAATTGTCCTAAAGTATTGGAAATTAAAGGTGCACCATTGACAAGTTGCTGATCCGCTTTCACTTTAATCAACATGCCTGCTTCAGTTTGACCTGAAATTAAGCTTTGATCGGAAATACCCACATTTTGCGTATCTACATTTTTGAGTTCAATTTTTTCTAAAGTAGGCGCTGTACGATCAATTGTGACTTGTATGATATTACTACTTACAGTTTGACCTGCGGCATCTTTGAGCACTACTTTGAACTGATATGTGCCATCCGCCAACTGTTGCTGTTTATCTGAAGTATTCGTCCATGTTTTGCCTAAGTCTTTAGATACCTGATAGCTTGTTTGACTATAGGTAAAATCAGCTTTAACTGCTAAGTTAAAATTATGATCTTGTGTAATAAAGTCTGTTTTCACGCGCCCTGTATCTTCAAAGTCATTTAGACTAAGAACTACATTTTTTGCAATAGGTTGTTGAGTTGTATCAGAAGATCCTCCGCCGCCACATGCACTTAGTGTAATCGCAACTAAAGAAGCCCCTGTAAGTTTCAATAAATTTTTACGCATATTCCCCTCTGTTTTTGACTTTAATTCTTATGCCTTAGCATGCTAGATATTTTATTAATTTTGTCAATTAAAATTTTAAAATCATACAGTTAAATTGAACAATAATCATTATCATATTCAAGAAAATTAAATGCTTTCTTAATCGCTATTTTGTATCCTAGCTTGTCGTTGAAATACCTTACAAAAAAGCGTCATTATTTTTATGTATTAAAATTTGGAAAATCGCTTAATAATGGAATTAATTATCATTTAGCTTTGTGAAAAAAATTCACTATTTATCCTTATTTACATCTTATAATTTAACCAATTATCTTATTTCTCCTTTGACCATCATGCCAAAAATAAAGCTGTCCAAAATCATTTTCATTATGGTCTGCATCACGATCATTGCTGCAATCGCTTGGTTTATGCTAAAACCGAAAGAAACCCCACCCCAATTTATCAGTGCAGAAGTCACACGTGGTGATATTGAAAATTCTGTATTGGCAACAGGTGATCTTGAAGCGACTAAAATGGTCAGCGTTGGTGCTCAGGTTTCAGGTCAGGTGAAAAAGATGTATGTACAACTTGGCGACCAAGTCAAACAGGGACAATTGATTGCGCAAATTGATTCTGTACGTCAAGAAAATGATTTAAAAACAGCAGAAGCTAATATTAAAAATCAACAAGCGCAACTGGCAACCAAACAAGCGACCTTAACAAAAGTTGAAGCTGAATATAACCGCCAAAAAAATATGTATGCACAAGATGCTACCTCTAAAGCTGAATATGAAAGTGCGCTTGCTGCATTTAAAACAGCACAAGCGGATATTGCAGCAATGAATGCACAGATTGAACAATCTCGCTTAACCCTTGCCACCACTAAAGAAGACCTTGGTTATACCCGTATTGTTGCACCCATGAATGGAACAGTAGTTGCAATCGTGACTGAAGAAGGTCAAACGGTAAATGCTAATCAAAGTGCGCCAACCATTGTGAAATTAGCACAACTTGACACCATGACCATTAAATCTCAGATTTCTGAAGCAGATGTGATGAAGGTCGAAGAAGGTCAAAAAGTCTATTTCACCACTTTGGGGGATAGTGAGAAAAAACGCTACGCAACTTTACGCCAAGTTGAACCTGCACCTGAATCAATTAACACAGAAACTTCGAACAGTTCTTCATCATCGTCAAGTACTGCGGTTTACTACAATGCTTTGTTTGATGTACCGAATGAAGATGGCAAATTACGCATCGACATGACAGCACAGGTTTATATCATTTTGGCTGAAGCTAAAAATGTACTGACTGTACCTGCATCTGCATTACAGAATTCAAATCGCCCACAACGTAGTGCAAATGCAGCGCAACGTACATCAGAAAATAAACCTAGCGCAGGCAAAGACCAAGCCAATCCTGACCGTCCACAACGCTTAGAACTCACTGCAGATGAGAAAGCCTTAGTTGATCAAGGTAAAGCCTCTGTATCTGTGGTACGTGTTGTACAAGCGGATGGTACAGCCAAACGCCAACAAGTTTTAGTCGGCTTAAATAACCGTGTAACTGCGGAAATTAAGCGTGGTTTGAAACAAGGTGATCAAGTGGTGATTGCTGATGGTTCAGACACCAGTAATGATGCAGCAAAACGTAGTAACCGAGGCGGAATGAGATTTTAATCATGAATCAGACTCAACAACCTCTGCTTGAGGTGAATAATCTGATCCGTGAATTTCCCGCTGGTGATTCGACTGTTCAGATTTTAAAAGGCATCGACTTAAAGATTTATGCAGGTGAATTGGTTGCCATCGTTGGGCAATCAGGTTCTGGTAAGTCAACCTTAATGAATATCTTAGGTTGTTTGGATAAACCAACATCTGGAAGTTATAAAGTCAAAGGGCGTGAAACAGGTCAATTAGAGCCTGATGAACTGGCGCAGTTACGCCGTGAATATTTTGGTTTTATCTTCCAACGTTATCATTTATTGGGTGATATCAATGCAGCAGCCAATGTGGAAGTTCCTGCAATTTATGCAGGGGTCAATCCAACTGCTCGCCAAGAACGCTCAAAAGAATTACTGACTGAGTTAGGCTTAGCTGAAAAAACTCAAAATCGCCCTAATCAGCTTTCAGGTGGTCAGCAGCAACGTGTGTCTATTGCCCGTGCCTTGATGAATGGTGGTGATGTGATCCTTGCCGATGAACCCACAGGTGCATTGGATAAGAACAGTGGTGTTGAGGTTATGCGTATTTTACGTGAACTGAATGCCAAAGGTCATACCATCATCCTCGTTACCCATGATATGAATGTAGCAAAAAATGCGACACGTATCATTGAAATCAGCGATGGGAATATCATTGCTGATACACCAAACACTCCTGAAACTGAAGTCATTCAGCATCCAGAAGCTTCTCTCGATGGGATTGAAAAACAGAAAAAATCTTCTGCATGGCGTGCTGCGCTAGATCGTTTTAGTGAAGCATTCCGCATGGCATTATTGGCAATGAATGCGCATCGTATGCGGACATTCTTGACCATGCTGGGGATTATTATCGGGATTGCTTCTGTGGTGTCCGTTGTCGCACTAGGTAATGGCTCACAAAAACAAATTTTGGAAAATATTAGCAGTTTAGGCACCAATACCATTACGGTATTCCAAGGTCGAGGCTTTGGTGATAACTCCAAAACCGCCCAAGTCAAAACCCTCATCCCTGCCGATGCTGAAGCTTTAGCAGAACAACCCTATGTTGAAGGTGTCAGTCCCTCAGTCAATTCAAGCCTAACAGGGCGCTTCAAAGACACTGAAGCTGCGATCACAGTCAATGGTGTCAGTAGTGACTTTTTTGATGTTAAAGGGATGACCTTTAGTGCAGGACAAGCGTTTGATAAACATAGCGTAACGCAACGTGCACAAGATGTAGTGATTGACTCCAATACGCAAAATACCTTTTTTGCGGATGGCACGAATCCTGTAGGACAAGTGATTTTATTGGGGACCGTACCAAGTCGAATTATCGGGGTGATTGATGCGCAAAAAGGCATGATGAGCTCAGACAGCTTAAATGTTTATTTGCCATACTCAACTGTGATGAGCCGTATGTTGGGGCAGTCTAATGTACGTAGCATTATTGTACGTATTAAAGATGAATATCCAACCGCAGTCGCAGAAAATGCCATTCTCAGTTTGCTTGAGCAACGTCATGGCGCACAAGATGTATTCACACAAAACTCTGACAGTATTCGAGAAACGATTGAACAAACCACTGCAACCATGACCTTATTAGTGTCTGCTATTGCCGTGATTTCCTTAGTCGTGGGAGGGATTGGGGTGATGAATATCATGCTCGTTTCTGTGACTGAGCGTACACAGGAAATTGGTGTGCGTATGGCTGTAGGTGCACGACAAAGCGATATTTTGCAACAATTCCTCATTGAAGCGATTTTGGTTTGTATCTTAGGTGGGATTTTAGGGGTGCTACTATCTTTGGGAATCGGACAAGTGATTAGCCATTTTGCAGGTGATAGTTTCCAAATGGCATACTCGACCACTTCAATCATTGCAGCTTTCGTTTGCTCAACATTAATCGGTGTGGTGTTTGGTTTTATCCCTGCCCGCAATGCAGCTCAACTCGACCCTGTCGATGCCCTCTCACGTGAATAAAGAGAATAAGGAAAATATGATGCAAATGAATTTAACCAAACTTGCAACTGCCTTCATTCTTGCAAGTTCTTTGGTCGGCTGTGCGGCTGTAGTCAAAACTCCATATGAAGCTCCTACGGTTAATATTCCAAATCAGTTGCTTATAGCAAAGTGAATCAACAGCAGATCCAAGCTGATTTACATGCTGATCAATGGTGGACATTATTTGGCGACACTCAACTGAATGCGTTGGTTGAACAAGTGATTGCCAAAAATGCCGATTTAGCTGTTGCAGGAATTAATTTACAAACCGCACGTTTAAGAGCAGGTTTGGCACGTGATCAACAAGGTCCTCGTGTCAGTTCAGGCGTATCTACAGGTCATTCTGTTGACTTACATTCAGGCGATGACAGTGCAAAAGGTTTATCGCTCAGTGCAGGTGTCAGCTATGAAGTTGATCTATTTGGAAAATTAGCCCGTCAAACTGAAGCTGCAAAATGGGAATCTTTAGCTACCGAGCAAGATTTACAAGCCACAGGACAAACCTTGATTGGTACAACAGCAAATCTGTATTGGCAATTAGGCTATCTCAATGAACGCTATAGCGTGGCACAACAAAGCTTAGCCACAACCCAAAAACTGTATGAGTTGGTACGCACACAGTATCGTGCAGGTGCAGTGTCAGGTTTAGATTTAACCCAAGCAGAACAATCTGTACAAAGTCAAAAAGCTAGTTTGAGCCAAATTGAACAACAGTTGGTTGAAACACGAACAGCATTGGCAGTGTTACTACAAATTCCTGTGCAACAGTTGGATATTCAAGAACCGAAAAAACTGCCACGAATCAACTTACCGAATATTGCAGCAGGTTTACCAGCAGATATTTTGTCACGTCGCCCTGACTTGAAAGCTGCTGAATTACGTTTACGTGAAGCATTGGCGAGTAAAGATGCAACCAAAGCCAGTTATTATCCTTCGATTAGTTTGACAGGTAATCTAGGCTCAAGCAGTACATCATTGTCCAATCTTTTACAAAATCCTGCCCTAACTTTAGGTGCAAGTTTAAGCCTGCCCTTCCTTCAATATAACGATATGAAGAAAGATTTAAAGATCAGTGAATTGGATTATGAAAAAGCCATTATTCAATATCGCCAAACTTTATATCAGGCATTTGCAGATACTGAAAATGCATTGTCAAATCGTACTGAGATCGACAAGCAAGTCGCCTTGCAACAACGTAATCTAGAGCTTGCGGAGAAAACTGAAAGGCTGACTTTAGTGCGTTATAAGAATGGCGCGATAGCATTAAAAAATGTCTTAGATACACAAGAAACTACACGCAATGCACGTTTGTCTTTGGTGCAAACCAAGCAAAATCAATACAATGCTTATGTGACTTTGATGCAGGCTTTAGGTGGTAGTCCAGTGAAACAATTACCGAATAGTTCAGTCAATTAGTCTTTCATCTTGTCTAAATCTTTCAAACAAAAAAGCACTGAATTCAGTGCCTTTTTTGCATCAATGCAAAATAAAATCAGTCTGCATCCATCATTGAAGCGCTCATACCAACTGTATTAAAGCCTGCATCAACATATAAAATCTCACCCGTAATCCCATTCGCCCAAGGAGAACAAAGGAATAATGCAGCATTACCGACATCTTCAATCGTAACATTACGTTTTAGTGGTGAAATTTTTTCATTCGCATCTAACATTTTACGGAAAGATTTAATCCCTGAAGCCGCCAAAGTACGGATTGGACCTGCTGAAATCGCATTTACACGAATCCCTTCAGCACCTAAGCTAGACGCCAAATAACGTACACCTGCTTCCAAAGATGCTTTTGCCATTCCCATCACATTATAGTTCGGCATGACCGACTCAGAACCTTGATAAGTCAATGTCAATAAGCAACCTTGACGTGCAAGTAATAAAGGTTTTGCCGCACGTGCCATAGCGATAAAGCTATATGCACTGATGTCATGCGCAACTTTAAAGCCATCACGGTCTGTCACATCAGTAAAATCACCATCAAGCGTATGCGCAGGTGCAAAACCAATTGAATGGACTACACCATCCAAGCCATCCCAATGTTTTGCAAGTTCTGCAAATGCATTGTCAATGTCAGCATCTACAGCCACATCACAAGGGAAAACCAAGGTAGAACCAAATTGCTCAGCAAAATCATCTACACGTTTTTTCAGCTTTTCATTTGGATAAGTAAATGCAAGCTCTGCACCTTCACGATGTAATGCTTGTGCAATACCAAATGCGATCGATAATTTACTTGCAATACCTGCGATGAGGAAACGCTTACCTGCCAAAAGTCCTTGTGCCATGAAATTCTCACTTGAATAAGTTTGTATGCATAATGCCAAGAGTTTAATCAGAACAAAATTGCATAATCCACCTTTTTTCAGAACTTTACTCAAATCATAAAAAAATCGCCCATCAAGGACGATTTTTTTGAAATTATAGTGAAATTAAAACTTAGTCATCGCCTTGTAATAAGCTAAACAAACGCATGAATGAATAATACATCCATACCAATGTCGCCAATAATGCGATGCCACATAACCACTCATATGCTTTCGGTGCACGTTGAGCTGCAGCATTTTCAATTAAATCAAAATCTAAGATCAAATTCAGTGAAGCAATCACTGCAACAAAAGCAGCAAAGCCAATGCCTAACCAAGAACTTTCAAAAAGACCTGGAATACTTGAACCAAATGCTAAGTTCATGATGAACTGCACCACAAAAACCAAAGCAATCGCAATCGTTGCAGACATCACTATCGATTTAAATTTTTCAGTCGCACGAATAATTTGGAAACGGTACAAGCCAAACATGACAAAAGTCGTGACAAAAGTTGCCAACAACGCTTGTAACGGCACACCTGGGAATTTCAGTTGGAAAATGACCGATGCACCACCTAAGAATGCACCTTCAAATAATGCATAAGGAATGGCTAACACACGTGCAGTATTGGGTTTAAATGTTGCAACTAAGGCAATAATCAAACCACCAATTGCACCAACCATTGCTGCAGCATACGCCATACCAAAATTTAGGGTGGCAAAACTATAAATAAAAACGCCTACGCCAAGCACAGCAGCAATCACAGTCATTAAGATTGACTTTTGGATTGCACCCTGTACGGTCATCGGCTGACTGTAGTCCGCATGTGTTTCCACACGGGTTAAAATAGGGTTATTACTTTGCATATCTCAACTCATTGTAATATTTAAAATATAAAGGGATTGTAAAACGAAGAATTGTCAAATTGATGTACAGCTTACTTCTTTTTGTAACAAAAGCGAAAATCGTTTGCCGTTACAGTATAACTTAATTTTCAAAAATGCAAAGTGCATAAAAAAGAGGCGATATCGCCTCTTTTTAGGATATAAAACGACCTAATTAATCTTGATTTGAGATAAAGAAATACTGACGATAGTATTTTAACTCTGCAATCGAATCTCGAATATCATCCATTGCTAAATGTGATGCATTTTTCTTTAAACCGCTCATGATCTCAGGACGCCAGCGTTTTGCAAGCTCTTTCACAGACGACACATCCAAGTTACGATAATGGAAATATTGTTCCATTTCAGGCATTAATCGATGTAAAAAACGGCGGTCTTGGCAAATCGAGTTACCACACATTGGTGATGTCTTTGGATTGACCCATTTCTTTAGAAATTCTAAAGTTTGAAGTTCAGCATCACGTGCAGTTAATTTACTGCGGCGTACACGTTCAATCAAACCTGACTGACCATGTTGCTTGGTATTCCACTCATCCATCGCATTTAAAATCAAATCCGACTGATGAACTGCAAGTACAGGACCTTCCGCAAGAATATTCAAGTGATCATCTGTCACAATCGTTGCAACTTCAATAATCTGATCATTGTCAGTGTCTAGACCTGTCATCTCAAGGTCAATCCAAATCAAGCGGGTATCAGGGGTACTGCTGCTCATAAAGTGCAATCTTATTTGACTATAAAACATCAATACTAGCAAATTTCTGACATCTTCGCTGTAATTCATTCGTTCAGCATGTTATTTTTGCTTTCTTATTTTTATGGTTTTTAGGTTATGAATGGCTTTAATTCGTAAACGTCGTTTAACTGAACAGCAACAACGTCGCATTCAGAAACAACATAAAACACGTCAAGAAGAAATCGACACTTCAAATGACCTCGAAGGTCTGGTTGTTCAACATTATGGACGACAACTCGAAGTACAAGCCCTGTCTATTCCAGATCAACATCCTGAAAAACCACACGTGAAAGCGGGCGACCCTGAACCTTTTTGGAAGCCGATTGAATTGGACAGTGTTTGGCGTTGCCATACCCGTACCAATCTCGAATTACTGGTGACGGGCGATAAAGTCAAATGGCAAGCTGATCCCAATACAGGTTTAGGCATTATCACTGCCATTCATCCACGAACATCTTTACTGACCCGCCCTGACCGCTATCATAAAGTCAAACCTGTCGCAGCCAATATCAGTTTAATTGTCATCGTTTTTGCTGTTCTACCTGAACCTGCACCCACATTGGTTGATCGTTATCTGGTGGCATGTGCTGATGCAAATATTCCTGTGCTATTGGTATTGAATAAATCAGATTTATTGAAAGACAATGATCCAATTTTGAACATGTTAAATGAGTACAAAGCCCTAGGTTATGAAGTGCTCATCACACGCTCTGAAGGTGATTTAACTGAACTTCATCAGCGTCTTGATAATGAAACTGTGGCATTTGTTGGACAATCAGGTGTAGGTAAAAGCTCCTTAATCAATGTTATCGTGCCTGATGCTGCACAAAAAACCAATATTATTTCTGAAAACTCAGCACTAGGACAGCACACGACTACATCTACACGTCTAATTCGTTTTGGTGAAAATGGTGCTTTGATCGACTCTCCTGGCATCCGTGAATTTGGGCTTTGGCATTTAGATTTAGAAAAAATAGATGCTGGATTTTCCGACATTGCCAATTTTTTAGGGCATTGCCAATATCGCAATTGCACCCATACGCACGAAAAGCAATGTGCGCTAAAACAAGCAGTTGCTGAAGGTGAAATATTACCTAGACGTTTAGACAGTTATTTGCGCTTAGTTGAAGAAATTACTGAGGCGCAACAAAAAAATTAATTTTCTTTAAATCTAGCCTTGAAGCAGTGATTTTGATCACCATATATATAGGCTATACTCGACACAAATTTTGATTGTAATTAGGTGAATTGTGGAACGTTGGTTTGAGTTTATGGGGAATCACCCCTTCTTATTTGGTGTTTTAGGGGTTCTGATCATTTTGTTCTTCGTATTTGAAGGTCAACGTAGTGGTCGTAAAATCTCGCCTCAATCACTCGGTATTTTAGTGAAAGCAAAAAATGCCATGTTAATCGACTTACGTGATGCCAAAGATTTTAAAGAAGGTCATATCAGCGGTAGTCGCAATATCCCTTACAGCAAAATTACCAGTCATTTGGAAGAGTTAAAAACTGCTGATCGTCCATTGGTCTTTATTTGTAATATGGGTCAAGTTGCAGGCAGCGCATTGCAACAAGTCGGTCATACAGATAGTTACCGCTTAGATGGTGGTATTAGCAACTGGAAAGCCCAAGGCTTACCATTAATCAAAGCAAAATAAGTTTAAGGAGTTGAAAATGACTGCTGATGTAATTGTATATTCTACAGTTTCTTGCCCATATTGCGTTCGAGCAAAACAACTTCTTGAGCGTAAAGGTATTGAGTTTAAAGAAGTTAATCTTTCAAATGAAGCACCTGAAGTTCGTGTAGAACTCATGCAACGTACAAAACACCGTACAGTGCCACAAATTTTTATTAAAGATCAATTCATTGGCGGGTTTGACCAACTTTACGCACTCGAAAAAGCTGGCAAACTTGACGAATTACTCGCTTAATCACTTCATAATATTTAAGGAATATAAAGAATGAGTGAAGAACAACAATCTCAACCACAACTTGCTTTAGAACGTTTATACGCAAAAGACTTATCTTTTGAAGTCCCTGGGGCACAAGTTTTTACTAAAGAATGGCAACCTGAACTCAACATCAACTTGTCTTCTTCTGCTGAAAAAGTTGACCCAACACACTTTGAAGTGTCTTTAAAAGTTGTTGTTCAAGCGAACAATGCTGGCGAAACTGCATTTATCGTAGATGCAACGCAAGCAGGTATTTTCCTGATTGATGGTATTGAAGAAGATCGTCTTCCATACATTTTAGGTGCTTACTGCCCAAACATTTTATTCCCATTCCTTCGTGAAGCGGTGAATGATCTTGTGACTAAAGGCAGCTTCCCACAATTACTACTTACTCCGATCAATTTTGATGCTGAGTTTGAAGCGAATATGGAACGTGCTCAAGCCGCTGCTGCGGAAGGTCAAGCTTAAGCATTTAAGCCACGACTCTACTGAAAAGATCGCTTTATGCGGTCTTTTTTGTTTTGTCTATTAGATTTCATCCAAACTTCACCCCGACTTCACATTTCATCGTGTATAAAAACTTATCATTTTAAAATCAATATTTTCATGCAGCATTGCCATGCCATTTACTCCATTACATTTAGGCTTAGGCGCAAGTTGTAAAGCCATCGGACATAGAAAAATCAGCTTTCTGATCTTTGCAGGCACACAGGTGCTGATAGATCTTGAACCCCTGCTTGGCATGATCTACGGATGGCAATATTTACATTTTTACACGCACAATCTCATCGGTGCTTTGCTGATTGGTGGTCTTGCAACATTGTTGGGCAAACCGATCAGTGAATGGGTATTAAAGCTTTTTCATTATCCTGCATGGCAAATTTCTTGGAAAGTTGCTGCGCTCAGTGCATTTATCGGAAGTTTTAGTCACATTTTCTTGGATGCTTTGATGCATAGTGATATGTATCCATTTTTCCCACTCAGTAAAACACTGTTTTTATCTACCCTTGTGCCTTATTCTGTTATTTTTTATGGCTGTTTAATGGGGTTCGTCATCGGTGGAATTGGCTATTTACTTCGCAAGCCTTAACACTCGGCAAGGTCTCAGGACTCAACAATTGTTCTAAATGTCAAATTAATCCGAGCTGTATGAACTTTTTTCGTGGGTGGTAAACGATGCCACCAATGACGTTGTGTCGTATCTTTCATCAACAATAAACTGCCATTTTGCAAAATAATGTCGATTTTTTCTTTGCTTTGCTTATGTTTAAATGCAAATTTACGTACAGCACCAAAACTGAGTGATGCAATTGCGCCATTCTTTTTTAAATCTTTTTCTCCATCACTGTGCCACGCCATGCCCTCTTCCCCTGAATGATAAAGATTTAATAAACAGGCATTGAATGTTTCACCCGTTTCGGCTTCCACCAACGCTTTTAAAATACGTAATTCAGCTATCCACGGCAGCGCATATTTATGAATATGCGAATAGGTATATTCAAATGCCTGATCGCCATACCATGCCACTTTGCGTTTGGTTGTCAGCTTTTTACCAAAAATAATCGCTTGATCATGTTGCCATGCGATGGTTTGCAGTAGCTTTTCAAAATAAGCATCTGCCTCAGTTTCAGTCAAAATCTGTCCAAAATAATGTACACACCCCTCATAGGGCAAGATATTGGAATGAAGAACACGATTGCTTTCAGTACTTTGCATCACACTGTGCTCCTTCCCAACCGATTATTGCTGTTTTTCGAGCTTTACCCCAATGATATTCACCCAATACACCTGTGGCTTGAATCACACGATGACATGGAATCAAAAATGCGACAGGATTATTGCCAATTGCAGTTCCAACGGCACGGGAGGCTTTTGGATGACCAATATTTTCCGCAAGTGCACCATAAGTTGAGAGTTGCCCCATTGGAATTTTCAGCAGACATTCCCAAACTTTAAGCTGAAAATCTGTCGCTTTTAAATGTAGTTTAATTTGAGGAAAATCTATGGTCTTGGATGAAAATATTGCCAAAGCATGTTGTTGTAATTCATCTGATTGCTGCACAAAATTGGCGTTCGGAAACTGTGCAACCAACGCATTCAAAGCCTCTGTGTCGTTGTCAACAAAAGACATTTTACAAATGCCTTTATTGGTCGAAGCAATTAACACTTGACCAAATGGCGTATCCACAAACTGATAATGAATGCTCAAATGTTCTCCGCCATTTTTATATTCAGCAGGGGTCATACCTTCGATTTGCACAAACAATTCATGCAGGCGACTGATACTGGATAATCCTGTTTCAAAGGTCGCATCAAAGACACTTCGCTCTTGCTTCAAGATATTTTTGGCATGTGTCAAACTGATATATTGCAAAAATTTCTTAGGACTGATTCCCGCCCATTCAGTAAATAAACGCTGAAAATGAGCAGGACTTAAATGCAAATATGCCGCAACCTCATCCAAATTTGGCTGATCTTTAAAATTACATTGGATATATTCAATGGCTTTACGAATACGTTCAAACTGAATCTGTGCTTGCATCATATTTTCCCTCTTTTCTGATTTTAAGTTATCAGGAATAGCAAGGCGAAAATATCCGAATCATGCGCAGTTTTGCATATTTTCATGACATAAAAAAACCGCATCTCAATGCGGTTTGATCAATCTTCATAGACTTAACGATACAATTTATGCCCTTGATCTCGAATCGCAGCAATTTTCTTAGCTTCTTCTTTGGCTTGCGCCAACTTACCTACCTGTGCAAGTGCTTTGGTTTGATCAATTTCAGCAATCAATTGATCATATAACTGTGTTGATGTTGGGGCTTTAGCATCCTGTTGCCCTTTCAGTTTTATTTTTTGCGCTTCTACTGCGGCAGCACGCATATTGTCCAAAGCTTTGATGGCATCATTTTGATTTGTGGTTTTATTGAAAGTTTTGAAGTTTTTAGCAAGGATTTCCATGTGCCCTTCAAGTGCACCACCTGCGAAACTGATCGTGCTGAAACTGCATACTGAAACAAGCATTAACGTGGCTAAAGTTTTTTTGATCATTGTTATATCCTTTGAAAAACTGTGGCTGATTAAACTGATTGGATTGTAAACAAAGTTTATGTCATTCCGATTGACTTGAATGCCAAATTTACACTGTGCTGAGATTTTTATACCATAAAAAATGCAACGAAATCGTTGCATTTTGCTGTTTAAACGTCAGTTAAACAGGATCTATTTCATGATGTAGTGCATCGTGAATGGCTTCTACCAACTGCTGTGCGATTTCCTGTTTCGAGGCTTTTTCAAGATCACGCTTTTCCAATTGGTATTGGTCTGCAAAAAATACTGTCATGGCATTAAGATCCGAAGCAAAACCAATATCAGCACGGGAAACATCATTACAGGCAATCATATCGAGCTTTTTCGCAACCAATTTTCCTGCTGCATATTCTTCAACATTACGGGTTTCTGCGGCAAAACCCACCATAAATGGACGTTTTTCCTGTTGTGCAATGGTTGCCACAATATCAGGATTTTTAATCAGAGATACATGCAACTCATCG
Organism: Acinetobacter sp. CFCC 10889; assembly: GCF_003268395.1. Taxonomy (GTDB): domain Bacteria; phylum Pseudomonadota; class Gammaproteobacteria; order Pseudomonadales; family Moraxellaceae; genus Acinetobacter. The sequence goes on along the minus strand of NZ_LQXQ01000011.1, from coordinate 16,051 downwards.
CCTGCTTTTTTGATCTTATGTTCAGCCACTTCCGCAACACGATAATCCGCTACCGCAGCTGTCGCAATGAAAATATCACAACCTTCTTCAAGCTGATGCAGGCTTTCATCCAACATTTTGATGGCTGATGAGACATTGATACGTTTCACACCATTTGGGGTATCCAAACTGACAGGACCTGCCAATAATGTCACTTTTGCCCCTGCTGTATAGCAGGCTGCTGCAATCGCAAAACCCATTTTCCCTGTACTGTGATTGGAAATATAACGTACAGGATCAATGGCTTCACGGGTCGGACCTGCGGTAATGGTGACACGTTTACCTGCCAATAAACCAAATTTTTCAGCAAGCGCACGCTGAGCTTGATGGAAATAATCTTTGACTTGATCCGCTAAATCTTCAGGCTCAGGCATACGCCCCAAGCCCACATCACCACACGCTTGCGAGCCTGCATCAGGCATGATCACATGCACGCCATCTTCAACCAAGGTATTTAAATTGCGCTGAGTTGGCTTGGCAGCCCACATTTGCTGATTCATGGCTGGTGCAACCCAAACGGGTGCTTTGGTCGCCAAATACAACGTACTGAGCAAGTCATCTGCCAAACCTGCGGCAAACTTGGCAATGGTGTCACAACTTGCAGGTGCTACAAGGAGCAAATCCGCCCAACGAGCCAACTCAATATGCCCCATTCCCGCTTCAGCTTCTGGGTTTAACAATTCAGTATGGACTGGATTGCCCGACAACGCCTGAAAGGTTAAAGGGGTAATAAAAGCTTGCGCACCATGGGTCATCACCACACGCACATTAAAACCGTAATCCTTTAAACGGCGGACGAGAATTGCACTTTTATATGCAGCAATTCCGCCTGTGACAGCGAGAATAATATTTTTATTGGAAAACACACTAAGATCGAAACTCACGATCAGGTCACCTTTCTGTTGCAGTGGCGCTCACAATATCATTAAATATTACAGATCCCAAGACATTCACATGGGAAAATTGAAAAGTAAAATAAATTAAAACAGCCAATAACAAAACAGTAAATAACAAGGAATAATAATGAACAATGCCCATAAACCCGCTTCGATAAAGCAATGGCCTGAACAAGAACGTCCACGGGAACGTTTACTGAATCAAGGTGCAGAAAGCTTATCCGATGCTGAACTTTTGGCGATATTTCTGCGTTCAGGTTCAAAACAGCATTCGGCTGTCGAATTGGCACGGATACTGATTCAGCATTTTGGGCATTTAAATGCAGTATTTGATGCAAGCCTTGAGGATCTCAGCCAATTTCACGGCATTGCAGAAACCAAATATAGCCAACTCATGGCAGTCAAAGAGCTTGGTCGGCGTTATCTCAAACAACAACTTTATCAAGGGATGGATTTAAGCCGCTCTGATCTGATTCAGGACTATTTACGTTATGAGTTGATTGGAGAACAGCAGGAAGTATTTGCAGTACTGTGTTTAGACAGTCAGTTACGTAAACTCAGCTTCAAAAAACTATTTTATGGTTCAACCAATTATTGCAACATTTCCATCAATCAATTGCTGCGTTATGTCATACAAAAACAAGCGAGTTTTATTGTCATCACCCATAATCATCCCAAGGGTCTGGCACAACCTTCCGATGCAGATCATCTGCTTACACAGGAGATTTTAAAAGCCTGTCAGCTTGTTGAAATACAACTGCTTGATCATATTATTGTGGCAGCTACACAAAATTATTCATTTGCTGAACATCAACAAATCATCACTACGGATTTTGTACCAAATCATATTGACAAGAGTGTTTAATGTGAGGAAGATCATACAAAAATAACAGATTCGACTTACATGATTGTTCGGGAACAAAACGACACTTTTAAACTACTTTTTTCATGGCGTGGCACGATTTTACCCAAAGTTTTACCACCATTAGGCTTTGTCATGCTGATCTCTGCCATTGTCGGTGGCATCGAATACACAGGTTTATATCGTTTTCCTGAATTACCATTGGTAGGTTTTACGCTAATCGGTGTAGTACTTTCGATTTTTTTAGGTTTTAAGAATACTGCCTGTTATGACCGTTGGTGGGAAGCACGTAAACTCTGGGGCATGTTGATCGCTAATGCTCGACATTTTGACCGTGACTGTCGTATGTTTCCACAAGGTCGACGTGAAAGAATCATCCAACATGTTATTGTATTTGCAAATGTTTTACGAGACCGCCTCCGTCATCAAACTGCCAGTCCTGATGCTTTGGTTGAAACTAGTGGCATGAGCCAACAAGCACTCAAACAACTCTATCAGCAAGCCAATGCCCCTCAATACACCTTGAGCTTGATCCAATGGGAGCTGATGCAAGCCCTGAAAGAAGGTGAAATTTCCGATATTATTTATGCGCAATTGAATGAACATGTCAATGAGCTAAGTCTTGTGCAAACAGGTTGTGATCGGATCGCCACTACACCTTTACCCTTTGCATATTCTGTTTTGCTCAATCGTACTGTGTATTTTTTCTGTTTTATGTTGCCATTCAGTTTAGGCTCATTATTGGGTTTAGCAACACCGCTTTTAGTTGGGATTTTAGCCTATACTTTTTTAGGTTTGGATGCTTTAAGTAGTGAAATCGAAGAACCTTTTGGTACACAAAGTAATGACTTACCTTTGGATGCGATGGTACGTACCATTGAAATCGAGTTATTAGGGACTTTAGGTAAACCTACACCGCCACCGATTCAGGCACAGGATCATAATTTGTTGTGATTTTTTAAATATTATTCAAATCGTCAATTTAGGAAAAAGAATGTATCCAAGTGGAATCGATTGCGTGTGGATTGCAGTAGATCAAACAGGAATGCTTGGAGCATTTATCACTGCGGGTGAAGGCGAAATTTCTTTAAATGCCATTCAATCCACAATAATAAACTTTATAGAACTTGAGGAAAAAATTTTACAATTTCCCATTTCCAGCTTAGCCCATTTAACAACTTCTGTTCCCTATCCCAATGAGTTTATCGCAATCGCTGAACGTGGATTTTTTGTTTATGATTGGACGGATAAAAATAGATATGAATTAGTATGTATTCCTAAAACACCACTTCATTTAAAACAATTACCCCATCAATACATGACTTATTTACAAGCATTAAAGTTAAAACATTCATTATTTCAAAGCACAACAACAATAAATATCAATCTAGAATTTGATCAAGTTATCTATGCATCACATCATTAATTTACGCTTTACCCTAAAATTAACACTCAATTATCTAAAATACTCCCAAATGCCCACTTGCCCATCGTGAACACGAGGAATATTGCCCAGTTTAATCCAAGGCATGTGGCTACCATGAAAATCACTGCCCACGGATACTTTTAAATCAAACTGCTCAATCATGCGATCGACCATTTGTCGGGTCGATAACGTTTCTATCGCAGGCGGAAGTTCTACAGCATCACCACCAAACTGAGCAAAAATTTCAATCAAATAACGAATATTAGTGGCTGATAAATCATAACGTGTTGGATGTGCCAAAACAGCAAAGCCTTGGCTATCATGAATAACTTTGATGGTTTCTTCTAAACCTAAACCATCAAACTTCACATAGGCTTTTTTGCCTTCCTTAATATATTTGTCAAAAGCTTGTTGTGCACGACTGACGATGCCCTTTTCCACCAATGTTTTAGCGATATGAGTTCGTGTCACCCGATCTGCCTCACCATCTACCATCAACAAAACATCAGGATAAATATCTTGCCCAATCAAAGGCAACAGTAATTGACAAATTTTTTCTGAACGTTCTGCCCGTATACGTTTCTGTTCAGCGAGAACTCTCTCAAGTGGCTCAGGATTTTGCATATTTAAAGCGACAATATGCACACCATAGCTTTTTTTTGTTGCAGGACGTGACCATTGACTGGATATTTCCACACCTGAAATCAATTGCATCCCTAGATTTTCAGCACAAGTTCTCGCACGTGCCACGCCATCCATCGTATCGTGGTCAGTAAGTGCAAAGGTCTTTATTCCCAATGCATGTGCTGCTTCAAGCAATTCTTCAGGCGTAAGTGTGCCATCTGAAATATTACTATGCGTATGTAAATCGACACCAATCATTGTTTGTATTATGCTAAGTCACCAAAATTTGATGACTCTACTGTAGCATGAAAGCGCTATTTGATTATTTACCAATTATTATCTTCTTTTATTTTTATAAAACGACAGATCCTAAAGATAGCCATCACCCACTCTTAGAATTGGTGGGAAGTACAGGCAATGTTGACCAAAACCATATTTTAGTGGCGACTTGTGCTTTATTAATTTCAACCTTAGTGGTTTATGGTTGTTTATTCTTTGCACAAAAATTCAGACTCGAAAAAATGCAATGGTTTATTGTCATTATGTCAGTGATTTTTGGGGGAATTACCCTTGCTTTTAGTGATGTCACTTATATCAAACTCAAAGCAGTTATCTTAAATTTAGGCATTGGCATTGGCTTTTTAGTCACACCTTTCTTCAATAAAGAACGTTTACCGATTATTCAAAAAATGTTAGGTTCGATGCTTGAACTGACTCGCCAAGGTTGGATGCGTTTGAACTGGGCATGGTGTGGTCAATTTTTCTTATTAGCAGGCTTACATTACTTTTTTGGTTTCTTGTATATGGATGGCAAATATTGGGGCGAATTTACCGCTTTTGGCGATATTATCGTATCCTTGAGCTACCTTGCTGTTATACTATTTTGCTTGCGAAAACATTTTAAATCTTCAGAGTAAATCAGGTCTTTTCCATGCCTTTATTTGTGATTACCTGTACCGACCAAGACGGTACAGTTGAAAAACGTCTTGCTGTTCGTCCTCAACATTTAGCACGTTTAGAAAAATTAGATGCCGAAGGTCGTGTGATTGTAGCAGGTGCAATGCCTAAGGATCGTGAAAATCCACAAGCAGGTTTTTATGGTAGCACCATGATTTTAGATTTTGAAAGTCGTGAAGCCTTAGATGAATGGTTGAAAGATGAACCTTTTGTCAAAGAAGGTGTGTATAGCCACGTTGATGTGAAACCATTTAACAAAGCTCTACCAAAAGGATAAGCCAATGCGTGTTGTTGTCCAAAGTTTATTGGGTTTTTCTTTACTCTGTTCCTCTGTCGTATCCGCAGAACCAACAGCTACAACACCAACAAATAATCCTGCACAAGTTGCTGCGGCAACGCCACCTCCAAAACCCTCTATTTTACCAGCGGTTGCAGGTGCAAATGCGATTGTACAAAATCAAGCGCAATCACAGGAAAATAAGCCTTTAACCGCAGAACAGATTATTAAAGAGAAAGCCTCACAAGATGCCAAAGTTAAAGCCTTGGTCAAAGACCAAGCCACGCGCTTACAGCAACTTGAAAAAGCCAATTTAGAAGCATTATCACAGAATCAAGAATTACAATTAAAAAATGATAATCTTGGTGTACAAGTTCAAGTTTTACAAAGCGAACAAAGTGCGCAAATGTTTTTATACGGCGCAGCAACCATTGCTGTTGGTGTATTGTTAGGCTTCTTGATCGCAAGTTATATCTATACGAAACGTCGTCGTCAGTGGTAAACCACTGACTTCTCCGCTCTAATTTAAGCTTTCTATTTAAAACTTCAAAAGGTACATCACATTGCCAAATACCATTCAAACTGCTGACTTGGATTGGCAATGCGTTGATGGAATTGACATTCCGATTTCTAAACAATTTGGCGATGTCTATTTTTCCAAAGACAATGGACTGCTTGAAACTCGCCATGTATTTTTAAATGGTAATGATCTTTCGACTCGTTTAGCGGATTTACAGGCTTTTGAATACTTTACAGTGGCTGAAACAGGTTTCGGCACGGGTTTAAATATTTTAGCCTTATGGCAACTTTGGCAACAAGTACGCCCGAATAATCACAGCCATTTACATGCCATCAGTGTCGAAAAATTTCCCTTATCTAAAGCAGATTTGATTCGAGCTTTAAATGTTTGGGATGAACTCAAACCCTTAGCAGATCAACTGATTCAGCAATATCCTTTGCCCATTGCAGGTTGTCATCGTCTAAATTTTCCAAATGAACGCTTCTCGATTGATTTATGGCTCGGTGACGCACAAGACATTTTTCCGATTATTCCAAAAACTGCACCTGTCAATGCATGGTTTTTAGATGGTTTTGCGCCCTCTTGCAATCCTGATATGTGGCAAGAAAATGTGTTAAATCATATTGTTCGTCTATCTGATCTTGAAACAACATTTGCCTCATTTAGTGTTGCGGGCGTGCTTAAACGTGGTTTAAAACAACATGGAATTTCTATTTCACGTCCAAAAGGTTTTGGACATAAACGGGAAATGTTGAAAGCGATTTGGCTTAAACCAGAGGTGCAAGTAGAAAAATTCACGGCTGAAAATCCGCATGAAGCGAGTGAAAACCAAAATTCAACACCCCAAGAAATTGAACACGCATCTAGTTTACAATTTAAACAACGCCATATCGCGATCATAGGCGCAGGAATTGCGGGTTTAAGCTCTGCATGGGCATTTGCTCAACGTGGACATCAAGTGAGCATTTACGACCAATCAGCGCCATTGTCAGGTGCTTCGGGTAATCCCCTTGCGCTCCTGAATCCTAAACTCAGCCCGATTGCGCAAAGTGCAGACCATCTGATGACTTTGTCATGGCAATTTGCACAGCATTATTATCCTCAATTTAAAGCTTTTCGTGCGATTTCAGTACAACAGCTGATTCAAAAAAATCCGCAAGAAGCTTTGGATCTAGTCACAGAATATTCTCCTGATGTTTTACAGCACTTTTCTGCTGAACAATTAGACCTGAAAACAAACTATTCCAGTGTACAACTAAAACATGCAGGAGCAATTTCACCACAGCAATTGTGTGATCAAATCCTTGCGCATGATTTGATTGATTTTAAAATCGCACAAATTGAACACTGTCAAAAATTGGACAATGCACAAGTTCAACTTTTAGATACTGATCAAAATATCTTAGGAGCATTTGATCATGTTGTCGTGTGCTGTGCACGTGAAAGTCAGCGCTTCTTTTCTCATTATCCCCGTTTAAGAGCGATTCGAGGACAAGTGAGCTGGCTGAAAAATACTGGATTACAATTAAATCCCAAACAAGCTTATAGTTTTGGTGGTTATTGTATGCAACTCGATGCTGAGCATTTGATTTTAGGCGCATCATTTCACCCTGAACGAGATGATACAGCAGTTGAATATGCCGATCATGTGCATAACTATGAACTTATCCACACTGCTTTCCCTGACTATGCAAAATCATTGCCTAAAATCGACAATTGGCACGGTCGTGCCTCTGTCCGTGCACAAACACTGGATTATTTTCCTGTACTCGGCAAAGGTGTGGATGATTTAGAAATGTATACCTTTGCGGGTTTAGGCTCGAAAGGCTTTTTATTTGCACCACTGTGTAGTGAAATCTTGGCAGCATTGGTTTTAAATGAGGCTTGTCCGATCTCAGAAAACTTATTGAATACGCTTAGCTCTGCTCGTGGTCGAAAAAAGGTTCGAGTTCGTAAACCCTACTATCAAGCACCATAACTTTAGTTTTATATTTTTCTAAATGCGCATTTTATTCAAAAAACCTTTTCCCAATGCCAAAAAAAGCGCCTTACGGCGCTTTTCTTTATGCTTCTTGCTCTAAAGGCAAGCCTGCGTCACGTGCTGCACGTGTACCCCCCATAAGCACAACATAATCACGAGAACTATCCAAGCCCTCCAATTTTTCTGCTGCACGAGGTGCTTTACTACCGCCACCACATAAAATGTAAATGGACTGATCCGAATCCACTTGAGTTAAGCTGTCCGCTGATAAACTGTCAATGGGCTGATTTACAGCACCTTTAACATGCCCTTCTGCAAAGGCTTTAGCGTCACGAACATCCCAGATCACTGCATTTTCTGGGAACTCAAATGTTGTAATTTCTTGTTTACGGATCATTGCGCACTCCTTTGATGTAAACAACACTTGGCAAATGAAGAAAACATCCCTAGCATCTCAGATATTCTTTCCCTTTGTAAAGGTCTAAACCATGCCATCTTTCGATATTGTTTCAGAATTAGAGATTTTTGAAGTAAATCACGCTGTTCAGAACACCCAAAAAGAGATTGCGACTCGCTTTGACTTCCGTGGTCAAGATGTTTCGATTGAAATTAATGAAAAAAATAAGGAAATTAAAATTTCCACTGAAAGTGATTTCCAGTGTGAACAAGTTTATAGCATGCTTGAAAATCATTTCTTTAAACGCAAAATTGACATCCAAGCACTTGATCCACAAAAAATGACTGCTTCAGGTAAAAATGTGATCCAAGTCATCAAACTTAAAGATGGTCTTGACTCTGATACTGCAAAAAAAATTAATAAAGCCATTAAAGAAAGTGGTGTCAAAGTGCAATCATCTATTCAAGGTGACAAAATTCGTGTAACTGATAAAAAGCGCGATACTTTGCAACAAGTCATGGCTTTTTTAAAAGAACAACAGTTTGGTGTCCCACTCCAATTTAACAATTTTAAAGACTAAGGTCTTTCACATCGGGATTCATATGACTCAGACCAACCGTTTAGCAAAAATCGTCAAAGCAACGTCTAAATTACCTTCTGGTATTCGTAGTACCGTATTAAGCAAAGCGTTTGGTCGAGTCGTCCCGATGGTGGGAACGGCAAAACTACGTTATATCGATATCACCCCATCACGTGTCGAAGTTAAACTTGAAAATAACAAAAATATGCAAAACCATATCGGGCAAGCGCATGCCTGTGCGATGGCATTAGTTGCGGAAACTGCAACAGGTTTTGTGACAGGTATGAACATTCCTGATTCATGTATCGTACTCATTAAACACATGAATATTCAATTTAAACGTCCATCCAAAGGCGGGTTAACTGCGATTGCAACGTTGACTGAAGAACAGCGCAAACTGATGCAAGACACAGGAAAAGGCGAAACTGTAGTGGCTGTGACTGTTACAGATGAATCTGGACAAGAGCCGATTATTTGTGAAATGTTATGGGCATGGGTTGCAAAGTCTCAGTTAAAATCTAATAAATGAAAAATCAAAAAATGTAAATAAAACTTACTTTTAGGTAAGCTTAGATTTTACTAAATTCCTCAAATTCAGTGACGATAACACACTGTAAATTCTTAATATAAACACTCAAGATGATGTTTCTAAAACAATCATCTTGAGAACATCATGTTAAAATCTCTTTTAAAAAAGACACTCATTTCTAGTGTTATTTTACTACCATTATTCGTGACTGCGTGTAGCCAAAGTCCAATTCAAAATTCTCAATCTACAACCGCAAATACAATTACAACAAACATAAACATTGCAGAAAAAAATAAAAAAATCGTCACAGATTTCTATGAGGGTGTTTTTATCAAGCACCAAGTGCAAGAATATTCAGACCGTTATATTGGCAACCAATATATCCAGCATAATCCACATGTCCCTGATGGCAAAGCACCTTTTGTGAACTATTTTACAGGCTATTTTAAAGAAAATCCGCAAGCAAAAAATGTCATCAAACGTGCAATTGCTGAAGGTGATTTGGTGGTTTTACATGTGCACTCAAGTCAAAATGCCCAAGATCGTGGTGAAGCCATTGTCGATATTTTTAGAGTTGAAAATGGTAAAATTGTGGAGCATTGGGATGTACAACAAGAGATTCCTGAACCAAGTGCCAATACGAATACTATGTTTTAAATGATTATTTTCAACATTTAAAAATAAAAAATCCCAAGCGCTGTTGGGATTTTTATTTTACGATTTAAGCAAAGTTAAACACTTTGTGATGCCGCATATTTCACTTTCACATCTTCAGGAATTTGACGCTTGTTCCCCGCGACATCGACTGCAACAAAGGTAAATACACCCTCTGTTACGCGTTTAGGCGAACGAGAACTGTCATGGCTATCCCACACTTCGATTTGCATTTGAATCGAGGTATTTCCCACTTTCAATATCTTTGTATAACAACTAATTACATCACCCACTTTCACAGGGACTAAGAATGTCATCTGATTAATCGAGATCGTTGCACAACGTCCCTTACTAAAACGTTCTGCGTGAATTGCACCTGCCAAATCCATTTGTGAAACAATCCATCCACCAAAGACATCACCACTCCAGTTGGTATCCGCAGGCATTGCGATGGTTTGAAGGGAAAGCGTACCTTCAGGTTTTACATGAGAATCTGACACATGAACTCCAAATTGGTCAATTAACGGAAAAAGATTTTAACTGCTCATCTAACCAATCTTGTAACTGGCTAGAACGTAAAGCACCACTTATTCTAGCAATTTCTGTGGTTTTATTCATTAAAACCAGTGTAGGAATACTACGAACATTAAATGCACTGCTTAGACGAGGGTTTGCTTCAGTATCAATTTTGCCAAAAACGACATGCGGATTATGACTCGCCACTTCAGCAAAATGCGGTGCCATCATTTTACAAGGACCACACCAGTCCGCCCAAAGATCAATTAATATAGGTAAATCACTATTGCTGATAAAACTACCAAAATTTTGTTCATTGAGCTCAATTGGTGCCAATGGAATCAAATTTTCATGACATTTTCCACATGTTGGCTGTGCATTCAATTTGTCATCTGGGATTCGATTTTTAGCACCACATGACGGACATATAATGATCATCTAGCTCACTCCAATATGTTGATGTAAGAACTCTAATTGGGTCAAAATTGCTTTTTCCAACCATTTCCCATGATAAATATCATAATGTGACATGTTCCATTCATAATATTGTACAAATGGTGCGATATTGGTTGCTGTTTCACGACTTGACTCGATCGGAACAACATTGTCTTTTTTTGCAGCAATAAACAACACAGGAATGTTAATACTTCTCACCGTTTGAATTGGACGATAACGAATGAGATTAAAAAACACCCGTGCAGGAACTTCACCACTCCAATAGTAATCAGGATTCACTATCGACATATAACCGTTATAACTTTCTTTGGTTGGAATAAAACATAAGCTAAAAGGGTGTACCACAGGCAATGTCTTGGGTTGCATGCCTATTTTTGAACTCATATAGTCTTGGCTAGAAAGTTTCAAGGCTTTAGGTAGATAGTGGATTGGGTACAATTTGGCAGTTTCAGCGCCATCCACGAAAGGAATTTGCACTATCACTGCTTGAATATTTTTAACTTCAGAAGCAAGTGTTAAAACATAACCACCACTTAAAGACGTTCCCCATAGTATAATTTTTTTGTGGTTAATACATTTTTTACCACTGACATAGCTAATCACTGTTTTCCAATCTTCTAATTGATCAGTCAAAGTAATTTGCTCACGTGGATTTCCTGTGCTCCCACCCCAATAACGATAATCAAATAACACTACCGCATAGCCTGCTTGAGCAAAGCGTTTGGCATATTCAATCAATCGGAATTGTCTTAAGGCTGCAAATCCATGCGCCATCACAATTACAGCTGGTTTTTTTATATTTTTAGGTTTATAAAAATCAGCAGCAATCACCTCCTGACCGCTTGGCACATACAGTGGTTCGACTGTATAAGCGTACATAGGCACTCCATTTCGTTATCTTTTGTTGGTTTTATCTTATAAATCTGCTTCAGCATTGAATTGTAATGCAAAGCTTAATGCTATGATAATAGCATAGTTTTTTACAATATTTAGGAATGACATTATGAGTGAAAATGTAGGATTTGCAGGTCAAATTGGTCCTGAACATATTTCTCAAGTGGTTGAGAAAGGTTTTAAGTCTGTCATTAATAACCGTCCTGATATGGAAGGTGGGGCTGAGCAACCAACAAGTGCACAAATTGAAGAAGCTGCGCGCACTGCTGGCATAGACTATGTTTATCAACCAGTTGTCGCAGGTCAAATTTCTGAAGTCGATGTGCGTACTTTTGCCAATCACTTTAATGAACTTCCAAAACCTGTTTTGATGTTCTGCCGTACAGGTAATCGCTCAAATAATCTCTACCAACTCGCAAAACAAATGGATCTTTTGGACGACTAATTTGTACTGTGGTTAAAGATTTGATCTATAAATACATTGTGTAATTTATCTAAAAAATACAAGAAAGTTTATAGGTCAATTTTTTCTATATTTATTTTTTCACATCAATAATACTTCATATCTCTCCTTAAATTCACAATAAAAATAACGATTTACAACAGACGCACTCCTTGAAACACTCTATGATTATTTTAATATCTTTAGTTTCGCATTGTTTTAGGATTGGAAATTATGAATAAATTTTTCTTAGTTATATTGTGTTGTTTAAGCCTAGCAGCATGTAGTTCGATGAATGTTAAACCAACTGTCGGTGTAAGTATGGGTACTTCCATTTAGTTTGAATAAAAAAACAGCGCCGAAGCGCTGTTTTTTTTAAACTTATTTATAATTAGAACAAGTACTAATATCTGTACCATATGGACTTTCTTGATCTGGACGCCATTTACCATCTTGATTATCAACATCATCATCTGCTACTGGCGGCATGAATGATAGTGCTGTTTTATTATCTTTAGTTGAAACTACTGTTGATGCTGTTAAATTTACTCTCAGCCAATTTGAATAATTACGACCATAACGGACTTTAAATGAGAACTGTCCTTGAGCATCTGTCACAAAACTTCCAGTTGTTCCTAAAATAGAATTATCTGCTGCTAAAATAGAAATTGGATTTGGGAACTCACTACTTGGGCACTCAATAAAAGTCGTTATACGTTTTGGCTCTTTATTTTCATAAATTGTGTAACTACGAGACCAACCTAACGTACTATACCAACCCCACACTCCACTACCATCTGCACCATAACTAAAATCTCTTACCCAATTAAATTGACCTTTATAGAAGCGATCCAAATCAAGTGAAATACTAATTTTCTGGTTAGCAATCGGATTTCCTGCACTATCAACTACAGACGCTGAAAATTCTTTATAATAATTTGTATTATCCCCAGTAACTTTTAAAATGTTATGGTTTTGACCAATTGTAATAAATGCTGATTGAGTAGAAACTGTTAAGAGTAAGTTTTTAGAATAAACTGGTAAAGGAGCAGATGCATTGCTCGCTATTGCCTGAATTTCAACACCACCACCAAGCGTTTGTGCAGAACCTGCTGTATAAATAACAGTTGCTCGTCCAGATGAATCTGTTATTGCATAAGGTTGTGAAATACGACCATTTGAAGAGGTATCTTTCAATACCTTAAAATTAACTTTCGTATTAGGAATAGGAGTTCCATTTTTATCTTTAACAAGTGCTATTACTTTTGTACTTGCACCAGGAGCTAAAACACTTGCTTCGGATTGAATACTTACAGTTTCAGGAGCACCAGCACTAATTTGTTGCCCGATATAAAGAATATCATTACCAAATTGGGCTGATATAGTTGCTATTGCAGCAATTTTACCAACTAAGGTAGCAGAGGCTTCTCCTACCCATTTTCCATTTTCTTGTCGAATATTTGTAATAATTGCTGTAGGTGTTACAGTACCATTTGTTGTTTCAAAATTTACTTTTTTACCAACTAAAGCCTCTTGAGTTGCAGCATTCACTTTAACTTTAATAACCTTACTTTCACCAACACCCACAGGAGTAGAGTTAGATAGTATTTGTAAAACATTATTTGCAACATTAGCAACCAAAGTTATACCGCCTGCAGAAAGTAGATTAGACACTCCTTGATTTTGCCCATCTATTGTAATTTTACCTACAAGCTCAAGTTTCTTATTCGCAGTATTACTAATTTGAGCATAAGGAATACTAAATATAGCACTTCCAGTAATATCCGTTATAATTGGTGCAAATATTTCCTTACCTTGAGCATCTACTAAAGATGCTTTTGCACCATTTAAAGCTTTCCCTGACGAATCTACCGCTTTAACAGTAACCTTTGCTGTTTGACCTTCTTCAAGTAAATTCAAATCTGATGATATCGAAACCACTGTTCCATTTACTTGTATTTCAATTTCTTGTTTAACCTTACCTGAAGTTACAATAACTGTAATTGTGCGATTCATCTTCAAGTTAAGATTAGAGCCACCAACTAACACCAAATCTGTTGTTACAATGCCTTTTTCATCACTTACCATTGAAGTTGGAGTACTAAAACTAGCACCAGCATTTTGAGCATCGACTATTTCAAGCTTTACACCTGCTTGTGGAACAACCCCCCCACTTTTATCCAATGTTCGAATTGTTAAAGTCATTGAATCAGTTGTACCTGCATTTAAATTGCTTTTGCTTTGACCAACTGATAGTAATTCAGCACTAGCAGCTACTGGAGTTGTAGGTGTAGTCGTAGAACCACCTCCAGTACTTCCCCCATCAAAATAACCATCGCTACCACCACCACCACAGCTTGCTAACAAAATAGAAATTGTTATCGCTGATAACTTTAAGCCAACCTTATTATTTGTCATTTGTATCCCCAAAACCCTACGGTTAGTTTTTAGTAAATTTGTAATTAAAATCCGCCCTATGTAACCATAATTCACGTTTTGTGTAAATAATGATATATAGATAATGATCATTTAAATGTCTTTTTTATCAGATAGGAATTCACAAATGTTAGATCTCATCATCATCGGTGCAGGAACAGCGGGTATTGCTGCCTATAAAGAAGCGATTAAATACACACAAAATCTTTTAATTATTAATGATGGACCTTGGGATACAACCTGTGCACGTATTGGTTGTATGCCAAGTAAAGTACTGATTTCAAGTGCCAATCGTTTATATGACATTCAACATGCAAATGAAGTTGCATTGAACATCGAAATAAAAATAGATACGTCTCAAATCATGCCTCATGTCCGTCAACTGCGAGATCGCTTTACAAGAGCAACGCTGAGAGATGTAGAGCGTTGGGATCCAACACATAAAATCAATGGCAAAGCCAAATTCATTAATGCCAGTACAATTGAAGTCAATCAGCAACTATTTCAAGCCAAAAGCTTTATTATTGCAGTAGGTTCAACACCAAGTTTTGATCGTGCATGGAAACAGGAACTTGAAGAACGCCTTATTACTTCAGATCAGATTTTTGAATTAGCACAACTTCCTCAATCTATCGCCGTCATTGGCAGTGGTGTTATTGCCATTGAATTAGCACAAGCAATGCAACGTTTAGGTGTCGCAACTACCATTTTTGCACGCAGTAAAAAAGTGGGTTCACTGTCTAGCCCACAATTACAAGTCTTGGCGCAACAAGTTCTTTCTCAAGAACTTAATATTTTATTTGAAACATTGCCTCAACGAGTTGAAAAAACACCAAATGGTGTAAAAATCCATTATCAATATGCAAATGAAAATAGAATTTTAGAAACCGATTATCTGCTTGTTGCAACAGGAAGACAGTCTTTGCTGAGTACATTATCCCTTGAAAATATTGATAAAAAATATCAAGATCTGAAAAAACTCCCAATTCATCCCGAATATAAACAACTTGAAGAGTTACCCATTTTTGTGGTTGGTGATGCATTTACCAACACCCCGATTCAACACGAAGCTGCACAAGAAGGGAGAATGGCTGTACATAATTGCTTAAATCTTTCAAAAATCAGGAATATAAAAACATTTACCCCGCTTGGAATTATGTTTAGCTCCCCTGAAATGGCGAGTGTCGGGCAAAATTATCAGACACTCAAAGCACAAAATATCGATTTTGTGACAGGATTTGTATCCTATGAAAAACAGGGGCGTGCTTTAGTTTTAGGTAAAAATAAAGGCGCGATAGAAGTGTATGTAGACAAAAATTCAAGAAAGCTTTTAGGTGCTGAATTATTTGTAGAATCCGCAGAACACATGGCACATCTACTCTCTTGGATGATCGGTGAAGAGTTAACAATTGATGATATTCTTAAAAAACCCTTTTACCATCCAACACTAGAAGAAGGATTACGTACTGCATTGAAACATGCAAGAAGACAACTACTATAATATAGTGTTAAATCAATGTGGATTATGAGCTTCTATTGAATAAGAGAAGCTCTTTTTATCTAAA
>NZ_LQXQ01000010.1 GCF_003268395.1 Acinetobacter sp. CFCC 10889 | reverse complement strand
TATAATTTAGTTTTCATGAATTTTTTATTATGATGAGAATTTTAAATTATAGAAAATTATGGAAATTATAATTAGCTTTTTATTGATATTTAGCCTTGTTTTAATCATTTTATTTTTTTATAACAAAAATGCACAAGTGCAAAAGAAGCTCAATGAACTACAAATTTTACACCAAGAACAAATCAATGAATTAATTTTGTCACATGCAAATAATATACATGAATTAAAAGTAGACTTTGAAAAGGAAAAGAAGAATGCAACCAAACTCTCATTAAGTGCTTCTCGGAATACCATCAAAGGACAAATCAGTGAAAAATTCTGCCCTTTTCAAGAAAACTTTCCATATACACCACATGATTGTACTTTTTTAGGAAAGCCCATAGATTTTATTGTCTTTCATAACATCGAAAAATATCGTGACAATGAAGATGGAGTCAGCATTGATGACATTGAAATTATCTTTTTAGAAATTAAAACTGGAAAATCATCTTTAACCAAAGTTGAAAAAGCGATTAAACATGCGATTCTGAATAAAAGAATTCGCTTTGAAACTTATCGTTATGATGGTATCGCTCAACCCGATATATCTTTAACAACCATTTCCAAATCTCATATAGAAAGTAATCTTCATATTGTAAATGGCGATGAAAATTTAGCGATTACTCCCCTTAACTTTAATGAAAATGATCTGATTTGTCGTACAGAATCCCAAAGTAATATTGTACTTAAAACACGTGAAAAATATGCCCGCAGCAATTATAAGTGGTCTGAGAATGAAACCGATTTGCTTATCCAAAAATATGATGAAGGCTATAATTTAACCGAATTAAGCATATTATTTCAAAGAACACCAACAGGATTATCTTCTCGACTTGAAAAACTAGGTGTAGAAGTACAAGTCGATGAATAAAACAACAAAACCACGTTGGAACCAAATCATTTTCCAAGTACAATACACCGCAGTCGAGGGATGCTGCGACTTTCTTACAGGCACATAAATGTAAGATCGCTAGGCTCGACCATCGGTTTAAATCTTCATTTAAACCAACAACGGCATCCGCGAACATAATGATCAATTATCTATTTTAAGGAGATCGTGATGAACGCGGTTAATGCTTCATTTACAGATTACAAAGTTGCCGACATTTCACTTGCTGATTACGGTCGTAAAGAAATCAAACTTGCAGAAGCAGAAATGCCTGCTTTGATGGGTCTTCGTAAACGCTATTCTGCTGCAAAACCACTTGCAGGTGCTAAAATTTTGGGTTGTATCCACATGACAATCCAAACAGCTGTTTTAATCGAAACTTTGGTTGAATTAGGCGCAGAAGTTCGTTGGACATCTTGTAACATCTTCTCTACTCAAGACCATGCTGCTGCTGCAATCGCTGCTGCGGGTATTCCTGTATTTGCTTGGAAAGGCGAAACTGAAGAAGAATACAACTGGTGTTTAGAACAACAGATCAATGTAAATGGCACACCTTGGGATGCCAACATGATTTTGGATGATGGCGGTGACTTAACTGCACTTGTTCACGAAAAATATCCTCAAGTGATTGCTAAAATTCACGGTATTACAGAAGAAACCACTACAGGTGTTCAACGTCTGTATGAAATGCACCGTGACGGTACTTTAAAAGTACCTGCAATCAACGTAAACGACTCTGTAACCAAGTCTAAAAATGACAACAAATACGGTTGCCGCCATTCATTAAATGATGCGATCAAACGTGGTACAGATATGCTTCTATCTGGTCGCCGTGCGCTTGTAATCGGTTATGGTGACGTAGGTAAAGGTTCTGCTCAATCACTTCGTCAGGAAGGCATGATTGTACGTGTAACTGAAATCGACCCAATCTGTGCAATGCAAGCATGCATGGACGGTTATGAGGTTGTTTCTCCATACAAAAATGGCGTACAAACGGGCAAGAAAGAAGACATCAACCTTGACCTTCTTCAAAACACTGATTTGATCGTAACAACAACGGGGAACTATCACGTATGTGATTCTGCAATGCTTGATTCATTAAAAGCAGGTGCAGTGGTTTGTAACATCGGTCACTTTGATACTGAAATCGACACGAACTACTTACGTGGTTACAAGTGGGTTGAAGTTAAGCCACAAGTACACCAAGTGTATCGTACAGAAAATGAAAACGATTACTTAATCCTTTTATCTGAAGGTCGTTTAGTGAACCTTGGTAATGCGACTGGTCACCCTTCACGTATTATGGATGGTTCATTTGCCAACCAGGTTTTGGGTCAAATGCATTTATTTGCTGAGAAATTTGCTGATCTTCCTGAAGATCAAAAACAAGCTGCGATCCGTGTAGAACTTATTCCTAAGAAATTAGATGAAGAAGTTGCTGCGGCAATGGTTGTAGGTTTCGGTGGTGTCTTGACTCAATTGACTCAAGTACAGGCAGATTACTTAGGTGTAACTGTTGAAGGTCCATTTAAGTCTGAGTCTTATAAGTACTAAGTTTTAATCATTCACTCATACTTGAAATAAGATGATGAATTATTAAACATTTGAATGTGTTGCTTTTAAATAATCCCTCCCAACCTCCCTTTAAAAAGGGAGGAGCCGTGAATCTAGTTTCAATAAAATTCACGACTTTCCCCTCTTTACAAAGAGGGGTTAGGGGAGATTTTTAAATAAGAATTCAACGCTTCATTTGATTTATTAATTCCCAATTTTCCAAATGAGTAAATAACTTAAATACTTATAAAAAAGGATTTAACCATGACCAAACGTGTCCCGATTTCTTTTGAGTTTTTCCCGACCAAAACCGATGCAGGTGCGGAAAAGCTTAAAGTTGTACATCAAGAACTTCAGTTACTGAATCCTGAATTTTTCTCTGTAACTTATGGTGCGGGGGGCTCTACCCGTGAACGCACCTTGTCTACACTGGACGATTTCAACGGCAAAGGTACACCAGTTGCCCCTCACCTGTCTTGTATTGGTGACAGCAAACAACGTATTGCTGAATTGCTGGATTTGTATAAATCACAAGGCATTGACCGTATTGTCGCGCTTCGTGGTGATTTACCTTCTGGTCAGGTTGGCTTGGGTGAACTGCCTTATGCCACTGATCTGGTTCGCTTCATTCGTGAACATTCAGGTGATCATTTCCATATCGAAGTTGCTGCATATCCTGAAATGCATCCACAAGCCGACAGCTTTGACTTAGACATTCAACGTTTTTGTGATAAAGCCCGTGCAGGTGCAAATGCAGCACTAACTCAATTCTTCTTCAATCCAGATGCGTATTTCTACTTTGTAGACCGCATTCAAAAAGAAGGCATTGATATTCCAGTTGCACCAGGGATTATGCCGATTACCAATGCAAGCAACCTGATTCGCTTTGCTGATGGTACTGGTGCGGAGATTCCACGCTGGATTCGTAAGCAGCTGGCAACTTATGGTGATGATTCTGCAAGTATCAAAGCCTTTGGTCATGAAGTTGTGGTGAAGCTCTGTGAACGCCTGATTGCAGGTGGTGCGCCAAGTCTGCACTTCTACACCATGAACCACACTGAACCAAACCGTCAGCTTGTGCTGGATCTTGGTTTAGCATAATTCAAAATTAAATCATCTATTTGCGAGTAAGACTGAATGCCCCGTTTTTATATTGAAACTGATTTAGCTGTTGATACTACAGTTGAACTGACTGAAACAGTTTTCCATCACTGGGTCAAAGTCTTACGTGCGCAAGTCGGTGAAAAAGCCACTTTGTTCAATGGACAAGGTGGTGAATATGCAGTAACACTGGCAGATGTTGCGAAAAAATCTGCTTCAGTACATGTTGACGCATTTAACCCTGACAACCGTACACCTCACTTCACCGCACTGCTTGGGCAAGTGATGAGTAAAGGTGATCGTATGGATTATGCGATTCAAAAAGCTGTCGAACTTGGTGTTTCCAAAATTCAGCTGTTGACTTCTGAACGTTGTGAAATGCGTTTAAAATATGACCGTGATCAGAAGAAAATTGATCATTGGCAAGGCATCGCAATTGCAGCCTGTGAACAATGCGGCATGAATATTGTTCCTCAAATACTTGCACCTCTCAGTTTAGAACAATGGTTACAAACAGAATTACCTACAACAAAACTGGTACTTGCACCTGAAAAAGAACAGACTGATGTGCTCAAAGATGCAAGCCAAGATCTTGTTTTGCTGATTGGTCCAGAAGGTGGTCTGAGTGAAGCTGAAATCAGTCAGGCAAATGATCACGGATTTAAAAACTGGTGCATTGGTGCTCGTGTACTGCGTACAGAAACAGCACCAGTCGTTGCGCTTTCTATTTTAAACTACACATTTCACTAAATTTAATTAAGAAATATGTGATTTAAATCACAAAAATCTTGATTTTGCCGTAAAATAAAAGTAATTTAGCTGTCTTAAAATGAAATATTTAAGTAACATTAAATGTTATAAATAAAACCAAAGTTAAAAATATCTGTACTAAAAATTCGTACTAAGAAAAAGGCATTAGGAATGATAATAGACGTTCAAGATGAACTCTTATACGCTGCTCAGGTCAAGCGTGCAGCCATCCTTTTGCAACGTTTTCTCTTATGCTTATCCGCAATCATTGTGTATGACCTCTCTGTTTATTATATTTATTTTGAAGAATTCTCATTTTCATTCACGCTTTGGGGTATTGTTGCTGCTATTCTTTCAAGTATTTCATGGTTACTCATTCAATCAAATTTAAAGACATCTTATTATAATAGTTTCAATTTAGATGCTTTATGTCAGTTTATCTGTTTAGTCCTTGGTTGTAGTCTAGGTTTTGGCATTTTTACTTTACATTATTATGTGCTAATTGACACGCCTCAAATTACAGCAATACATTTACTGATTTTATCAAGTATTTTGGTTTGTTTAACTACAATCACTGCAATTATTTATTTAAGCTGTCGCTTCCGATATTTTTTATTTTTTTTCATTCCATCTATTATACCATGCTTATTATATAAATTTATCCTGATTAATCCTTTAAATGCATACCATCAATTTACTTTCAATCTTATTTTATTATTTATTTTTGCTGCAAGCTTTCTTACACATAAGCTTTATCATAAATTAATGAATACTTCTTTTAACTATAATAATTTATTAATTAAATCCAAACAACAAATCCAAGATACAAATCAATTACAAACTAAATTAAAACATGAAATTGATCACTCAGCTCAAATTAAAAATGAGCTATTACTGAGCAATCAATTGCTTGAGCAAAAAGTAAAAGAACGTACATTTGATATTCATCAAATTAATGCACGTTTAGAAAATCATCAAGCCAATTTAGCCTTTGCACATGAAACTGCAGGTATTAATTCATGGTTATGGAATATTGAAAAACGGACTATTGAAATATTTGATACCAAAAGTAAAATTTTATTTAACCAATTCGATGAACATAATACCCAAATTGAATCTTTGATTCACCCTGATGACCTCGAAAATTATCAACACCTTATGCGTCAACATTTACGTGGCAAATCTGAACGCTTTGAAGCACGCTATCGTATTAAAAGAAATGATCAATGGTGTTGGATTCAAGATACAGGTAAAGTGATCGCTCGCCACCCGATCTCCTACAAGCCCATTCGTATGGTGGGTATTCATCGTGATATTCAAAAGGAAAAAACAGATCAAGAACAACTCAAGCTTGCAGCAAATGTCTTTAAACATGTGGCTGAAGGGGTTTTTGTACTGGATAATAATTTATGCTATTTGGAAGTAAATCCATACTTTGAAAAATTAGTGGGTTATCAACAAAATGATTTATTAGGCAAACATATATTTGATATTACAGTAAATAATAGCAAAGAAATTTTACAGCAGCATTTTGATACAACAAAAAAATTAGTCAAAGATGGTGAGTTTGATGCTGAATTACAAATTGAATTTTTAACAGGTAAAAAATTAACATTATGGGTACATATTAATGCAGTATCAGATGAAAAAAATAAAGTGACCAATTACATTGGTATTATTACTGATTTAACTGAACGTAAAAAACAAGAACAACGTGTTTCATATTTAGAAAATTATGATTTATTAACCGATCTACCTAATCGTTTTTATTTTAACTTACAACTACATCATTATTTAACTGATCCAAATAATTTAATGCAGAATCTTGCTGTGATCCGTATTAATATTGATCGTTTTAGATCATTTAATGAATTTGTAAGTACGCAAGCAGGCGATGCATTATTACAAATCTGTGCACAACGTTTAAGACAATATTGTCCTGATGCATTATTAATTTCTTATTTAAATAATGATGATTTTTCAATTATTTATAATTTTGGTCAAAATAAGAAAAATATTCATAAAATCGCCAAAAGACTTTTGGATGCTTTTGAGCACCCATTTACCATTGAAAATCATGAACATTTCATTTCAATTTCGCTAGGTATCGCACTTTATCCTGAACATGGTCGTCAAGTTGACACATTAAACAGCCACGCTGAGCAAGCATTGGCTGAAGCAAAAAGCTTAGGTGGAAATACTGCATATTTTTATACCAGTAAAAATACTCAACTCTTCCATAAAGGTATGAATCTTGAGGGTGATTTAAGACAGGCTCTTAAAAATAAAGAATTACTTGTCTATTATCAGCCTAAAATTTGTACAAAAACTGAAAAAGTTTATGGTTTTGAAGCATTGATTCGTTGGCAACATCCTAAACTTGGTTTAATTACACCTGATGTATTTTTACCCATTGCAGAAGAATCAAGTCTAATTACTGAAATTGGACGTTTTGTATTATTTGAAACCTGTAAACAGATTCGAATTTGGCAAGATTTGAACTTTGATTACCTGCGTGTGTCAGTCAATATTGTGGCACAACAAGTGCATCGTGGTGAACTGATTCAAGATATAGATCAAGCACTGAATTTATATAAAATTTCAGGTGATATGTTAGAGCTTGAGATCACTGAATCATCTTTGATCGCAAAATCAGACAACGTCCTCAATTTATTGCAACAAATTAAACAACGTCATATTTCCATTGCACTAGATGATTTTGGGACAGGTTATTCATCTTTGGCTTATCTCACCAATTACCCTATTGATACTTTAAAAATCGACAAAATATTTATTTCTAAAATTGAACAAGAAAAAGATCAAGCCATTGTCAGTGCGATTATCGCAATGGGTAAAGCAATGGGTATGAGTGTCGTTGCTGAAGGTGTTGAAACCATTGAACAAATTAATTTCTTAAAAAAACATGGTTGTCATATTTTACAAGGTTTTTATTATTCAAAACCGCTCTCAGCCCAAGAATGTATTGATTATCTTGCAAAATTCAAACTTGCTTCAGTTTATCGAGTATAAATAAACTTAATCAATATTTCTTGTGGAAAAAGGTCGTTTTTCGACTGTCCGTATTGCTCAACAAATGGTATATTCAAGAAAATTTAGCCAAAATCGCCAGCGCCCGCTGGTACATTGTAACAAACGAGATGTAAATGGACGATCAATCACTAAAACAGCAAGCCCTGTATTACCATGAATTCCCAACACCAGGGAAAATCAGCGTCACGCCTAGCAAACAACTCGTCAACCAACATGATCTTGCACTTGCCTACTCCCCAGGTGTTGCTGCACCATGTTTGGAAATCGAGAAAGACCCATCAAAAGCGGCTCTTTATACAGCACGTGGTAACTTGGTCGCTGTGGTCAGTAATGGTACTGCTGTTTTAGGTCTTGGAAATATTGGTCCTTTAGCTTCAAAACCTGTGATGGAAGGTAAAGGCGTATTATTTAAAAAATTCGCAGGTGTCGATGTATTTGATATCGAAATTGCTGAAAATGATCCTGACAAAATCGTGGACATTGTTGCCGCTTTAGAACCTACTTTTGGCGGTATCAACCTAGAAGATATTAAAGCACCTGAATGTTTCTACATTGAACAAAAACTTCGTGAACGCATGAATATTCCTGTGTTCCATGATGACCAACATGGTACTTCAATCATTGTCGGTTCTGCATTACTCAATGCATTACAACTTAATGGCAAAAAAATTGATGAGATCAAAATCATCGCTTCAGGTGCAGGTGCTGCAGCCCTATCATGCTTAGATTTACTTTGTGCGATTGGTGCGAAGAAAGAAAATATCATTGTTGCTGACTCACGTGGCTTATTGACCACTAAACGTGAAGGTTTGGATGAGTCTAAAAAGCGTTATGTGCAAGACATCGAAGGTACACAACTTGCAGACGTAATCGCAGGTGCGGACATGTTCTTGGGTCTTTCTGCCGCAGGTATTTTGACCAAAGAAATGGTTAAAGTGATGGCAGCTGATCCAATCATCTTCGCATTGGCAAACCCTGATCCTGAGATTTTACCTGAACATGCGCATGAAGTTCGCCCTGATGTAATCATGGCAACAGGTCGTTCTGACTATCCAAACCAAGTGAATAATGCACTTTGCTTCCCATATATCTTCCGTGGTGCTTTGGACGTTGGTGCAACCACCATTAACGAAGAAATGAAGATTGCTTGTGTGCATGCGATTGCACGTATGGCGCATGTTGAAGCAGACGCTGCATCTTATGGTGAAAAATCTGCATCTTTTGGTCGTGATTATTTAATTCCACGTCCACTTGATCAACGTTTGATTTTGGAAATTGCACCTGCTGTTGCGCAAGCTGCAATGGACTCAGGTGTGGCAAGTCGTCCGATCGAAGATTTCTCTGCATATCGTCAACGCTTATCTGAGTTTGTCTATAACTCAGCGTTAATGATGAAACCTATTTTTGCGCAGCGAAATCTGATCCTAAGCGTATTGCTTATGCGGAAGGTGAAGATTTACGTGTACTTCGTGCAGTGCAAATTGCAGTGGATGAAGATTTGGCAAAACCAATTTTGGTCGGTCGTACTTCAGTCATCGAAGCAAATATCAAAAAATTAGGCTTACGTCTTGAGAATGGTGTGAATATCACTATCGTAGATCAAGAAAATAATCCTGATTATGAAAAATTTGCTGAAGATTATCACAACATCATGCAACGCAAAGGTGTAACACCTGAGTATGCTCAACGTGAATCACGTCGTCGTTCAACTTTAATCGCTTCAATGCTTGTACGTCATGGTCAAGCAGATGGTATGTTGTGTGGTACCTATTCAAGCTATGACATTCACTTGGACTTTGTGAAAAATGTCATTGGGTTAAAAGAAGGTCGTAATAACTTCTTTACCTTGAATGCCTTAATGCTTGAAGATCGCAACCTGTTCATCGCAGATACCTACATTAACCGTAACCCAACGGCTGAACAATTGGCTGAAATGACCATTTTAGCGGCTGAAGAAGTACGTCGTTTTGGTATGACGCCACGAGTTGCTTTATTGTCACACTCAAGTTTTGGTTCAGATCAAAATGATCCAAGCGCACAAAAAATGCGTAAAGTGTTTGAAATCTTAACGGAAATCGCCCCTGAGCTTGAAGTTGAAGGTGAAATGCATGCCGATGCAGCGTTGGATGAAAATATTCGTCATTTTGCATTCCCGAACTCACGTTTCAAAGGTTCTGCAAACTTGTTGATCATGCCAAACCTTGATGCAGCAAACATTTCATTCAACTTGTTGAAATCTACATCAGGCAATAACGTGACCATTGGTCCAATCTTGCTTGGTGCTGCTAAACCTGTACATATCTTGACCCCAACTGCGACAACTCGCCGTTTAGTCAATATGACAGCATTAACTGTTGCTGAAATTCAAGAAAACGAGAAAGCTGCTCTTTAATTGCACGTTTACTCACATCTTGTGACTTGAGAAAACCTCTATTCTGTAGCATCATGGCTTGAAGAATAGAGGTTTTTTCATGCAAGTTTATTTAGTAGGCGGTGCTGTCAGAGATCATTTACTCGGTCATCCCTATCACGAAAAAGATTATGTTGTTGTTGGTGGAACACCTGAACAACTTCTTGCTCAAGGCTATCAGCCTGTGGGTAAAGATTTTCCTGTGTTTTTGCATCCTGAAACCAAAGATGAATATGCGCTTGCCCGTACAGAACGTAAATCAGGGCATGGTTATCATGGCTTTGAATTTTATACCGATCCTGCGGTGACCTTAGAAGAAGATTTGATTCGTCGTGATTTAACTATTAATGCGATTGCGATGGATGCAGAGGGGCAAGTATTCGACCCCTATCATGGTCAGGATGATTTAAATAATAAAATATTACGTCATGTTTCGATTGCTTTTGCTGAAGATCCTTTACGTGTACTCCGTGTTGCCCGCTTTGCGGCACGTTATGCGCAATATGGGTTTTCGATTGCTGATGAAACCTTAGCGTTAATGCGTCAATTGGCTGAGTCAGGTGAATTACAAGCACTCACACCTGAACGTGTTTGGAAAGAAACCTCACGTGCTTTGATGGAAGATCATGCTGATGTTTATTTTGAAGTATTACGTGAATGTGGTGCTTTAAAGATTTTATTCCCTGAAATTGATGCGCTGTTTGGTGTTCCGCAACGTCCTGAATATCATCCTGAAATTGATTGTGGTATTCATACCCTGATGTCTTTGCAACAAGCCTGCAAAGCCAATTATTCTTTGGATGTGCGTTTTGCCGTCTTGGTTCATGATTTGGGTAAAGCTTTGACACCCAAAGAGGAATTGCCACGTCATATCATGCATGAGGAACGTGGGATTGCTCCTGTGACAGAAGTCTGTGATCGTTTGAAAGTTCCAACATTAACCAAACAACTTGCTTTGGCAGTGTGTAAAGAGCATTTGAAATGTCATCAGGCTTTCACGTTGAAAGCAGGTACTTTATGGCGTCTGTTACAGCGTTTGGATGTATTACGTCGTCCTGAGCGTGTTGAAGCATTTTTGCAAGCCTGTGAATGTGATGCACGTGGTCGTTTGGGCATGGAAAATCGTGATTATCCTCAAGCGGAGTTTTTATGGAAAATTACGCAACGGGTTCGTACGATTAAGGCATCTGATCTGCCACCTGAGATAAAAGGTGCAGATATTGGTGAAATGTTGATTCAGAAACGGATTGAAGCAATTGCGCAGTTAAAGCATGAGTTAGGGCATCATACGCATACAGCATAAATGAAAAATCCTCTCAAAAATGAGAGGATTACATTCATTATAGGCAATGATTAAAAACTACCTAATGATGGTTTACGTGGAACAATAGAATTTCATATAAAAAGCCTAACCTGCCTAAGTTAGGCTTTTTTATGGATTACAAGTTATTGAAATAATTCGGCTATTTACTTTTAACCGTCTTTTTACTCTGCTGGGGCAATGCTTTCTTTTGAGCTTTTATTGTCTGCTCAACCTTATTTTTTTTAGTTTTGGGATTATTTACTACAGCTATTTTTAAAGACTTTAACCATGAATATGTAAGGTGATCCAACTTTAATAAGTGTTCAATCATTTCATTACGTTTCGTTTTATCCATCTTAGAAATAATACTTTTTAGATCAGCATTGATAGATTGATCTGTTGCTCCACGCTCAATAGCTTTTTCATACCATTCATGCCCAAGTGTATATTGGTATGTTTCCATATAAATAGCCCCCAATAATGTACATGGGCGATAATTATCAGGAGTTAAATTATGAGCTTTGAAAGCATTATCTATTGCGATATTAACTTTTCTAAGATCACGTCTAACACCTCCTAAGGTTGTAAAATAAGCGGATAATAATTTTTTATCTTTTTTATCAGAAACAGTAATACTTTTAAGCAACTCCTCTGCTTCTAAACTAGCCTGACACTTTCTTAATTGGCTACTCGCATTAATAGCATTCCAAATATTTTTAACATTTTTCTTATATTCCTGAAGATAATAATTAGCTTCTAAACGATGAAATTTATGACGAACCTTACCACTAAAAAAATCCTTTCCTAAAGTGTTTAACCAAACTGCTTCATCCTGAGAAAGCCTTATGTCCCTATCTAACTTACTTAAAATCTCAGGAAGTTTTATTGGTAATGCATCTGTTGTATATTCATTAATTTCATATTTTTTAAGCAATGCTTGTTCTTTTTGCTTTGCAATATATACAGGATCTAACTCAAGTAGCTTTTGTTTTTCAACAACTTCTCGTCTGACCTTCTCTTGAAAAGCTTTTTCTTCGATAAATCTCTCTAATTCAACTTTATTTGCAGTCCGTTTCAAAAAATTTGGTAAGAATTGAGCTAAAGATCTTAGAAGGTACTCATTTATATAAGCTTGTTCAAAATTACTTAAACTTTTATTTTCCTTATATTTTTCTAAAATATCTTTCGATCTACCTGTTTGTAAAAGTTCTGACTTTGAAAGGTCTAAAAAATATTCTTGGCATAAATTTAAAAGCTTACTCTCAAAAGTATCTAAATCATTAATCATAATTCAAAGTTTATTTAAATCAAAAAATTATAATCAGTATAAAGAAAAATAGATATTTTTACTCACAAAATTTCTCCCATTTAACATAATGGTCTTTATGCGAAATACACTGTTATTCACCATTTAAAAACCACCATTCATCCACAAAAAAGCGACTCATAAACAAGTCGCTTTCTTTTTTAGCAATTTTGATACATTTTGCAACTAAAAGTACCTTTTAGTTTTAAATCCCTCACGACACATCTGCCGTAAAACTCACCACCTTTTCCAACTTCATTTGATTGGTCACAACCATCAACAAACGATCAATCCCCAAAGCAATCCCTGAACATTCAGGCATATTCGGTAATGCGGCAAGCAAATACTCATCTATTGGCATCACATGTAAGCCCAACTTTTTACGCTCAGCATTATCCGCTTCAAAACGCCCACGCAAAACATCTGCATCAATCAGTTCATCATAAGCATTGGCAAGTTCCAAACCTTCGATATACAACTCAAAACGAGCTGCAACCAATTCCCCATCTTCATCAATACGTGTCTTGGCAAGTGACGCCATTTCAGGTGGAAAATCAGTTAAAAATACAGGCGTATCAAAACCTAAACTTGGCTCAACCATGTGAGAAAACAGAAGGTCAATATAACCCAAACGATCATCACCCAAATCCAAATTTAAACCTACACGGCGACAAGCATCTTTTAATTCTTTTAAAGTCGCTTGCAATGGATTTAAATCCAAACGATCCATAAACGCATGTTTATAACTGTAAATGCTCGGGCGAACTTCACCAAAACGCTCAACCAAAACCACATTGAGTAAATCAGTAACTTCCAGCATCAAATCTTTCAGTGAAAACTCAGGGCGATACCATTCCAACATAGTGAATTCACTATTGTGTTTACGCCCATGCTCATCATCACGAAAGACTTTACAAATCTGATAAATCGCCCCACTGCCACTTGCAAGCAAACGCTTCATGGCAAACTCAGGTGAAGTCTGTAAATAATGGGTTAGTTTTTTGCCTTGTACATGACGCTGTGCCTGCACAGAAGCCAAATGCACATCCGTCACGCCCGCTTGAGAAAGTACAGGTGTTTCCACCTCCAACACATCACGTTCCGCAAAAAACTGACGAAGTTGAGCATACATTTTGGCACGGGCTTTTAACGCTTTTAAATCGCAAGTCGGCTGATAATTTACAGATTCGCTCATGCTTTAGGACCTCCATGCGCAGCCCATTCACGGCGTAAAGGATAGGTTTTGCGCAAATAATCAAAGGCTTTTTGATCTACTTTTCCATCTTTTAAACAAGCTCGAAGATTTTGATCATCACGTGAAATATCATAAATATCAGTCAAATGCTCTTTTAGCGTTTGCTTAATGCTATTGCCATAGAAATATTGATCACATGCAGGAAGTTGTGATTCAAATTTTTTATGTGCAGGATAATCAAAAGTTTTACAAAAGGCTTCGTAAATCATTTGTGTACCACGTGCCTTGCCTTCCAAGCTGTAACCTGCAATATGTGGTGTCACGATGGTCACTAAATCTAATAATTGTTGTGAAATTTCAGGCTCATGCTCAAATACATCGAGTACAACTTGACGCTTATTTTCTTGAATATCTGCGATCAACGCTGTTTCTGACACGACAGGACCACGTGCAGAATTGATTAAAATTGCATTGCTTTTCATTAAACTCAATGCATGTTCATTGATCAAATGATAGGTTGGATACTCACCTGATTTCGTTAATGGCACATGTGTCGTGATTGCATCGGAATTTTTGAGTAATTCTTCTAATTCAACCTGTTGAATATCATGATGCTGTACAAAAGGATCATAACCGATGACATTCCAACCCAAAAGTTTCGCCATATAAGCCAAACGTGAACCCACATTCCCCAAACCAATAATGCCTAAAGTAAATTGGTTATTTTGCGATAAAAGTGTTGGATTCAACTTTAATAATGCAGTGATTACATATTCTGCCACCGCTTGTGCATTACACCCTGCCGCATTTGACCAAGCAATTTGCTGTGCTTCGATTGCTGATATATCGAGATGGTCAGTACCAATCGTGGCACTGCCCACAAATTTAAGTGGTGTATTTTGAATCAGTTGTTCATTCACTTTTGTGACTGATCGCACCAATAATGCTTCAGCATCTATCACATTGTCATGATTTAAACTACGCCCTGCTGCTTGATGAATATCGCCAAATTCAGCAAAAAAATATTCGGTAAATGCGAGATTTTCATCTGCAACAATTTTCATAATTTAGTCCAATGCAAGAGTCTCACTATCATAACGCTTTGTACTATGGCTGACTATGTACATCATGCTGAATAGCAGTGCCAGATGGATAATTATAATACATCCTGTTGTTTGACTTTACCCACCATCTCGTCATATTTACTATCTAAACAATAGGAATAAAAATATACTGATCTCTACCTTTATTTTTAGCTTGATATAATGCATTGTCTGCAACTTTTAAAATATCTTGTTCTAAAATATTCTCTTTTCCTGTATATAAAGTCACACCAATACTAATGGTTAAACACTCAGAAATTAAAGAGTATTCATGTGGTATTTTTTGTTTTCGAACTTCTTCTAAAAGCCGTTTTGCTACATGAATGGCAGCTTGCTCTGTAGAGTTATTTAATAAAATAATAAATTCTTCACCACCATAACGTATCGCAACATCATGTTCTCGAATATTATTCTTTAAAACTTCTGCCACAGCAATTAATGCAATATCTCCATGCTGATGCCCATAATGATCATTAAAACGTTTAAAAAAATCAACATCAATGAATAATAAAGCTAAAGGCTGATGTCTATCTTTTGCATAATATAAACTCTTCGCCAATTGCTGCTCAAAACCACGGCGATTTGCCAATAATGTTAAAGTGTCTTGATGACTAATTTGAACTAAATGATCATTTAAAGATGCATATATTTTTTTATCCAAATCAATCATAATCGACTGTAAAAAGCGAATACGCTCAGGTGAAATCGTTAAAACAGATAAACCTAAACCGACCAAATTCCCCAATACCAAGACATTAAATAATACCCATGGTGGTACATATTTTTGACTTATCCATAAAACAATACAAGTGATGACTGCCGAAACCATGCCCGCAAAAAATGTGTATAATGGGCGTAAACCTGAGCAAATATAAGCAAACATGAGGGCAAAAACGATAATTAATGTACCACGCCATGTCATTGAAAGAGCTTGTGTTAAAAACAATACCGTTTGTACAACACTTAAACCAACTGCAATCACAGTAGTGACAACATAGCGATAATATTTTTTCCACACAGGATGTTTTGCCATAATATAAATACTAAATAAAGCAATCCAACCTGTGGTATATGATATTAAAGTTAAAAGTACATCATGCTTTCGATGTGCTATCTCAGTGGTAAAATAATTAATCGGGAGACTGATTAATTCAAATAGAAAATAAAAAATAGTCGCAGGTATAAATGCTCTCACGATCAGTTTAGTTAAACGATCTTCACGATCTTGCCAAAACTTCCTTTCCAAAGATTTAGAAAACAATGACAACATACTTTTTGACTGATTTTCAAGCAAAGACTCACATTCTTCTCGTTGTTTTTGCAAGTATTGAATATCAGGATTATCTTCTATATTACTATTCATCTATTGATTACTTACTTTCGCATTCCATTATGTCAATGGATAGTGAGTCATTTATTTTGAGATTAGATTAACACTGTAAATAACATAATGAAATCATTAATTTCTACTTTAAATAATTAAAAATAAATCACACTTTTATAAATTAATATAAGAAACATCACACTATTTTAAATAAAATACAAAATACATTAAATAAAATTAAACAAAAAAAGGCAGTAAACTGCCTTTTTAAAATAAGTAAAATAACGTTTTAAATTATTCTAAAAACTTAACCACTGCACCTTCTTGTACCTTACGTCCCAGATCATTTGCATCCCAGTTGGTAAGACGAATACAACCATGTGATGCTGTCTTAGAAATCAAAGAGGGATTTGGTGTACCATGAATTCCAAAAGATGGTTTACTGAGTGCAATCCACATATTTCCTACAGGACCATTTGGACCAGGCGGTAGAGTTAATGGCTTTTTGTTACCACCTTGTACAAAGTTTTTTGGTGAATAACCATAATATGGATTTGCTGCTACTTTAACGACTTTATGTGTTCCTTTCGGAGATGGTGTATCTGCCCCACCAATCGTTGCAGGGAAAGAGCCCACTAACTGATTTAAATGGTTAAACAAATACAATTGGCGCGCGCCTTTATGTGCCACAATCAAAGTAATATCATCTGACAAATCATTACGTACATTTGGCACAATAATTTTTTGACCCACTTTATTGAAATTGACTTTTGGATTGATTTGTCTTAAAAAATCTTCATCAATATGAAATTTTTCACCCAGCAATTCCGTAATACGTGTGTAATACAAACCTTTCATTTTGGCTTGTAATGCGTAATTACGCGGAATACTTTTTGCAAAAGGTCCTTTCAGGTCTTGTGCTGTAATACTATATTCGGTAAATGCGGGCTGTTTTTGGTGTGTCACAAGACTATTCCATGTCGCTTGATTGAGCACACCTGTAATTTCTAAGCCATTCATCTGCTGATAAGCAGAAATTGCTTTAAGAAAATTTTTACCACTTTTAGCATCAATTGGACCCGGTGATGCATGCAAATTATTCAGCATAACTTGCGCACGTGCATAGGCAGGATACTGCCCCCGCGCAAGTTGTGCTGACCATACAGCATTATTCATCGCATCTTTACTCCAACTTACTGCTGCAGTAGGCTGAACTTGTGTGGTCTTTTTTTCATCATTCACTGCATTGCTTGTAGCAGCATAAGCAGATGAATTCAAAATCGTGAAGCATGTTAGCAACATGATGAATGGCACAGTTTTGCGCATTTTTTACTCTCTATTCATCTCATTTTAAATATTAAAAAACAAATCTTTAGCTACTTATATGCAGTAAATATGATCAATTTTTTAAAATACTTTAGCAATATAGTATACTTTATTTAAAGTAAAACTTATTTAAATATTTCATTTAATATCAATTTGTTAATTGTACTAAAAACCTAATCAAGTACAATATCCACCCAAAACAAATACCCTTAAAGTGTGATAAATTTAACACTTTATTAAGTAAAAAGTGAATTATTATTTCACTTTTTATCATGGCAAAATCTATTCTTTTCTCACTTGATTAAACATAAGAATATTCAATATCTATCCAAATCATCTATTCACATATTTCAAAATATTGATACATCATTCATAGATAAAATATCATGCTTGTTTAATATGTAAATCACAAGATATCGATTAAAAAATATCTATTTAGCACTCACAAATCATACTGATTTTTAGCAAGTTCAAAATAGCGGTTACCATTTTAGTTGGAATGGATTATTATCTATCTTATTTCTCTCAGTAAGAACAGCCTTGAACACGATTACTCTTCTTCAGCCCGATGATTGGCATGCACACCTACGTGATGGGCTTGCTTTAAAACGTACTGTTCCAGATTTAGCTCGTCAATTTGCACGCGCAATTTGTATGCCAAATCTTGTTCCTCCTGTAAAAACAGTTGAAGAAGCTTTGGCTTATCGTGAACGTATTCTCGCACACGTACCTGAAGATCTATCTTTTGACCCTCGGATGGTGTTGTATTTTACGGATCATACTGAACCATCTGAAGTTAAGAAAATCAAAGATTCAGCACATGTAAATGCCATTAAGCTTTATCCAGCAGGTGCAACCACCAACTCAGATAATGGTGTAAGTGACATTCGTAAAGTATATGCTGTGATTGAACAACTTGAAGAGCATCAAGTACCATTATTGTTACATGGGGAAGTCACACATCATCATGTTGATATTTTCGATCGTGAAAAACGTTTTCTTGATGAAGTATTAGCACCATTATTAAGACAATTTCCAAAATTAAAATTGGTTTTAGAACACATTACCACCAGTGAAGCTGCGCATTTTGTACTGGAACAAGATCGTAATGTCGCTGCGACTATTACTCCGCAACATTTATTGTTCAACCGTAATGACATGTTGGTGGGTGGAATAAAACCTCACTTCTATTGCTTACCGATCTTAAAACGCCAAACACACCAACAGACCTTGCTTGAAGTTGCAACTAGTGCTAATCCTAAGTTTTTCTTAGGTACTGACAGTGCTCCACATTCTAAAAATGCAAAAGAAAATGCTTGTGGTTGTGCAGGTTGCTATAGTGCCCCAACTGCGATTGAATTATATGCGCAAGCTTTTGATCAAGTGGGTAAAATCGAACGTTTAGAAGGTTTTGCAAGCCATTTTGGTGCAGATTTTTACGGTTTACCTCGTAATACTGAAACCATTACACTTGTAAAAGAAGACCAAGTTATTCCTGAAAGTTTTGACTACTTGGATGGCGAAAAAATTATTCCGTTGTATGCGGGTAAGACCATCCAATGGAGAAAAGTGTGACAACTGAAATACAGCCTGTAATCGCACAACGATTTCGTGGTTTTTTACCTGTCGTTGTTGATGTTGAAACTGCAGGCTTCAATGCTGATACAGATGCATTACTTGAAATTGCGTGTATTCCGATCATCTATGATGCTGATGGTAAATTTGTACCTGGTGAGGCACATCATGCGCACATCAATCCGTTTGAGGGTGCAAATTTAGATCGACGTTCATTAGAATTTATTGGCATCGATCCCTCCAATCCAATGCGTATTGCGATGGCTGAAGATGAAAAAACAGCTTTGAAACGTATTTTTAAAGCAGTAAATGAAGTTCGTCGTCAACAACAATGTACACATGCTGTTCTTGTTGGACACAATGCACATTTTGATTTGGGTTTTCTAAAAGCAGCAATTGCACGAACAAGCACTAAAAATCAAAACCCATTCCATAGTTTTTCGGTTTTTGACACGGTAACTTTAAGTGCTGTGATGTTTGGGCAAACAGTTTTAGCAAAATCATGTATCCAAGCTGGTATCGAGTTTGATGGCAAAGAAGCTCATTCTGCTTTGTATGATACTCAAAAAACAGCTGAACTGTTTTGTTATATTTTGAACAAACTGTCTCCTCATGTACTTGACACTTTGATGGCGGATCAATAAGATAGCGCCATCTTCTAAACGACCCTATCGTCTAGAGGCCTAGGACATCGCCCTTTCACGGCGGTAACCGGGGTTCGAATCCCCGTAGGGTCGCCATATATTTTATATTCTCTGCTTATATCTAAGCTACACTTTTTTTCTAAATTTTCTTATTTTAATCACTTATTTCATTTGATCAATTTGTAATATTTTGCACATTTTTCACCCTCTACCCATTACCTAAAACTATTCTCGCTTGAACTGATTCAATTAATCTCTAATCGTTCACAATACAACATCATCATGACAATTGTATTTACTTTATTAATTCTTCTTTGAACTCCGCATCAATAACACCTACAATGTTGCGCTTCGTTATTTAGCTAAATGATTTTTATGCAATCACCTCACACGCAGCATGAAGCCCCATCACAAGGGAATTCTGCACCCTTAAAACGTGCGATGAGCACCCGACACTTAGTGATGATCTCACTGGGTGGTGCGATTGGTACGGGCTTATTTTTAGGTTCAGGTGAAGTTATTGCGCAAACGGGACCGATTGGCGCCATTATTTCCTATATTTTGGGCGGTATCATTGCCTATATGGTGATGCTATGTTTGGGTGAACTTGCAGTTCACATGCCTGAATCTGGCTCTTTTGGGACATATGCCCAAAAATATATTGGTCCTGCCACAGGTTATACTGTGACATGGCTGTATTGGCTTACGTGGTCAGCAACTCTAGGGACAGAATTTACTGCTGCAGCATTGTTAATGCAGGAATGGTTTCCTCAAATTTCTATGTGGCTATGGACCATTATTTTTGCAGCCGTAGTGTTTGGACTAAATATGAGTTCTACACGTTGGTTTGCAGAGTCTGAATTTTGGCTATCTTTAGTCAAAGTTATCACAGTAGTGGCTTTTATTCTCTTAGGCTTGTTGGCAATTTTTGGGTTTATAAATTACGAAGGCTATAGTTCTGCACCATTATTTAGCAATTTAACAGGCAATGATTGGTTTCCCAATGGGCTTATTCCTATTTTTACCACCATGCTAATTGTGAATTTTGCATTTTCAGGAACAGAACTCATTGGGGTTGCTGCGGGTGAAACCAAAGATCCTGCCAAAAATGTCCCTAAAGCCATCAATACAGCTATTTGGCGTTTATTGATTTTCTTTGTGGGTACGATCATTGTGATCAGTGCTCTATTACCACATGAAATGGCGGGATTAAATGCTGAAGGGGTCAGTAGCAGTCCCTTTGTTACTGTATTCAACCATATTGGTATTCCTTATGCAGAAGACATTATTCGTTTTGTGATCATTACAGCATTATTGTCTGCTGCCAATTCAGGTCTTTTTGCAGCATCTCGGATGATGTGGTCATTGTCTGCCAAAAAGCAGTTGCCAACCGTTTTTTCGAAACTGAATGCTCGTGGTATTCCTTATATCGCTGTAATGGTCACAATGCTCGGTGCATTGCCGGGTTTATTGTCTGAACATTTTGCACCTGAAACCATTTTCAAAAATTTACTTGGTGTTGCCGCATTTACCATGGTTGTAGTATGGATGAGTATTTGTTGGAGCCAGTTTAATTTTCGTCGTGAATGGTACAAAGCTGGTCGTCGTAAAGAGGAATTAGGTTTTGCCGCACCTTTATTTCCTATCGTACCAATTTTAGGTTTTGTGTTCTGTTTTATTACCTGTATCAGTATGGTGTTCGATCCTGAAATGAGAGTTGGTTTTATCTGTTGTTTAATTTTTATTGCTTGTTGTTATGTAAGTTATGCGTATTTGTATAAAGACTCAGAATTATAATTTTATTGAAAATTTATTTTATAGCTAAATCATCAAGAGCAGACTGATCCTCTGCTCTTTTTTTCATATTTAACCTTTCAAATACACTCAAATGGTCAAAACACTTTCAATCAAAATCCAGAGACAAATCCATTCAAAACATAGCCACTCTTGCCAAAATTTTGTAGAATAGCGCTTTATTTCCCTCGGTTTTGGTTATGACCTCTTGGACTCCTCATGTTACCGTCGCTACAGTTGTAGAAAAAGACGGAAAATTTCTTTTTGTTGAAGAACATACAGAAGGCGTGACACACACGGTATTTAACCAACCCGCAGGACATGTGGAATGTGGTGAATCTATAGTCCAAGCCGCTGTTCGTGAAACCATGGAAGAAACTGGTCATGCTGTAGAAGTCGATTCCCTGCTTGGTATCTATACTTATACTCCACCCATGTTTCCTGACCGTACTTATTATAGATTTTGCTTTTTAGCACATGTGTTGGAATATTTCCCCGAAGCTGAACTTGATACAGGCATTGTCGGTCCAAAATGGATGAGCCTTGATGAATTGGTCAATTCAGCCCGCGCCCGCAGCCCCTTAGTGATTAAAGCTGTACAAGATGCACTTTCTGGGCAAAAATACCCACTTTCGCTCGTTTATGAGCATCAAAACTCTCCTCTCATTTCAAATTTGGATGCCTAGTCCTATGCAACAACGTGTCATCGTCGGTATGTCGGGTGGTGTAGATTCATCTGTTTCTGCTGCACTTTTACTTCAACAGGGTTATCAGGTTGAAGGGCTTTTCATGAAAAACTGGGAAGAAGATGACGGCACGGAATACTGTACGGCAATGGAAGACCTTGCTGATGCACAGGCTGTCTGTGACAAAATCGGCATCAAACTGCACACGGCTAACTTTGCCATGGAATATTGGGATCGTGTCTTTGAGCATTTTTTACAGGAATATGCGGCAGGTCGCACACCGAATCCAGACATTCTCTGTAATAAAGAAATTAAATTCCGTGCATTTTTAGACCATGCTGTGAACTTAGGTGCTGACTTTATTGCGACTGGACATTATTGCCGTCGAGGTGAAACTGTAACTAATTCACGTGGTGAGGAATATGCACCTCTACTGCGGGGTGTAGATCAAAATAAAGATCAAACCTATTTCCTGCATGCTGTACATGGTCGTGAAATCAATAAAACTTTGTTTCCTGTGGGTGAAATTGAAAAGCCTGAAGTGCGTAAAATTGCAGAAGAACTCGGTTTAGCCACTGCCAAGAAAAAAGACTCTACAGGGATTTGTTTTATTGGTGAACGCCGTTTTAATGACTTTTTAAAGCAGTATTTACCTGCCCAACCTGGAAAAATTGTGCTAGATACAGGAAAAGAGGTTGGTGAACATCATGGCTTAATGTACTATACGCTCGGTCAGCGTGGTGGGATTGGTTTAGGCGGTCTCAAAGGTGCTGAAGAAGGTGCATGGTTCGTTCTACATAAAGACATTGAAAATAACCGCCTCGTCATTGGTCAAGGTCATGAACATCCTTTGATGCAAAGTACCATTTTATGGTCTGAAGCGATTGATTGGGTGGCTGGTGAGCAGGACATTCCTGAAGCTGGTTTTAAATGTACTGCGAAAACACGTTATCGCCAGCCCGATCAAATGTGTACTTTATTTAAAGATCCAAGTACACCGAACGGGGTACGTGTGGAGTTTGATGAACCTCAACGTGCAGTCACACCTGGTCAAAGTGTGGTGTTCTATGTGGATGACATCTGCCTAGGTGGTGGTGTTATTCATCATACCAATGCACCAAAACCTGATTTTATTGATTAAGTTATTCAACAAACTGCAAGGAATTTAGGCATGGTTGATCTACCCTTTCAACAGCCTCAAACTTTGAATCCACGCCAAAATAAAGCTTTGGCGTTAGCAGCTGTGTTTCAAGCAACACAGCTCACCCATATGACCGCAATGTCAGGACGTCAAAGTATTGGTGAAAGTGGTAATTTCTATTTTGAACAATTGATCAAAGCCAGCCTAAATATCCGCCCTACAGAGAATCAATCCTCTCAAACTTTAGACTTTTTTTGTAAATTATCTGATATTTCCTTAGGTTTAAAGACTTTAGAAGGTAGCATCACCCAGCCTTTTAATCCTGCACCAAAGTCCAAAATTCCAAAATTATCGAATGCCAAACTGCCCATGTCCTATGCAATGGCGTTATTAGCCTTAGAAAAAAAAGTTTATGGTAATCCTAAATTCGTCGAAATTATTGAAAAATCTCAACAAAAAATCTTAAAACAACTGTCCTTTTTCGATAACGATTATACTCACCCAAGTATTATTGCCAATCTCGCACAAACCTATGTCGATACCGCTGGACAAATCAATCCTCGTATTTTAGTACGTGGCAATGCTGAAGCCTTTAAAGACCCATCTCATACTAACCGTATTCGTGCCTGTTTATTTACAGGTTTACAAATGGCGCATCTTTGGCGTCAGCTCGGTGGTAGTTCTTGGGCAATGATTTTTAGCAAACGTAAATTGCTACGAGATATTCAAGATCTTGCTCGACTTCAATATCAGGTTGTATAACTTGAATGAAAATGAAGCAGCATCTTTTCGCTTTTCGTTTAATTCCAAATTTTAAGGAATCTCTATGAACGCTTTAACTGCACTTTCGCCATTAGATGGACGCTATGCGAGCAAATGTGATGCTCTCCGTCCTTTCCTCTCTGAGTTTGGTTTAATCCATGCTCGTGTGACTGTTGAAGTGCGTTGGTTACAAGCGCTTGCTAACCGTCCTGAAATCACTGAAGTTCCTGCATTTTCAGCAGAAACTAACGCCGCTTTAGATGCAATTGTTGCAAACTTCTCAGAAGACAATGCCAACCGCATTAAAGAAATTGAACGCACAACCAACCATGACGTAAAAGCAGTTGAATACTTCTTGAAAGAACAAATTGCTGACATCGCAGAACTTAAAAATGCAGGTGAGTTCATTCACTTTGCATGTACTTCTGAAGACATCAACAACCTTTCACATGCTTTAATGCTGAAAAATGGTCGTGCAGTTCTAGTTGAATCAATGCAACAAATCGTTGATGCGATTGCTGCTTTAGCTGAAACTCATGCAGAACAACCAATGTTGTCTCGTACACATGGTCAAACTGCAAGTCCGACAACTTTGGGTAAAGAAATGGCGAACGTGGCTTACCGTTTAGCTCGCCAAATCAAACAATTCAACCAAGTTGAATTATTGGGTAAAATCAACGGTGCAGTGGGTAACTACAATGCGCACTACTCTGCTTACCCAGAAATCAACTGGCCTGCGCACTCACAAGCATTTGTTGAATCTTTAGGTTTAACGTTCAACCCATACACCACTCAAATCGAACCACACGATTATATCGCTGAAATGTTCGATGCTTTACGTCGCTTCAACACAGTATTGATCGACTTTAACCGTGACGTTTGGGGCTACATCTCACTTGGTTTCTTCAAACAACGTTTGAAAGATGGCGAAGTGGGTTCTTCAACTATGCCACATAAAGTAAATCCAATTGACTTCGAAAACTCTGAAGGTAACTTAGGTATTGCGAATGCTGTACTTGCGCACCTTGGCGAAAAATTACCAATTTCTCGTTGGCAACGTGACTTAACTGACTCTACTGTGCTTCGTAACATGGGTGTTGGTTTGGCACAAAGCTTAATCGCTTTTGAAGCGTGCTTAAAAGGCATTGGTAAACTTGAATTGAATGCTGCTCGTATTCTTGAAGATCTTGATCATGCTCAAGAAGTTTTAGCTGAACCGATTCAAACTGTTATGCGTCGTTATAACGTTGAAAAACCATACGAAAAATTAAAAGCATTAACTCGTGGTCAAGCAATGACACGTGACATGATGGTTGATTTCGTCAATGGTAACGAGCTTGAAGCCGTTCCTGCTGCGGATCGTGCACGTTTAGCTGAGATGACACCTGCTACATATACAGGTAATGCGGCTGAACAAGCAAAACAAATTAAAGATTTGATTTCTAAAATTTAATTTTTAGACCCATTTAAAATAAATAAACGAAGCTTCGGCTTCGTTTATTTATTGGATTTTAAAAGATGCGATTGATTATTCTTAATACCAATCTTTAAATTCATTTAATATCCTATGAGGTAATGTATTTTTAGAATTTCAATATATAAAATAAATAACCTCAACTCATAAGCTTTCAATATCAGCGGTACTATCTCGTAAGGCGACATGGATGTCGCCGTTGAGCAAGGGGACAAGGAAGTCCCCTTTGCTCAACAAAGGATTTTTGTCACTCTTACGGAATATATTCCTCATCCTTCAAAAGTGAGGCAACGCCTACGCGAATCAATCTAAATGTTACACAAAAGATGAGGCTGTGCTGATCCACAAATATATTTACTTTTATAAAAATAAAAC
This sequence comes from Acinetobacter sp. CFCC 10889, assembly GCF_003268395.1. Classification (GTDB taxonomy): domain Bacteria; phylum Pseudomonadota; class Gammaproteobacteria; order Pseudomonadales; family Moraxellaceae; genus Acinetobacter. The sequence goes on along the minus strand of NZ_LQXQ01000010.1, from coordinate 71,762 downwards.
TAAGCTAATGGGCAATAACGCATCCAATCCGCTTTCATTTTTTCGAGTTCTTCACCCGTCAAAATATCACTGAAATAAATATAATACGTCGCATTAGGATATTTGATTTCATGGCGATATAACATGCCACGTAAAGATACTGAAAGTTCTTCAGGAAAATCATCTGTCAATTGATACAATTCTTCAAAATCATAATTAAAATAACAATTTTGCTTTGCCTCAAATGCTTCAATTACAACCATATTCACCCCTTAGAAATTTAAAACATACAGTGTAAAAGCAGAAAAAGCGATGAAAATCACCGCTTTTTTCATATTTTAAATTTAGCCCAAGCTCAGTACAGGCGTAAGCAACTCATCATTCAATGCATCGACTTTAATATTTGCCAGAATAGCAACATTTTGAGTTGATACCGCTGTTGGTACGACATCCATATTCACATTTGTAGTAGGAATATCATGCAATATTGATTCAATATCTTGATTTTCAAGCAAAGTATCTTGTTGCATCAAAGTTGAAATATTCACTGTAGCAACATCAGAATGTTCATTTGCATTCAAAGGCTCTGTCGCATCTACATCCTCCAATACTGCTGCAATTGCATTATCATTCAGATCTGCAACCGCCATTTTTGCAGCTACTTCAGGTGTAATCACAGTAAACTTAAAAGCATCACTCATTGGACTACTATTATTTGCCGCATCCATTTGTGTAAATGTAAAACTATGCTCACCCAATGCTAAATCAGTACTTGGAGTAAATGTCCATTTACCATTTTCCACTTTAACTGTTGCAATTGCTTGACCATTATCATAAATCGTCACAACGGCACCAGTCTCACCCGTTCCTTCAAATTTAGGACGCGTATCATCCGTTGTTCCATTATTGGCAATTGTTTGTTTATCACCAACATCATCGGTCACAGCTTTTAATACGACTTTATTTGGTGCAATAGTATCTGCTGTACCTGTGACTTGAGTCGCTTCTGATTTATTACCTGCAGCATCAAAAGTATAAATATTCGCAATTGCTTTATCAGTCAAACTACTCTTTAAAATAATGGTAAATTTTCCTGCTGCATCACTGACACCTGAACCAAGCAAATCACCCTCTTTATTATAAACTTCTACTTTTTGATTTGCACCAGCTTGTCCTGTAACCTCATTTCCCTCAGCATTGATTTTAGCAGTTACCGCATCAGGAGCGATCATATCCATACCTGCTTTTATTGCTAAATCTTTCGAAATATTACCTGAAGAGTCTGTTACTGTCAGATTTGCTGTTTCATCTTTAGCTAAAGCTGGCTTGATTTGAACTGTAAAATGCCCTTTGTCATCTGTAGTTGCAGATGCAATCACCTCACCTTTACTATTTTTTACAGTAATTTTACTATTTGCCTCAGCACGACCACTGACTTGATCACCCGTTGCATTTACTTCAACATTAGGCTGCTCTGGAGCTAAAGTATCTTTTCCAACAATGACTGTACTAAATTCAGACTGATGACCCGCAGCATCTTTCACCATAATTTTCGCTTCTGCACTTTGAGCTAAAGCAGGTGTCACAGCTATTGAAAATGTTCCATCCGAAGCCACAGTCACAGGACCAGCTAATACTGTTTTCCCTGTTGAATCATAAACATAAACTTTTGCACCAGCTTCTGCTTTACCAGAAACAATACTGCCTGCATCATTGATTTGTGCTTGTGCTGCATCAGGTGCAATGGTGTCTTTTGTTCCTGTAATCACAGCAGGTTTCGATTCATTACCTGCTGCATCTTTGGCATACATCACCACTTTTTCATTATTAACCACTTCACGATCTAAGGTTAGCTTAAAATTACCTTCAGCATCTGCTGTTGCTTGCCCAAGTATCTTACCTGATAAGTCTTTCACATAAACCGTTGCACCTACTTCTGCCTTACCCGTGACAACTTTACCTTCAGTATCTAATGCTCCTGTTGGTACGGATGGTGCGACTAGATCCGTATTTGCAACATGGTCATCGTCATCATCTTTATCATGAAATGCCGCCAAATAAACACCTTCCAAGCCTAATAAAATTAAAGCAGGTTTCACTAAATCTTTTTCATACCATGCAATATTTTCTTCTACAGCTTGTGCAGTTTGAAGACTTTCATTTGTGATATGCGTTTGACTTTTTTCAAGTTCTTCAATTATGCGTTTAGGATTATAATTAATCTGATAACCTTGATCAGTGACGACTAACTCTTCAAAAGTCCCTTGAACATTACTCAGTAAAATTTGATGAGGTATTTCATTCCCTTCATGAAAGAAATTTTCTAAAACAATTTTTTCACCATTTTTAAGAATAATAATGGCTTTATTACCACTATGCTCAACGGATGCGATTTGTTCTTTGCTATACCCCAACCGAATAATAGATGCCTGATTTAAGCTGACATGTTTATTTTCTGAATTTTGCAACGTAACTAAAGTTGATTTGTCTAAAACGACGATGCCAGCCATTATATCCTCAGTGAAATCAGCATTTGAATAAATGCCTACGCTAACAAAAGTACTTACAAACTACAATCAATAACACATGAATATTTAACAATTAAACTGTCAGTTAAGTTCAATTTAAATATACATTTAATTTAAATTTTCATTACACTATTTCAAATCAAATCAAGATAAAAATACTTATGATTTATTATAAATTAACCACAAAACATTGGCTCACCCTTGCTGTACTTGCAGCTGCTATCATCATTGCAAGTATCAAGCCCTTAGAGTTTGAATCCTATCTTTTGCATCAAGTTGGCACTGGATTGATGTTAATTATGCTATTTGTTTGCCTTAAAAAAATCGGGCTAAATTACTCCACTTTTTTACTTTATATTTTATTTTTATTGATTCACGTTTCCGCAGCACATTATCTCTATTCATACGTACCTTATAATGATTGGGTTAAGTCCATTTTCCATTTTGATTTAAATCAAGTAATGGGATGGCAACGTAATATGTATGATCGGTTAGTTCATTTGGTGTATGGTCTCTTTTTATACCCATTTTTCTATCGATTATTTCAAGTGTGGTTACCTAGCTTGCGTGCTAAAACATTATTTTTCATTACGATTCAATTTATTATGGCAAGCAGTTTATTTTATGAATGGATCGAATGGTGGATTGCGATTGGCTTATCTCCTGAACAAGCTGAAAATTATAATGGACAACAAGGCGATATCTGGGATGCGCACAAAGATATGTTTTTAGCAACAATTGGAGCAATGTTTACAGGTTTAATCATCTATAAACAACAAAATAAAACATGAATAATGACCATAAAAAGCAATCTTTTAATGATTGGCTTTTTATTCATTAGCGAATTATCTAAATGATCATTAAAGCTTTGGATCACGCATTTGCACTAAGCTTGCATTGGCTTTGGTCAATGAATCAACCAATTTATTCATCACCGCAGGAATCAAGTTATCTGCCATTTGCGCAGCTTGTAAACCCAACTTTTCACCTAAAGTTGGTTTACGGCGAGTTTGAATCACATAAACATCATGCTGTGGTAACAAACCGAGTATATATTCATCTGAGGTTTGCAATTTATCGACTAAATTGAGATTTAAAGCATCCTCACCATACCAATGCTCACCTGTTGCGACTTTTTCCACATTCAACTGTGGACGATATTTTTCCACAAAGTGTTTAAATAACGCATGGGTTTGTTGCAATTCTTCTTCAAATTTTGCTTTACCTTCTTCGGTATTTTCACCGAACATAGTCACCGTACGTTTGTATTGTCCAGCGGTATACAGCTCAAAATCAATATTATGCTCTTTCAATAAACGATTAAAATTAGGGACTTGTGCCACGACCCCAATCGAGCCTACCACAGCAAAAGGTGCAGAAATAATTTCAGACGCAATACACGCCATCATATAACCGCCACTTGCAGCAACTTTATCAACACAAATCGTCAAATGAAAACCTGCATCACGCAAACGCACCAACTGCGCTGCCGCCAAACCATAACCATGCACCATACCACCTGGACTTTCCAAACGCACGACAACACGATCACGCCCTGCTTTTGCAGTTGCTAAAATCAAGGTGATTTCTTCACGTATATTTTCCACTGCAGATGCTTGTACATCACCTTTAAAATCCAATACATACACTTTTTGGTTAGTTTTTTTGCGTGCACGGGCCTCTTTTGAAAATTGTTGGCTGAGCTGCAAAAGTTCAAGTTTTGATGCTGTAGTTTGTGCAATTCTTTTTCGTTGTTCGTTAATACGTGCATTTAAATGGCTGACACGAATTTCAGCAGGCGCTTTAGGTAAATGAAATAACATATAAATTCTAGTCTCTTAAAATATGAAAATGCTTTTTCATTAAGATGTGGTCAAATAGGTGTAAATTCAATGACTATTTTGCAAAATTTCAGCAATAAAACTCCACTCCCCAATATCCATCTCTTTTATTTAAAATAAAACTTTGATTTAAAAGCACTAAAAATAATCTATGCTCTTCAAATTTAGACAATAAAAAAGCACCTGACGGTGCTTTTTCTACAACTTAGGCAATTACGCTTCAGGTGCTGGGCTGTGTTGTTCAACCAACGGTTTTAACTCACCATTTTGGAACATTTCAAGCATAATATCACTACCACCAATCAACTCACCATTGATCCATAATTGTGGAAATGTAGGCCAATTTGCAATTAATGGCAAAGTTGCACGAATATCTGGATTTTCCAAGATATTAACATAAGCAAATGGACGACCAATTTGGCTAAGTGCTTCTACTGCACGTGCAGAGAAACCACATTGTGGGAATTGCGGTGTACCTTTCATATAAAGTAGTACAGCATGTTTAGCAATTTGATCGCGAATTAACGCTTCTGTATCACGCGCTTGTTCAGTCATTGATTAAATCCTCAACTCATCTGCGTGCATTATACCTAAATCCGCCATAAAGGGTATGACTTCAAGATTATTTCCACTTTTATTTGTATTTAGGCTTTAAATCTGTGTCATATTTTGCTTATATAATCTTTTAATTTTTCACTCCTCAGATAAGAGTTCGTCATGAATAACATTACCCTCGCTCCGGTACAACCTGATCAACCATCGCATTTGATGCCTGTATTTAGCCGTCAACCGATCAGCTTTGTACGAGGACGAGGTTCTTATCTGTATACTGAAGATGGTACTGAGTATCTAGATGCTTTGACAGGAATTGCAGTATGTGGTTTAGGGCATGCACATCCTGTTCTCGCTGAAGCGATTGCAGATCAAGCTACAACTTTGATTCACACCAGTAATATTTATGAAGTGCCTTGGCAAACTGCTGCTGCACAAAAGCTTGCTGAAGTGTCTGGTATGGAAGAAATTTTCTTCTCAAACAGTGGTGCAGAGTCTAACGAAGGTGCAATTAAAATTGCCCGTAAATTTGGTCATTTACAGGGTGTCTCCAACCCAAAAATCATTGTAGCAGATCATTCTTTCCATGGTCGTACTCTTGCAACGCTATCTGCAACAGGCAATAAAAAAGTCCAGGAAGGGTTTGCGCCCTTAGTTGAAGGCTTTATCCGTGTACCTTTTGGTGATGTTGAAGCGATTGAAGAAGCCGCAATTAACCATCCAGATATTGTTGCAATCTTAGTTGAACCAATTCAAGGTGAAGGTGGGGTAAATACTGCACCACAAGGCTTCAGCTACCTAGAAGATATTCGTCGTATCTGTAATCAGCACAACTGGCTCATGATGCTCGATGAAGTTCAAACTGGAAATGGTCGTACAGGTAAATACTTTGCTTATCAACATACCAACATCATTCCTGATGTAATGACCACAGCAAAAGGTTTGGGCAATGGTTTCCCAATCGGTGCTGTCATGACCCAAGGTCGTGGTGTAGGTGTTTTAACTGCTGGCAATCATGGTTCTACTTATAGCGGCACACACTTAGGTTCACGTATTGTATATACTGTGATTGATTTGATTCAAAAAGAAAACATCGTTGAAAATGCTGCTAACATTGGTGCATATTTAGTCGATCAATTCCGCACACAACTTGCAGCGCAAAATGTGACTGTCCGTGGTTTTGGTATGATGATTGGAATCGAATTACCAAAAGACTGTGGTGAATTAGTCAATATTGCCCGTGATGAACACAAACTGATCATCAATGTCACCTCAGGCAATGTGGTACGTTTACTGCCTGCGTTGAATATGAATAAAGAGCAAGCTGATGATTTGCTACAACGTTTAGTCCCTGCAATTAAAAACTTTATTGCATAAAGATGAACAATTGAATTTTAATATTTGCTTGTGACAAAAAATGAGTATCAATAGGATGCTCATTTTTTATGTCAACAAATATATTAAATACAAATATAAAAAAACCGAGCTATTAAAATAACTCGGTTAATTCATTAATCGTATTCTTATACTGCATTAATTATATATAAAAATTGAGATTTAAGACGCTTCTTGATAAATACGTCCACCAGGTAACTGACTAAAATATTGCTTTAAAGCATCCAAACAACGGTGAATTTTCATCGGTTGTTGTTCACGTTTTAAGGTCATTGCATTCAATGTAAAAGTTGGCAATTTCCAATCTGGTAATACTTCTACTAATGTCCCATTCATTAATTCTTTTTGCACATCTAAGTATAAAATACGTGCAATGCCATGACCATGTTGGCATAAAGATTTTGCAACAAAAACATTGTTGGTTTGTAAGCGATTCTGCATTTCTACATTCACACTTTCACCCGATGACACATGTTGAAATGAAAAACTTTGATAATTTTTCATGATATTCACAGGAATCAAATCATGATTACTTAAATCCTCTGGACGTGAAATTGGCGCCGTTTGATTTAAATAACTCGGTGATGCCACAAGCACTTGGTCAACCCGTGCAAGTGGTATACTTGAAACTGTATTTGACTCTTCAATTTTTGAACACATACGGATCGCAATATCAATACGTTCTTGAATCAAATCAATAAATTGATTATCTGCTTCAAAATGTACCATAAGTCCACGATGTGCAGACATCCAATGTGACAACGCTGGAACAACATGCGTTGCACCTAATTCAGGTGTCGTTGCAATACGCAACTCACCCACCAAATCATCACGTAATTCATTAATGCGGATTTTGCCGCGCTCTGCTGCTGCCAACATTTCTTGGCAACTATGAAAAAAAGCTTGACCAGCTTCTGTTAAACTCAATTTTCGTGTAGAACGGTGAAGTAGAGTTACTTCCATTTCTTGTTCTAATGATCGAACTTGTTGGCTAACGGCACTAGTCGTAATGCCGAGTTCACGCGCAGCACCACTGAAAGAGCTTTTTTCAACGACACAAGCAAAAACACCCATCGCTCGAAGTTGATCTAACATAAATTTCCCTCTGAAATTATGAGATGCTTCACACTTTTTGTTAAAAGCAACTCATTGTATTATACGAAGAAAATTAATATTTGCACCAAATAAATTAGACTGACGGTAAAATATTTGCAGGGTTAATTGGTTTACCATCTAAACGAATTTGAAACTCAAGCATTGTACGTGGTGCACCAGATGCGCCCATTTCCGCAATTTTTTGTCCTGCTGTGACGTTGTCGCCGCTTTTCACAAGAATTTTACTGTTATGTGCATATGCTGTAATGTAACCATCGATATGTTTAACTAAGACTAAATTACCATATTCTTTTAAACCATCAGCGGCATAAACCACTTGTCCATTGGCTGCTGCAAACACAGGATCGCCAACATTTCCACCAAAACGAATGCCTTTGATATTTTGCGCTAAATTATAATTTGCAATCACAGCACCATTTGAGGGTTTTACCCAACGCAAATTTGTAGATATTGATGGTGCAGTCGTGACAGGTGCAGTTGGTGTTACAGGAACAACTGGCACAGGTGTTACTGGTTTTGGTACTGTCGTTGTTGTTTGATTATTCGGTAAATTGATCGTTTGGCGCTTGATTTCTGTATCAGTATTATTAAAAACTTGTGTGGTTGGTCGATTATTATTTGAACCACTGCCCTTTTTCAGACGAATAGATTGATTTACATAGATGCGATATGGTGCTGCAATATCATTCATCTCCGCTACACTGAGATAACTTAATCCATATCGTGCCGCAATACCGCTTAAAGTATCACCTGAGCGTACAGTATAATAATCAGGCGCATTGGCATAGCGCACAGGGTTATTAATTTGTGGTTTTGAAGCACATCCTGTCATGACTAAAGTTGTAACCACAGCAGATGATAAAACGAGTGCATTTATCCAGCCTCGTGGTGATAGATAAAGTTGCTGTGATCGTAACGAAAGCATTGATTTCCCTCTCCAGAAAATAGTTTTTAAAATATTCTGCCTAAGATTAGCAAAAAAGCTTAGCTTTTGATGATTTAAGCCAGCTTTTTCACAAACTTATAACATAAGCTTCTACAGGCTTTACACCCACTGTTGGATTTAGCGCAATTGTTGCTGTAAATGGGTTAAAACACTGTAATTCGTTGCATCCATTTGAATTGGTGTAATACTGACATAACCATTGGCAACTGCAAAAAATCAGATTGAACATTCAAGTCACTTTTTTTCGGATCAGTCACCGCCTCACCTGCAAGCCCAATCCAATACACTTGACGACCACGAGGATCAACCTGACTGGTTATTGGTTTGGACTGTATACGACGACCTTGATAAGTGATTTGTGTACCTTGGATTTGCGCAACATCAGGAATGTTAATATTGAAAATATGGCGCTCAGGCAAAGTAGGAATACCTTGGGCAATAAAATCATGTACCCATTTTGCTGCAACTGCATAATCTTCAGGACGTTGATAGGAACGTACATTACTGCCTGCAAGTGACACAGCAATCGCCGCTTGTTCCATTAAGCGTCCTTCAAATGCTGCACCTACAGTACCTGAGTACAAAACATCATCCCCCAAATTTGCACCGCTATTAATACCACTCACCACAAGATCAAATTCAAAATCAAACAAACCATTCATTGCCAAATAAACACAGTCTGCAGGTGTACCATTCACTGCCCAAACATCTTCAGCAACAGGAATCGGACGCAATGGTCGATCTAAAGTTAAGGCACTCGAAAAACCACTGCGTTCACTTTCAGGTGCAACAATGACTACACGCCCCAAAGGTTTAAGTGCTTGTGCTAAAGCTTGTATTCCAGGTGCAAATACACCATCATCATTGGCGATTAAAATATTCACACTATTTCTCTTTCATCAAAAATATTTAAATTGGCGCATAGAGTAACAAAAATCACGTATGAGTATTTTTACACTTTTGCGATTTCTCTGTACTCCACCATTAGACCAACAAAATCAGTTCAAATTTCATTCCATATAATGCATTTCAAACATTTATAGGATTCAAAATAATTCCACCTATCATCTGAACAGGCTGTATAATTTGCATACAAAATCATGTATTTCACCCGATATTTATCGCTACATTTTATTGAAATCCAACATCTTCAATACATTTTCTCTATTTTATTTTCATAGAATCAGTTTATTCTAGACAAATCATTAAGTTAACAAGGTTCGTTATGCGTACGCTTTTAAAAACTCTTGCTGTGGGGATTTTATCTATCTCTTTTATCGCAATGCCAACTGCATTTGCTGCGGATAAAAATACAGATGCCCAAGATGAAAATATTGAAGTCACTCAACATAGCGTAACCAATGAAGAATTGGCTGCAATCTACGTACTGTCTGACATCTGCCCTAAACTCGTTAAAGATGATGAAGCTTTTGAAGCAGGTTATGCACGTTTACTCAAAGAATTCTTACCCGAATCGACTGATCCTACTACAGACATTAAAAAATTAGTTAAAGAGAAATCTTTTAAAAGTGTTTTGAAAGAAGCACAAAGTGATGCGAAAAAAGCAGGAAAAGAAGCCAATATAGGCGTCTGTGAAGATGTGCTCAACTATCAACCACAAAACTAATTGACCGATTCGACAATACACCAATTCGTTACAAATACTGTCAAATAAGCCGACTTAACCCATAGAAGTCGGCTTTGCTTTGTCCTAAAATGCTAGCCTCTTTTAGTGCTCGTACAAAGATTGGAACTACCTAGAATGACCCGAAAAAGCGCCCTCGCTGCATTGTTACTCCTGCCTTCATTTTCCTATGCAGCAACTGTTTTATCGAATCCACCAGAATTAAATAATAAATCTTACGTTTTGATGGATTATGAAACAGGGCAAATCCTTGCATCTAAGAATGAAAATGAAAAACTCGCACCTGCTTCAATGACGAAAATGATGACGAGTTATATTATTGAACAAAAATTATTAAAAGGTGATCTAACTGAAGACGAAAAAGTTCGTATGAATGAATCGGCTTGGTGCCGAGGCAGCAGTACAGAATCTTGTATGTATGTTCCATTAAATGGTACAGCAACTGCACTAGAAATGTTACGTGGAATTATTGTTCAATCAGGAAATGATGCATCAAAAGCAATGGCTGAGCATATTTCTGGTAATGAAGGTACTTTTGCACATGAGATGAATCAAGAAGCAAAACGTATTGGCATGACCAACACTCACTTTATCAATGCAACTGGGATGCCTGCTGAAGGTCATTATTCCACTGCAAAAGATATGGCAAATCTTGCAAAACATATCATTCATGACAGTTCAAAATACTACCCAATCTATTCAGAAAAAGAATTTACCTTTAATGGGATCAAACAAGGCAACCGTAATGCCTTACTTTATACTGATCCAAGTGTAGATGGTTTAAAAACAGGTCATACAGATGAAGCAGGTTATTGTTTAACGACTTCCGCAAAACGTGGTCCGATGCGTTTAATTTCTGTGATTTTTGGTGCACCATCAATGAATGAACGTGCATCTCAAACCCGTGAATTATTGTCTTGGGGTTATTCAAACTTTGAAACAGTCAATGTTCAACCTGCTAATCAAGTCATGGCAAAAGCCAAAGTGTATTTTGGTAAAGACAGCGAAGTTCAAGTCGGTTTACCTGAGGCATTTAATGTAACCATGCCTAAAGGTCAAGCAGATGCAATCAAAACGCAAATTTCTGTACAACCCAACCTCAATGCCCCACTACAAAAAGGTCAAGTCATTGGTAAATTGACAGCGACCTTAAATGGTAAAGTGATTACGGAAAAACCTTTGGTCGCAATCAATGCTGTTGAAGAAGCGGGTTTCTTCTCTCGTATGATTGACCATATTAAAATGTTCTTTAGCAACTTATTTTAAGTTCATTTAAAATTTTCAAAAAAAGCATTCATGTCTAGGATATGAATGCTTTTCTTTTATAATCATATTCAATTATGTTGAAAAATAAAGGGATCTTATGAAGAAGAATATTCGCACTTATTTGGAACATCGTCCAAAAATCGACTCAACTTGTTATATTGATGACTTAAGTGTCATTATCGGTGAAGTCACACTTGCCCCAAATGTATCTGTTTGGCCTTTTGCAGTCATTCGTGGTGATGTAAATTCGATTAAAATCGGACAAAATAGCAATGTACAAGATCATTGTATGTTACATGTCAGTCACAAAAAAGAGTCTAAACCCGAGGGCTCTCCCCTCATCATTGGTGAAGATGTCACGGTTGGGCATCATGTCACTTTACATGGTTGTCGCATTGGTGATCGTGTTTTGATCGGAATTAATACCGTCGTTTTAGATGATGTAATTATTGAAGATGATGTGATGATCGGTGCAGGAAGTCTTGTTCCACCTCGTAAAGTCTTAAAAAGTGGATATTTATATGTTGGCAGCCCTGTACAACAAATACGCCCTTTAACAGATGCTGAAAAGGAGTTTTTGCCTTATTCAGCACGGCACTATGTCAAAGTTGCCAACAACTATTTAGAGAATGACGTATCAAAATCGTCATAAAAATGTGAGACTCTATTCGATATTTCACTGAACATTCATAATTACATGCTTTATATAGATTAAAATCATGTCTTTATGCTACAAAGCTATTCATAGTTAAAAAATCAATATTTGAGTACATGAACACCCATGAAAATCACGCCTAAACACTTACTCAGTTTGGCAGTTGTATTGGCTTCTTTTAGCCCTGCCTTCGTGCCTTCAACCTATGCACAATTGCATTTAGAAATTGCCAAAGCACCTGAAGAAGCACCGAAAATTGCGATTCTCCCATTTGGTAATGATCAAACGATTTATCCAATCATTGAAACTGACTTAAATCGCTCAGGTCGTTTTAGCAGCTCATCGAAAAATCTTCCTACAACAGCAAGTTTAAACAATATTAATGCTGAAGCTTGGAAAGCAAGTGGCGTACCCTATGTTGTTGTTGGTGATACAAAGACCAATCCTGATGGCTCATTAGCTGTACACTACCAACTCTATGATGTTGAAAAACAAACTTTTTTACTCAATGAGTTGTTGACAGTTCCTGTGTCTCGTGTACGTTCTGCGGCACATATGATTTCTGATGCGATTTACCAAGCACTTACAGGCATTAAAGGTGACTTTAGTGGACGTATTGCTTATGTATTACGTAATCCTGCGACACCTGAGCAGCGTTATACTTTACAAATTGCAGATACAGATGGCGCACAACCTAAAACCATTTTAACCTCTCGTGATCCTATTCTTTCACCTGCTTGGACACCTGATGCGCAAAAAATTGCTTATGTATCCTTTGAAACTAAGCGTCCTGCGATCTATGTACAAGACCTTGCAACTGGTCAACGTGAAAAATATGCAAGCTTCCGTGGATTAAATGGCGCACCAAGTTTCTCTCCTGATGGAAAATACATGCTATTCACCGCATCAATGCATGATAATCCTGAAATTTACCAAATGGACTTAGAAACTCGTCAAGTTAAACGAATGACGAGTGACAGTGCAATTGATACTGAAGCACGTTATGCACCTGATGGAAAATCATTTATTTTTACTTCAGACCGTGGCGGTTCAGCACAAATTTATCGCTACAACTTAGCAGATGGTTCAACCAAACGTTTAACCTTCCGTGGTGCATTTAACGCACGTGGTTCACTTAGTGCTGATGGTAAATACGTTGCCTTAGTACATCGTCCATCAGGCAGTAACTATAAAGTTGCGATTCAAGAAATTTCTACAGGCATTACCAACATCCTGACCCCAACAAGCCTCGATGAATCACCAAGTTTCTCACCAAATGGTCAAATGGTGGTATACGCAACTCGTGAAGGCAACCGTGGACTATTAGCCATCATGTCTACAGATGGGCGTTTCCGCATGAATTTACCAAGTGAACAAGGTGAAGTCCGTGAACCTGCTTGGGCACCTAAATAAGTCAACAAACCCCATTTGAGATATATCGACAAAGTTTTATTTTAAATGCTTTAATCAAAACGTGCTGTAACTTAGAAAAACTTTATGGAGTTTATAATGAATACGATTAAATACTTAGCACTACCTTTACTCGCTGTAAGTTTAGTGATGACAGGCTGTGCAAACCGCAAACCAACAACTGATGCAAATGCAACAACAAATCCAAACAGTGTAAACACCACAGGTTTGAGTGAAGATGCTGCATTAAATGCGCAAAATCTTGCAGGTGCTTCTTCAAAAGGTGTAACTGAAGCCAATAAAGCATTTTTAGCAAAACGTGTGGTACATTTTGACTATGACAGTAGTGATCTTTCAAATGAAGATTATCAAACCTTACAAGCACATGCTCAATTCTTAGTGGCAAATGCAAACTCGAAAATCGCATTAACAGGTCATACAGACGAGCGTGGTACACGTGAATACAATATGGCTTTAGGTGAACGCCGTGCCAAAGCAGTACAAAGCTACTTAACTACCAATGGTGTGAATGCTACTCAGCTTGAAGCAGTGAGCTATGGTAAAGAAATGCCAATCAATGCTGGACACAATGAAGCAGCTTGGAAAGAAAACCGCCGTGTAGAACTTAACTACGAAGCTGTTCCGCCATTATTAAAATAATAGCTCTTCAATAAAATGTACCAAAGTAAAAAAGCGCTCATATCAAATGGGCGCTTTTTTTATAAATTAAGATTCAGTTTCAGTTTGCTTGGGACTTTGCATGGATTCAATGAGATCATGCTTATTGAATTTTTTATACTCAGGTTTTGCTTCGTAATCTTTCCATGCAGCCTTTACATTTTCGGTACTAATTTCAGCTAAATCAATACCTTCACCTTGTGTTGGAGTCGCTTCAAACTTTTGCGTGGTCATAACAGTGCTCCTTAACGCTATCCTTTTGTACCTTCAACATAGCAGTTTCTAAAATACTTTCAAGCCTAAAATCACGACAAATAACACAGGATGATTTTTAATTTGCAGCAAACTCATCTAAAATAGCCAGATTGTTTAATTTGTTAGAAAATTATCGCTTTTATTGGAGCAGCTTTGCTATGTCAAATCGCACTTTATCCCAGTATTTACAACTACAACAAGGGAACTTAACACCTGAACTTGCAGATGTTATTGAAACCATTGCCAACACGTGTAAATCTATTGACCAACTGCTACAAAAAGGTGCATTGGCTGGTGTTTTAGGAAGTGCGCAACATGAAAATGTTCAAGGCGAAGAACAGAAAAAATTGGATGTAATTTCAAACGATTATTTAATTGATGCCTTAAAAATCAATAAAAATGTTGGTGGCTTAGCATCTGAAGAATTAGATGAATTCACTGCTGCACAAGAAAATGGTAAATACTTGGTTTTATTTGATCCACTCGATGGTTCAAGTAACATCGACATTAACATGTGTGTCGGTACGATTTTCTCTATTTTAAATGCAAAAAATGCAGTCACTCAAGCAGAAGACTTCATGCAAGCAGGTAAAGATCAAGCTGCTGCAGGTTATGTACTTTATGGTCCATCTACCATGATGGCATTAACTGTAGGTGCTGGTACTGTATTCTTTACTTTTGACCCTGAATCAAAAGAATTCTTATTGACTTCTGAAAATATCCAAGTCGCTGCTGACACCAAAGAATATGCGATCAATGCATCAAATCAACGTCACTGGGAAGCACCTGTAAAACGTTATATTGATGAATTACAAGCAGGTAAAACATCTGTACGTGAAAAAGATTTCAACATGCGTTGGGTGGCATGTATGGTTGGTGACATTCACCGTATCCTTTGCCGTAGCGGTATTTTCTTATACCCATACGATACCAAAGATCCGAAAAAAGCTGGTCGTTTACGTTTGATGTATGAAGCAAATCCGATGAGCATGCTCATGGAACAAGCAGGTGGTGCGTCAACTACTGGTCGTGTCCGCATTTTAAATATTCAACCAACAGAATTACACCAACGTGTTCCTGTGGTGATTGGTTCTAAAAATGAAGTTGAGCTTGTAACAAGCTACCACAACTAAGTTATTATATTTTAATCATTTTTACTCTCTGTAAAGGGAGTAAGTCCATTTAGGGGTTGTTGCATATGCACAACCCCAATTTACATTTTTTGGATGCACTCCCATGCCTACCATATTTTTAGAATCACGTGATAACCCAAAAATTAAACACTTACGTGGCTTAATTGAACAAAACACCTATCGTAAAAAACAAGGTCAAACCGTACTTGAAGGTACACACTTGACTTTGGCATGGCTTGAAAAAAAGCGTCAGATCAAATCAATTTTCACCACTGAACATGCACTTGAACACCCTGATTTTGATGAAATTTTTTCTCAATACACAGGTATCGTTTTTGTCTTAAGCGAAGCGTTATATAAAGATCTCAGCACTTTAGGTACATCTATCGCCTGCCTAGCAATCGTAGACCTACCATCATCACGTGAAGCATTAAATTTTACCGAAGACACTTTAATTCTTGAAAATATCCAAGATCCTGGAAATGTAGGTACACTGCTGCGTTCAGCTGCTG
Source organism: Acinetobacter sp. CFCC 10889 (assembly GCF_003268395.1). GTDB lineage: Bacteria > Pseudomonadota > Gammaproteobacteria > Pseudomonadales > Moraxellaceae > Acinetobacter. The sequence goes on along the minus strand of NZ_LQXQ01000010.1, from coordinate 55,851 downwards.
CAGCAGGAATCGAACAAGTCGTCTGCACGAAAGGCTCAGCATCGTTATGGTCACCACGTGTCCTCCGTGCAGGTATGGGTGCACATTTTTCACTACAAACTTATGAAAACATTGTTTTAGAAGATATTCTCAAACAATTTAAAATCCCTGTATATGTGACTAGCTCACATGAATCTGAAAGCCTATATAGCAAAAATCTACGCCCACAATGTGTTTGGATCTTAGGCAATGAAGGTCAGGGTGTCTCTGAATTTGCACTACAACATGCGCAGGCAGTCAGTATCCCCCAACCAGGCGGTCAAGAATCACTCAATGTTGCTGTTGCTGGTTCAATTTGTTTCTTTGAAATGGTACGTCAACGCCTTTAATTGGTTAAATTATTTTATTGTCTGTACCGTACCTTAAAAAATCCTTTAAACTGATAAAAATAATTGTATTGTTTGTCAACCCACCTTAGTTTTTAAACGTTATATGTGTAGGTTTATAAAATTATGGTGGGTGCCCAATGACGGGATTTTCCATCTCTATGGATTTAGCGCCAAAGAAGTCACAGTCTGAAACAACTGCAGCTCTAAAGAGTACGGCTGAACAACGTCTGAAGTTTTTTATGCAAGACGTGACAGGTCGTGCCTTGGTGATGATGGAAAGTGCAACACAGGGTCATAATGGTATCGCAATGGACTTGGTGCAAGAAGCCTTCATTTCTTTACACAAGTCTTATGCTGAGAAATCAACTGAGGAATGGTATCCCCTATTTTATACGATCTTAAACAATAAGTTACAGGATTGGCGTCGTAAAGAAGCTCGTCGTGCTTCACCTTTTTCATTATTCCGTAAAGTCGATCTCGACAGTGACGATGAAGAAGTGATGGACATAGTTGATGAATCTACGCCTAATCCTTTACAGTTTTTAGATCAAGACCTAACTATTGAAGAGATTCAAGAAGCGATTAGTCGTTTACCTGTACGTCAACAACAAGCATTTATGTTACGTGCATGGGAAGGCTTTGATACTCAAACCACAGCATCTATTATGAACTGTACAGAAGGTAGCGTTAAAACCCATTACCATAGGGCGATTCAAGGATTGAGAACTACGTTATCGCATTTAAATCCTTATGGAGGATCATCGGATGAATAATGATGATTTTACGAAACAAGTAACATCTAAATTGGACGGTCTTGCTCGCAATCACCGTAACAAAGCGGTGGTCATGAATAATGTACTTGAACATATTCATGATAAACCGACATCTCGTTTTGGTCATTGGAAAATGACAGGTTTCGCTTTGGCAGCAGCATTAACAGGTATTGTGATTTTACCCAATGCTTTTGATTCTGAGCAGACCACACCTGCTGCACAACATGTTGTTGTTACACCTAAACTTTCACCACAAATGATGGAAGATTTAGAGATGTTATCTGTATTTGGTGAGGATAGTCATTCCCATGGCAGCTAAAAAACTCGTTTTGGCTTTTTGTGCAATTGGTTTTTTACAAACAAGTTTTGCAGGCTTTGAGCGTTTTTGGATTTTTTCCAAAGATGCGGATACGCAGGTCAACGATACTTGGGATGCGTTATCTGAAGACGAACAACGGGCTTTAATTAAGCGCTATCAAAATCTGAAAGAAATTCCTGAGTCACAAAGTGTCGCTTTGCAGCAGAGAATGGATTGGTTTACCCAACTCCCCGAAGAAGAAAAGCAAAAAATGCGTGAAGTTTGGCAGCAAATGAGTAGCTCTGAACGCAATGAAATGCGCCATAAGATGCAAAAAGCAACAACGACTGTACAGCGAAATGAGTTACGTGAAGAATATATTCAAAAGTATCTTTCTTCAGTCAGCTCACATTGATCATTTGCCTCGAAAGAGGCTTTTTTATTTAAATTTTATTTTACTTTGCCCTATACTAAATAAGCTTTAATATCTAAAAATCATATTTTTACAAACTTTATAGAGCTGACAATGAAAATTAAATCTATTGGCTATCTCATTTTACTCAATTTACCAATTTCAATGTGTTTTGCATTAACCCTCGCTGATGCCCCCATTCAACACGTCACTTTATATCCAAGCACCGCAAAAATTGAACGCAATATTCCTGTCAAAGCGGGAGAAAATATTGTCACTTTGCAAGGTCTTGCTGCCAATTTTGACATTGCACAACTGCAATATCAAACTGAAAACAATATTGAAATCAATGCTGTGTCACATCAAGACAGTGCTTTAGACAAACCTTCTGGCACAGAGTCTCGTGAATTAAAAAATCAAATAGAACAGATCGAAAAACAAATTTCTGAGCAAAATTCAATTATTCAGGCAGCTGAATTACAAAATAAATTTCTAGAAAATATGACGAAAGGCTCAGCAAACAAAGTACGCAATAAAGCCTATGATGCTTTTATTGCCATAGATCAAGCCAAAGTTGAAAAAACCAAATTAGAACAACGTTTACAAGAACTTCAGCAAGATTTAGCCGCAATTGGTGATCATCAATTTAAGCAACGTAGCTTAAAATTTTATGTACAAGCACCTAGAAATGGCATAATTAAACTGAGTTATTTGGTGCCATATGCACGTTGGCAGCCGATGTACAAAGCCGAATTAGATACACAATCTAAACAAGTCAAACTAACTCGTATGGCGATGATTGCACAAAAAACAGGTGAAGATTGGACAAATGTAAAATTAACCCTTTCCACTGCTACCCCACAAGGTTATGTGCAACAACTCACACCACAAAATTGGTGGGTAGATTATTATGAACCTCAGCCAGCTCGTGTGAATTATCTTTCAGGAGGAGCGATATTCCAAGAACCTGTCATGCCTGCACCCGTTGCTAAACTTTCCAATGTTCAAGATTCTTTAGAAAAACCACCTCTATTTCCACAATTCCAAGCCAATCAGTTAAATTTAAGTACCGAATTTCGCTCAAATACCCAAGCTACAATTTATAGTAGTCAACAGCAGATTTATTTACCTTTAAGTAGTGAAAGTTTCTCTACACAACTGGCTATTTGGGCAATTCCAAAGCAAAGTCAAAAGGCTTCTATCATTGCGAATATTACGAAATTAGACTCAAACTTGCCGAATGGTTTGGTGAAGTTATACCGTGATGGTGACTTTATTGGTGAGCGTCAATGGTCAAATACAAGTAATGACGGTATGCAAATCAGCTTCGGTACAGATGAACAGATTCAAATCCGTGTCATTGATTTATCAGATCAAAAAAGACCACTTGCGGATGCGAAATCTCAAACGATTCAAAAGCAGCAATATAGCATTGAGAACCTACACCCTTATCCTGTTCAACTGACTGTTTTTGAAGCTGAACCACAAAGTCGCAATGGAAAATTAGTAACGCATTCTACTTATCAGCCGCAACCGAATAGTACAACTTGGCAAGGTCAACCCAATATTAACCAGTGGAATATTGAGTTACGTCCAAAACAGAAATTTACGATAGACCTACAGCATCAATTTACTTATCCGAGTAAAGGGAATGTGTCGGGGTTGTAGATAAAATGTAATATCAAAAATAGGAAAGCTATTTAATAGCTTTTCTAAATGTAGATTTTAAAGAGTTTGCCATTCATTTTGACTATGTCGGGATTATAGCGATTTTGAGTAGGGTTTATTTGGTGTATAGAAGACCTTAGCTAAAAAACCCACTCCAATCTGAATCTGAATCTGAATCTGAACAGTATTAATTAAATTAAATTAAGCTGATCTTTCTCCACTAATTCAAAAATATCCACAGCCTCTATCAACTTTGTTAATTCAACATAATTTGTCGATGATGCATTATAATTAGGATCTTCTAAATAAGAGCTAGATAATAATTTACTAATATATTTAGTGACTTTAGTGATATTATTTAAATTAGTAACATTTTCACCAGAACTTAATAATTTATGAACTATTCCAGCTAAAATCATAGCAATTGATATTTGAAATTTATAATTTCTGCTAGATATTCCATAAATCTCTCTAGAAAAAGGATATTCAATTTTTTCGTTAATTTTAAGAATTAGACTATTAAACTGTCTAAATTTATCTTTAACAGTTACAAAATTTTTTTCAACTTCATCTTCTTTAATTTCAATAGTCCTTTTTAGTTCATCTATTTCAGTATCAGAAGTGCCTCTAGAATAATCCTCTTTAATCATAGAAATTTGAATTTCGTAATTATTAATGACTTCTTCTTGTTTTGCCTTTTCTTGCATATAACTTTCAGCATATTGAGGTGATTTTTTTAATTGCTCACTAAAACCATTCTCTAATACATTAAGAATTACAAAAACACTTTCTTGAATTTTTTTCTTTAAGAATCTATCCTGCGTTGCATTATAAATTTCACCTAGTTTTGCAAGATCATCTAAGCTATAAATATCAAAATCAACTCTCTGCTCTTCTTTTATACAAATCATTTTTGAAAAATTATTAACATAAGAATTAAATTTTGAACTATAAACAGCATTTCTTATTTCCTGCTGTGTCAAAGGTTTTGTACCTTTGTTATATCTATTAAATATTTCTAATTCAAAAACTTTACCAGGAAATTCTTTAAATATAATTTGTTGAATATTTGATGAAATAATTTTTTCTTTAACATCTGAATCAAGATCTCTAAAAAACTTATCATTTAAGTTTTCACATAGTTTAAGATTTTGTAATTTAAAGTCATTATTAATATACCGATGAAATGCCGTCAAACGATGTTGTCCATCAACAACATTTAATACTTGTATCCCTAAGTAACGAGTGTTAGCTAAAAAAATTGGTGGTACTGGAATACCTACAATAATAGACTCTATTAATAAACTTTCATCAGTAATCGTATAACGATATTCACGTTGATAATCTGGTTGAACAATAATTGCATCAATATATTCAAATCGTTCATTTTCTTCTAATAACTTTATATCATCACTAGTTAATTCCTGAAGTTTAAGACCATTCTTAATTTGTTTATTTAAATCTCTAATAGAACTACTTCTATCTTTAGGGTCAATTTTTGGAAAGCTCATTTATTCTTCACTCATTTTCACATATTCTTCAATATTTCTTTTCAACATTATATCTTTAGAGACTGAACCTAATTCAGGATATAAAGATGAATAACCAATTCCTAAAGCACTCAAAGATTTTAGAATTTCTTTCTTATAATCTTTTTTTATGACTACTCTCTTTAAAATATTACCATCAGCGTAATTTTGTAGTGACATCATTGAGTTTTCTTCTTGGAAATATACAAAGAGTCCATTTTGAGCTTGAATTCTTTCATGAATTTTTTTGCAAGTTACAGCTATAGGTCCAGATGCCTTATCTAACTCTTCACTTTGAATACTAATATTTAATACCTTACAACTAGATCTATCTGTACTTTTTTCATTAAGCGCACAAGGGTCAAGAAACCAAATCTCACCGTCTTCTGGGTCATTTTCATTAAATGCATTTTCAAGTGCAAACATTAACGATATTACATGAGAATATGTAAAATCTAACAGTTTTGTCGGAACACCATAGTGCTGTGCATATACCATCCATTCCTTATCATTTACAATAATGTTGGTATTCGAAATATAAGGATGTGAATTAATTTGAAAATCATCTAAAAATCTTTGTAAATCAATTTTCCTATATAATCTCTGTCCTTTCTTATTTTTTCTAAAAGCTGTTGGCAACAATTCATAGGCTTTCGAATGCCCTCTTGAAAGTATAAAATTTCTTGGCACACTTTCTAAAAAAGCAATGAATTCACTTAATTTTTCAATTTCAAAAACTTCAATTTCCATATGTATTTCATTAAATTCAATATTTATAATAATAAAACAAAAACCCACTTATTTAAAGTGGGTTTTATTTCAATCAGTCCAACCTATTAAAGACGAACCAATTCCACAATTTTTTCTGCCAGTTCTTCAACAGTTTCCTGAGCAAAACTCACATCGGCACCTTGCACAACATCACTGATGATCACAACACCCGTCTGACGAAGCAATGCTACTTGCTCAGCAGATAAACCTGCTTTGGCAATCGCAACGATACCTTGTTGAATCAACACGCTTTCAAGTGATTGCGCATTCTCAAGTGCTTTAGCTGATACCGCAACTACAGCAGGCTTTTGCCCCAAACGTGCAGCACGTGCTTCAGCAGTTACAGGCTCATCATGTGCAGTCCATTCCACCGCAGCTTCAACCATACCTGCACCAACCGTTACGTTGCTTAAACGGTCGATGAAGATGAACGAACCTGTATAACGACTATCTTGGTAACGGTCAAATACCACTGGCGCATCAAACTCAATCTCAACATCTGCAATAGCATTCAGATCAAGTTGTTCAACTTGGATTTTTTCCAAAGTATTCACGTTGGTACGATAGTTAATTTTTTCAACTTTCGCAGGAATGGTTTGCGTACCAATTTTGACATTGTACAACTTACCAATCACAAGCGGTTGATCCGCCATCCATACCACAGAGGCACGTACAGAACGAGACAAAGACGGTTGCTCGCCTGCTTTCACAAGGACATTACCACGAGAAACGTCGATTTCATCATTCAGTGTCAATGTCACGGCTTGACCAGCAATCGCATGTTCAAGATTGCCATCAAAAGTCACGATTTCTTTCACTGTAGACTTTTTGCCCGATGGTAAAGCCACAAGCTCATCGCCAACTTTTACTTCACCTAGAGCAATCGTGCCACAGAAACCACGGAAGTCGAGGTTTGGACGGTTGACATATTGCACTGGGAAACGAAATTCATGTGCACTGGTGTCACGTGTAATTTCAACCGTTTCTAGGGTATTCATCAGGGTTTTACCTGTATACCACGGCGTATTTGGTGATGGATTCACCACGTTATCACCATTCAACGCAGAAATAGGCGTGAAGATGATATTGGCAGGTTTACGATCACCCAGTTGGTTTACGAATGTATTATATTCTTCTTGAATTTCATTAAAGCGTGCTTCAGAAAATTCAACGAGATCCATTTTATTGATCGCAACCACGATATTGCGAATACCCAACAGACTCGCAATAAATGAGTGACGACGGGTCTGTGTTTGTACGCCATATCGCGCATCAATCAGGATAATCGCAAGATCAGCTGTAGACGCCCCTGTTGCCATGTTGCGCGTGTACTGCTCATGCCCTGGAGTATCGGCAATAATGAACTTACGTTTTTCAGTTGAAAAATAACGATAAGCCACATCAATGGTAATACCTTGCTCACGCTCCGCTTGCAGACCATCTACAAGTAATGCCAAATCAGGCGCATCACCTGTGGTACCGACTTTTTTCGAGTCACGGGTAACCGCTTGTAATTGATCTTCATAAATCAATTTTGAATCGTAAAGTAAACGACCAATCAAAGTCGATTTACCATCATCGACATTACCGCAAGTGAGAAAACGCAATAAGTCTTTATTTTCGTGCTGTTTTAAATATGCCAAGATATCTTGGCTAATCAATTCTGATTGATGAGACATTGCTCAAAACTCCACATATTCTTTAGAAATCGGTTTCTGTATCTGTTCAATCTTCAATCCCTCTAAATCTCCCTTTGTTAAGGGAGACTTGCTCCTTTCTATGAGAGTCCCCCCTCTTTCACAAAGAGGGGGTTAGGGAGAGATCATATAGAAATACTTAGAAATAACCTTCCTGCTTTTTCTTTTCCATCGAGCCCGCTTCATCATGGTCAATCATACGACCTTGACGTTCAGAACTCGTCGCCAAAAGCATTTCCTGGATAATTTCAGGCAATGTCGTTGCAGTTGACTCAACCGCACCCGTCAATGGATAACAACCTAAAGTACGGAAACGTACCGATTTCATTTGTGGAACTTCGCTTTCTTTTAAACGCATACGTTCATCATCCACCATGATCAGCGTACCACTGCGTTCAACCACTGGACGTTCAGCAGCTAAATATAGAGGCACCAAAGGAATACTTTCTTGGTAGATATATTGCCAGATGTCCAACTCAGTCCAGTTCGACAATGGGAATACACGGATACTTTCACCTTTGTTCACTTTACCATTGTAAAGATTCCAAAGTTCAGGACGCTGGTTTTTTGGATCCCAACGATGTTTATTGTCACGGAACGAGTAAACACGCTCTTTGGCACGTGATTTTTCTTCATCACGGCGCGCGCCACCAAATGCCGCATCAAACTGATATTTATCCAAAGCCTGTTTTAAGCCTTGAGTTTTCATGATGTCAGTATATTTAGAGCTACCATAATCAAATGGATTGACGTTGGCGTCTTTACCTTCTTTATTTTGATGTACGATCAGATCGAAACCATGTTCTTTCGCCATGTTGTCACGGAACGTGATCATGTCCTTGAACTTCCAGCCTGTGTCGACATGCAACAGTGGGAAAGGCAGCTTGGCAGGATAGAACGCTTTTAAAGCAAGATGCAGCATCACAGCTGAGTCTTTCCCGATTGAGTAAAGCATCACTGGGTTTTCAAACTCAGCAGCAACTTCACGGATAATATGAATACTCTCAGCTTCAAGCTGTTTGAGATGAGTAAGTCTTTCCTCAGATATAGACATTGACAGCACCAGCTCACAAAAAGGTGTACTTATTACACATATTAAAATTTATATTCATTATAGTGATTTGTAACTCACTCCATTTGCTTGTTTTTTTATATTCATATATAAAAACATCATAAGCAAATAATAGAGAAACCCATGACTATTCATATTCTTCCATTGGAAAACATTACTTTTGAACAATGGCTCCCGCTTTGGCAAGGCTATCTGACTTTTTATAAATCACAACTGAGCGAAGAACAAATAAGATTATCTTGGAAGAGAATCACAAATCCTGAACAGACTGATCTGTTTGGATTTGCCATTCAGGTGAATGATGATGTCGTGGGCTTTGTCCATTTAATTTCGCACATGAGCATGTGGACAGACAAGCCCTATTGTTATTTACAAGATTTGTATGTCAGTGAAACACATCGAAACCAAGGCTTGGTAAAACAACTGATTGAGCATAGCTATCAAGTCTGTGCTGGAAAATTTGACCGTGTCTATTGGCTCACGCAAGAATCCAACCTGACTGCCCAATATCTCTATGACAAAGTCGCAACAAAGACAGGCTTTATTCAGTATAAACATAATTTAGCTTAGATCACTGCGTTTCTTGGTATTACCCAACAATAAACTCTATACCAGAACAGGAGAAATTTATACATCCAAAATGGGTGGTGTTTCAAAAAGCATACTAACTATCTTTTACTCACCACCTCAATATTATAAAATATTAAAAATACAGTGAGTTTAGTTTCTAGATTTTCAATTTTTCTATTGACAGATTTGACTAGTATGCAGTTTATAACACAGCCAAATTCTACTTACTATATACAGATAAATTCTACTTACTATATACAGATAAATTCAAATCTATTCTTGCAGCAAAATAATTTGATCAAGCACAATTAAATTTTTTAGATATTATTATATTAAAGAACCAAATCCACAAAGTTAAAATATCCCTTGAATCAAATATTTTATTCTACAACAAGCTTTAGAAATACGAGTGCCTATTCAATAAAAAATAGACAAAAAAAAAGCTTAACTCTGGAGGAAGATAAGCTAAAATTAAATCTATACTGTTGATATCATATTATTATTCTTCAAACTATAAATTACATTTTTATGATTATTTAAATAATTTATGAAATATTAAAACGAAACACATCACAATTCTATACCCTAAATTAGGTATAAATCACACAAAATAATCATTTTCATATTATTCCTAACAAAACTTATAGAAAATGAATTTTTATATTAAATAATTTTCAGGCAAAAAAAAGCTTATCCATGTTAGATAAGCTATAAAAACAATTAAAAATATAACTTTGACATCATATTTTTAATGGTAGGAATTACTTCTTTATGGTCATGTAAAGAAGTCATTTAATATTAAGAAAAAAGTACTCCCTAATCTATACCCTAAATTAGGTATATTTCATAAAAATATCATTATATTTAAAGCAAAAAAAAAGCTTATCTATATCAGATAAGCTATAAAATACGATTAAAAATATAACTGTTATATTATATCTTTAATGGTAGGAATTACTTCTTTATGGTCATGTAAAGAAGTAACATCATTTTATTTCGCAACACATTTCCAATCTATCCCTGAGATCAGGTATTTTTTAGAAATTAAAGATCAATTAATGACCAAATATTGCTTTTTCCAATGGAATTTCCACACCTATTGATGCACCCGCATCATTACCATCATGATCAGAATCACTCACCCAACCATTAATTTTCAATGGAATGCTCGGTTTTAAATAATGTGTCCATGTAATATCCAAGGCTTTAACTTTATCATCTTCAGGGAAAGCAACATTAGTTAAACGATTTGATTGATTAACTTTAGCAAAGATCGCACGACCACTTAAACGATTCATAATATCAAAACGAATATCACCACCAACCGAGATCATTTCACCATCGCCACCCATTGCATGACCAAGCGAGAAACCATGTTGATAATAACCATCTTTATAAATGTGATGGTTATAAGAAATGCCTTTGGCATCACCATTGGTTTCAGTATTTGCCCATTCTGCATAAAGCTGGAAAGGCATATCTTTATATGAAGATGAGTAATCAGCACCCGCTAAATACATTTTTTTAGATGGTAATAAACCTGCTTCATCTTCACCAATAAATTGCCCATAAAGGCTCATAGGTACATTCGCCAATTGTTGTAAATTCAAACGTGCATCAAAACCTGCCAATTGGTTAGATGCATTGCCTTCACCAGAACAACCTTGTGCATTACATTCATTGTCTTTACCAATAAAGGCATTCCAATAAGCTTTACCACTACCAGGTTGACCTTCACCATCAATTTGGAATGTACGTGAAGCACCGAGTTCCAAATATGGCAAAGGTTGTGCAGTTAAACGTAAACCAACTAAATTTGCATCAGGCACAGCATTATAATCATCTAGACGACCTGCAAATGCCTGATATTGCCAAGGACCAATCCAAGATAACCATTTAGATTCAAATGCTTTTTGTTCTGCACGCTGTGCTGTAAAGCCATAGACTGGACGACTTGCATCACCACGAATTAAGCTACCATCATGTCCAGGTCCCCAATAAGTTGGAATCTGACCTGCAATTAACCATTGGTTAAACAGTTTACCTGCAAGATAAGAACCTTCAACATTGACATCTTGACCATTGTCAATCTGTGGATCTTTCTCACCATTCACACGAATTTTAGCATCCCAGTTTTCACCACCAGCATTAAACTCTAAAGAACCTACATATTGTGCTTTTTGACTATCACCAAATGCTTGCGGTACATTCTTTTGATCCGTTTCTGCAAATAAACCCAATTTTGCAGTTTGATTGTCAGCTTTTAAGGCATTTTGAATAGAATCAATAACTTTTTGCTGGGTATTATTACTCACGTTGGCTGCTGAAAGCGCACGTTGAATCTCATCACCGCTCATTGGCCAAGTTGATGTACTGATTTGAATCACACCTTGTTGATTTAACCAGTTTAAATCTGTACGAATATCTTCATTGTTCAATACCAAGCCTTGTGCGAACACAGGTAAAGATAAACTTGCCAATACCACAGCACATAATGATTTCTTGAAAAACATGCGTCTTATATTCTCTAAACATTGCTGTGCTCCACCTTAATTTTTTTAACCAAACTTTTCAATGGTGAAACTGTTTTATTACAATATTTTAACAGTGTAATAAATCATTTGCATTATGCCTTGATTTATATCAAATCATAATATTTTAAAATATGCTTTGTATACACAATACATTTAAATACAAAAGCCACTGTATTCAGTGGCTTTTTTACAATTTGGATTTCACTTAGTTTTTATGACGCATATGTGGGAATAAAATCACATCACGAATACTCGCTGCATTGGCAAATAACATCACCAAACGGTCGATCCCGATGCCCTCACCTGCAGTCGGTGGTAGACCATATTCCAATGCTTCAATAAAGTCTGCATCATAATGCATTGCTTCATCATCACCTGCATCTTTTTCTTCCACTTGCGCTTGGAAACGCTCTGCTTGGTCAATTGGGTCATTCAATTCTGAGAAGCCATTTGCCAGCTCACGACCACCAATGAAGAATTCAAAACGATCCGTAATGTGTGGATTGTCATCGTTACGGCGCGCTAGTGGAGACGTTTCCGCTGGATATTCAGTAATGAATGTCGGTTGACGTAATTTGGTTTCAACCGTTTCTTCAAACACGATGGTTTGCAGCTTGCCCAAACCAAAACCTGGTTTCACTTGCTCTTTTAGTTCATTTTTAACAAAGTCTGCAAGGAAGTCACGATCACCGACATTTTCAGGTGTGAATTGTGGGTTATGTTCCAAAATCGCATCAAACATTGAGATTTTCTTAAATGGACCTTTGAAGCTAAACACTTCTTCACCATAAGGCACATCAGTTGAACCTAAAATATCAATCGCCAATTTCTCAAGCATATTTTCAGTCAAAGCCATTAAGTCTTTATAATCTGCATAAGCTTGATAGAATTCAATCATGGTGAATTCTGGGTTATGACGAGTTGAAACACCTTCGTTACGGAAGTTACGGTTAATTTCAAATACACGTTCAAAACCACCCACCACCAAACGCTTTAAATAAAGCTCAGGGGCAATACGTAAGAACAATGGCATATCCAAAGCATTATGATGTGTTTCAAATGGACGTGCAGTTGCACCTCCAGGAATCACGTGCATCATTGGCGTTTCAACTTCCATATAACGTTCATTGATCAAAAACGTACGAATTCCAGCGATTACTTTGGCACGAATTTCAAAGGTTTTACGTGTTTCTTCATTCACGATCAAATCTAAATAACGTTTACGATATTTCGCTTCAGTATCAGATAAACCGTGGAATTTGTCTGGAAGTGGGCGCAGTGATTTTGTTAATAATTCAAAATGTTCAATATGAACATATAGATCACCTTTACCTGAACGACCGATATAGCCTTCAATTGCAATAATATCGCCAAGATCTAAACTTTTAATTGTATCTAGTACTTCAGGAGCAAGTTCTTTACGTGCGACATAAAGTTGAATACGTCCAGTCATATCTTGAATTACGATGAATGAACCACGGTTCAACATCACACGACCAGCAACTTTTACATAAACCTTGTCACCAGCTTCGATTTGTTCTTTAGATTGGTCAGCAAATTGGTCTTGTAAATCTTGTGCATAATGCTCACGCTTAAAGGTGTTTGGCCACGGGCTCACACCTGTTTCCTTAGCATGATCTTGAATTTGCTTGAGCTTGGCATGACGCTGTGCAATTAAATCGTTTTCGGAAATGTGTTGTTCAGAAGTCGATTGAGCGTTATGTTGCGTCATCTCTGCCTCGATTGTAATAAAAAACGGAAGTTGCATAGCATAGCAGATTTACAACATAATAAGCAGCACACAATTGCAGCAATTTCCAATAAAGCCGAATTAAATATTAAACCTATGTCTAAATTCTCAATTATTTTTCTCAGTCATTTATTTTTTATCACAACAGCGTGGGCGCTTGAGCAGGATAGTCCAACTCAAACAATCAACTCTACGCCAAACATTCATACTTTAAAAAATAAAGTGGAACGTACTAATTTAGACACTGAAAACTATATTTGGCAAATTGAACTCATCTCTGATCCTGAGAATAAAAGCATTTCACACAAATTACTCAATCCAAATCCCAAATTCCCAATGTTAGATCAACGTGCTTTAGAACTTGCTCAAAGTGATTCTCATGAAGAACTTAAAAAGTTAGACCAAATGCTGCTTGAACAACAAAAAAGCGCCGTAACAAATACAGTCCAGTCTAAGAAACACTATATTTTAAATGTCCAATTTCCCTTAGGCATCGCTTGGAAAAAACAACCTCGTTTTCAACGCTTAGCGGATATTTCGGCAAAATTTTGTAAACTGCGAGCAGATGATCCATTGTACGAACAAGCTGTGATTCGCAAAGATCGTGATTATACCTTTGAAACTAAACTGCGTATAAATGCTGATGGTCGAATACACGCTGTCGACTTAGTCAACCCATCATCCAATGTAGAACTCAATAATTTGGTACATAAAGAGCTGATTTCTTCACGATTTCAACCTTATAATAACAATGGCAAACCTACAAACTTTGAAGCAGAACAACCGATACAGTTAGTTTGCCCTCGGCACTAAAATGATCAATAAAAGCTCACAATGCAGATATAGAACTTTAGTCTGCTCCCTGCTCTTTTAACTAAAAAATAAGTCCACTCAAGCAATACTCAATGACCTTAGAGCATCAAATAAACTTACATTTTCACAAATAAATCCAAATTAAATGTGAAATAACCTACACTAATACTAGAAAATAATATTTAATGCGCAAAATATTATTCATAAAGAACGAACACTTAAACATTTTTAAATTTATCTTAGACCAAAATCTAACTATTTTTTTTAAATGAGCTGAGTACAATAATTTGAGAAATAGTTGAAAAGTAAACTATATCAATCTCACTATCTTTGTGAATAAAGACAGTTTCAAAAAGTGAAAAAAATGAATATGTATATGTCAAAAATATTGTTTATGCATGGGCTAGACTCATCAAAAGATTCGACTAAATTTCATGCATTAGATGCTGCACAAAAATATTGTCTTGATATTGATTATCGCAATTTAAATTATGACACTGTGGCTGATTTATATCAGGATATTATCCACAAAATTCAGCCTAAACTGATCATTGGACATAGCTTAGGTGGTTATTGGGCACTCAAAATGTCACAATTATTTCGCATTCCTGCCATTATCGCCAATCCAAGTTTACATCCAGACTTTCGCGCAGATTATGCACCTATCACAGAACATGATTTAGAACATGATATTCCACAAACAGCATATATCGAGTTAGGGGATGAAATCCTCGACATGTATGAAACTTCAAATATTTTAGAATCTTATATGCATGTTGAAATGATGCAAGGCGGACATCACCGTTTAGCATCACCTGATAATCTAAATCGCATGATCGAATATATGCAAGATACTTTTGTAATATAAAAAAAGCCTTGCGAATATTTCCACAAGGCTTTAAGAATATATTTTTTAAATCATGACCTAAAGATGCAACCCAATAAATTAAGCCACAGCCTCTTCAGGTTTAGATTGTTCATCTAGAACAGACCAAATATTTAAACCTAAATCGCCATGTAAGTCTTGCAAGTCAAGAAAAATACTCGCACCTAACACAGTATGATTACACTTATTCATCAATTGTTTAACTGCTTTTAAAGTACCACCAGTTGCCAAGACATCATCTACAATCATGACTTTTTGCGGTTGAATATCCGCTGACATTTCCAAACGATCCAGACCATACTCAAGGCTATAACCAACACCGATCACAGGAGGTGGAAGTTTACCTGCTTTACGCACCAACAATAAACCTTTGCCTGTACGTTGTGCCAATAGACTTGCTAACACAAATCCACGTGCTTCTACAGCCACAAAACTTTCAACTTCTGCCAATTGCTCAACAGGAATGCTTGCCACTAATGCATCTGTCAACGGCTCAAGATTTTTCATGAAAAGTGGTGTTAAATCATAAAAACAAATACCAGGTTTTGGAAAATCTTGGACAGTACGAATGTGAGACCACAAAGCTGTAGACATGTTCATAATGGGGAGACTGTATGAATGAAAGAATGTAGTAATTTTAACTTGAATAGTCTATTTTTTAAAGTCGCTAAGATAATGGAAGCACTGTTCATTTTTATAAGTTATTGATTCACCAACAACCATTTATTTAAAAAATATTAGTTATAGATTTATATAATCCAATTATAATGAAAATTGTCTAAAAATGCTTTTAGACTATCGTCTAAATAACGTATTTTCACCTAATAACAAATACAGGAGTTTTATAGTGGAAATCCAAATATTTTGATCATTAAATAAATTTTACGAGAAATATCCTAATGCTGCGTCATAACTCATTTTTGATCATACTTAGAACTACATGAAACATCACATATTGAAAAACAAGATTGTCTAACAAAAAGCCTCTAATTCGCCCAAACAACCACGCTTTTGTCCTACTCTGCCATTCAGCTTTACAATTAGTTGGGTAAACTCCATTATTTACTTTACATTCGTTCTTGAACTGCGTAAAAATTTGTTTGAATATGTAGGCATTGCAATGCATATCGCTAGAGTTAATGTAAAAGCAAGATTTTTGACTGACAGCAAATATACGCCATCTGTCAGATTTTGGAGAATTAGATGAAAAAATATCAATGCATCGTTTGTGGTTGGATTTATGACGAAGCAGAAGGCTGGCCACAAGATGGCATCGCAGCAGGTACAAAATGGGAAGATATTCCTGATGATTGGACTTGCCCAGACTGTGGCGTGTCTAAAGCCGATTTTGAAATGGTAGAAGTATAATCAGTACGTGAAAGACCATGTTTACATGGTCTTTTTTATCACTTGTATAATTTATCACTTATATAATATTGAAAATAGTATGGAGAATGATATGCAACCAGTCGTCATCGTAGGTTCAGGCATGGCGGGTTATACCCTAGCAAGAGAATTTCGTAAATTAAGCACAGAGCAAGAACTTGTGATGATTTGCGCAGATGATGCGGTGAATTATGCAAAGCCTACTCTTTCCAATGCTTTAGTGGGCAATAAAGCCCCTGACCAAATTGGTCTAGGCAATGCTGAAAAAATGGCAACTCAACTCAATATGCGCATTGAAGCAGATACTTGGGTTAAAGCCATTGATGCAGAAAAACACCAACTGACAATTGAAAAAGATGGTCAAGTGTCAACACAAGACTACTCAAAACTCATTTTAGCTGTAGGTGCAAACCCGATTCGCCTTGCGATTGCTGGTGATGGCAGTGATGATATTCATGTGGTTAACTCACTGATCGACTATCGTGCGTTCCGTGATTCACTTGAAACCTGTACAACAGGTGATTGCGCTGACAAACGTGTAGTGATCTTAGGTGCAGGTCTGATTGGTTGTGAATTTGCCAATGATTTACAAAATACAGGTCATCAAGTCACTGTGATTGATCTCGCATCACAGCCTTTAGGGCGTTTATTGCCTACGCATGTTGCACAAGCATTTCAGCAAAATCTTGAAGAATCAGGCATTAAATTCGCACTAGGTACAACAGTTGAAAAAGTATCTAAAACTGAACGTGGTTATGTGATTTCTCTGGCAAATGGTCAATCACTTGCAGCGGATGTCGTTTTATCTGCGATTGGTTTACAACCGAATATTGATCTTGCAAAAACAGCAGAGATTGCAACCAGTCGTGGTGTGATTACCAATACACTATTAGAAACTAACCAAGCTGATATTTATGCCATTGGTGACTGTGCCGAAGTCAATGGAACATTACTGCCTTATGTTATGCCTTTGATGCAACAAGCACGGGCTTTGGCAAAAACCTTAAGTGGGCAAACGACCAATGTGCATTACCCTGCAATGCCTGTTGCAGTTAAAACTCCAGCTGCACCACTGACAGTATTACCCGCTCCAATTGGTGTCGATGTCACTTGGAACAATGAAGAATTTGATGATGGTATGTTATCAAAAGCAACCGATGCAGATGGTACATTACGTGGCTTTGTACTGCTTGGGGCAACCGCAGGCAAACAGCGTTTAACACTCACCAAACTGGTACCAGACCTTATTCCTGCAACTTAAATTCAAGCGATACACTCAAGGATGTTCTCGCAATAGAACATCCTATAAGGAAAATAAAAAATGAATAGCGCACTCCAATTTGAAGCTTCTCCATATTCAACTTTTATGCAAGAAACCAAAGTCGATTTAGGCAATGGTATTCAGCTTCATGTTGAATCTGGAGGTAATCCTGAACATCCCACCATTCTCTTGATCATGGGCTTGGGTGCGCAAATGTTATTTTGGCCTGATTTTTTTTGTAAATCGTTGATTGATCAAGGCTACCATGTCATTCGTTTTGATAACCGTGATATTGGTCTATCTTCTAAAGTCCGTCACAAAGGTCCACGTCTAAATACGATGAAAATGATGGGACGCTTTGCCTTTGGTATGCAAAACCAAGGTGCACCATATAATCTCTTTGATATGGCTGATGATGTGGCTTTATTGATTGATCGTTTAGGCATAGACAAAGTCAATATTATTGGCGCATCAATGGGTGGCATGATTTCCCAAATCTTAGCAGCAAAATATCCTGAAAAAATCGAAAAAGTAGGCTTATTATTTACCAGTAATAATCAACCTTTATTGCCTCCACCCTTTCCTAAGCAACTCTTTAGTCTCATTGGTAAACCTGAATCACATGATGAAGCTGGTATTATTAACCATTCTTTGAAGGTTTTTAAAATCATTGGCTCACCAGGTTATGTTAACCCAATGGAAGCCATGCAGATGGCACGTAAATTATATCAACGTAGTTATCATCCTGCGGGTGTACTTCAACAGTTTTTAGCAATATTATGTACAGGTTCATTGCTGAAACTGGATAAACAAATCCAAAAACCAACGCTTGTGGTACATGGTTCTCGTGACCGTTTACTACCGCCAAGTCATGGCAAGGCGGTGGCAAAAGCAATTCAAGGCGCTAAATTTGAATTAATTCAAGGAATGGGGCATGATATACCTCCGCACTTTATTCCCCAACTTAGCGGTTTATTTGCGCATCACTTTAAATCATAAACATTAGGACACTATGGCTGCATTACCATCCCTAAGACAGCTGTCATATCTTGTAACACTGTCTGAGACGTTGCACTTTACTGAAGCAGCGCGCCGTTCGTTTGTAACTCAATCCACCCTTTCAGGCGGGATTATGGAGTTGGAACGTTTATTGGGTGGCGTACTCGTTGAACGTGACCGCCAAAATGTACGTTTAACCCCACTTGGCGAACAAGTCGTTGCCCGAGCCCGTGTTCTACTCGCTGATGCTCAAGACTTAATGCGTTTAAGCCGTGAGATGAGTGAGCCTTTGACTGGCGACTTACATCTTGGGATTATTCCAACGATTGCTCCTTTTATTTTGTCGCAGCTCTTGAGTGAAGTTCATAAACAACTTCCAAAAATTCAGTTGCATTTACATGAAGCACAAAGTGAAAAAATCGTAGAAAAACTTGAACATGGTAATTTGGACATGATCATGTTGGCGCTACCTTTTGACACACGTGGTTTAAAAGTTGCAGAAATTGCCAAAGAAAATTTATTTTTAGTGTGCAATAAAGCCGATCAAAATACAGCCAATGCTCGTTCTTTGGATGATTTAGATTTATCCCATCTAATGTTGTTAGAAGAAGGTCATTGTTTACGTGATCATACTTTGAGTGCCTGCCCGATCGGTGAGCGCAAAAATGATCATCGTTTAAAAGCTAGCTCTTTGCCAACTTTGGTTGAAATGGTGAACTCTAACTTAGGCTTTACTTTACTGCCAGAAATTGCTGTGCATACCCATATGCTGAAAAGCAATGAACAATTGATTGTCAAACCAATTGAAAATGCACCATCACGCACTTTAGCTTTAGTGACACGTAAAAGCACACCACTTCAAAGTGAATTTGATGTCTTGGTTCAAATTTTACAAAAAATTATTGCGGTAGAATTGCACTAAGTTTGTATTTTGTAAAAATTAAAAAATGGAGTCATCGGACTCCATTTTTTTATTGCTTCATATTAATTTTATTTAAATGCTTCAATTAAAACACGTTGTGCATTATGCAATTCTTCACCTTCTTTCGGCTCAGCACGCACCCAAGTGCCATCACCTTGCAATAACCAAGCTTGTTGATTATCTTGTAAATAATTTAATAAACCTTGTTGATAAATACGTTTTTTCAACGCAGGATCTTCGATCGGAAAACATACTTCAACACGATTAAATAAGTTACGATCCATCCAATCTGCACTTGAACAATAAATACGTGCATCACCATGATTACTAAAATAATAAACACGAGTATGTTCTAAGAAACGTCCTACAATCGAACGCACACGAATATTTTCCGAAAGATTTGGCAAACCTGGGCGTAAACAACAAATTGAACGAATAATCAAATCAATTTGTACACCAGCTTGTGATGCTTCGTAGAGTTTATTAATCAATTGTACTTCAGTAAGTGCATTTACCTTGACAATAATTTGTGCAGCTTTACCTGCTTTGGCATTGGCGATTTCATCATCAATAAATGCTAAAAGCTGCGCATGTAAAGTAAATGGTGCGTGGAGAAGTTTTTTCAGCTTCGCCATTTTCCCCATACCAGTCAGCTCTTGGAAAATACGATGCACATCTTCACATAACTCTTTGTCTGTGGTCATCAAACCATAATCCGTGTAGATACGTGCATTGGTCGCATGATAATTTCCTGTTCCCAAATGCACATAACGGACTAACTTATTGTTTTCACGGCGTACCACCAAAATCATTTTGGCATGCGTTTTATAACCCACAATACCGTACACCACGACAGCACCCGCTTCTTGTAAAACATTGGCTACTGCAATATTTGATTCTTCATCAAAACGAGCACGCAGCTCAATTACAGCCGTGACTTCTTTACCATTACGTGCAGCTTCAGCAAGCACTTGCACGATTTCTGAGTCTGCACCACTACGATACAAGGTTTGTTTGATTGCTAAGACTTGCGGATCACGTGCAGCTTCACGCAACAAGTTAATAACGGGCGCAAATGATTCAAACGGATGATGTAAAAGAATGTCCTGTTTTTGCATCGCAGCAAAAATATTTTCGGTCTTTTTCAATACTTTGGGAATCGCAGGCACATGTGAATCATAACGCATGTGTGGACGTTTAAAATTCGACACCAAGCGTGCCAAATTGACAGGTCCATCAACTTTGTAAAGCTGTTCTTTTTCTAAATCAAACTCATCTAACAAATATTCATAGATGTGCTGTGGGCAATTTTCTGTCACTTCTAAGCGTACAGCACGCCCAAAACGGCGTGAACTCAATTCACCTTTTAATGCAATCGCAAGGTCTTCAACATCTTCATTCAATGCCAAATCAGCATTTCGGGTCACACGGAATTGGTAACAACCTGTTGCAGTCATACCAGGAAACAAGTCAGATACATGCTCATGAATGATCGCAGATAACATGACAAAATGTTCTTTTCCACCTGTTAACTCATCAGGCAAACGTACAACACGTGGTAATGAACGTGGTGCAGGCACAACCGCAAGGTCGATTTGACGACCAAAAGCATCCTTACCCTCCAAAGTCACAATAAAGTTGAGGCTTTTATTGACTAAACGTGGAAATGGATGTGCTGGATCAAGGCTAATCGGTGTTAAAACAGGTGCTACTTGTTCTTGGAAATATTTTTTAATCCACGCAGACTGTGCTGGTGTTAACTCACCACGGCGTAAAAAACAAATATCTTCTTCACGTAATTTTGGAAAAATTTCTTCATTTAAAATACGGTATTGGCGCTCAATAGCAGCATGCGCTGTCTTTGAAATAGAGTCTAAAACTTGTTTTGGGGTTAAACCATCTGGGCTACGGCTTTCATTACCTAACGCCAACTGCTCCATCACACCCGCAACACGGATTTCAAAAAACTCATCCATATTACGTGAAAAGATTAGTAAAAAATTCATCCGATCTAAAATCGGATGTAAAGGATCAACCGCTTGTTCTAAAACACGTAAATGGAAGTCTAAAATAGACAATTCACGATTGATATAGCGTTCATTATAAGTATATTCAATGGGTGTATTATTTACTGTGGTACTCATGCAAATTTGCCTGCATTTAAAAAATCTTTCTCTTAGTATGCTTCAATTTTGTGACAATTTCATAAAAAAAAGTGCATCACCTGCACTTTTTCTAAATAAATTCATCGGTTTTACAGTACTTAAAAATTATTCTGGAATACGTGTAGAACGCATATATTTCAAAATTAAACCTTTACGATATTGCACTTTGCGATCATCAGGATGTTGTTGATAATATTTAGGATTAGTCAAAATCGCTGCCAAAAAAGCCGCTTGTTCACGGCTCAAACTTTTAGCACTTTTACCATAATAATGCTGTGTCGCCGCTTCAATACCATAGATATGATCACCAAACTCAACCGAGTTCATATACACTTCTAAAATGCGCTGCTTCGACCACATACGCTCCATCATAATCGTAGCAATGGTTTCCTGACCTTTACGGATATAAGAACGGCGATTATAGAAGAATAAATTTTTTGCCAATTGCTGAGAAATGGTTGAGCCACCCGCCACCACTTTTTCTTTTTTCATATTCCGTTCAAGTGCATACTCAATACCATCCCAATCAAAACCATGATGATCAACAAATTTAGCATCTTCCGCAGCGACAATCGCATGTTTGAAATAATCACTGATCTCATCATAATCACGCCATTGATGTTTGATCGGTTCAAAATCTGAAAAATAAGTCCATCGCATAAACATCGTGGTTTCTACAGGATGACTACGCCAATAGACCAAGCTTGAAAAAATCCACAATTGAATCAGAATAAGAATACTGACAATGATTAACAAAGTACGAACAATAAAGGCTTTCATGTCAGTTTGTTACTCCTGAATTTTTTAAAATTCATGCTAAGCTTAAATACATAATAATGCACAGAATATAATGTTATGTCAGAAATGCAACCACCTTTCCAAGTCCAACCACGACAAGCCATGGGTAAAATTACCTTGATGTTAATCGTCATTAATGTCGGCTTATTTGCTTGGCAAATTCTTTCAGGTGTCGACATTCGCAACCCCAGTATGAGGGATGCATTACTTTGGGGTGCAGATTATGCACCTTTAACTTTTCTAGAAGAACCATTTCGTTTATTTAGCAGCATGTTTTTTCACTTTGGCTTGATGCACTTAGGCTTTAACATGTGGGCACTTTATTCTTTTGGCAATATCGCAGAAGAAACCTTTGGTAAATTTTATTATTTAGGTTTATATCTGCTTGCTGGTTTGATGGGAAGTTTGCTCAGTGGTTATATCGACATTCAAAATGCCTATACCTTTTTGCAAACTCATGATCAAAGCTTAGTTCCTCGTATCTCCGCAGGAGCATCAGGTGCAGTCATGGGAATCGGCGGCGCTCTCACGTTATTATCACTCTTTCCACCAACACCACAGCAACGTTATATTTTTGATAAAAAATCCCTACTCACTATTTTAGCAATTAACCTTGCATTTGGTTTCTTCACTCAAGGCATCAACAATGCTGCCCATATCGGTGGCATGATCATGGGTGCAGCATTGGCATTTGTGTGGTATTTAACACAGCGCAATAAAGCTAATCCGATGATCAATATTGTCATTTTGATCATAGGTGCTGTTGTAACTTATCTGATCTACTTATATTTACAGACATTGATTCAACCACTTACACCTTTATGGAAAGATGCAGCAATACAAATACGAAACCAATTAAATCTTTAAGCTTAAGTTTTTTAAAATATTTTTCAACAAAAAAAGCCAATGTCTTTTGCATTGGCTTTCATTTTTACAAATGTATTAATTCATTTCTCGCAAACTCTGCAACGGTGGAATATCACTTAAATAACTTAAACGATAACGCCCAATCAATGCACAAACGATGGTCATTAAAATCGGTAGCATCACCCAAATTTGCCAATGCGGTTGGATCAACATATCCATACGATAACTGGCGATTGCACTGATAATTTCGGCAAAGAAACACGAAACAATCCCTGCGATAAAACCAATAAAACCAATTTCCATGGTAAGCATATTTTTCAATTGTGCTTTGGTGCTGCCAAATGAACGTAACAATGCAACCTCTCGTTTGCGCTCATCTAAAAGTAGATTAATACATGCCACCAACACCAAAATACCCGAAATTGTTACCAACACTGCAAGTACAGTAATGATTTGCACCAAGACATTCACCAAACGTTTGATCTCATCCATAATCACAGATACATCAATAAAAACTGTATTGCTAAATTGTTGAATGATTTTCACCAATTGGCTTTTCTGTTCAGGCGCTACATAAAAACTACCGAGGAAACTACCCGCATTTTCATCCAAGGTATTCGGTGCAAAAATAAAGAAAAAATTTGGGCTAAAACTTTGCCATTCTACACTACGTAAATTAGTCACTTGAGCATCAAACTGTCCTTCAGGCAAACTAAAAGTTAAGCGATCACCAATTTTAATCGCCAAGTCTTGCGCAAGCTTGGCTTCAATAGAGACACCACCCGCTTTTAATTGTTTTTGCCCCTCAACAATGACATTGTCTTTTGGATAATGATCCGCTTGTGTCAGATTTAACTCTCGTCTTAAAGAATTATTCTTTTCAACCAATGCTTTGGGAAATGCTTGTCCATTTTTCGCAACCAAGCGTCCACGTACATTTGGATATAATGGCGTTGATGTCCATTTATTTGCTGCAATTTGTTGCTTAAAATCTGCAACATCTTGTGGTGGCAAACCATAAATAAATTGGTTCGGTGTACCCACAGGTAATTGCTGCTGCCAACGCTCTAAAATATCTGTTCGCAGCACACTCAATACCGTGATTAAACTGAGTCCCAATGCCAAAGCAGTAATCTGAATCGCAGTCTGTGCAGGAATGCGTACATAACTCGACCAGCGATTTTTAAGCGATTTTATTACTTTTAAAATCGCATAAATCACACCAAATAACACAGCACTGAGCACAATGATTGAGCCAATCACCACACTAGTCAACACAAGATTTTCAGTCAATACCAGACTAAAAATCACCAAGCTACACAAACCTGTCACAAACATCCACAACAATGAACTTTTCGATTGTTCTTGTTGACGAATCACCCGAATCGGTGGCGTTCGTAGCAGTTGCCATAAACTTGGCAAAATAAAACCAAATAACACAATCGCACTGGTAAAAATCGCAATGGGTAAAGGACCAAATAGCATGCTAACAACCGAGAATTGCAACTCTAGCGATGGAATCAATTGCAACATCAGTTGTAACAATCCATAACCAAGCAACATGCCCAAAATACTTCCCACCAGCATTGAAATCACAATAATCACTGCAAGCAATGCCATAAAGGTTTGGAAAATTTGCTTTTTACTCGCTCCCATACAACGCATCAAAGCAATATAATCTTGATTTTGTTGCACATAACGTTGACTGGTTAAAGCAATTGCTAAACCACAAAGCAAAATCGTCATGATATTTGCCAATTGTAAAAAGGTATCTAGATTTTCAATCGGTTTAATTAAACGGGTATTACCATCATTGGCGTTGCGAAGTTTTAAATCGGATGCAGCCGCAATATCTTGTTCTGCTAAATTTTCTTGTGCGCTTGAGCTTTGCTGTAAAGTTTCTAAACGTTGCTGTTGTTTATCTTGAAAAGCTTGAAAAATTTGCTCATAACGCTGCGTTTGTGCTTTCTCACCTGCAAGCAATAAACGATACTCGATACGGCTACCCACTTGAATCGCATTGGTTTTAGCAACGTCAGCTTGCGAAATAATCACGGTTGGTGAAAATTCTGAGAATCCTAACTCCTGATTATAATCATGTTCAATCTTGCCTGTAACTTTGAATTTTCCATCCGCAATTTGAATATTGTCGCCAATATTCA
Source organism: Acinetobacter sp. CFCC 10889 (assembly GCF_003268395.1). GTDB lineage: Bacteria > Pseudomonadota > Gammaproteobacteria > Pseudomonadales > Moraxellaceae > Acinetobacter. The sequence goes on along the minus strand of NZ_LQXQ01000010.1, from coordinate 30,150 downwards.
CCTTGAGTAAATCCATCGCACGTGGGCTTAGCCACACTTGTCCTGACTGTAAATATTGTGCTTGTGGCTGAATGCGTAACTCACCACGCAAAGGGAATGTCTGATCAATGGCTTTGACATTGACCATAACAAATTGTTCATCGGTAGATGCCATTGTGCCAAATAGTGTGACATGTGATTGTTTTAACTCAAGTTGTTCTGCCTGTTTGATCCATGATGTTGTAATCGGTGCATTATCACTAAGCACCAAATCCGCAGCTTGCATTTTCGCTGCTTGTAAAGACACAGCATCTTGCACTTGTTCATTACTAAACTTCAAAGCAGTTGTCGCACTGATCGCAATACTTAATGCAACAATTAATAAATAAATCCCTGTTGTACCGAAACTCTGTCGAAACAACGGCTTAAATAATGCCATCATGCCGACACCTCAGTATGCTCAATCAATCGCCCTTCTTTGAGTTCAAAATGTCGTTGGCACTGTGCTGCAAGTTTTGGATCATGTGTCACCAACACCAAAGTTGTACCTAATTCACGATTTAATTCAAATAATAATTGTTCAATTTCTTGTGCTGTATGCCCATCCAAATTACCTGTCGGTTCATCAGCAAAAATGATTTTTGGCTCAGAAATGAGCGCCCGTGCAATAGCTACACGTTGTTGTTCGCCACCTGATAAAACTTTGGGTGTTTGTGTACTTTGTCGCTCCAAGCCCACTCGTTGTAATAATTTTAAGGCTTTCTGTTCAGCATCAGCGTAAACAAAATTGGCTTGTAAACGCAAAGGTAACATCACATTTTCAAGCGCTGATAAATGTGGTAAGAGTTGAAAGGACTGAAATACAAATCCAATATGTTTTAAGCGCACCAAAGCCCGTTGTTCTTCACCTAAATCATGTACAGCTTCACCACAAATGGATAATTTTCCAGAGCTAGCTTGATCTAAAGTTGCCAATATGCCTAATAAAGTCGACTTTCCTGAGCCTGAACGCCCTGTAATCGCCACCTGTTGCCCAGCCAAAATATCCAAATTCAAATTTTCAAAAATCGTTAAAGTTTGATGGGGCAATTGAATACTTTGTGTAAGTTGCTGTGCAGAAATAATTGCTTGTGGCATGATAAAAGTCGAATCAGGCGAAACCGAAGACATGGCAAAGAAACCCTATATGCAAACTAAAAATTTAATTCAGTTTAAAAAAATTCAAAAAATAAGTGCGTGCTTATTTTTTAGCACGATCTGCCTACTACCTGTTAGTAGTTTTGCAAAAACCGTGATGATTTTGGGAGACAGTTTAAGTGCAGGTTATGGCATCAACCCACAGCAAGGTTGGGTGAATTTATTACAATTACGCCTGAATCAAGACTTTCCCAAACAACATAAAGTGGTGAATGCCAGTGTCAGTGGAGAAACCACCAGTGGTGCGTTGGCTCGTTTGCCTAAATTATTGCAGACCCATAAGCCGAATATCGTTGTCATCGAACTGGGTGGAAATGATGGCTTACGTGGTCAGCCACCGCAAATGATTCAAAAGAATTTGGCGCAAATGATTCAACAAAGCCAAAAAAGCAAAGCCACTGTGGTTTTATTGGGAATGAAAATTCCACCCAATTATGGCACTGCCTACAGCACAGCATTTGAAAATAATTACAAAGTTTTAAGTCAGCAATATAAAGTGAAAATATATCCATTTTTTATGAATGGCATCGCTGGACATCCAAATTTAATGCAAAAGGATTTAATCCATCCCAATGCAACCGCACAGAAAATTTTATTGAATAATGTTTATCCGTTGATTAAAGGGGCATTGTAAGCAAACTCATTCTCTAATTTTCTTATTAACTGATGTAACGCAGTAACATAAAAATTTGTTTCTCGTTAAAACTGGATACGCGTTAACGTCATCCGCAACGTGTTTGAGGCAGGACTACTCCTAATCACATATGTTTCTGCGATGCATGCAATAGTTTGACGGAAGTGGACGAGTTTTGCGGATGACAATGGTTTGGGTACTTTTGCCGAAACAAAAGTACCTCGAGCCGAAGGCTAATCCCTAAATCAAAACTTTAGATGCAAGACTCCGCCGAGAAGCATTAATAAAATTTGAAAAATAAAGTATTCATTTTTCAAATACGTAACATCAATAATTAATTTACTATTATGGAAATACTAAACAATATTCTTTAAATACTTTAACATCAAAAAAAATCAACAACACAAAAAAAGACGCCTCAGCGCCTTTTCTCACCATCCAAGCTTAAGCTGGAATGTCACGTACAGAAGCATTACGAATCGCCTCTTTCAACGCTGCATAACCATGAATCGGTGGGAATTGAGGGAATTCACGAATCACATTTTCAGGCGCATCAAACAAGAAACCTTTGTCAGCTTCACCCAACATCGTGGTATCGTTATACGAATCACCTGCTGCAATCACGCGATAATTCAAACCATGAAGTGCTTTCACAGCTTCACGCTTTTGATCAGGCTGACGCAATTTATACGCAGTAATCATGCCATTTTCATCAGTTTCTAACTTGTGACAGAAAATTGTTGGCCAACCCAGTTGTTGCATCAAAGGATGAGCAAATTCATAGAAAGTGTCAGAAAGAATGATTAATTGGAAATGTGTACGCACCCATTCCACAAATTCTTTTGCACCTTCAAAAGGTCCCATGTCTGCAATCACAGCTTGAATATCATTTAAACCTAAACCATGTTGTTTTAAGATATTTAAACGCTGAGTCATCAACACATCGTAGTCTGGAATATCACGAGTTGTTGCTTCTAATTCTTTGATCCCTGTTTTTTTAGCAAAATTGATCCAGATTTCTGGAACCAAAACACCCTCAAGATCAAGACATACGATTTCCATGGGTTCTCCCAAATGTTAGTTGTAAATTTTGGCGTATCATAGCATTAAAGTTTAAAAAAAATGCTGAAAGATTTTGATACTTCAGCAAATGAAAACTTATCAATGTGAATTTCGACCCTGTTTAAATCTTTTTAATTCATAAGTATTTTCATAAATCTGCTAAGAAGCATATTTTATTTACTTTAAAATAGTATGACATTCAAAAGCATTTATACATACAAAGTCGTATTGGCTTATTTTTCGCCAAAATGCTTAAATTTACAGATCTTTTGAGAATTAATTTTTTTAAATACTTTTTAAGTGTTAACGACTTTTAAGTAAACCTAGCTTCAAGCTATAGCCAGAGGCAACAAATGACTGTTATTCCGACAATTGATCAAGTAGATGCACTTGCAGCAGAATATGCTGATAAATCCCCTTCTGAAATTTTAGAGCTAGCACTTTCTCAACAAGGTGAAATTGCGATTTCATTTTCTGGTGCAGAAGATGTGGTGCTGATCGATATGGCACACAATCTCGGTAAGCCCTTTCGAGTATTCAGTTTGGATACGGGGCGTTTGCATGCTGAAACATATCAATTCCTTGAAACTGTACGTAAACATTATGGCATTCAGATTGAAATCTGTTTTCCAGAATCTGATGCCGTACAAAAGTTGGTGAATGAAAAAGGCTTATTCAGTTTTTATCAAGATGACCATAAAGAATGTTGTGGCATTCGTAAAGTTCAACCTCTACGCAAAAAACTCGCTACTTTAGATGGTTGGATTACGGGTCAACGTAAAGATCAAAGTCCTGGTACTCGTACAGAAATTCCTGTAATTCAAGCTGATGTTGGTTTTTCTGGTGAAGGCAAACAATTGATTAAGTATAATCCATTGGCAAATTGGTCAAGCGCTGAAGTCTGGAGTTACATCCGCATGATGGAAGTTCCATTCAACCCTTTACATGAAAAAGGTTTTATTTCAATCGGCTGCGAACCTTGTACTCGTCCTGTACTACCAAATCAACATGAACGTGAAGGTCGTTGGTGGTGGGAAGAAGCTACACATAAAGAATGTGGTTTACACGCAGGCAACCTTAAAAAATAATTCAAAAAAAGCCACTGATATTCAGTGGCTTTTTTGTAAACCGACCATTCACTATATTTTTCGCCATTCTGTTTTATTTCACTTTATACTAAAATCAGATGCATAATTCTAAAAAATCAGCGCTCAAATCATCTGAGTCGTTGTTGTTTTTGCAGTGAGGCAAATCATTATCATGCGACCATTACACCCTCTTGATTTTATTTTTCTAAATCTAGAAAAGCGCCAACAACCGATGCATGTTGGAGGATTATTTTTATTTCAAATCCCTGATGATGCACCATCTACTTTTATCCAAGACCTCGTTGCGGACATACGTAACTCAAAATCAATTCCTGTCCCTCCTTTTAACAATCGCTTAAACGGTCTGTTTTGGGATGAGGATGAAGAGTTTGATATTGACCACCATTTTCGTCATATCGCACTCCCTCATCCAGGTAGAATACGTGAATTATTGGTTTACATTTCACAAGAACATAGTGCTTTAATTGATCGAGCAAAGCCACTATGGACTTGTCATATCATCGAAGGGATTGAAGGCAATCGTTTTGCGATGTATTTCAAGATCCATCATGCCATGATCGATGGTGTAGCTGGTATGCGTTTATTAGAAAAATCATTCTCTAAAGATGAAAATTCTAAAACCATTATTCCGCCTTGGTGTGTGGAAGGAAAACGTGCTAAACGTTTGAAAGAACCTAAAGCAAGTAAAATCAAAAATATTTTGGCAACCATCAAAGGGCAAATCGAAGTGACACCGAAAGTCACTCAAGAGCTGTTCCAAACGATTTTTAAAGAAATTGGTAAAAACCCTGATTATGTCTCAAGCTTCCAAGCACCAAGCAGCATTTTTAATCAACGAGTCAGCTCATCTCGTCGTTTTGCAGCACAATCCTTTGAATTAGATCGTTTCCGCATCATCTCCAAAGCTTTAAATGTCACCATTAATGATGTTGTTTTAGCTGTATGTTCAGGTGCATTACGTGAATATTTAACCAGTCAAAATTCTTTACCTAGAAAACCCTTGATTGCAATGGTACCAGCTTCATTACGTGATGATGATTCGGATGTCAGCAACCGTATTACCATGATTTTGGCAAATTTAGGTACACATAAAGATGAGCCTTTGGAACGTTTAGAGATCATTAAGCGTAGTGTGCAAAATGCGAAAAATCGTTTTAAACGTATGAATGCCAATCAAATTTTAAACTATAGCGCCTTTGTATATGGTCCTGCAGGTTTAAATATTGCTTCAGGAATGTTACCAAAACGCCAAGCATTTAACGTGATTATTTCCAATGTACCTGGTCCACGGGAACCATTATATTGGAATGGTGCCAAACTCGATGCACTCTACCCTGCTTCGATTGTATTAGATGGGCAAGCCCTCAATATTACTATGACCAGTTATTTAGATAAATTGGAAGTGGGTTTAACAGGTTGCCGCCGCACTCTGCCAAAAATGCAAAATCTTTTAACTCATTTAGAAGTTGAAATTCAGCGTTTTGAAAAATTGATTGCAGAAAAAGTACATGTGGAAGATATTGCCAAGTCCGAGTCTGCTTAAGATTTACAATTTTAAAATTATTTTTCTTGTGAAGAATAAATTAAGGGGCGATTAAATTGCCCCTTAATTTTTAATATTACGACATTGTTTGAGCAATTGATGACACATTGTCACCACCATATCTTTGGTAATGTTCACTTCTTTGCCATTTTCATCCAACATCACACAGGTATTCTTTGGTTGGCTGTCCAACACATGTTGAAGATTACGTGTGATAATTTTTTCACTTACAGTCATTTTAACCTCACTTGCTAAGACTCAAACAAGAGTCTGTGGCTACTTGCTATGTTGAGTATTGTGAAATTAATCTGCTAGAAAGTAAATTGCCAGTTGTAACAAGTGTTTAACGACATCCTGTTACAAATTTAGCTCAAAATGATATCATATTGCTCTTGCGTGTATAAATTTTCAACTTGAAACTTAATCACACGATGAATGAAATGCTCTAAATCCGCCACAGCAGGGGCTTCTGCTGTTAATAAGCGATCAATCACGGATGGATGTGCCACCACAGTAAAGCCACTTTGCGACTCAAAAGCACGTGCATATCTTAGAATTTCTCGAAAAATTTCGTAACACACTGTCTCAGCTGTTTTAACATAACCGCGACCTTGACAAGTTGGGCAAGATTCACACAGTAAATGCTCTAAAGACTCACGGGTACGTTTACGCGTCATTTCTACCAAACCAAGCTCAGACACTTGGGTAATCTTGGTTTTAGCATGATCACGCTCTAACATTTTATCAAAATGTTGCATAACGGCTTCACGATGCTCCGCCTCTTGCATATCAATAAAATCGATAATGATGATGCCACCTAAGTTACGTAAGCGTAATTGCCGTGCAATGACTTGCGTAGCCTCCATATTGGTTTTGAACACAGTATCTTCTAGTGTACGCCCACCAACATAAGAACCTGTATTGACATCAATGGTTGTCATGGCTTCTGTCTGATCAATCATCAGATAACCGCCAGACTTGAGTGCTACACGGGTTTGTAGTGCCTTTTGGATGTCTTCTTCAACATTATATAAATCAAATAATGGACGCTCACCTGGATAATGCAGCAAGTGCTGTTCCATATTGGGAACAAATTCTTTGACAAAATCTTGTAATTTGCTGTGAATTTCACGTGAATCCACATAAATTTTCGCAGTATTTTCATTTGCCAAATCACGGATTACACGTTGTGGTAATGGCAATTCTTCAAAGATCAAAGACGGTACAGCAATGGCTTTTTGTTTACGTTGAATGTATTCCCAAAGTTTCACCAAATAGCACATGTCTTGTGCAATTGATGCTTCATCAATCCCATCTGCTGCTGTACGTACAATCACCGAACCTGGTAATTTATGCTCACCTTGAATACGTTCAATAATAGAGCGCAAACGATCTCTTTCTTCTTCTGATTCAATTCGTTGCGATACTCCAATATGACTTCCATACGGCATCAGCACCAAATAACGAGAAGGAATGGAAAGATCAGTGCTGAGGCGCGCACCTTTAGTACCCAACATATCTTTCATGACTTGTACAGTCAGAATTTGCCCAGGTTGTAACAGTTCAAAAACATTAGGTGTTGGCTGATTTTTTTGCCACACCATATCATTAATATGTAAAAATGCTGTACGAGAAAGTCCTATATCCACAAACGCGGCTTGCATTCCGGGCAAAACACGCACCACTTTCCCTTTGTAAATATTGCCTACAAGACCACGCTTTACTGTACGCTCAACAAATAACTCATTGACCGTGCCATTTTGGATTAGCGCCACCCGACATTCCATAGGTGTGACGTTAATCAATAACTCGTCAGACATAATAAAACTCAAAACATTATAAAAATTCTTTTGGAGTGGTTAATTTAATGCCTTAACCGCTTTTAATAACTGTACCGTCTCATGTAAAGGTAGCCCCACAACATTACTATAACTGCCCTCAATTCGAGTGACATATTGTGCAGCAATCCCTTGAATGGCATAAGCACCGGCTTTACCTAGAGGTTCCCCTGTTGCCCAATAACGTTCCATATCATCTAGGCTTAATTTTTGAAACTCAACACGAGTTCTTACTACTTTAGTTTGGCAACTTACTGCTGTTGCAACACATATACCTGTTAAAACCTCATGTACTTGCTCAGACAATAATGACCAAATTTCAAAAGCATGTTGTTTCGATTCAGGTTTTCCAATAATTTGATCATTGAACACCAAACTTGTATCTGCTGCAAGCACCGTGGCATGTGGTCGACGAATCAGGACGGTTTGCGCCTTGGTTTCAGCCAAGCGACATACATAATCTGTTATGCTTTCATTGACCAGAACAGTTTCATCAATGTCTGGGCTTAAAATTTCAAATGTTAAACCCAGCTGTTGTAATAATTCTCTGCGTCTAGGTGAACTAGATGCCAATATTAAATTCGCCATCTTTTCAACACATAATACAAAATTGGCCAGCTCAAAATACTTGAAACTAAAGGTTGCCAATGTCGAGTTAAAGAAAAGTTTATACCAAACATGGTTTGCGCTAACAAAGTAAAGACCAAATGAGCAATCACTGCTAGTGTAATAATCACCCATAAATTATTAAAGGTCAGTACACGTCTCTCACGAATAAAATAGCGCGTCATAAATGCCAGTACAACATAACTAAGGGCATTCATACCTAATGGTGCATCAAGCAATAAATCGGTAAATAAACCCATAGCGAATGCAAACCAGACACCACACCATGTTGGCTGACACAATACCCAAAACAAGGTAATCAGCAACATAAACAATGGTCGCCAACTTGCAATGCCATAAGATAATGGATATACCACTAAAATCGAAGCAATGACCACTGATAAAACAATGACAATGAACGGATCTTGACGTTGACGTTCTGAAGGTAATTTTTTAGCGATCAACATGAGGCTGCTCCATCGCTAAAGAGTCTGAGAATAATACCACGACATGGTGACCACCCGCCAATTGTGCAGCAGGTGCAACATCAATACTGGCAAACTCACCTGAATTATGACGCATCACTTTCGATACTGTACCCACCAAATAACCCGCAGGGAAATGCTGTCCTAGACCCGAACTATATACCTTATCACCCACTTTGATATTGGCACTAGTTGGGACATATTCCATTTTCAAACGCCCCAAATCACCTGTACCCGTCACAATCGCACGCATACCTGAGCGCTCTAAACGTACAGACAGCGAGTGTTCTTTGTCAGATAACAACATGATACGGCTACTGTGTGGATAGACATCAATTATCTGCCCCATGATGCCTTTATCATCTAGTACTGTTTGTCCAACACGAAGTTGGCTCGATGAACCTCGGTTAATAATGATAATATGACGTAACGGATCAGCATCAGTGCCAATCACTTCTGCAATTTCCATGCGCCCATCAATAATCAATGGCGTATCTAACAAACCACGCAAACGGGTATTTTCTGCAGAAAGCTCAGACAATTTTTGTAGACGCACTTGTGCCTGAAGCAATTCTGCTTGCATCGCAGTATTTTCCCGACGCAATTGTGCTTCAGACTTGGTTTGCTGATTGAGCCATTCTTTCGATAATACAGGATAGCTTGCAAGTGCATAAATGGGGTTATATGCCGCATACAAGACATCTCTTGCAGGTTGAATCACATGTGGCATACGCCAGTTAAAAAACAGCACAACCAAACATGTAATCACCGCAATGATGAATGAACGAAAAGATGGCGGTTGTCTTGAAAAGAGATTCGGTTGCACCGCCTCGTCCTTAAACTTAGTCTACAGAAGATTAGCCTACAAAAAGCATATCATGGTTTGGATTGTCAAAGAATTCTAGGACTTTTCCACCACCGCGTGTGACACATGTTAAAGGATCTTCTGCAACGACCACTGGTAAACCTGTTTCTTTTGCCAGTAACTTATCTAGATTGCGTAATAATGCACCACCACCTGTCAAGACAATACCACGTTCTGCAATATCCGAAGACAATTCAGGTGGTGTTTGCTCAAGTGCTGATTTCACAGCAGAGACGATACTTTGTAATGGATCAGCAATGGCTTGACTAATTTCATCAGAAGTCACAGTAATCGCACGAGGTACACCTTCTGCCAAATTACGACCACGCACTTCAATTTCTAAAGATTTTTCCTCAGGAATCGCCATGCCGACTTCTTTCTTAATGATTTCAGCCGTAGTTTCACCAATCACACAACCATGTGCTTTACGAACATAGTTAATGATTTGTTCATCAAATACATCGCCGCCAATACGTAAAGAATCTGCGTACACACAACCTTGTAAAGAAATAATCGCTATTTCAGTGGTACCACCACCAACATCGACAACCATTGAACCACAAGCTTGTTCTACAGGCATGCCTGCACCAATCGCAGCAGCCATTGGCTCTTCGATCAAACGTACATCACGTGCACCTGCATTAAATACAGCTTCACGGATCGCACGGCGCTCAACCAAGGTGGATTTGCATGGAACACATACAACTACACGCGGTGCAGGTGGAAATAAACGTTTTTCGTGCACTTTACCAATAAATTGATTTAACATGGTTTCAGTGACTTCAAAATCTGCAATTACGCCATCTTTCATCGGACGGATCGCAGAAATGTTTGCAGGGGTACGGCCTAGCATCTGCTTAGCATCTAAGCCTACAGCTGCTACAATTTTTTGTGAACCACTGTGGCGAATTGCCACAACTGTCGGTTCATTTAATATAATGCCCCGTCCTGGCGCATAAATAAGTGTATTAGCAGTACCTAAATCAATGGCAAGATCTGGCGAAAACAAGCCAATTAGTCGTTTTAGAATCACGGGTCGTTCTCAGTTAAACTTTAGTATGGACGCAAGATGGCAACTTTAACTAAATGTGATGCTTTGGACAAGTCAATCGCTTATTATAACGCACGATATTTTAACTTTTTTTAAAACTGATTAGGTGAGACATCATGTCAACTTCAGATGCTCAGCATTCTGCGGACTTAAATGCGCAAACTGTAACGCAAATTGCAAAACTTGCCCGATTGTCGCTTGATGACGCGCAATCTGCTGAATATGCACAGAGTTTAAATAAAATTCTTGGGATGATGGAAACGCTGAAAGGCATTGATACTGAGGGTGTTGAGCCACTTAAGAGCCCATTTGACAACCCACAGCCTTTGCGTGAAGACATCGTAACTGAAAACAATCATCGTGAAGAATATCAAGCCATCGCGCCTGCTGTTCAGGACGGTTTGTACCTCGTCCCACGTGTGATCGAATAAATTTTATTCAGTTAAATCTATTTTCCAAATTAATCGTAAAGAATTGTTCCCATGACTGATTTACATCGCTTATCTATTCGTGAAATGGCTGAAGGCTTAAAAAGCACACAGTTTTCATCTCGTGAATTGACACAACATTATTTAGACCGTATCGCAAAAATTGACCAACAGGTGAAATCTTACGTTACGGTGACCCCTGAGCAAGCACTGATCCAAGCCGATGCTGCTGATGCTGCCTTAAAATCAGGTCAAGCAACTGCACTGACCGGTGTTCCTCTCGCCCATAAAGATATTTTCTGTACCCAAGGCATTAAAACCACTGCGGGTTCAAAAATGTTGGATAACTTCATTTCTCCATACGATGCCACTGTGGTTGCGAAAACCAAAGCAGCAGGTTTGGTGACTTTAGGTAAGGTCAACATGGATGAGTTTGCCATGGGCTCAACCTCTGAAAGCTCGTACTTTGGCGCAACTAAAAACCCTTGGAACTTAGACTGTGTACCGGGTGGTTCATCAGGCGGTTCTGCGGCAGCGGTTGCAGCAGATCTTGCACCTTTTGCAACAGGTACAGATACAGGTGGTTCGATTCGTCAACCTGCATCATTCTGTGGCTTAACAGGCTTAAAACCCACCTATGGTCGTGTATCCCGTTTTGGGATGATTGCCTATGCATCATCACTTGACCAAGGTGGTCCAATGGCACGTTCAGCAGAAGACTGTGCGTATCTGATGAATGTCATGGCAGGTCATGACTCAAAAGATTCAACCTCAGTCAATAAAGATACTGATGATTATCTTGCGAATTTAAATAGCACTGCGGTCAAAGGCTTACGCATTGGTATTCCAAAGCAATACTTCAATGTGCAAGGTTTGGATGCAGATGTTAAAGCACGTGTTGAAGAGTCTTTGAAAAAGTTAGAAGAGATGGGGGCAACTTTGGTTGAGATCGACCTCAACATGACCGATGCCTATGTGCCAACTTATTACCTGATCGCACCTGCGGAAGCATCTTCAAACTTACAGCGTTATGACGGTGTGCGTTATGGTTATCGTGCTGAAAATCCAACGGATATTTTAGACCTGTATAACCGTTCACGTTCAGAAGGTTTTGGTGCAGAAGTACAACGCCGTATCTTGATCGGTACATACGCACTCTCTGCAGGTTATTACGATGCTTATTATGTCAAAGCACAAAAAGTACGTCGTTTGATTCAACAAGACTTCTTAAAAGCATTTGAAAATGTTGATGTGATTGCTGCGCCATCTGCACCAACCACAGCTTATAAAATCGGTGCGTCTTTAGATCCTGTAGAAATGTACTTAGGTGACATTTACACCATCGCTGTGAACTTGGCAGGCTTACCTGCAATCAACGCCCCTGTTGGTTTTGATGCAAACAACTTACCTGTAGGCTTACAGTTGATCGGAAATTATTGGTCAGAATCTCAATTGTTGTCGATTGTTCATCAATATCAACAAGCAACAGATTGGCATACCAAACGTGCGGCAATTGCGGAGGAGAATGCATAATGGCTCAGAACAACACAAAACCTAAATCATTACTCATTGATGGTTGGGAAGTCGTGATCGGGATCGAAATCCATACGCAACTTGCAACCAATTCTAAAATTTTCTCAGGTTCTTCAACCACTTTCGGTCAAGACCCAAATACGCAAGCCAGCCTTGTTGATTTGGCGATGCCGGGTGTATTGCCTGTACTGAATAAAGAAGTGGTTGATCTTGCGATTCGCTTTGGTTTGGGGATTGATGCGTACATCGACCAAGCTTCTGTATTTGCACGTAAAAACTATTTTTACCCTGATTCTCCGAAAGGCTACCAAATCAGCCAAATGGACAATCCAATCGTGGGCTTAGGTCATATCGACATTCAACTTGAAGACGGCACCGTAAAACGCATAGGCGTGACTCGTGCGCACCTTGAGGAAGATGCTGGTAAATCTATTCACGATCAGTTTGAAGGTCAATCGGGCATCGACTTAAACCGTGCAGGTACACCTTTGCTTGAAATCGTGTCTGAACCTGATATGCGTTCAGTGGAAGAAGCGGTTGCCTATATCAAAGCCATTCACACTTTAGTGCGTTGGTTGGGTATTTCTGACGGTAACATGGCAGAAGGTTCGTTCCGTGCTGACTGTAACGTGTCTTTACGCCGCCCGGGTCAACCTTTTGGTACGCGTTGTGAGTTGAAAAACTTGAACTCATTCCGTTTCATTGAACAAGCGATCAATGTTGAAATTGATCGCCAAATGAATATTTTGGAAGATGGTGATACAGTCGACCAAGAAACACGTTTATTCGATCCTGTGAAAATGGAAACACGTTCAATGCGTTCGAAAGAAGAAGCGAACGATTACCGTTATTTCCCTGATCCTGACTTGTTGCCTGTGATCATTTCGGATACGCAAATTGCGGAAGCTAAAGCCAATCTGCCTGAGTTACCTGCTGCTCGCCGTGAGCGTTTCGTGGCTGACTTTGGCGTAACTGAGTATGACGCACACGTTCTTACACTTACTCGTGAAATGTCTGAATTTTATGAAGATGTGGTCAAAGCTGCGGGCGGTGCTGCTCAAGGTAAAGTGTCTGCAAACTGGGTGATGGGTGAGTTTTCAGGTGCTTTAAATAAAGCAAGTTTGGAACTTCAGGACTCGCCTGTTTCAGCTGAAAAGCTGGGTGGTATGGTTGCTCGTATTGTCGATAACACCATTAACGGTAAGATTGCGAAACAAGTATTCGGCTTTATGTGGGATGAAGGCAAATCTGCGGACGAAATTATTGCGGAAAAAGGCTTGAAACAGGAAACTGATACAGGTGCGATTGAAGCAATTATTAAGGATGTACTTGCAGCCAACGAGAAGATGGTTGAAGAGTATAAGTCTGGTAAAGACAAAGCCTTTAACGGTCTTGTTGGTCAGGTGATGAAGGCAGCTAAAGGTAAAGCCAACCCAGCACAAGTAAATGAATTGATGAAAAAATTGATTGGTTGATTTGTTCGCTAATTAATTGATTTTATGTTATAAAGACCTCACGATTTGTGGGGTTTTTTTATAAATCTTTCTCTTAAATAATATTCCTTTCATATAATAGTTAGTTGGACATTATGAAAATACGTTGTCGATCTTGTGGACATTCAGAAACATTAAACAAAGAATTAATTGTCACTCTTCTTGGTGGTGCAGTGGCAGGTTTTGGTTTTTGGGCATGGGTTTCATTTTTATTCGCAGGAACTGGCTTCGCTATGCCATTATGTATTGCAATTGTAGTAGGTGGTCCTGCATTAGCCATAAAGTACGGTGATGAAATTGTCGAATGGCTTGCTAAACATGGTTATAACTGTAAAAAATGTGGAGCTAGCGATTGGATGGCATTAACCGAAGAGGCAAACCAACAATTGGATCAAAAAGAACTACAAAAAAAATCATTACAAACTCAGACAGATAATTTATTACGTGAGTCTGAGACCCATGCCATCCATTTATTAAAGACACGTTTCAATACACTATACACTTCCTTAATTTTCAACAAGCGAGTATTAAAAAGTTTCCATAATTTAAATAAAGAAAATCAAATGAAATTTGAACAAATATTTGGTCAATTACAATATCACCCACAACTACTTGCTCTTAATAATAAAATTTCAGGCACAGATGTTATACAATTAGATTTAAATACATCTGACCTTCTTTTATTTCTTCAAAAAGAGAATACATCTTTTTTAATCATTTCTATTAGCAATAAAAATAGTTTATCTGAAGAGCTGAAACACATTAAAGAATATTACTAATCAGTACATATCAAGCATTATTTAATTAAAGACACAACCATTTTCAAAATTTATTTTTCTAAAAAAGACCTGAAAAATCAGGTCTTATTCTCTATTAAAGCGAAGCTAAATTTTCCAACTCATTCGCCCTTTTTAATGTTTCATTCATCACACAATTGGCACTTTTTACTTGAGCAATCGTGCCACCATTCGGATCTAAATAAAACTTACAATTTGCATCACGATACTTGATCCATAAACGCTGAACACTTTGTAATTCTTGCTTGCGATTTTCACTCTGCTTCAACATCAAACTATTATATGCCTTGTTTAAACGTACATCCTGACGAGCCATTTCATTCGATACACACTGTACCATACTAGCGGTATTGCTCGCTTTATTCATACATGTTGTATATTGATTACTTACTTTCGAATCAGCATAAGCTGCTTGCAAACCAAGTATAAGTAATGAACTTGCAATCATTAATTTTTTCATTATTGCTCTCTCACCACACCCAATTTATTCCAAATATCAGGGGTTAAAAACGTCATCACCAATTTATTTAAGTCGATATATTTCAACACACCATTTAACTGCTGCTTGATCTCAGGGGTCTTTAAAATTTCCTCACCTGTGATACTACCTAACTCCTGAAAACTATCCCCCACAGCTTGCAAACCCTCAGCTTTAATCACGGCTTGCGCTTGTGCAGAACACTGCTCGGTTAAAATGCGTTGTAAAGTCTGCGCCAAACTTTTATCTAAAGCTGTTTTTTGTTCAGGTGTCACATGACTAAATACTTTCAATTCAGGATGCTGAGCCAAAGCCGTAAACGTCCATTGCAACACAGTGGTTTTGTCGGCTGCGGTGGTAGATTTCACTAGACATTCACTGAGTTGATCGACTGCCTGCCCTGCAACAGCAAATTGAGTCGTACCTAATAATGCACAAGCAAATAAAGCAGACTTAGAATGATGAGAAATTTTTTGTACAAAAGCACGATAAACAAGGCGTGACATTAGCGTAACTCCAAAAATATATGCGCTATTTTTAGCATAAATCAAGTAAATAGACCTGTTAGAACTATGTAACGTATACGAAAAATAAAGCTTTATTTACCTCACAAGCATTCAATATTCCGATACAAATACATGAGATCATTCATTTTACTATTAAAAATAATAATGATAATTATTATCATTTAATATATGATGCCGCCATATTTCCTTTAATAAATTCGGAAAAAGACATGATGGAATACAAAAGAACCTTATTAGCACAGTCGATTTTTACGATTATTTTGAGCAGTTTGGCACATATCAGTTATGCAGAAGAACAAAGCCAACCTCAAGTATTAGATGCGATTGAACTTACTGCAAAAAGTAAAAATTTAGATAAAGAAACCACCTCAAGTTATACCGTAAAAAGCTCAAATTCATCAACAAAGCTGAATTTAACCCTAAAAGAAAACCCACAAAGTATTTCCGTTTTTACTCAAAAACAGATCCAAGACCAAAATTTAAATACTACAGATGAAATTTTAGCGCAAACACCGGGTGTTTCGGTTTCACAATACGGTCAAGTCGGTGCGGGATATACTTCTTACTATGCACGTGGTTTTGAGATTAGCAATGTGCAACGTGATGGGATTCCAACCTCTACAGCCTCTTTTGGTGATCCTGATATGTTGGGTTTAGAAGACTCTGCGTTGTATGACCGTATCGAAGTGGTTCGTGGTTCTACAGGTTTGACCAATGGTTCAGGCAATCCAAGTGCCAGTATTAACTATGTGCGTAAACGCCCAACCAAAGAATTAACAGGTTCGTTTAATGTACAGGCAGGCACATGGGATAATTATCGTAGTCAAGTTGATATTTCAGGTGCGCTGAATCAAGACCAATCTGTACGTGGTCGTGCCATTGCAGTTTATAGTGAAGGTGGCAGCCAACAAGAACGTTTTGCACGCCAAAATGCAGTGATTTATGGTGCATTGGATATTGATTTAACAGATCAAACCACCTTAACCACTGCAATTACGGCGCAACAAGTGAAAATTGATGATGCAACTGCACATGGTTTCCCCTTTGCGACCCATGACAAACCAACACAAGCACAGACGACATTTGGTTGGAAAGATAACCCTGCTGCCGATTGGACTTATAGTGATACCGAAAAGCTCAATGTCTTTTTGGGTTTGGAGCATCAGTTTAATGATGATTGGAAAGGTGTTGCAAATTATGCTTATACCAAAGCCAAAAATGATCGTATTTATGGTGTCGCAGGCTCAGGCGGTATAGTCTATGACTCAGAATTTAAAGTGCGTAACTTAACCTTAAAACCAGGTGAAATGGTAGTAACCAGTGGTCGTTTTGTCGATACGCCTGAAATTCACGCTTTAGATCTATACCTTTCAGGTGATTTTGATGCCTTTGGGCAACAACACAGTGTTAGTTTTGGTGCAAATGGTTATCGTATCAAATCTGATGATCCTGCATTTTCTCGATATTTTACAGCAACGCCTATCGAAGGTTGGAATGGTCAAGTTGCTCAACCTGACATTCTCGAAAGTGGACGTAATGTAGTCGATGAATATCAAATGGGCGCTTTTGCTGCTGCAAAATTACAACTTTTAGATCCATTAAAACTGATTATTGGTGGTCGTATCAGTCAATGGGAAAGAAAAGTCACAGACAATGAGCAAAAAGAAAATGGTGTGTTTACACCTTATGCTGGTTTAATTTTTGATATTACAAACAATCTTTCCGCCTATACCAGTTACACCACGATTTTTAACCCATCAAGTAATAAAGATGTGGCAGGCAATTATTTAGACCCCGAAGAAGGCAATAGTTTTGAAGTTGGCTTAAAGTCGGATTTCTTTCAGGGTCGGCTTAACGCCAGTGCTGCCTATTTCCAAATGCAACAAGATAATTTTGCTGTAAAAGATGGAGATCTGCGTACACCTGATGATGCACAAGCTTATCTTGCTGTTGATGGTGCTGAGGTCAAAGGTTATGAAATCACTGTTACAGGTGAAATTTTACCGCATTGGCACATGCAAGCAGGCTATACCCACACACGAGCTGATAGCAATGAAGGTGAACCTTTAAATACCGATTTACCTGAAAATTCATTTAAATTATTTACCACCTATCAATGGGACAAACTGACTGTGGGTGGTGGTGTAAATTGGCAAAGTAAAATTTATTCTGCAAGCAGTACAGGACTGGCAGCGGAGTTAAATCGCCAAGACAGTTATGCTTTGGTAAATCTAATGGGACGTTATCAAGTCAGCCCTGAGCTAAGTGTCGGTTTAAATGTAAATAATCTCTTGGATAAAGAATATAAAGCGAATGTATCAAATACATGGGGTACAAGTCGTAATATGACTGCTTCTGTTCATTATAAATTTTAAGTTTAGAATGCCCCATGAAAAATCGTGGGGCATCAACCTATGACTGATTTTGCAATATCAACATACTCTTAGAATATCCCATATTGCTCTATATTTTATGATTCAGATATCGCCACCACAACCGTTTCACCATTGTTCTGATCCAACCGAATATGCTGTAATTCGCAATAACGTCCAATCATGTCCGCCAAATCAGGCGAATGACTCGTGACCCAAAGTTGGGTATATTGACTTGCTTCTGCAATCAGCATGGCAAGCGCAGGCAATAAGTCAGGATGTAAACTATTTTCAGGCTCATTCAATGCCATAAAATTTGGTGGTCGTGGACTGAGCAAAGCCACTGCCAAACAGAGAAAACGTAAAGTTCCATCAGAAAATTCAGCACTTTCCAATGCTCTTAAAATACCCTCTCGCTTCATCATCATCTGAAAGCGCCCACCCATTTCCTCCACATAAAACTGTGTATTTGGAAAGGCTTTGTCCAAAACTGCATATAAAGCTTCGGTCTGCCCACGCTCTCGTAAAGTCTCAAAAGCGGCTGCCAAATTTGCACCATCATGTGCCAAAACAGGTGAACGAATCCCCACTTGTGGCACACGCATCGGAGAATGTGAACTGACTGAAAATTCATGATAAAAGCGCCAATTTTTTAGCGTTTCCCGCACTTGCGACACTTCAGGATATAAATGTGGATCGGATAATTGTCCAAAAATTGAATCTTCCTGTGTCAATGTCATCGGATAACTGATACGTTCATCTTCAACATTTTTTAAAAATGCAGCTTGATTGATCCGTTCCATCAACTGACTCATACGGCGGCGTTGATAACCACTGAGCCAAATATTTTCTTTTTTCACTAAAGGATCTAAGGCAAATAAACTGATCAAAGGCTCAGGAAAGCCTATTTCCATCTGATAATCATAATGTTGCATTTCAACAGATAAAATCATCCGTTTCGGATCTTTGGCTCGATCACCTGCACGATGTCCACCCGCCCACATCACTTTTTGAATACCGCCTTCTTCTGCAATCGCCTGTGACAGCCGTCCATTGGCTGCTTCATGCAATAAACGCACAGCTTTGTAGAGATTGGATTTGCCACAGCCATTTGCACCACTGATGATATTCAGTTGTTTTAAAGGCAAGTTGAGATTGCGAACTGAACGAAAGCCTTGAATCGTGACAGATTGAATGGTCATATGATTTTCCACATTTTCTAATTTTGTGAAACTTTTATACTTGTTCATTTTACAGTTGTACTGAATGGATAAAAAACCCGCAAGCCGAAACTTACGGGTTCAAAACATCGGAACAGAAAAGTTAAATCGTCTTAGAACAAACGATTCATACCATTCAACGTTGCTACACGATAAGCTTCCGCCATCGTTGGATAGTTAAATGTCGTTTCCACAAAATACTTAATGGTATTGTTACCACTTTGCATCACAGCTTGACCAATGTGGATAATTTCCGCAGCGTTATTACCAAAACAATGTACACCAAGAAGCTCTAAAGTATCACGATGGAACAAGATTTTAAGCTCGCCCACGGTATCACCTGTGATCTGCGCACGTGCCAAATGACGGAACGATGCTTGACCGACTTCATACGGGATTTTTTCTTCAGTCAACTGACTTTCAGTTTTACCAAAGAATGAAATCTCAGGAATGGTATAAATCCCAGTTGGGATATCTTTCACAGGTTTGATGTCTTTTTCACCTGACATATTTGAACCTGCACAGCGACCTTGGTCATAAGCCGCCGAAGCAAGTGATGGCCAACCGATCACATCCCCCGCAGCATAAATATTTTCAACTTCAGTTTGATACTGATCATTGACTGCAAGCTGACCACGGCTGTTTGGTGTGATGCCAACATTTTCCAAACCTAAGCCATCGGTATTCCCCGAACGACCATTACACCACAAAATCGCATCGGCTTTGATTTTCTTACCACTTTGCAAATGCAATACCACGTGATCATCAGCAGTTTCCAAATGATCAATTTGTTCATTGTGGCGAATGAGTACACCTTGCTCACGTAAATGGTATGACAAGGCATCCGCGATTTCATCATCCAAATAGCTGAGTAGCTGATGTTGAGTATTGATCAAGTCAACTTTATGATCTAAACCAATGAAAATAGAGGCATATTCACAACCAATAACCCCTGCACCATAAATAATGATTTTATGAATCGTAAAATCAAGGTCTAAAATTTTATCTGAATCGAATACACGCGGATGATTAAAGTCCAAACCTTGTGGATGGTATGGACGGCTACCTGTCGCCACGACCAATTGACCATAACCTAAGGTTTCTTTAATGCCATCTTCACCAAAAATAACAACAGTATTTTTATCCTGAATATAGGCTTGACCATGAAATACATCAATATTATTACGGTCATAAAAACGTGAATGCGTATCGACTTGTTGTTGAATCACTTTATGTGCATTACGCAATACTTGTTTCATGGTGAATTGTTTCCAATCCCCCACTTTTTTAAACATCGGATCACGTTGATAACGAATAATACTCGATACCGTTTGACGTAGTGCTTTACTTGGAATCGTGCCAACATGAGTACAGTTACCGCCAAGTTGTTCACGCACATCCACAATTGCAACACGCTTACCCGATTTAGCAAGCTTCATTGCCGCGCCTTCACCAGCAGGACCTGAGCCAAGTACGACTGCATCGTATTTCACATAATTCCCACCAACGACTTCTTTTTTACGTGGCATTCAAAGCTCCTTCCAAATTCTGTCTATCTATATGCAATGTATATTATGAACTAAAGTAACAAAGTTTTCTGTATTTCCCATGCATATATTCTGTGATAACCACATTTAGAAAATGAATAGTGTTTTTACCCTTTCATTTTTCAATTCCGCTATAATATATATAAATACCTACCGTCAAAAACAGTGGAAAAGTTGAATATGTCAGAAAACCGTAAACCTGAACAGGGTGTTAAATTACGTGGTGCAGAAAAAGTTGCTCGTATTCCTGTAAAAGTTATCCCAACGGTTGAAACTCCTCGAAAGCCAGATTGGATTCGGGTGAAAATGGCTGCGCCTGACGAAGTTCAGCGTATCAAAACAACGCTTCGTGCTCAAAAACTACATACGGTGTGTGAAGAAGCTGCTTGTCCAAACCTGCCTGAATGTTTCGGTGGTGGTACTGCAACCTTTATGATCATGGGTGATATTTGTACCCGCCGTTGCCCATTCTGTGATGTGGCACATGGTCGTCCAAATGCACTTGATGCAGATGAGCCTCGTCACATGGCAGAAACCATTGCCAATCTTGGCTTGAAATATGCCGTGATCACATCTGTAGACCGTGATGACTTGCTTGATGGTGGTGCACAACATTTTGTCGATTGTATTAAAGAAGCACGTTCGCAAAGCCCTAAAACATTATTGGAAATTTTAGTCCCAGACTTCCGTGGTCGTATGGATGTGGCGTTACGTATCATGACTGAATGTCCACCTGATGTGTTTAATCACAACATCGAAACTGTGCCACGTTTGTATAAAGCAATGCGTCCGGGCTCTGATTATCAACATTCTTTAAATTTATTGAAAATGTTTAAAGAGTATTGTCCTGATGTCCCAACCAAATGTGGTTTGATGGTCGGCATTGGTGAGACTGAAGAAGAAGTGATTGCATTATTGGATGATCTTCATGCGCATGGTGTGGACTATGTGACGATTGGTCAATACCTGCAACCATCGAAAGAACATGCACCGATTGACCGTTTTGTAACGCCTGAAGAATTTGAGCGTTATACTGCACATGGTCAAAAGTTAGGTTTCCGCAATATTTGGGCTGCACCTATGGTACGTTCAAGCTACTTTGCAGATCGTCAATATTATGGTGAACCTGTTCCTGCGGTACGTCGTAAAACTGATCCTGCGAAAAAAATTGCAGTTCAGACGATTGAAGCTTAATTAATTTTTTGATTAGAAAGTAAAAAGCCAATCTAGAATGATTGGCTTTTTTATTCTTTTAAATATTCAGTTAAATTCAAAAGACTTAGAAAGAATCAACCTAATGCTCTATTTTTAACAATGATTTAAGGTCTTGAATGGCTTCTCTAGGATCAATAGAGTTAGTTTTAGCAATGAAATCTGTACCAACTAACATAGGTTTATACTTCGACCTAAATTGTCGTGACATTTCTCCTGCTCTATTAATAAAAATAGGTGGTAAATCTAAAACACCATAAAACTTTAAAATTCTATCAGGCAATGCCATATCGATAATAATATCATCCCCAATAGTAACCCAAGCATGAATATTTTGAATTCCTTCAGCAACTCTATTATTATATTCATAGAATAACTCTTCTATACTAACATCAAACTCATTAACTCCATTGATTTCAACTTCTCCATATACAATATCAGACTCATAACCAAGTGCTTGCAACCAAATAAATAAATTTATGGATAAATCTATACATGATGTACCTTTGTACTTATCTCCAACCGATTGCCATAAAATAGGTAAAATTTTTTGATAAATTATATTCTGCAAATTCTCCAATTTTTTATTGGAAATTTTTGGATAAGGTTTTATGATAATTTGATTTAAATAATTCAATTTCTTAGAGCTAATAAGTGCATTTGATAATTGCTGTCTATAACTTTCTGAATAGTTTTCAGCCATAACTATATTCCTAACTATTAAAAACAGCTAGATCCACCCAACTGTTTTTATATTTTAGTTTATTTTATCAAACCACAGGCGATAACGTAAACAACACCTGCCCTGTTTTCACCGTTTGCCCTTTCTCGATCACGATTTCT
Source organism: Acinetobacter sp. CFCC 10889 (assembly GCF_003268395.1). Classification (GTDB taxonomy): domain Bacteria; phylum Pseudomonadota; class Gammaproteobacteria; order Pseudomonadales; family Moraxellaceae; genus Acinetobacter. Next base: position 7,331 of record NZ_LQXQ01000010.1, on the reverse strand, counting down.
TCTACTTTCATCCGTTCAGGGGCAATAATCGGAATCTCAATTTTCATTGCTTCAATCACCGCTAAGGTTGCGCCTTCTTCCACAATATCCCCTGATGCACATTCAATCTTCCAAATTGACCCCGGCATGTGTGATTCCACCACACACCCACCTTCAGGAATCAAAATATCACCATCATCTATCACAGCATCCAAACTTTCAGAGATATATTCTGCAAGCCCTGCCTCATGCCAACGATTACGCTCCTCATCAAAATTGGCTTGTTGTACTGCTTTAAATGCTGCAATCGAATCCTGATTTTCTATCAGAAAGTCATTATATTCTTTAAGGTTGAGTACCCCTTCTTCAATGCGTAATTTTAAACGACCTGCTTTAAAGTCTTCACGCATTTGCATCAGTTCAGTTTCTGACACTTCATAAAATTTAATTTGGTCAAAAAAGCGTAGTAACCATGGTTTACCTTGCTCAAAGTCTGGGTTTTTACGATAACGTGACCACATTTGCGAAGTCCGCCCCACAAACTGATAACCCCCCGGTCCTTCCATGCCATAAACACACATATATGCACCACCAATCCCGACTGCATTTTCAGGTGTCCATGTCCGTGCAGGGTTATATTTGGTGGTGACTAAGCGGTGGCGTGGATCAAGTGGCGTTGCCACAGGCGCACCTAAATATACATCACCCAAGCCCATCACTAAATAATTGGTGCTATATACAATCTCTTTTACTGCTTGTTTGTCTTTTAAGCCATTGATACGGCGGATAAACTCAACATTATCTGGACACCACGGTGCATCACTACGCACGGTTTGCATATAACGTTCTGTTGCAAGTTGTGTTTGTGAATCTTCCCAAGCAAGTGGTAAATACACCGTACGGGATGGTACTTGCATTTCGGTAATGCTTGGCAATTCAGCTTCAGCTTTTTGCAATAGTTCTAAAAGTTTCTTTTGATCTAATACGAGCGAATCAAAATGAATTTGCAGTGAACGAATGCCCGGTGTTAAGTCAATAATGCCTTCAAAGTGTTGATCTTTTACCCACTGCATTAAGGCATGGATACGGAAACGTAAATTCAGATCAAGTACTAATTCACCATATTCAACCAATAAGTAATTATTACCCGCAGGGCGATAGACCACATCAGCTAAACCGTTTTCACCTTTTAAAGTGGCAAGTACAGCATCTTGTAGTGTATCCATTTCTGCATTAAAGCTTGGTGCAAAATTAACTGTCTCTGTTGCATCTGCTTTTAAAGCAGTGCTATACGCTTGATTTAATGTTTGTGCTTGCTCATAAGACACAGGAATAAATTTGACTTGATCCCCTGCTTTCAGCTGACCTATTTTCCATAGTTCTGAGCTGATAATCACCGCAGGGCAAACAAAGCCACCTAAACTTGGACCATCTGGACCTAAGATAATTGGCATATCACCTGTAAAATCAATCGCCCCTATCGCATAAGCATTGTCATGAATATTGGACGGATGTAAGCCTGCCTCACCGCCATCAATACGTGCCCATTCAGGTTTTTCACCGATCAAACGCACGCCTGTACGGCTAGAGTTAAAGTGAATTTCAAATTCTTGTGCAAAAAAACGATCTATATCGTTTTTGGTAAAGAAATCAGGCGCACCATGCGGACCATACATCACCGCAATTTCCCAACGATTTGAGAAGGTCGGAATTTGATCTTCGGCAAGTGCTTTGCTTTCAGTTGATGAATATGCTGTGATTGGCAACATATCACCAATTAACAAGTTACGCCCTGCATGACCACCAAATTGCCCCAAGGTAAATGTCGCTTGTGAACCCAAATATTCAGGTACACACAATCCGCCTTTAATCCCGATATAACTACGGCAACCTGTAGCAATTTTACCTGTTTTAAGGATTTGCCCTTTTTGTATGTTAATGGTCTGCCACATTGGCACAGCGACACCATCGAGCATAGCAGACATGTCCCCACCTGTGAGCACAATTTGACTATTGCAATGGAACTTTAAAGTTGGACCTTGTAGCGTACATTCCAAACCAGCCGTGTTATATGCATTTCCAAGCAATTGATTTGCTACATTTAAAGACAATGGATCAATTGCACCTGATGGTGGCACACCAACATCCCAATAGCCCAAACGCCCTGTCACATCTTGCACCGCCGTTTGAATGCCTGCTTGTAACACTTCAATTTTTTGGGTTTTCCATTCAAAGGTATTTAGAAAACGTGTGGTTTGTGTGCCTGCCTTAAATACATCGCCATCAACAATGTTTTGTAAATATTCAAGATTTGTTTCGATGCCTGCTACTTGAGTTTTCGCCAAAGTCTCTATCATGGCTTGGATTGCTGATTCACGAGAATCGCTTGTCACAATAATCTTGGCAATCATCGGATCATAGAATGATGAAACATTTGAGCCTGTTTCGACCCAAGTTTCATTCCTTGCATTGTCATCAAATACTACATGTGTCAGTAAACCCGCACTTGGTTGGAAATTTTTAATCGGGTCTTCCGCATATAAACGCACTTGGATCGAGTGACCTTTAGACGTTAATTTTTCAGTTGGTGCAACCCAATCTCCACTGCCTAAGGTGATCATCCATTCCACTAAATCGACACCAAAGACTTGCTCTGTCACGCCGTGTTCTACTTGCAAACGTGTATTGACTTCCAAGAAATAAAATTCTTGCGTGTCAGTATCCATCACAAATTCAACTGTACCTGCGGAACGGTAATTCACCGACTGCATCAGTTGAATCGCAACATTTTGAATATAGGTACGTTGTTCGTCATTCAGGTGTGGTGCAGGCGTTTCCTCTATCACTTTTTGATTCCGACGTTGCACAGAACAATCTCGCTCACCCAAAGCCAGGATTTTTCCCTCACCATCACCAAAAATTTGCACTTCGATATGACGTGCATTTTGCACAAATTTTTCTAAATATAATCCTGCATCTTTAAAATTGGCTTGCGCTAAATACGAAACAGTTGCGTATGCTTCTTTAAGTTCTTCGGCATTCCACACCAAGCGCATACCAATCCCACCACCACCTGCTGTACTTTTGAGCATAACGGGATAGCCAATACGTTCTGCTTCAAGCAGTGCTTCTGCTTCATCTGCGAGTAATTGACTACCAGGCAATAACGGTACATTAGCTTGAATCGCCAATTCTCGTGCGGTATGTTTTAAGCCAAAAGACTGCATTTGCGCTGAATTCGGTCCTAAAAATACAATGCCTTGTGCTTCACATAGATCACAAAATTCCGCATTTTCAGATAAAAAACCATAACCGGGATGAATGGCATTTGCACCTGTTTGCTTCGCCACAGCCAAAATTTTATCGACATTTAAATAACTTTGACTTGCGGGAGAATCACCAATAAATACTGCTTCATCAGCCAAAGTCACATGCAACGAATCACGATCTGCTTCTGAATAAACTGCAACTGATTGAATACCTAGTTTTTTTAATGTACGAATAACACGACATGCAATTGCACCACGATTGGCGATTAAAACTTTATTGAAGCCATTTTTTAAAGTCATGGTCTTATACCTCGCCTTCACGGATGATCAGTTGAATTTTGGTTGGGTTATAGGCATTACATGGATTATTCAGTTGCGGACAATTGGAAATCAGTACAATGAGATCCATTTCCGCTTTAATTTCGACATATTTACCCGGTGCAGAAATGCCATCATCAAACTTCAATTTCCCATCAGACGTCACAGGCACATTCATAAAAAAGTTAATATTGGGTCCAAGATGACGCACAGTTAGAGCATGCTTTTTAGCAATCGCATGTTGCGACAAAGCGATCATGAAATTATTACGACAACTGTGCATCGGAAATTTGTCATGTGCATAACGAACGGTATTACTTTCACATGAACATGCACCGCCTAAGGTGTCATGGCGACCACAGTTGTCATCGTTGATGGTGGCAATTTTATTGCCAAAGTTGGTGTATAAATCCGTGCCTTTTTCTAAGTAAATCTGTTGATTAATGGCTAAAGTATCGGTTGCACTATAGCGTTCTTCAGGATTTGAAGCAGAAATAAATAAAGTATCGACTGCTTGATTGCCTTCAACATCGACAATACGGAAATACTGCCCTTTTTTAACTTCGCACATCCATGCTTCACCAGCAGGACAAACGTCATCTAATACTGTTTTTTCTAATGTATGAAATACTGACATAATGTTCTCCCCCCCAATTAAGCGCTTAATGCGTAATAGCGATTATTATTTTGGAATGCACGCTGATTTTGCGGGCAAGAATCACGGCAAACATCGTGTGCTATGCTTAGGCTATTTGCCTTAAATAAACTGAGCTGAACATCAGCAGGTTGATAAGTCGATGCAATATCTAAGCCATGTGGCGCACTCGATAAAAATACCAAGCAATCCATCTCAAAGCGGAGTTCAATGATTTGATGATGATTATCTGTAGAAATATAAGATAAATTTCCTGCATCATCTGGTGCGACTTTAGAAAATAAATTCAGCGTAGCACTCAAGTCTGTAGCACCTAGACCAAACTTGGTCATTTCCAGAATCAAACTGTCTTTGGCATTGCGGAACATGGCATTACGTGCATCTTGGAAAGTCTTCGTACCAAATTGTTTTTCGATTTGTGATGACGTACTTGGCGCACAAAAAGCATCATTCCAACCATGATCATCTTTAACAATTGAAATCATCGCACGACCTAAGTCAGAAGCTAAAATATGACCTGTACTTAAAAATGCTGTGTGCTGTGCTTTTAAACTATCAGGCATATTAAAGCGTTCAAGTTTATCTTCAGCATTTACACAAAATAAAGATACATTGGCATGCGCACCCAAAGCTTTGAGTTGTAATACTGCACCACGTTGAATGCGTGCTGACCAATGATGCCCCCCCGGTAGAAGCTCTGTCCATAATGCTTGATCATGATGATATTGATGAATATTGCTCATTTATGCGACCTCTTTTCAGGTTGTTCCAACCTCCCGGGCTTTTATCCCTCCGTGTAGCTCTGTTTTTGATGGATCAAAACTAAGCCGTGAACTCTCGGTCTCAGACATACGTTCTTCATCGAACTGTATCGGAACCCTAGATCACTTTGATGATGTAGAGATAAATGCAAATGACGTGCCAATATCATCATACGATTTTGCGGATTCGTCATACGATTTATGAGCGATGATTGAACACTTTCTAAAAAATTGAATTCACAATGCACTGTGATATGGCTTTTTATTTTTATTTTGCGTTGAAATAAACATGGACAATAAAAAGTCCTCTATATAAGAGGACGCAGAAAAAATTAATTTACTCAGTTCATATTTTCAACATTAAAAAGGACGTCCACCTGCTAAGCTGACACGTTTTAACAAACGGCGCTGATTTTCAGGAAAAGGCTCACGAGAATGCAAAGTTACCTGATTATCCCAAAAGACAATATCACCCACTTCCCAAGCATGTTCATATTTAAATTCAGGTTTTAATAAATGTTCACGTAAATCTGCAATCAATTGACTACCCGCTTGATCATCATAATTAACCAATTCGACTTCAGAACGAGTATTCAGCCACAAAGCTTTGCGCCCCGACTCAGGATGTGTCCGCACCAATGGATGTGGATAAGCATGTCCAATAATCGGCTGATCTTTAAAACGATAATACGGTGTATTAATCGAATAATTTCGTTGACCATTATTACTTTGCGCACGAACAAAAGGATTATAGGTAATCAGTTGTAAACCATCTAAATGCTGCTGTGTTTTTTCATCCAATGCTTCATAGGCTTTAATCGTATTAAACCATGAGGTTTTTCCACCATCTTGTGGTAATTCAATCGCATAGAGTAAAGAACCAAAAGATGGCGTAGGCGTCCATTGATGATCCGCATGTGGTGTAAGCTCACCATGCCCTGTGTAATCTCCTTGACCAACCGCATTCGATACAGGCACAACATCAGGTGGCGTACCTGTATCGTCAGCACTTGCCAATACAGGATTATCCGCACTTGGTCTAAAAATTGCTCCAAAATAACTCGCAAATGCTAAAAACTGTAAATCATCCAAACTTTGCTTTTTAAAAATCAGAATCAAATGCTCTGTCAAAGCTTGTTTCAAACGGTGAATGGTTACACCTGATTGTGCTTTACGTGCATCCAAACCATAGACCACAGCCCCCAAGGCTTCGCCATCTAAAGGTACGATTTTAATGTCTTCTGGATTTTGTAATTGTGCTTCAATATGCCATAAAGGTGCATCATGAATAGCTTGTGAAAGCTGTGTTAAACTGGTCATATATTCATCCTTTTTTGTATATTTTTAAGATTAGATGAATAAATACAGCTTTCAAATGAGAAAATATGGATAGCTTAGCAGCGAAATTAAATTTCTATCATTTTAAATAAATACTTAAAATATCCACATCAAAACTCTATTTAAAACACAACATCAATAATAAGATAAACCATTGTTTTTATTTAAATGAAAATTAAAAATTCATCTTTTAAATAAATTGAATTATTAAAAAATGCTAAATATATTCAACATAGCATTTAAAGTTCATAGTATTGCAAAATTAATCATTAAACAAAATATTGCTAAACGCTTAAATTAAAACCCAAAGATGAAATAATGAAATTTTAATGATGCAATATAATCCTATAATTAGCCTTAGCCTCTTTACACTGCTCAGCATTGGACTCACAGCATGTCAAAAAAATGATGCAGTTGAACACAAAACCGCTCAACAAAACAATGTGAGTGAAATTAAAACACTTAGCATTGGTTATCAAAAATCAGCTTTGACGTTATTAATCGCCAAACAGCAAAAGTTCTTAGAACAAGAATTTCCCAATACCACGATTCAATGGAAAGAGTTTCCAGCAGGACCACAAATGCTTGAAGCTTTGTCTGTTGGAGCTTTAGATCTTGGCTTTGTCGGCAATACACCACCAATTTTTGCACAGGCTGCGGGTAAAAACATTCAATATGCAGCTTATGAAGAAGTACCCATTCGTTCTCAAGCTCTCGTTATTGCTGAAAATAGCCCGATTAAAAACTTAGCAGATCTCAAAGGGAAAAAGATTGCCGTACAAAAAGGCTCTAGCTCACATGAACTTTTAGGTAAAATTTTAGAAAAAGCTGGCTTAACATGGCAAGACATCACACCTGTTTGGCTGCCACCTGCTGATGCACGTGCAGCTTTTGACCAAAAAGCAATTGATGCTTGGGTGATTTGGGACCCATTTTTAAGCGTGGCTGAACGTGATGCACATGTCAAAGTACTTATAGATGGATCAGCATTTCCTTTTACTTATCAATATT
>NZ_LQXQ01000009.1 GCF_003268395.1 Acinetobacter sp. CFCC 10889 | reverse complement strand
AGCTTTTCCCTTCTTTTTTCTTGCGCCATATATGGCTCAGGGTTAGGGGAGATTCTATTAAAAAAATTAAATCACCATCGCCAATTCAGCACCCTGACGAATAGCACGTTTTGCATCCAGCTCGCCTGCTTCTTTTGCACCACCAATCAAATGCACAGATTTACCATCCGCCTGAAGCTGATCAAACATTGCAGTGTAAGATTCTTGCCCTGCACAGATCACCACATTATCTACATCTAAAATCATGGTTTTTTCACCTACTGTGATATGTAAACCTTGATCGTCAATCTTGTCGTAGCTTGCTCCCGGAATCATATTGACATGACGGTGTTTTAAACCTGTACGGTGAATCCATCCAGTTGTTTTCCCCAGACCTGCACCCACTGAATTGGTTTTACGTTGTAGCAAGTAAATTTCACGTGGCGATTGTTCAACTTCAGGTGCTTTCAAACCACCGACATGCTCATAAGTGGTATCAATACCCCATTCATCATAGAATTTCTGCGGATTTAGACTGCCACTTTCGCCTTCATGCGATAAATATTCAGCCGTATCAAAACCAATACCACCCGCACCAATAATCGCTACTTTTTTACCCACAGGCTTACGGTCACGTAACACTTCGATATAGGACAATACTTTTGGATGATCAATGCCTTCGATATTTAAATGACGTGGTGTTACACCCGTTGCCACCACGATATCATCAAAGTTTTCAGCACTGAGCTCTTCATAAGTCGCAGTATGATTCAGTACCAATTTAATGTTCGGTTGCAGTTCAATTTTACGTTTGAAATAACGTAAAGTTTCATAAAATTCTTCTTTACCCGGAATGGTTTTGGCAATATTGAACTGACCACCAATCTGATTGGATGCTTCAAAAATTGTGACTTTATGACCACGATCTGCAGCATAAGTTGCAAAACTTAAACCTGCAGGACCTGCGCCAATGACTGCGATATTCTTAACATTTGCTGAATCTTTAAAAATCAGCTCTGTTTCATAACATGCACGCGGATTCACCAAGCAAGTGGCGATTTTCATAGAGAAAATATGATCCAGACAGGCTTGGTTACACCCGATACAGGTATTGATTTCATCTGCACGACCCTGTTCTGCTTTCACTACAAAGTGAGAATCTGCAAGCATTGGGCGAGCCATTGAAATCATATCCGCATCGCCCTGAGCTAAAACATGCTCAGCCATTTCAGGGGTATTGATACGGTTTGAGGTAATTAAAGGAATTTTGACAGAACCTTTTAACTTCTTGGTCACCCATGTAAATGCAGCACGAGGAACTTTGGTTGCAATCGTAGGAATACGTGCTTCATGCCAACCAATCCCTGTATTGATAATCGTTGCACCTGCTTTTTCGATTTCTTTAGCAAGTTGAATCACTTCTTCAAGCGTTGAACCGCCCTCAACCAAATCAAGCATAGATAAACGATAGATAATGATGAAGTTTTCACCGACTGCTTCACGAGTACGGCGCACAATTTCAATCGGAAATTTAATCCGATTTTCATAGCTACCACCCCATTCATCATCACGATGGTTGGTACGTGCTGCGATAAATTCATTGATCAGATAGCCTTCTGAACCCATGATTTCTACGCCATCATAGCCTGCAATCTGTGACATTTTTGCGCAGTTGGCAAAGTCAGCAATCGTTTGATTCACTTCCGCAGACGTTAAAGCATGTGGTTTAGTTGGGTTAATCGGTGCTTGAATTGCTGATGGCGCAACATTCTCAGGCTGATAAGAATAACGCCCTGTATGCAAAATCTGTAATGCGATCTTACCACCTGCATCATGCACGGCTTGGGTAATGACTTTATGTTTTTCTGCTTCTTCTACAGTATCGAGTTTTGAACCACCAAAAAATGTCACCCCATGATCATTTGGTGAAATACCGCCTGTCACGATTAAGCCCACACCACCTGCTGCTCGCTCTGCATAGAAAGCAGCCATCCGATCATAACCACCATCAACTTCTTCAAGTCCTACATGCATAGAACCCATTAACACTCTGTTTTTTAATGTGGTAAAGCCTAAATCTAAAGGCGCAAGTAAATGCGGATAATTAGACATGTGAACTCCTTGGCTGCTTTCGCTGGCTAATATTTTTTAGTCTCATTTTTAAATTTAATGCAACAAGTTGCATAATGGATTTATTTATAATCGAGATTTGCATTTTATGCAACATGTTGCATAATGAATTTACATCCATTTTATTTGCGAAATATGACCAAATGTCTTTAGCCCATGTTTTATTGACAAGTTTGATTGAAAAACCGAGTACAGGTTTTGAATTGGCACGTCGTTTTGATCGCTCAATGGGATATTTTTGGAATGCCACACACCAACAGATTTATCGTGAACTGAACGGCATGCAAAAAAAGGGCTGGATTTCCACACTTGAAGACCAAGCCGACACAGGGCGAAAAAAAACGTATCAAGTTGAACAGCTTGGACGTATTGAATTAACAGAATGGATGAGCAAGCAAGGACAACCTGCACAACTTCGTGAAGAAATCATGGTGCGCTTACGTGCCGAAGCACAGTTGGGGGGCAATACACTTTTACCTGAACTGGAACGCCATTTACACCTTCACCAAGAGCATTTAAAAATCTATCAACACATTTTTAATAAAGATTTTGCCCATGCAGATCCGCAAGATCGTACTTTATATATTCACAAAATGATTTTACAATTGGGAATTGATTTGGAAAACGGTTGGATCAATTGGCTCAACCAACTGATTCCACAACTCAAAGCATTTGAAAATAAAGAAAATAGCTAAGGATTATTATGCCACACTACACAATGCCTGATGGTGAAAAATTATTTGTCCGTGAAATTGGACAAGGTGAACCTGTACTCGTACTGTCAGGTTTGGGCATGCAAAGTTGGCAATGGCTGCCTTTTATTTTTACCCACCTGAAAAAATATCAATTTATTATTCCTGATTGGCGTGGTTTTGGGGGTTCACGTACCTGTAAAATCCCACAAGACCTTGATGCGATTCATAACCATTGGCGTGATATCGACAGCCTCATTCAACAAAAAAACTTAGATCAATTTATCTTGATGGGCTATTCAATGGGGGCAACAACCGCCATGCATGGTATGCAATATGGCAATTTAGGGGATAAATTAAAAGCTTATTTACACATCGACCAAACCCCTAAAATTCCGAGTGATGACACATGGAAATTTGGTTTATTTGGCAAAAAACACCTAAAATTTAAACGTTTTTTAAAAGATTATTCAGATTTTTTACACCAATACCAAGATTATCGTTTTGTCGATGAACTTCCATCTGAACCAAGAACAGAATTGGTACAAATGTGGATTAATTTTATTAAAATTCAAGGTAGCAACAAAGTTAGCCCATTTATTTTTAATTTAGCACTCAAACGTCCACAGCTACAAAAGCATTTATTACCAATCAGGCGTTTAGATTATATGACATGGTATATCGATAACTATTTGAATCACAATGAAGATTATCGTAGTGCCATTACACAATTAGATTGTCCAACCACTTTCTTCATTGGTGAACAATCGACTTTATACCCATCTGAGGGGCAAAAACGTATTGCCAATCAACTCTCTAATGCACAAAGTATTATCTTTGAACGTTCAGGACATACACCTTTAATCACTGAACCTGTCAAATTTAGTAAAGAAATCTCTGCATTTTTAGCCAAAAGCACACAACAAAAACCTACCTGATAAACTGAATTTATTTTATGCAAGCAAATATAAAATGAGAAAAAGTATATTTGCTTGCTGATTTTCTAATGACTTTCAGTTCATGATTATATTAAGCCGAATAATAAATCACCCGTTTTTTCGAAAAACGGTCAAGTTGCTTTAAAAAGCCCTCAAAATAACTTTTTTCTTTCTCATCAATGCGATAGCCTGCATATAATGTACGGCGCAACCCATTTTCTGACACACAATTTAAACGCTTCGATGTCACCCAGCCTTTTTGCTCATATTCATTCACCACCCAATCAGGCAAAGCTGCAATGCCACGCCCACTGGCAACCAACTGAATCAACATCTGTGTTAACTCTGTAGTACGTACTTGTTTCGGTTGAATATTTGCAGGTAGAAATAACTTCGCCATGATATCTAAACGATGCTTATCTACAGGATAAGTAATCAAAGTTTCCTCTGCCAAATCTTGAACCGTAATATTTTCAGCACGTACCAAAGGGTGCGTATTAGATAAAACTAAACGTGATTCATATTCAAAAATCGGAAAATATTCAATGCTCTTCAACGCAATTGGGTCAGCCGTAATCAATAAATCAAACTCACCAATTTGTAATAACTCATGCGGATTTGCCTCAAAACCTGATGCAAAATCTAGATCAACATCAGGATATTGTTGGCGATATTGATTTAATAAAGGCATTAACCAATCAAAACAACTATGACATTCCGAAGAAAAAATAATTCGCCCTGTTTGCCCATGTACGATGCGTGTAATGTCGGTTTGTGCAATTTGAATTTGGGGAAGAATATCATCTGCAAGTTTGAGCAAGCGTTGCCCAACATTGGAAAATGTCACAGGGCGTGTCTTACGATTCACAACTTCCACACCATACCAATGATCTAACTCTTTGAGTTGATGAGAGATTGCAGAAGGTGTTAAGCACAAATCATTCGCCGCAGCGACAAGTGAGCCATGTTCACGCAAAGCCGTTAGCGTTTTCAGATGACGAATTTCTAGCATGAGAAAATCCAGTTTTGAGCAATGTTGTACTTTATAAATGAAATAAAATGCACTTAATCAAAATACATCTTATTGCAATAAAGTGAATATAATTCACTATAACATAAAATCAATGAATTTATTTAAAAATGAATTTTTTAAATTATTTTCTTAAATACATGAATAAAAATAACTCAAAATAATTCAAATCATCATGTATTTTATTAACTGCTAAAAACTGTAAATACACCAGCAAAATTAAGCTCCATGATCATGCAATCACAGAGCTTTTTATGTATCTAATACAAACTTAAATCAGTCTATAAAATTTGAAATTTATATTAAAAATCAAATGTTGCACTCAATTTAAAGGTACGTGGCTGTCCTGCAACCAAATATCCATTATTGGTATTGCCCGAACTATTAATATTGTCAAATAAACCAACCGAAGACCAATAAGACTTATCTAAGACATTATCCACTTTAAAATTAAATGTGGTTGGCATTTGTCCAAGTTGGGTTTTATAACGTGCTCCCAAGTCTAAAGTTGTCCAATCCCCGACTTTTAACTGATTATCCAAACTGGCATAACTTGCACCTGTGTAGGTCAATTGTGCATTCAAGGCAATGTCTTGTGCAATCGGCAATTGCCAGTCTGCACCAAGATTGGCTTGGAATTTAGCAACACCGACTTCATCTTTACCATCATATTTTTCACTGCCTGTATTTTTCTGCTCTGCATCCATCCATGTCATACCACCCAAAACTTTAATATCATCCGTGATCTTGCCGTATGTAGTGAATTCAACTCCACGATGCACATATTCCCCTGCATCACTAAACACATTGTTTTGTAAAACAGCACGTTGCTTTTCTATATCAAATAAACTCAAACTCGAACCAAAGCTTTTATTTTCATATTTCACACCCACTTCTTTTTGCTTTGCTACAAAAGGTTTGAGGGTTGTGGTTTCTTTGCTTGTCGTATCCGTATTGCTTAAACCTTTGGCTAAAGATTCAATATAATTTCCATACACAGAAATTTCAGGTGAAATTTTATAACTCACACCCAGTGCAGGCGTAAATTTACTTTCATCATAACTTGCCGTTTTTTCTTGTGTTCCATAGCTGTAATTATCTTGTCTAATATTTTGAAAACGCCCACCCAACATCACGGTTAATTTATCATCTAAGGCTTTTAAATTATCCCCAATTGCAATACTTCTCAGACGTGTGCGTGTGGTTAATTTTGGATCTGATAAGACATTACCATACAAAGCATTGGCAGAATAAGCTGGTTCGGGATATTGAATCGGCTGATAAATCGAATTATTTAGGGTATTTTTATAATCCATCACATAGGCATTTTTGGTATTTTGCTGAAATGCCGAAGCGGATATGACCCAATTATGCTCAATATCACCAGTATATACCTGCCCACGAATACCCGCTTCACCTGTATTGACCATGTCTACACGCGTATTGTCAAAACGATATACTGTTCCAGCACCTGTTTCAGCATTTTGAATGGTCATATTGGCAAGACTATTTTGCTCTTCACCATGTCTAAAACCGTATGCTGCAAATGCAGTTAAATGATCAGCAAAATCATATTCCGCACGATAACTACCAAAATAATCCTCTTCATTAGAATATGACCAAGGTTGAGCATAATTATCTTGACCATCAACTGCAGACGGTATTTCAGTCATTGCAGCCCCCAAAGTTACGTTTGGACGTGTAGCTTTGAGACGATTATTCACATAGCCCATGTCACCTGATAATCGTAACTGATCACCTTTATAATCCAATCCAACGGACAATAAACCAAGTTGCTTTTCTTCATCCTCTACCGCAGTATCACCACCATGATATGCCGTATTGACACGGACACCATATTGTTTTTCCTCACCAAAACGGCGTGAAATATCACTTGCGACATAACCACCATTAAAGTCTGTGCCCACAGTAACACGGTTTAAATCTTGATTCGCTGCACGTTTAGGCAACAAGTTAATTGCACCACCAATCCCACCATTACTTGGATTTGCACCATTTAAAAATGATGAAGCACCTTTAAAAACCTCTACACGTTCAAACAGCTCAGTCGGAATGTACTGACGTGGTAAAATCGAATACAAACCATTATACGCCGTGTCATCCGAGCCTAAGTTAAAACCACGAATATAATAATTTTCTTGAAAATTACCAAAACCACGTCCCACCCGCACACTCGGGTCAGCTTTCAAAACATCACCAACACTTTGAGCTTGACGTTCTTGGATGAATTTATTGGTATAACTGGTCAAACTAAATAGTGTTTCAATATTTTTTTGGTTGCCAAATAGACCCACTTTTCCGCCTTTAGCAACTTGCCCTCCCGCAAACTCAGGCATTAAACCTTTGGATGACGCATCAGCACTCGCCACAAAGACAACCGTATCTAAAGTTTGAATTTCACTGTCTGGATGAATAGATGAACTTTGTTCTGCTTGACTATGTTGTGCATACAAAGCCATAGACACCATGAAAAATATTGGATTAAGTTTTAACATAACGATTTTAAAGGGAGATTTAACAATATGTATGCAATATTAATTAATAACAATTCTCATTAGCAATATTATTCTCAAAAAATATTCATTGTTTTATTCTTGTAAAAATCCAATTTCTATTGTTATTTTTCATCAATTAAGGCAAAAATAAACCCTGCATGGTGCAGGGTTATTGAATATCAAGCCATACTGTCATCAAAAAATAGAATGCTCATTTATGGAGGAAATCACTCCGTCAAAGCTTTTTCAATATCTTTTTCTAAATCTTCAGGCTTCGTAGTGGGTGCATAACGATTAATCACTTCACCATTTTTATTGATTAAAAATTTAGTAAAATTCCATTTAATCCCATTACCTAACACCCCTTTACTATTGTTCGTTAGATAACGAAAAATTACATGTGCCTCAGGACCTTTCACATCAACTTTGGCAAACATTGGAAATTTAACACCATAATTACGTTGGCAATATTCTCCAATTTGTTCATTTGAGCCTGGATCTTGCCCACCAAACTGGTTACAAGGAAAGCCCAAAACCTCAAAGCCCTGTTCATTATATTTTTCATATAATTTTTCTAAACCTGCAAACTGTGGGGTAAAACCACACTTGCTCGCAGTATTCACGATCAATAAAACTTTCCCTTTATAGTCTGAAAAAGCTTTATTTTCTCCTTCTAATAACTCTGCTTCAAACTGATAAATATTGCTCATGGATAGGTTTCCTCATCACTTTTTTCTTGTGTTTTTAATTCTAAAGAGGCTGAATTTACACAATAACGCAAACCTGTTGGTTGTGGACCATCTTCAAACACATGCCCCAAATGCGCATCACAATGATGGCAAATGATTTCTGTGCGTTGCATACCATGTGTTGCATCATCATGTTCTTCTACTGCAGCCGCAGTAATTGGCTTATAAAAACTTGGCCAACCGCTGCCACTATCATACTTCGTTTCTGAGGAGAATAAAGGTGCGCCACAACAACGGCATATATATGTGCCTTGCTGCTTGGTATTCCAATATTTTCCAGTAAATGCAGGTTCAGTCCCCTTCTGACGTGTAATTTTGAATTCTTCTGGCGATAACTCTCTTTGCCATTCTCTTTCTGTTTTATTGAGTTTTCCCATGATTATTTCCTTTACTATCATGCTACTTAAAATAGGTTAATCGTATATTTACGTCATTCATCTTAAAATTTCTAGTCCTAAGTTCACAATTTACAAAAGACTTACATCAGAACCAATAGCAAAAAGAAAGCAATACAAAAATTAAAGTGAGCAAATTAATTTAATTTATCCTTTTTTGTGAGCAATTTTAGTGTTAATCTAAGCGCTGTTCTTGCTCAGGATTAGAAAATGTCGCAAAAAAAGAGCGTTATTTTTAAAAATCTGCTCCCTGTGATTCGACAATATCAACAGGATGGATTTACCCATGAAAAAATTGTTGCCTTACTTAGAGACGAACATAATCTTGATCTCGTAACAACTGAAACATTTAAAAGTTATTTATATCGTTATGCAAAAGTGAACTCCACTCTTTCCGAGAACCTCAAAATGCCGAACAGTATCCAAACCCCACGCGAAATAAAAAAATCGTCTAAGCTCGAGCATGTATGCTACGACATCCGTGGACCTGTGTTACGAGCGGCCAATGAGATGGAAGAAGCAGGTCATAAAATTATCAAGCTCAATATTGGCAACCCTGCCCCATTTGGCTTTGAAGCGCCACAAGAAATTATCAATGATGTTGCTTTAAATCTACCAAATGCAATTGGTTATACTGACTCAAAAGGGATTTTTCCTGCACGTAAAGCAATCTGTCAGTATTATCAACAGAAAGGCATTCTCAATATGCATGTCAATGATGTGTATGTCGGGAATGGCGTATCAGAGCTGATCGTAATGGCGATGCAAGGTCTATTGGATGATGGCGATGAAATGCTCATTCCAATGCCTGACTATCCACTGTGGACTGCTGCGGTGAATCTTTCAGGCGGTACTGCGATTCACTATAAATGTGATGACCAAAATTACTGGTACCCTGATATTGCAGATATGGAAAGCAAAATCACCCCGAATACGCGCGGGATCGTGATTATTAATCCAAATAACCCAACAGGTTCAGTTTATCCACGTCATGTTTTAGAACAAATTGTTGCACTGGCTAAGAAATACGATTTGATTTTATTTGCAGATGAAATTTACGACAAAATCGTCTATGACGGTATTGAACATGTATCTGTTGCTGCGCTTGCAGGTAATCAATTATGTATTTCATTCAATGGCCTATCTAAAGCGTATCGTATTGCTGGCTATCGTTCAGGTTGGATGGCGATCACAGGTGATAAATCTCGTGCTGCCGACTATATTGAAGGTTTAGACATGCTCGCTTCTATGCGCTTGTGTGCCAACCATCAAGCACAATATGCGATCCAAACAGCACTTGGTGGTTATCAGTCGATCAATGATTTGATTCGCCCGGGTGGTCGTTTATATGAACAACGTAATATTGCTTGGGAAATGTTGAATGACATTCCAGGCGTGAGCTGTGTAAAGCCTGAAGGTGCAATGTACTGCTTCCCTCGCCTTGATCCTGAAATCTATCCAATTCAAGATGATGAAAAATTCATGTTAGATTTTTTAAAAGCAGAAAAAGTGCTTTTAGTTCAGGGAACTGGATTCAACTGGCCAACGCCTGATCACTTCCGTGTGGTGTTCTTACCTGCTGAAAATGAACTTCGTGAAGCATTAACCCGTTTAAGTCGTTTCTTGGCTAAAATGCGTTAGACTTAAAGAATTTATTTTTCAAAAGCACTCAATCAATTGAGTGCTTTTTTATTTGGTTTGTTAATATTTTAAATCTTCCCAAAGTTCTGAATAATATTGTGCTTTTGGTAAATTTTTTTCTAAACCATACCCACCTGCTTCATATATTTCTGCTAAATACTCAAGCACTTGAACACTTCCCAACTCAGATGCCTTCTCATAATATTCAACTGCTTTTTTATAATCTTTTTCAACCCCTTGCCCAAGCTCAAACATCATCCCTAAATGAACAAGAGCATGCTCATGATTTTGTTGAGCTGCCAATTTAAGTAAGCTTTCTGCTTTTTGAAAACTTTTCTTAACCCCTTTACCTTCATGGTAAAGCTCTCCAAGCACATATTGCGCTTCAGCATTATTTTGCTCAGCAGCTAAAGTTAAATAATGCACTGCTTTTTTTAAATTGGGTTTAACTGTGTCACCAAAAACAAAGGCTGCACCAAGATCTGACTGAGCGATGACAAAACCTGCATCTGCAGATTTTTGCAACCATTGTATATATTTTTTATCCTCTGAATGATCTACATAAGCAATTGCCAATAAATATTGTGCTGCCAAATCACCACGTTCAGCAAAGGGTGAATACACTTTAATCATGTCTCCCGTATCTTGTTCAATATTGTATTCACCTGAATGATAGGCTTCTGCAAGTTGCTGCAAAGCAACTGTATCACCTTGATTGGAACGTGAAATTACATCTGAAATGTCTATCGCTGCCATAACAAAACCTGATATACCAAAGAGTGAAAGAACCATACACTGGCTTAAAATTTGAAATATTTTTTTCATTTGTAAGTTTATTTAATTTCATATAAACCATCATAACGTAAATATTCACTAACTTAGCTTAAATTTTTCCTAAGTATTTATATTGTGCGATTTATAGCTAACGCACACTTTTAAGGGGGGAAATCAACACTTCACCAGACTATAAATTTGAATGATTATTCAAAAAATAACATTTTTAAATAGATATGGGCAAAAGACCATTTTTTATATTAAGTTAAAAATCGGCATAGAAAATGCTTAAAACTTAAATAATAGATCAATGGATAGAAAAGGAACTTTTATGAAAAAAACGGTTACAGCCCTCGCACTTTCGATTGGTATGCTTCTGCCATTTTCCAGTTATGCCAAAAATAATGTCGTGGTTGTTGCGACTGGTGGCACCATTGCAGGTGCAGGCGCAAGCTCGACCAATAGTGCAACTTATACCGCAGCAAAAGTCCCTGTCGACGATTTATTAAATGCTGTGCCTCAAATCCAAAACCTTGCCAATGTTACAGGTGTACAAGCCTTACAAGTGGCTTCTGAAAGCATTACCGATAAAGAATTACTTACCATAGCGCGTAAAGTCAATGAACTGGTTAAAAAACCTGATGTTAATGGTGTGGTGATTACTCATGGAACAGACTCTTTAGAAGAAACAGCATTCTTTTTAAGTTTGACTGTCCATACCGATAAACCGATTGTCGTCGTGGGTTCGATGCGTCCACCTTCAGCACTTTCTGCCGATGGGCCTTTAAATCTATACAGTGCTGTTGCACTTGCAGCAGCCGATAGTGCAAAGGGCAAAGGTGTTTTTGTGCTGATGAATGATAGTATTTTTGCAGCACGAGATGTAAGCAAAACCATTAACATTCATACCAATGCTTTTGCAAGCCAATGGGGTGCTTTAGGAACGCTCGTTGAAGGAAAGCCCTATTGGTTTAGAAATGTCGCAAAACGTTTTAATAACAGCTCAGAATTTAATATTGAAAATATTCAAGGTGATGCCCTACCTTTAGTTCAAATTGTCTATGGCTCAGGCAATATGCTCCCAGGTGCCTATTTAGCGTATGCCAAAGCAGGGGCAAAAGCGATCATCAATGCAGGCACTGGCAATGGTTCTGTACCGAACTATATCGTTCCGACCTTAAATCAATTACAGCAACAAGGTGTCCAAATCATTCGCTCTGCACGTGTCCCACAAGGCTTTGTCTTACGTAATGCAGAACAGCCTGATGATAAATATGGCTGGGTGGTTGCTCATGATTTAAATCCACAAAAAGCCAAACTTTTAGCAGCTTTAGCACTGACCAAAACCAAAGATGCAAAAGAAATTCAACGTATGTTTTGGGAATATTAAGGCTGTATATTTCCATAAAAATAAGCGCCTATTTGGCGCTTATTTTTAAATTGATAAGACTTAATCTTCTGCTGCAGCCGTAGATGCAATTGCTTCACGATATTCTTTGGCTTTGCTCAAATCTTTTTTCAAGCCAAAACCACCTGTTTCATATAGATTTGCCAAGCTTTCAAGCGCATCATGATCGCCTTGCTCATAAGCTAGCTCATAATATTTTGCAGCACGTTTAAAATCTTTTTTCACGCCTTCGCCATTTTCATACAAAAGACCAATATTTGAAGATGCGAGTTCATTGCCTTGTTCAGATGCTGCGGTATAAAGCTCAAGTGCTTTGGCATAATCCTGCGTTACACCCTCACCATCATGATATAAAACACCAAGATTATTTTGCGCATCACGATTATCTTGTGCTACAGCAAGTTTATAATATTTAACAGCAAGATCTAAATCTTTGGTGACATACTCACCTGTTTCATAGTTATAACCTAAATGATATTGGGCATCTGCTAAGCCACCATCAGCTGCTTTTTTGATCCATTGCATGGATTTTTTAGCATCTGCTTTTACACCATCTTCACCCGTTTCTAGGGTTTGACCATAGCGATACTGTGCCAATAAGTGACCTTTTTCTGCTGCTTTTAATAGCCACTTCATTGCTTCTACATTATTTTCTTCAACAGCTTCGCCCTCATCGTACATATATCCGATTGAGTAAATCGCTTCTAAATTACCTTTTGCAGCAGCTTTTCTATACCATTCCAAAGCTTTGGTTAAATCTTCTTCAACCCCATAACCTTGGTAATATGCTTCACCTACCTCATATTGTGCTTGTGCATCGCCAGAGTCTGCTTTTTTAAGCAACGCTGGGCTATATTGCACTTCTTCTGCATTGACCAATGTTGTGATCGGTAATACCAAACACCCTAGGAGTAATAATGTTTTAATTTTCATGTATTTCCTTTCAGAAAGTTCAAGTGAAATTATTGTAATACTCCATAATATTAATATTTTTAAATGATTGCAAAATATTCAACCATTCGTTAACAAAATCACTTCAATCAAGTTTCATCTGCATATCTAAATGAAGCGTGGTAAAATCATGCGCTGTTATAAAAGGGATTCATCTATGCAGTTTGTTCATCTTGGTATTCATACAGAGTTTTCGATTACAGAATCGATTGTACGTATACCTGATCTGATTTCAGCTGCTGCTAAGGATGAAATGCCTGCGCTAGCAATCACAGACTTGTCCAATTTACATGCAGCAGTAAAGTTTTATAACAAATGTTTAGGTAAAGGCATTAAACCCATTTTTGGCAGTACTATTCGCCTCAATGACGCCAACCACAAAGCGACTTTGCTGGCGATGACAAAAAAAGGTTGGCGTGGGCTGACTGAAATTGTGTCACGTGGTTTTATTGAAGGTCAGCAACTGTCGATTCCATGCATCCAAAAACAATGGATCTTAGAGCAACAACAAGACATTATCGTATTGCTCGGTTTGTACAGTGATGTTGGACAAATGTTGGTGTCATCCAACCCACAAAAAGCAGAGCCTTTACTTGAGGAATGGATCGAAAAATTTGGTAATCGTGTTTATCTTGCACTAACACGTACAGATCGCCCTAGAGAAGAAGACTTTAATCAAGAAGCCGTAAAACTAGCTGCAAAATATAATATTGGTGTAGTTGCACACAATGATGTGCATTTTATTCGACCTGAAGATTTTGAAGCACATGAAGCACGTGTGTGTATTGCTGATGGTTATGTTCTAGGGGATGATAAACGTCCCAAAAACTATAGTACACAGCAGTATTTTAAAACTTCAGCAGAAATGGTTCAATTGTTTTCCGATATTCCAAGTGCTATTCAAAACACTGTGGAAATTGCTAAACGTTGTACAGTGTCATTACGTTTGGGGTTTCATGACTTACCTGATTATCCCATTCCTGAAGGTCATACCATTGACACTTTCTTTGAGCACTTATCAGAGGAAGGTTTAGAAGAACGTCTTACTGTTTTATATCCTATTGATAAACGCAACGAGGATTGGGCTGAAATCCGCAAACCTTATGATGAGCGCCTTGCCTATGAGTTAGGCATTATTAATAAGATGGGATTTCCTGGCTACTTCCTGATCGTGATGGATTTTATTCAATGGTCAAAAAATAACGGCGTCCCTGTTGGTCCAGGTCGTGGTTCAGGTGCAGGTTCACTCGTTGCATTTAGTTTAAAAATTACCGACTTAGATCCTTTACGTTACGACTTACTATTTGAACGTTTCTTAAATCCAGAACGTGTTTCCATGCCCGATTTTGATGTCGATTTCTGTATCGCAGGTCGAGATAAAGTCATCGACTATGTCGCACGCCACTATGGACGTGATGCTGTTTCACAGATTGCAACTTTCGGTACAATGGCAGCAAAAGGTGCAATTCGAGATGTCGCACGTGTCTTGGGTAAATCTTATGGTTTAGCAGATCGTATCTCTAAAATGATTCCGACTAAGCCTTTGGGTTTAAGCTTGGAAGAATCCATCGAGGCTGAACCTCAACTCAAAGACATCGTGACCAATCCATCTAATCCAGACAATGATGATGCCGCTGAAATCTGGGAAATGGCACTGAAACTCGAAGGTATTACTCGTAATACAGGTAAACATGCGGGTGGTGTAGTGATTGCACCAACCAAAATCACCGATTATTCAGCCGTTTTATGTGATGATGATGGTACTAACCGTGTTGCACAATTTGACAAAGATGATGTAGAAGCCGCAGGTCTAGTTAAATTTGACTTCTTGGGTCTGCGTAACTTGACCGTGATTGAGGATGCTGTTCAGAATATTAATAAACGGGTCAAATCTGAGACACCTTTAGACATTGCACATATTCCTTTGGATGATACTGATGCATATTTAATCTTTGCAGAAGCCAATACAACTGCGGTATTCCAGTTTGAATCCGTGGGTATGAAAAAAATGCTCAAAGAAGCACGCCCAAGCAAATTTGAAGAAATTATTGCCTTTGTATCGTTGTACCGCCCTGGTCCAATGGATCTGATCCCTGACTTTATTCACCGTATGCATGGTGGTGAATTTGAATATTTACATCCACTCCTTGAAAGTGTACTCGAACCGACTTATGGCATTATGGTATACCAAGAACAGGTGATGCAAGCTGCACAATTCTGTGCAGGCTATACGCTTGGTGGTGCGGATTTGTTACGCCGTGCGATGGGTAAAAAGAAAGTCGAGGAAATGGTCAAACAGCGTGCCACTTTCATTGAAGGGGCTGCGAAAAAAGACATTGATGAAAAAACAGCCAATCATATTTTCGACTATATGGAAAAATTCGCAGGCTATGGTTTTAACAAATCCCATGCTGCGGCATATGCTTTAGTTGCTTATCAAACTGCATGGCTCAAAGCACATTACCCTTCTGAGTTTTTAGCTGCGGTGATGTCTTCAGAGATGCAAAATACTGACAATATCGTATTCTTGATTGATGACTGTCGTATCAATGGCTTAGAGGTTTTACCACCTTCGATTAATATGTCGTTTTACCATTTCCATGCGAATGATGCTGAAACGATTATTTATGGTCTTGGAGCAATTAAAGGCGTGGGTGAAGCTGCCATGCAATCGGTGATTGATTCACGTGAGCAAGAGGGTCCATTTAAAGATTTATTTGATTTTTGTCATCGTATTGACCTGAAAAAAATCAACAAGCGTACTCTTGAAGCCTTGATTCGTGCAGGTGCTTTAGACTGTTTAGACATGGAACGTTCAACCATCATGGCGCAATTGCCTGAAGCGGTTCAAGCTGCTGAACAAGCACGTTCTAATCGTGAAACAGGGATTATGGACTTGTTCGGTGAAGTCGAAGAAGTTCAACGCAAACCTGCAAGACCTGTAAAACCATGGTCGGATGAAGTTCGCTTAAAAGGTGAAAAAGATACTTTAGGCTTGTATTTAACAGGTCATCCGATTGATGTTTATCGCCCTGAGTTAAAAGCTTTTATTTCGCAACGCATCAATGAACTCACACCAACTCGTCGTGGTGTCACCACTGTTTTTGCAGGCTTGGTGGTCGATGTTGCTAATTTCCCAAATCGTATGATGATCACACTAGATGATGGTACAGCAAGGATCGAAGTTTCTGCAAATCATGAACGTTTCCAACGCTTTAAAGATATTTTACAAAATGAAAAAGTCGTAGTCATCGAAGGGGAAATTTATGAACGTGAAGGTTTTGACCGTCCAATGGGACGTTTAACCAAGGCATTTAGCCTCAATGAAATTCGTCAAAAACGTGCAAATTCGATCTCGATTCAGTTAAATCCTGAAGTCATCACTAAGACTTTAGCATCTGATTTACAAAAAATTCTTTTGCCATTTTGTAATGTCGATCTGTGTCAACATATCCCATTTCAAATTCAAATTGATTATGACTATGCCAATGCAGACCTACATTTAGGTACTCAGTGGAAAGTTGCTCCTTTGGATGATTTGCTATTTAAGTTACGTGAATATTTCGGTAAAGAAAGCATTCATGTCCAATATCAAGTGAAATCTAAAGCAGCCAAGGTGGTAGATCATCGTGAGCTTGCTCAACCAACACAAGTTGCTCCTCCGCCTGAGGATATGAGTATGGATGACGCAATGGATGTCTATAACGCTGAAGTCAGTCAATTTTCTTAATACTTTTTTAAATTCAAACCTATTCTTGGACAAATCATGGATATTATTGATAATGCTGCCATTTCGCAGCATTTAAGCCATGTGCGTATTGTCATGGTCAATACCACTTTACCTGCAAATATTGGTAGTGCTTTACGCGCAATGAAAACTATGGGCTTGTCTAAACTCGTTCTCGTTGCACCAAAGACTTACCCTCATCCTGATATTGATGCTCTAGCAGCAGGTGCAACCGATTTGATTGAACAGATCGAAATCGTTGAAACTTTAGAAGATGCAATCAAAGACTGTCATCTTGTTTTTGGTACGAGTGCTCGTAGTCGTACCATTCCTTGGCCATTGCTCGATGCACGCCCTGCTGCTGAAAAATCGATGCGCGCAGTAATTCACGACCAACAAGAAATTGCCATTGTATTTGGTCGAGAAGATCGAGGTCTGACCAATGACGAACTGGCTTTGGCAAATTATCATGTGACTATTCCTGTAAATAGTGACTATGGTGTACTGAATGTCGCACAAGCGATTCAAGTGATTTGCTATGAAATACGTATGGCAACTTTAGCATTTGCAGATAAGCAACATGATGATCAAGCCATGATGCATGTCACTGATTCTGAAGATATGCATTGGGATGAACCACTTGTCACCCATGAGCAAATGGAACAGTTTTACCCACACATTGAAAAAATGTTGGCAGAGATTGAATTTATGGATCCAAAAAATCCAAGATTATTACCATTACGCTTGCGCCGTTTATTTGGACGTATACAATTAGATAAAATGGAATATCATTTACTTCGAGGCATTTTTAGTCGAGTTCAAGCCTTGAATAATGGCACATGGAAAAGTTCAAAACCGAAAGAGGATCAAAACTAATGCTGAAACAGCTCAAAGAAGATATCCAAGCTGTGTTTGCGCGTGATCCCGCCGCACGCAATACATTTGAAGTTTTAACTACTTATCCAGGTATTCACGCACTGATTATGCATCGTGTTGCCCATGAATTATGGAAAAAAGAGTGTAAAACCTCAGCCCGCATGCTGTCCTCTTTTAGTCGTTTTGCTACAGGTATTGAAATTCATCCTGGTGCAAAGATCGGAAAACGTTTTTTCATCGACCATGGTATGGGTGTAGTCATCGGAGAAACGGCCGAGATTGGCAATGATGTGACGTTGTATCATGGTGTGACTTTAGGTGGTACAACATGGAATAAAGGCAAACGCCACCCAACTTTAGAAGATGGTGTTGTTGTTGGTGCAGGTGCAAAAATTTTGGGACCTTTTACTGTTGGGAAAAATGCCAAAGTTGGTTCGAATGCCGTTGTCACTAAAGCTATTCCTGAAGGAGCAACTGCAGTGGGCAGTGCTGCACGTTTAATTTTCAAAGATAAAGAAAAAGACAACGAGCAAGAGAAACAACGCCGTGACTATGCAGAAAGCATTGGTTTCCAACCGTATGCAGCTACGCAAGATCAGTCCGACCCAATGCTAGATGGTATGCGTGTTTTACTTGAACGTATTCAACACAATGAAATGCGTATGAATAATTTATGTCATCGTTTATCCTTGCTTGATCCAACATTTAATCAACAACAAGCCAAAGAAACACCATTTAGTGAAGAGGAACTAAAAATTATTGAAGATGTGCGCCGTGAGTGTGAAGCGCAAAGTAAGTAATTTAAAATCAGCCTAGTTCAAACTAGGCTTTTTACGACATGTTATACAATTTTAGCTCTAATCAATCAAACACGTTTGTATTCTGTATAAATTTTAAAACTTTAAGCTTTTAGCGTTGCATGTTTAAATAAGTTTTCTTAGACTGATGCACATACTTATTTTTGACTTATACAACAAATCTTTGGAAGACAAATATGACGATTAAGCCACTTGCAGTCGCTATTTTCTCAGCTTCATTACTTGCTGCCTGCTCTACAACCTCTATCAATAAAGCCCCAAGCAAAGCTATTAACAATGAGCCTATCGTCTATACTGAACCAGATATTACTCCACCATTTTATGCATTAAATCCATTTAATTATAATCAACCACCTGTTTTTGAACTTGAATTACAAAAAGCTGCTACTGCACCTGTACAAAAAATGGAAGTGCCTGATCCAAATAATCCAGCAGCAAAAATCATTTTAGACACCAATAAATTGATCATTCCTACTGTCAACAATACACAACGTGCAATGAAATATGCAGTCATTGCGGGTCAAGATGAAATTGATATCACCAATATTGATGATTTCTTACAAATGGTCGAAGGTAAAGCACGTCACTACCCACCACAATTTACCGATCGTCAAGAACGCCGTGGTTTTGAAAGTAAACTCAAAGAAGTTTCAGCTCAGCTAGATGCACTTGCAGCAAACCCAAATGCGTCATTTGATATTCTGATTCGTGCATTTAAAGCCAGTGTAATGGGACGTAATTTAGATTTAGGTTCATCATATACCACCAAGTCTTTAGATTATGCACAACGTATTTTAAAAATTAATAAAGAAGACCAAGAAGCAAACTTATGGTTTGGTTTCTCATTATCTGAAGGTGGTGGTCAAAAAGAAGCGATGCCTTATTTAAATAGTGCAATGAAATCTGGCGTACAAGAAGCTTATTTATCTGCAATCAATAACTATTTATGGATGGATCAGAAAAAAAATGCCCTTCAGACATTGAAAAATTATAAAGTTAAATATCCTGAAGAAGCTGAAGTTGTTGACCGTTTAGTACAAGAAGTTGAAAAACAAGGGCGTTATAATGTTTGGCAGATTCTAAAAAATCCAGCCCAATCTAAATAATTGCATATAATTTAAGCATATTAAATATAAAATAGGTTGATCAATATCAGCCTATTTTTTTGTGAAAAAATTTGAATTTTTCAAGCAATATCGTATGATTTCGCTAAACCTAAAATGTAGAGGATACTGATGCAGCACAGTAAAAAAAATATACTGCTCATCCTTGCTACGATGACGCCTTTACTGCTTAGTGGCTGTCAAGTGGTCAGTGTGAAAAGCCAAAAGGTCAATGTTACCATTGCCAATGAACGTGATAGTATTCTTACCCGCAGCAAAATGAGCGAGGCGAGTTTAAATGTCTTGTCCATGACAGGTAGTGAAGCTAAAAAGTGTACGGAACAACCTGATCAATGCATTCAAGATTTAGCAAAAATTCCACAAATCCAAGATGAGCAGCTACTTTCAACAGCGAGTGAAGTCTATCTTGCCAAGGCTATTGCTTTAAATGGTTCTTCAAATTGTAAAATTAGTGCGCTTTCCAAACACCAGTCTGAAGAAAAACAGAAGCTAAATCAGACCAACTATGACACTTGTTTAGACCAACAATTGGATATGCTCGATAAGAGTATCCGCTATAGCTATGCCTATTTATTTGAAAGTAAACGTCAACCACAAGATCGTATTTTTGATAATAGACAAGTTCAAATTCGAGATTTTTACAACCAAGCTTTGGCTAAAATGATTACGACCTATGGGCTACGTACCAAAGGCAAAACAGTTCCAAAAGAAATTAAAATTGGTCAAAGTATTTATAGCATTGATTATAGTCACTACCCCCAACTCGATACTGAAAAGATTGAAAACCTACTCTCAAGCTACAACTTAAATTTTTCAGGTTTACGCTCACTTAACCGTAGAGATGGTTTTGGTGCTGAATTTGTTGCGATTTTAGATGATCCAGAGAGTGCTGAAGAAGATAAATACATCGTTGATCCTGTACATCACCATTATCAAAATGGTGTCAATCCCAACATTCATGATCCACGTTATTTATCTGTCAGTATTACTGCACAGCCAAAATCAGGAGAGACTGTTGATGAAATTTTGCATTCTCCCCATTTTAGTCTAAAAATTTACGATCCATATTCGATTGACACAATTAAAGTTGCAGATAAAGACTATCCACTTGCTGCTAATTTCTCTGCCCCTTATGGACTTTGGTTGGCTGAAAATAACCTTGGAGCAGCGGCTTATCTGACGCTCATTGATCGTGATCAACGCTTGACCATGCCACATTTATACATGTTAGAGCCTTTCAATCCCAACAAAAAAGTGATTGTTTTAGTACATGGTTTAGCAAGTAGTCCTGAGGCATGGATTCGTTTAACCAATGACATCATGGGTGATCATGTTCTACGTGAACATTATCAAGTTTGGCAAGTCTTTTATTCAACGAATATGCCAATTTTAGAAAGTCGCTATCAAATCAATGCCATTATTAATCAAAGCTTTAACTATATTGGACAAGACACGCCTGCTGCAAAGGATGCGGTGCTCATTGGGCATAGTATGGGCGGAATTATTTCTCGTCTCTTAGTCAGTGATGCAGACTTAGCCCAACCCGCTTTAAAAATGCTCAACAATCGTAAATTTGACCGCTTCAAAGATGATGATCTTTTCAAAGCACGTTTAACAATTAAATCTGTACCCAACTTTGATCGTGCGATTTTTCTATCTGCACCACATCGTGGTACGGCGTTTGCTGATCGTTGGTTTACCTTAGCTGCACGAAAAATCATCAAATTACCAGGTGCATTTTTAGGTGCTTTGGCGGATTCCATTACTGAGCAAAATATTAATATGAAAAATTTTGTCAATGAAGTTGGTGATGGACTCATCCAAAATGGTCCGAGTGATCTCAGCCATAATTCCAAATTTACCAAACTCACTAAAAATGTCATGCCAAAGCAAGGTCTAGTTTTCCATTCTATTATGGGGAATAACTCAGATACAACAGATGCAAATCTCATGACCGATGGGATCGTTCCATATAAAAGTGCACATTTAGATGGTGCTGCATCTGAAAAAATTATTAAAGGTGGACATTCGATCCAAGAAACACCTGAAGCGGTATTAGAACTGAGACGTATTTTACGTCAGCATTTAGTTCAGCATGGTCTTTATAAGGCGAATTAGACAACCAAAAGAATAGCCCACAAAGTGTGGGCTATTTAATTTAATGATCGACATCAACATGATTAAGACTACGGAAAATTCAATCGCTTTGCTGTTTTATCTGGATTTAAAAATAGAATCGCCAAAATTGCAACAATCACCAAATATATTCCAATATAAGTAAAGCTTTGATTCATACCATGAATAAGATTTGCTGCCATCTGCTCTGTTAATACCTCACCTTTATGTGGTTGTATATAACCCGCTCGATCCATAAGATGCCCAACCATCAAAGGTGAAACGATCCCACCAATCGAAGACAATGATACTAATGTTGCCATCACAGCAGCACGCTGCTTAGAACAGACACTATAGCCTACCGTCATGGTTGCCAATGGAAATGTCATCGCAGCACCAGCAGCAATAGTAATCATTAAAATTGCCATGCTAGCCTGACTATGTGGCAACAATAAAAATGAAATACCAGACACTAAAATAATCATTCCAAAATTCATACCTAAAGCCTGATGCACAGTACAACCTTTCTTCATTAAAAGACGAGAAATATAACCTGCAAACATCAAGGCAACCGCACCTAAGATCCATGGTAAAGTAGATAAAGTTCCTATCATTTGTGGACTTAATGGTGCAATCGTGGCGATATATTTAGGTGACCATGTGGTTAAAAAACCCAGAGGCCAAAAGCAACCTATTCCTGTTAATACTGCAACGATAAACATTTTTGAACTAAAAATTTTAAAATATGCCACAGGCTGTAGTTGATCGACCACTGCCGCAATACTGTGGGTTTCAGCACTTAAAATATCTTGCTTTTGTACAGGTTTTTGTTCAGCCATATCACCAATATGACTATATGGGCCTTCCTTACAAACAAAGAACCAAACCACTGTCCAGAGTAAGCCTACGATACCTAAAAAACCAAAAGCCCAACGCCAACCCATTTGTGGATGTGCAATGATATAGGCTAAAACTGGTGCTGCAATAATTGGGCCTATAGTTGTTCCTGCTGCAACCATACTGCTGGGAAAACCACGTGCAGTTGGTTCAAACCAACCTTGCACATGTTGTAAACTAATCGAAGAAGCAGGTCCTTCAGCAGCACCCAAAATCACACGGGTAATCAGTAGCGCCATTGCACCACCACCAAATAGCATAGGGAATTGTAAAATTGCCCAACTCACACCCATCACTAAAATAATCCATTTGGTTTGAATTTTACCTGCCACAAAACCAACAATCACGCCTGAGATCGCAAATAAGAAAAAGAACGAACTACCAATAAATCCAAACTCCGTACTGGTCATACCGAGTTCTGCCATCGCTGATTCAGCGACTAAACCAAGAACAGCTTTGTCAGCAAAATTGATCATTTGAAAAACCATCAATAAAGCAGTGACTAACCATGCTTTTTTTAACATATTCTGCGCAGTTGAATGCTGTGAAGTCTGCTGCATAATTTATACCTCCATTTTATAAATTTTTTTAAAATTTAAAGGTATATGTCGTTGCTATACGGTCTTCGACAAAATCTGTACCTGCTGCATTTCCCACACCATATTTTTGATCTGTGCGAATATGTCGCCATTCAAAACCTAAACCTTTCAACTTCCCTTCAGGCACGGTGTAATTCACGATGATATTCTTTTCAGTTTCTTGATTATCTTTTAAATTTGGGCGATAAATTTCACTACCATTGAGATAACGTAACGTTAATTTTAGACCAGGAACACCAGCTTCTTTGAAATCATAGCTATATAAAATATGCCATGTTAACTCTTTAGCTTTATAAAAACCTAATGCAGACCAACTTTGTAAATAAGGCTGAGGAACATACCCACCAAGGACAGGAATGGCATTTTCACCCATATGTTTTTGTATGCCTGTCGTGATGGTGCTTGAACCATGTTGAACAGTGGTTTGTAAGGCAACTGATTGGGTATCAATATTGTCAAAATAAGCATCGCCATCTTCAGTGTAGTTAAAATAACGTGCATCAACTTTCACTTTAGATTTACCAATTTGCTCTGTATATGCTGCATTTAGATAATGTTGTTGGTAAATGTCCTCAAGCTGTCCAAACCAATATGAACCCGAAATATTTGGATTAAAGTTATAATCTAAACCCATGAAATTTAAACCATCACTTTCTTTATTTGGATCTTTTGAACCTGCTAAAGTGAGTTTATTAAATTCATCATCATCACGGGCATTAATATGCGTAAAACGCCCTGCCGAAATTTTTAAATTTTCAATCTCCTTACTCTCTAACATTGCCCCAGCAAAAGTCGTGACCAATTGGCGTGAGTCATCAATAAAAAGAACAGGTGTTTTCGGCAACAGTTCACCAACTTTCAGTTCAGTATCTTGATACTTTAACTTTAAAGTTGCCCCAAGCTTTAAAAAATCACGCTCTTGTTTGCCTGCGGATGCATCATAATGAAATACCGTATCTAAACGTTCATCATTATGATCACTCAAACGAACCGCATATTGAAAACCAAGATCCAAACCCACTTGTAATGGTGTATCCGTATAACCAGACTCAAAGCGGCTGCTCACACCTTGCGACCAGCTGCCTAAATCTTTATTTGTTCCCTCAATATCTCGTTCTACATAAAAATTTCTCAAATACACTGATTTTTGACTGTCTTGCCAAAAATCTGCATAAGCGGTATTGATACTTAAGCATGCGAGTAAAGTGAAATGTATAGTACGTTGTGCTTGAAATAAGCGATTGAATTTAAACATCATGGAAATCCTTTCCGACACATTTTTAAATTGTTGTGTTTAAGCTGTAAATGCAGTCATCACGACAGTTAAGTGAATCATTCATCTCTCATAGCGAAACCAAATTTCTTTATTTTTAAGAGATTTAGAAATCATTTAAAGATGAATCACGCATTCATTATTTTAATTATTAATGTAATTTTCCATATAATTTTAAGTATATTTTTATACTTTTAAGCTATTTAATGAGCATTTCAACAACCACAAAAAATTAAAATCTACAACTTCATCAAAATTCGTGATGTAAAACACAGAATGTGATTTTTCATAAAAAGCCTTTTTCATCTAAAAAATTTAATTTGCACATAAAAATAGCGAATCAAATGATTCGCTATAGATACAAAGAGGAATATAAAGTCTATGAATGAATTAAGCCAAAAAAGTTTCTTGTAAATAACGCCAATACATTTTCCCGTCCTGTTCAACCAATAAAACTGAAGCACGGCGATGCGTTGTCCCCGCTTCTTTATGATGGGTTTCAGTATAATTCATCAAAATTGCATCATCTTTTTGCAAAATTACTTCAGCATCCGAAATTTCAATTTTTAAATCAGGGATATTGCCTTGGTTATTTTTAAATAGCTGCAAGACTTGTTGATACTGAATACGTTTTCCTGCTGCACCCACCATTTCAAAATCTTGCGTAAAATATGCAACCATTTCTGCCAGTTGTGCATCTGTGTCTTTTTGATTAAAAACAGCTTGAATTAATTCATGCAAACTATAGGTGCTTTGAATTGCTGCTTCTGCTGTTAATGCCATGTTCTGTTCCTTGATAAGCAAAGTTTCATCCTTAATAATACAAAAATAAATGGAATTTTCAATTTAAAATAAAATTAAATCTGAATAAAAATAAAATCCCACGCTAAATTAAATCATTAGGCCTCTTGCGTAAGTCTGAAAATGTTTAAATTTTAGACTTAGAACATATTTAAAAGCATATCAGGAGTTCCTTCTCTTGCGCCATATATGGCTCAGGGATGAGGAGGTAACTCCGCAAGAGGATGAGGGGCTTTTAAATAGAAAACCTCTCCCTCTTGCGAAACGATGTTTCTCATCCTGAAACGAGAGGGAACATTCAATATTGATTCAGATCTCGCCGAAAATAATTTTCGCAAGAGGTCTATTATGAAAGATTAAAAATACGTTTTTTAATCGGCATCCATCAGTAATGTAATATTTTCAGCCTCAAAAACCTCTTTAACGCAATCCAAAATATTCGGAATATAGCTGCTTTGATCCATATTTCGAATTGACATCGAAATTGGACTATAGGCTTCTAAATCTAAAATCGGAATATAAACCAAGTTACGCATACCAATTTCACTGGCACTTTGTGGAATTAAACAGATGCCCTCACCCGATGAAACTAAACCCAAAGCCATGTGAATTTCACGTACTTCCTGCATATTTTTTGGGACTAAAGCAAGCTCCGTAAAAATAGACTGAATCAAAGTCGAAAAGTTTGGTTTTTGTGTCGCAGGATAGGAAAAAATCAACTCATTGCTAATTTCAGATAAGTACACGCCTCTTTCAATCTGTTGCGCCAGAAAATGATTTTTATGTACTGCAACCAATAACTTTTCTCGACGCATTAAAATACGTTTTACCGCTGGATCACTGATTCTTAAACGCCCAAAACCTATGTCGATTTTACCCAGTTTGAGTGCTTCAATCTGATCTTTGGTACCACATTCGATCAATTCCACTTCTGTATCTGGATTTTTTTGTCGAAATAAATAAATAATTTGGGGCAACAAGGCATATAACAATGAACTGACATAACCGATCCGCACTACTTTATTTACAGAGCTAATGCGTTTCGCCATAGAAGTGGCTTGTGCAGTATGGGTGAGAATTTGCACTGCATGTTGGTAAAAAAACTGCCCTGCTTCCGTGGTTTTAACAGGACGTGAACCTCGCTCAAACAATAATATGCCTAATTCTTCTTCTAATTTTTGAATTTGACGACTGAGTGGTGGTTGAGCAATGCACAGTTTTTCTGCTGCTTTGGTGATGCTTTGTTCTTCTACAACCGTCACAAAATAGCGTAGATGACGTAATTCCATTGTCTCAACCTCCTTTTATATACCTTTTAAGTATCTAAAAATACCAATCTGGCTCTAGTTTAAGATATTACATTAATTTAGGGTATATAAACAGTTGAACACTTAAAGAATTATTTGCAATGTATACATCTATAGAAACATTGCTTGTTGAGATCCCAACCATCCGTCCACACAAGATGGCGGTTGCAACAATGCAAACACAAACCTTGGTATTGGTGAAAGTCAGCACAGATGACGGCTTTGTGGGTTGGGGTGAAGCCACCACAATTGGCGGTTTAGGCTATGGTGAAGAAAGCCCTGAAAGTGCTAAAACCAATATTGAAACCTATTTTGCACCATTATTAAAAACTTTAGCAGGTTTAAATGTTGCACAAACCATGCAAGTGATTAACCGTAATATCAACGGCAATCGTTTTGCGAAATGTGCAATTCAAACCGCTTTATTAGACATTCAAGCACAACGTTTAGGTCTGCCTTTAAGTGAAGTTTTAGGTGGTCGTGTCCGTGACAGTATTTCTGTGCTATGGGTACTCGCTTCTGGCAATACCGAAAAAGACATTGCTGAAGCACAAAAAATGATTGCTGCTAAACGTCACAATGTTTTTAAGCTGAAAATCGGTTCTCGCCCTGTAGAGCAAGATGTTGAACATGTCTTGGCGATTAAAAAAGCTTTGGGCGATGACATTTCGATTCGTGTTGATGTCAACCGTGCTTGGTCTGAACTGACTGCGATCAAAGGCATTCAAATGCTACAAGATGGTGGTATTGATCTGATCGAACAGCCGTGTGCAATTCATAATATTGATGCGATGGAACGTCTTACTCGTAAGTTTGATATTGCCAT
Source organism: Acinetobacter sp. CFCC 10889 (assembly GCF_003268395.1). Lineage (GTDB taxonomy): Bacteria > Pseudomonadota > Gammaproteobacteria > Pseudomonadales > Moraxellaceae > Acinetobacter. Next base: position 75,632 of record NZ_LQXQ01000009.1, on the reverse strand, counting down.
CATGGCAGATGAATCGCTTATGGGTCCACAAAGTGCTTATGAACTTGCTAAACGCAATGCAGCATCTGTTTTTGCGGTAAAAGTCGCACAGTCTGCGGGTCTTACGGAAGCATGTGAAGTTGGAAAAATCGCCAATCTTGCAGGAATCGACCTCTACGGTGGCACCATGCTTGAAGGTCCAGTCGGAACAGTTGCATCGGCACATGTATTTTCAACATTCAGTAACTTAGCGTATGGCACTGAGCTATTTGGTCCATTGTTACTGACTGAACAAATTTTAAAAACACCTCTTCAATATGAAAATTTGAGCTCAAAATCCCAACAGGTTTAGGCTTAGGTATTGAATTGGATGAAGACAAAATCGACAACCTACGTCGTCAATAATTGAAGGAGCCGTCATGCTTTTCCAAGTAAAAATGGACGTTCATATCCCACTCGATATGCCAACTGAAAAAGCCAATGAAATTAAAGCCGTTGAAAAAGCATATTCTCAAGATTTGCAACGACAAGGGAAATGGCGTCATATTTGGCGCATCACAGGTCAATATTCAAACATCAGTATTTTTGATGTAGAGAGTAATGAAGAGTTACACAACATTTTGCAAGGGCTGCCTTTATATCCATATATGGACATTCAAGTGGTTGCTTTAAACCGTCATCCGTCTTCTGTTCGTGAAGATGACAGTTGATTTTTAGTTCCTAATTTATATTAATGTTATAGCAATAAAACAAGGAGTGTTGGGGCAAGGAAGCGCGCCAAAATGATTTAGCAAGCACAGCCCCACAGACCTTTTCATACTTAAGGAGAATTCGTATGAACCGTCAAGAGATTGATCAATTAGTCAAAAAAATGAACGTAGACACAGCAACAGGTCCAGTTGATGCACGTGTTCAACAAATCGTTGTACGTTTATTGGGTGATCTTTTTCAAGCCATTGAAGATTTAGATATTTCCCAAACTGAGCTTTGGAAAGGTTTGGAATATTTTACTGACGCAGGTCAAGCGAACGAGCTTGGTTTATTGGCAGCAGGTTTAGGTTTAGAGCATTATTTAGACTTACGTGCAGATGAAGCGGATGCCAAAGCAGGCATCACGGGTGGTACTCCACGTACGATTGAAGGTCCACTCTATGTTGCAGGTGCACCTGAGTCTGTTGGCTTTGCACGTATGGATGATGGCACTGAATCAGACAAAATCGATACTTTATTTATTGAAGGGACTGTAACGGATACTGAAGGCAATAAAATTGAAGGTGCTAAAGTTGAAGTTTGGCATGCCAACAGCTTAGGTAACTATTCATTCTTTGATAAATCACAATCTGATTTTAACCTTCGCCGTACTATTCTATCTGATGCTAATGGTCAATATGTTGCGCAAACTACGATGCCTGTTGGCTATGGTTGCCCACCTGAAGGTACAACACAATTTGTCCTTGATAAATTAGGTCGTCATGGTAACCGCCCTTCTCACGTACATTACTTTGTGTCTGCACCAGGTTACCGCAAACTTACAACTCAATTTAATATTGAAGGTGACAAATACCTTTGGGATGACTTTGCATTCGCAACACGTGATGGTCTAGTTGCAGTTGCTGAAGATGTCAATGATGCTGCTGAAATCGCACGTCGTGGTGTAGATAAACCATTCAAACACATTACATTTAATGTTGAACTTGTGAAAGAAAAAGATGCTGCGCCAACAACTGAAGTTGACCGTCGTCGTGCAAGTGCATAATTAAAATCACTGTGAGATGAACCCTTCATCTCACAGTTTTGCTTCACATAATTTTTTATGCATAAGTATTTTGATCAAATCGTGAATAAATACTTATGCATAGCAATTTATGAAAATGTAGACAAGGTTAATCACATGATTGATAAAAGCTCAGCTTCACTGAAAGAAGCACTTTCCCAAATCAAAGATGGTGCAACCATCATGATTGGTGGATTTGGCACAGCAGGACAACCCGCTGAACTGATTGATGGCTTGATCGAACTCGGTGTGAAAGACCTTGTTATTATCAATAATAACGCAGGCAATGGCGATTACGGTTTAGCCAAACTTTTAAAATCAGGTGCAGTCCGTAAAATTATTTGTTCATTCCCACGCCAGTCTGATTCTTATATTTTTGATGAATTGTACCGTGCGGGAAAAATCGAACTCGAACTTGTTCCACAAGGCAACTTAGCTTGCCGTATCCAAGCTGCGGGCATGGGCTTAGGACCAATCTACACCCCGACCGGTTTTGGGACAATGCTTGCTGAAGGCAAGCCGACCTTAAATTACGAAGGCAAAGACTTTGTTTTAGAAAATCCAATCAAAGCTGATTTTGCGTTAATCAAAGCCCATCAAGGCGATCGTTGGGGTAACCTCGTTTACCGTAAGTCTGCACGTAACTTTGGACCAATCATGGCAATGGCAGCCGATGTGACGATTGCACAAGTTTCGGAAGTGGTTGAACTTGGTGCGCTTGATCCTGAACATATCGTTACTGCTGGAATTTTCGTTCAACACGTTGTTGCTGTCGGTTCTACTGACAATAATGCACAGTAATTGGATACGGAGAAAATAAAATGAGTTATAGCAAATTAAGCCGTGATCAAATTGCTGAACGTGTGGCACAAGATATTCCAGATGGAGCTTATGTAAACTTAGGGATTGGTTTACCGACCAAGATTTCGAATTATCTCCCATCAGACAAAGACGTATTTCTACATTCTGAAAATGGTTTACTGGCTTTTGGTCCACCACCTGAAGCAGGACAAGAAGACCCTGAATTGATCAATGCAGGTAAAGAATTCGTTACCATGCTGACGGGTGGTTGCTTTTTCCATCATGGTGATTCATTCGCCATGATGCGTGGTGGTCATTTAGATATTGCTGTTTTGGGTGCATTCCAAATTGCTGAAAATGGCGATTTGGCGAATTGGCATACAGGTGCCCCTGATGCCATTCCTGCTGTCGGTGGCGCGATGGATTTAGCTGTAGGTGCGAAAAAAGTTTTCATTACCACCGACCATGTGACCAAAAAAGGCGAACCGAAAATCGTCGCAGAACTGTCTTATCCTGCGACAGGTTTGAAATGTGTAGACCGTATTTATACAGACCTTTGCGTGATTGATGTGACTGCGGAAGGCATGAAAGTCATTGAGAAAGTCGATGGTTTAAGCTTTGACGAATTGCAGTCGATGACAGGTGCTAAGTTAATTGATGCAACGGTTTAATTAAAAGTCCCTCCTTTTTGAGAGGAGAACTTCAAAGCATAAATCTCCCCTAACCCCTCTTTGAAAAAGAGGGGAACTCCTCCCTTTTCAAAGGGTGAGAAGCACTGCTTCGCAAGGGAGGGATTCAAAGATTTTGGAAGATAGAACATGAAAAACGCATACATTATTGATGCCATCCGTACCCCATTCGGACGCTATGCAGGCGGTCTTGCACCAGTCCGTGCCGATGACTTGGGCGCATTACCCATCAAAGCTTTAATTGAACGTAATCCATCTGTGAACTGGGAAAAAGTCGACGATGTGATCTACGGCTGTGCCAACCAAGCAGGCGAAGATAACCGTAATGTCGGACGTATGTCTGCACTATTGGCAGGTGTGCCATATCAAGTGCCTGCAACCACAGTCAACCGTTTATGTGGTTCATCGCTGGATGCTGTGGCAATGGCAGCCCGTGCAATCAAAGCAGGTGAAGCCGATTTGATCATTGCAGGCGGTGTAGAAAGCATGAGCCGTGCACCATTGGTGATGGGTAAATCTGACAGTGCATACGGTCGTAGCCAAAAACTTGAAGACACCACGATGGGTTGGCGTTTTATCAATCCAAAGCTGAAAGAAATGTATGGTGTTGAAACCATGCCACAAACGGCTGAAAATGTGGCTGAACAGTTTAATATCAACCGTGCAGATCAAGACAAATTTGCCTTAACAAGCCAACAACGTACTGCGACTGCACAAGCTAACGGTTTCTTTGATAAAGAAATCATTCCTGTCTCGATTCCACAGCGTAAAGGCGATGCGATTGTGGTGGATACCGATGAACATCCACGTGCATCAACCACAATTGAAGGTTTAAATAAACTTAAACCTGTCGTCAAAGCAGATGGAACAATCACCGCGGGCAATGCTTCAGGGATTAATGATGGTGCAGCTGCATTATTGATTGCATCTGATGAAGCCATTGAAAAGTACGGTTTAAAAGCTCGTGCCAAAATTATTGGTGCAACAACAGTAGGCGTTGAACCACGTATCATGGGCTTTGGTCCTGCGCCTGCAATTAAAAAGTTACTTGCACAAACAGGTCTAAGTTTAGAGCAAATGGATGTGATTGAACTGAATGAAGCTTTTGCAGCACAAGCTTTAGCAGTCACTCGCGATCTTGGTTTAGAAGATGGTGCAACACACGTGAATCCAAACGGTGGAGCGATTGCCATTGGTCATCCGCTGGGTGCATCAGGCGCACGTTTAGTCACAACAGCATTGAATCAACTTGAAGCAATTGGTGGCAAATATGCCCTATGTTCAATGTGTATCGGTGTCGGTCAAGGCATCGCTTTGATTATTGAACGAGTTTAAAACAATTAATAATCCCCTCCCTTTTATAAAGGGAGGTCGGGAGGGATTTATACATGCCAAAATTTACATCCAACGATGCCGAAATCAATTACCAAACTTTTGGTGATGCGAATAACCCTGCGATTGTATTTTCTAACTCGCTTGGAACAAAATACAGTATGTGGCAAGCGCAAATTGATGCATTGCAAAATGATTTCTATGTCATTTGCTATGATACACGTGGTCATGGTGCTTCTTCTGCCCCACAAGGTCCTTACTCAATTGAGCAATTAGGACAAGATGTTATCAATTTACTTGACCATTTAAATATTGAAAAAGCCAATTTCTGTGGTATTTCCATGGGTGGGCTCACAGGTCAATGGCTTGCTATTCATCAAGCTGCACATTTTAATCGTGTGATCGTGTGCAATACCGCAGCAAAAATTGGTCAAGAACAAGCATGGAATGATCGTGCCGCACTGGTACGTGAACAAGGTCTGCAACCAATCGCAGCAACAGCTGCAACACGTTGGTTCACAGAACGCTTTATCCAAAGCCAAGCCGCAGTTGTAGAATCTTTAAGTAACGACTTAGCAGCTGGCAGCGCAGAAGGTTATGCAAGTTGTTGCGAAGCTTTGGCTAAAGCGGATTTACGTGAAGACTTAAAGAATATTACTGTGCCAGTTTTGGTGATTGCAGGTCAGCAAGACCCTGTAACCACAGTAACTGATGGTCAATTTATGGTAGATCGCATTGCAAATAGTCAACTGTTTGAAATCAATGCATCACATATTTCAAATATCGAATGCCCTGACGAATTTACCCAAGCTGTACGCAATTTTATTGCTTAAACCATTTTCTCTTTTTTAAGATGTAATATTTCGGTATTACATCTTTTTATTTTGTATCCAAAAAGCATTCAATTCAAAATAAAAATATATTTAATAATAAATATTTTTATAAATTTAAATTTTACAAAACACTAATAAAAAAATACTATTCACATAAAATATAGAGGATTAATTATGCATTTTAAATCATTAAATTCTATTGTATGTATCTTATCATTCAGTTTAATGAGTACATCATCATGGGCAAATACCGAAATTTCTTCTAAATTAAAAAATACATTACAGTGTAAATATTATGATCAAATGGACAATGAATTTTCCACAACAGCCTATCATTTGCATGAAAATCAACAAAAGTTCCAAGCTTTAAAACAGGAAAATAAAGAAAGTTATCCATTAAGCACTGAATTTAGAAATAAATTTAGCCTTCAGCAAAATAAAAAATCTGCCTATACTGAACCCTACTATCAATTTGTTCCGAAAAGTAGTTCTGCTTTTAAAATGGTTAAAATTTCCGTATCAGAAGGTTATAGTGCAACATTACTCACGCTACAAAATGGCAATATTGATCAAATTGCCGATGACTTTTACCACAGTAAAGATGCTAAAATGTTAAAATTAGATGAAGCATCACTTAAAAAATTAATCATTCAAGCGCGAAATCAAACGAATCTTGCGCAATCACCATTACTCTTCACTGTATTTTCGCTGCAACATGCTTTAACACAAAAACAAGACAATAAAACGCTATATGCCAAGAAGACATTTATTGCCCATCCAAAGTCACAACCGCTCGACATAAATGGTGCATTAACGGTGATTTATACAGACCCATTGAATGAAAATCGGGTTTATACACAGTGTAATCTTGAATTATAAGTATTTTATGTCATAGAAAATGGGTATCGTTACAATACCCATTTTAAATTTACTTTAAACCACTTTTACAGCGATTCCATTACACCCTAGAAAATCTAGCAAGCAATATAGCATTGGGCATCTTTAACCATAAACCTAATAACTTACGATTTTTCAGGGCTTTTATCATCGACAAAAGCTGTGTGAATGCATCGCTGTATCATTATTATAAAGTTTCCTGCATTTTACGTACCATTGCATCAAAAAATTTAACCGCAAAACCACTTTCACGAATCAACATTGCGGTTAGATCTGTACATTTATGTTTTACTTCTTCACTTAATGGATAATCCTCCCCGCCCAATGCACCCGCTTGGCATTGAATTTCTGCTGCACGTTGTACTGTCCAAAGCAAGAAAAAAGCCTTTTCAATGCTATTTTCACCAACTGCAATGCCATGATTCCGCAAGACCAAAATATGTTTATCTGCTAAATTTTCGATCATGCGCTGTTTTTCTTCAGCAAATAAAGTAATACCTTCAAAGGCATGATAAGCCACTCGACCATAAAGCTGTGCACCATAAAAGCTATCATAAGAAAATCCATTTTTCTTTTGCACAATGGCACTGATCGGTGTGGTATGGGTATGAATCAGACAGCGAATATCATGACGTGCACCATGTACAGCACTATGCAAAGCAAAACCTGCTGGATTTGCATCGTATTCAGAAGCCTCGACTTTATTGCCATCTAAATCTACTTTGAGTAAATTTTCAGGTGTAACTTCGCTATAATTTAGACCAAAAGGATTGACCAAATAATGATTTTCATCGCCCTCAAGACGAGCTGAAATATGATTAAAAATGGTTTCAGTCCAACCAAAATAATCCACTAAATGATAGCAATGTGCCAGTTTTACACGCAGTTCCCATTCCTGCTGACACATACTGATGGGTTTTATAGATGCATTCATAAAAATCCTTTTTTATGGTTTGAGTGATTGTTCACTGAGATAATGAGTAAGATTACAAATCTGTTTGGTCACAGGCATTGGGCAATTAAATCGTTCTGCGAGTTCAAAAACAGCTTCTGCAATGCCTGCCATTTCTAAAGCTTGCTTTTTTTGATAGTCATGCCACATTGAAGTATGAATCTCGCCCATCTCTGCACCAAGTTGTAAAAAAGTCATTGGATCTATGCTGATCCGTGCACCATAGCTCGCAGCGACTTGACGTACTTCTTGGGTAATTTGCAAGGTCATTTCTTGTAAATACGGATGAGAATAAATGTCTTTTAATGTTGCCCCTGCAACCACAGACAAAGGATTTGAACTTAGATTTGCAATGACTTTTGTCCAAATCTGATCTCGAATATGTTCCGTTATCCTTAATTCAATTTCAGTATTGGCAAAGACCTCTTCAAGTGCCTGTACACGTGGGGTAATGCGATGACTTGGTTCACCTAGAATTAATAAATACGGATTATTTGACTCGACCTTGCCATATGCTTTCAGTTCTGCGGTGATAAACACGACTGCACCGATTAAATGTGCTAAAGGAAAATATTGAATTAATTGTTGATCAGCATCCAAACATTTCACTACAGGAATATCCTGCTGCGCCTCGTCTTGGTAGAAATACCAAAATGGAATACCATTCATTAAAGGAATAACCAAGCTATCAGCATGTAAAACATGCTGAAGTGATTGTACAAACTGTGGTAGAGCATTGGACTTTGTTGCAATAAAAACAATATCTTGTGTATCCAACTGAGTTAAATTTTCAACCACTTGATACGGCTGCACATGATATTCACCTGTTAAATCTTTAAGATGAATTCCTTGAGTTGATAAAACATGAAAATTTTCACCACGTGCAACCAAACTGACATGCGTACAACCCGATAAAATGAGTCGAGTAGCTAAGCTACAACCAATCGCACCTGCTCCTAAAATGGCAATTTTGGCATTTTTTTGCATCACAAAACTCCATCTTAAATCGCTAGAATGTCCTGATGTTTACTATTAATTCCGAGATAACTTTCAATAATCCGTGGGTCTTCCACCAAATCTTGCCCTGTGCCTTGCATCGACAATTCCCCCATTTCAAGCACATAGGCATAGTCTGCAAGCTTTAGGGCAGCACGGGCATTTTGCTCCACCAATAAAATTGAAACACCTTGCCCACGCAATTGATCAATAATTTTAAAAATTTCACGGGTAATTAAGGGTGCTAAACCTAAACTTGGTTCATCGAGCATTAACAGTTTTGGTTTTGCCATTAAAGCCCGCCCTACCGCTAACATTTGACGTTCACCGCCAGAGAGTGTGCCAGCCTCTTGAATACGGCGCTCTTTTAGCCTTGGAAATATGCTATAGACTTCATCTAAAGTATCTTTTAAAGCTCGATCACCATGACGATAACGTTGAAAGCCTCCAAGCATTAAATTGTCTTCAATGCTCATGCTACTAAACAGTTCTCTTTTTTCTGGGACTAATCCTAAGCCACGTACCACCATACGTTCAATCTGAGGGCATTGTTCGACACTTCCATCAAATTCTACCTGTCCTTTTGAACCCAGTACGCCCATGATGGCTGAAAGTAAAGTGGTTTTTCCTGCGCCATTGGGTCCAACTACAGATACAATTTGCCCTTCATTGACACGCATATTAAAGTTTATGAGTGCTTCAACTTTGCCATAAGCAACCGTTAAATTATTCACTTCAAGCAAGCTTTTTCCTTGCGTATTTCCAGTGACAATGCTCATGCAACCCCTCCTAAATACGCTTCTAATACAGCTTCATTTTTTTGCACATCTTCAGGTAAACCTTCTGCAATCTTTTCACCGAATTCCATCACCACGACTTGATCCACCAAATTCATGACAAAATCCATATCATGTTCGACCAGTAAAATCGCCATACCTTCAGCTTTTAATCTGCTTAATAAATCTGCCAAAGCTTGTTTTTCTTTGAAGCGCAAACCTGCTGCGGGTTCATCCAGCAATAACAAACTTGGATGCGCACACAAAGCCCGTGCAATCTCTAAAATTCGTTGTTGTCCGAGTGCTAAACTGCCTGCTTCGGTATAAAGAAATTCACCTAAACCTACACGTTCAAGCTGATATTTCGCTTCATTTAATAGATTATTTTCTTCTTCACGATCAAGACGCAGTAATGAAGCCCATACGCCTTTTTTGCCACGTAAATGCGCACCGATCACGACATTTTCAAGCACTGTCATCTCAGGCAAAATTTTGACATGTTGGAAAGTACGACTCAGCCCTTTTTTGGCAATTTCACGTGATTGTTTTCCATTAATTTTTTCGCCTAAAAAAATTACTTCGCCACTGGTCGGCACATCAACACCTGAAAGTTGATTAAACATGGTACTTTTACCCGCACCATTCGGACCAATCAGTGCCAAAATCTCACCTGCATGAATTTTTAAATTCATGTTGTTATTGGCAACCAAACCACCAAATTTTTTCGTGACATTTTTCGCTTCAAGAATTACTGTGCCTTTGGCAGGCAAGTCTAAACTCGGTAATTTTTGTGTTGGCTCAGTTAACACCGTATGTAGATCATTGGCTTTAAAACGTTGTGGGACAAGCTTCACCAACATTGGCCATAAACCTGAGGGTGCTTTTTGCATCAAAACCACGATCATTAAGCCAAAGACTATGGTTTCATACTGTCCATCATTACCAAACAGTACAGGCATCAGGTCTTGCAACCATTGGCGCATCATCGTAAAAATGCCTGCACCAAAAATTGCCCCCCAAATACTGCTCACACCGCCAAGTAATGCCATAAACAAATAATCAATCCCCATCTGTAAGCCAAATGGTGTTGGATTAATAAAAGATTGGTTATGCGCATAAAGCCAACCCGAAATAGATGCAAAAATCGAAGAAATGATAAAGACCACCATTTTCGATCTAAAGGTATTTACCCCCATAGATTCCGCCATGATTTGTCCACCTTTCAATGCACGAATCGCACGTCCCTCTCTTGAGTTCAGTAAATTTTTAGTCAGAATAATGGCAATACAAAGAATCAACCAAATCAAATAAAACATCTTGTTATTGGTATCTAAAGCATAGCCTGCGATTGAAATATTCGGAATATTGGAAATTCCCGAATGCCCACCCAAGGTTTCAATGGTCGAGAAGAAATAATATAAAGAAATGCCCCATGCAATCGTACCTAAAGGTAAATAATGCCCCGAAAGTTTTAAGGTTAATCCACCGACCAATAGCGCAGAAATAACAGTAATAAAAATACCCAAGAACAATGCAGCCCAAGGACTACCGCCTGTCCATGCTAAAAAATGTGGCAATTGCTCAGTCACTGTTAAATATGCCGTTGAATACGCCCCGATCCCAACCAACGCTGCCTGACCAAAACTGGTCATTCCCCCTACACCTGTCAGTAAAACCAGTCCCAATACCACCAAGGCATTCAAACCAATATAGTTCAGCAAAGTGACTTGATATGTTGGTAAAAGCAGAGGACTGATCGCCATGATGGCAATAAAGCCCATAAATAAATATTTAGACTTCATTCATGATCCTCCTCAATTTGACGAGAGGTTAAAGACTTCCACAGCAAAAATGGGATGATCAAGGTAAATACAATAATTTCTTTATAATCACTTGCCCAAAACATCGAAAATGCTTCAATAATTCCCACAACCACGGAGCCCGCAGCAGCAACAGGAAAACTGGCTAAACCGCCAATAATTGCCCCGACAAAGCCTTTTAAACTGATAATAAAACCAGAGTCATAGTACAAAGTGGTAATTGGCGCAATGAGAATCCCTGCAAAAGCCCCCATAAATGCTGCCATTGCAAAGGTAATTTTTCCTGCAAAAATCGGAGAAATACCCATGAGTTGTGCACCAATACGATTCACCGCCGTTGCTCTCAGCGCTTTGCCATATAAAGTTTTGCCAAAGAAATACCAAAGGGCAATAATGAGAATGAAGAATGCAGCAAGAATAAATAGCGTCTGGCTACTCACCACTAAACTTCCAACCTCAAAAGTTGCTTCGCTAAAAGGTTTAGTTTGTGCACCATCTGGACCAAATATTAATAACCCAATACCAACCAATGCCACATGCACAGCAATCGAAACAATGAGTAAAACCAAAGGCTTTGCCGCAACTAAAGGTTGGAAAAATAAACGATAAATTTGTGGTCCTAATGGCGTCACTACAGCCAAAGCCAATATGACTTGCACAAAAATCGGTAAATTTGCCAAAGGTAAAAAATACATTGCGGCAGTGAGCAATGCGATATAGGCTACCCCAAGTGCATGACCTTTTAAATTTAATTTTGCGTTATTTTTAAAACTCACATAAACATCTATGAGCAATTGTGCAACAAAAAACACCACGAGTAGCCATACAATACGACTTGGTGTCCCTGCCTGAATGGCAGCCAATGTCAACGCACCAAAAACACTAAACTCGCCTAAGGGAATAAGTAAAATTCGGGTTACAGTAAAAACCAATAAAATACATAATGCGAGCAAGGCATAAATTGCACCACTGGTAATTCCATCTTGCCCAAGAATTAATGCGATATTTAAATCCATAACGCCAGATCCTTGCCATTTTAGAGGCAACACTCCACTCAGAGCGTTGACACCCTAATATTTAAATAGCAGATTAAAAATTAAGAAAGATGAATTATTTCAACAATGTCCATTGTCCATTTTTGACTGTAATCATGACACGACCACGTTTATCAAAGCCGCTATGATCCATCGGTGTCATGTTGTAAACACCTTGTGTTGCTGCTAACTCTTTGGTCTGCTCCAACGCACTGCGTAAGGCTTGACGGAATTTTACATTGCCTGGTTTCGACTGTTTTAATGCGATTGGAATCGCTTTCTCAAGTAATAATCCTGCATCATAAACATTCGCTCCAAAAGTCGCAGGATAGCTGCCATAGGCTTTTTTATAGTTATTCATATATTGCAAAGCAACAGCTTTGGATGGATGCGTATTGGCAACTTCATTGATCACCAACATCAAACTTGCAGCCAAAATGGTATTTTCAACTTTTTTACCACCAAGCTTTAAGAACTGATCCAATGCTGCGCCATGCGTTTGATAAACCTGTCCACGATAACCACGATCATATAATGCCACTTGCGGTGTAACTGCAGCACTACCAGGTGCTGCAATCAAAATTGCTTGTGGTTTACCTGCAATTAACTTCAGTGCTTGCCCTGTTAATGACGTATCTTGACGTTGGAAAGACTCTTTTTGAGTCACTTTAATGCCCTTTTTCGCAGCCAACGCGCTAACGACTTTACTCCAGTTTTCACCATAAGGGTCTGCCGTACCGATAAAACCTAAAGTTTTAATCTTACGTTTTACCATGTCTTCAACCAACGCTTCTGCAATTAACTCATCATTTTGCGTGGTTTTAAAAACCCATTTACGTTGCTCATTCATCGGTAAAACTACTGTAGATGTTCCTACAGGGGCAAGCAAAGGCACTTGTGCTTTGGCAATTGTACCAATCACAGCATTGGCATTCGGTGAACCTGATGGACCAATAATGGCATCAACATTACTTTCATTGATCAGTTTATTGACCGCTTTTACGCTAGCTGTTGGATCACTCGCATCATCTAAAGAAATATAAGTAACTTTCTCGCCAGCAATCATTTTAGGCAATAAAGCAATCGTATTGCGTTGGGGAATTCCCACCATAGCAACAGGTCCAGTAGATGAACTGACCACACCTATGCGAATTTCTGCGTGGCTACTTACTGCAACAGTCGTCAATGCTGAAAGCAGTAATATTTTTTTAATTTCCATATCGTTAACTCCATTTTTCATTATCACAAGTCTCTCGACTTCATTTTTTATAACATAAATACATGTAATTTTCTTGTTAATTTTAAAAAATATATCACACATTTGAGTGATAAATTTTACATATTCTAAAACGAACAAGATCAACATTCATATTTATCTTAAAGCTTAGCTCACAGTAATAAAAGCTTTCTGTTTTTAACGCCAAGGCTCTGACTTAGCTATTTCTGCGCTCTATCATCAATTCACTTTTAGCTTAAACAATTCCTGCGATATCCTTTAAAATTTTAATAAAAATATCCTTTTCATTATCCGAATATTTTTCTAACACTTCATTTTGATGGCTATCTGCAATATCAAATAAATAATGTGCAGTTTTTTTACCTTTTTCAGTCAAATGATAAAAACCTTCATTTTCAATCAATAAACCATCTTTTGCTAATATTGCAGCTGACTGTTCTACTTCCCGCATCGGCATCGCAATATCACGTGGCAGATCTGCTTTACTTGATGCAGTAGCACTGCCTAAGACTAACAATAAACGTGCTTCACTGGTTCTAAAACCTGTCACCAACTGCTTTGGAATATAGTCATTTTGATAAAATTTAAATGCACGACTCATCAAATAACAAACATTGCTATGTAAATGTCCATGATGCATTGCTCCCACATCAGCAACGTCCACTGCATCTTTCACTTGCAACAATGGATGTGGTGTTACCCCAGAATATGCACCTTGGTGATATACCAATGGACTACGTCCCTCATCATGAAAATCCACTACTTTTCCAATGATAATCCAATGATCACCACCTTCAATAATTTGATGACGTTCGCATTCAAAAACTGCTGAACAATGTTCGAGAATCGGGGCTTGACCTGCCCCTGTGCGATAGCTCGTTCCCTCATATTTGTCGATATTACGGCGTGAAAACTTATTTGAAAGTTCAATTTGTGAACCTGATAAAATATTCACCGCAAAATGTGTTGCTTGTTCAAACACATGAAAACTCGATGAATTTTTATCAATACTCCACAAAATCAATGCAGGATCAAGCGATACCGAATTAAAACTATTTGCTGTTACCCCAACCTTTTCACCTGCTGCATTTTGCGCAGTCATAATGGTGACACCTGTGGCAAAGTTACCTAAAGCGCGACGAAATTTCATTGGATCTATTTTTGCGCTGTCCATGGCATGTAATGTATTCATTATTCTCTCCTGAATCTTTGTCCTATTCCTATGTATTCAATATTCAAAAATCAATTCTTTAAATAGCAAAGACTTAAATATCGAGTACCAAGCGTGCTGATTTAGATCTTGAACAGCACACTAAAATCTGTTCATTACTGGCTTTTTCTTCATCAGTAAAATACACATCTCGATGATCAGGCTCACCCTCGATCACATCGCACATACATGTCCCACACACCCCTTGCTCACAAGACATTTCAATCTCAATGCCTTCTCGTGCAAGTGCCTGTAAAATCGTTTCTTCTGCATCTACCAAAATAATTTTACCGCTTTGCTGTGCCACTACTTCAAAGGCATCACCACCTGTTTCCACATCTACTTGGAAATATTCTTTATGAATTTGGCTGTCTGGAAAATGTTGCGTTGTCGCTAAATTAATCACCCAGTCCATAAATCCATTTGGACCACAAGTATAAATATGGCTTTCTGCATCAATATCTTGAATCGCAGATTCAAAAAACTTGCGATGACTTGCACCTTCAGACTTAAAATGAAAGGTGGTAAATGTAGCTAATTCACCATTTTTAATCTCATCGACAAATGCACAACGTTCAGGACTCGCACCGCAATAATGCAACTCAAACGATGCTCCCTCTTGTGCCAACTGATACGCCATCGTAATCAATGGCGTAATACCGATGCCGCCACCAATCAACACTGAATGTTTGGCTTTGACCAATGGAAATAAATTTTTCGGCTCGCTGACCTGAATTTGCATGCCATTTTTTAAGTCATCAAATGCGGAAACTGAACCACCACGTGACTCAGGATCACGTAAAATACCCAAACGGAAAACCCCCTGCTGACTTGGGTTCTGGCACAATGAATACTGGCGCACCATACCATTGGGCAAATGCACATCAATATGCGCACCTGCTTCAATTTGAGGTAATGCTGTCGATGTTGCAGATTCAAACTCCATCACTGCGACATTTTCACCTTCGACATGGCGATTTTTAACCACAACATGATAAAGTGTTGTCATGATTTTTCTCCCTCTTACAGGTTAAGCTCATGGCTTAACGCATAAATAATCCGCCATTAATGTCCCATGTTGCACCTGTAACAAATGCTGCATTTGACTTGCCAATAATCCACAAGTTTCCGCAATAAACTCCATACTCCCCAAAGCTTTTACTGGAATATTTTGAATAAACTGTGCCATTTTTTCATCAGAAACAACGCTATGTACTATCGGTGATTCCATCGGACCTGGAGCAACTGCATTTACAGTAACCCCTTTAGCAGCAAATTCTTTGGCAAAAATTTTGGTTAAGGTCACAATCGCACCTTTGGTTGCAGCATAGTGTGCACCTGTTGCTGTACCACCATTTTGTCCCGCAAGTGACGCCATATTAATGATGCGCCCATAGCCTTTTTCAGCCATGTATTTACCAATGATTTGACACGCTTGAAAAGTACCACGCTGATTCACCTGTGTAATCCAATCAAAATCTGCGGCAGTAATCTCTAAAACAGGTGTGGCTTTAGTGACTGTGGCATTGTTAATGAGCACATCAAGCTTTGAGAATTTATCCTCAATCCACTGCACTGCTGTATGGAAGTCTGCCTCAACTGAAATATCCAGTTTAAGTGGAAACATCTGCTCTGCATGCGGACTACGTGCTTTGGCATTTTCCGCCTTTTCTAGCGTACTTGCCGATAAAATCACTTGATGACCTTGCGCTGCAAAATATTCTGCAATGACATTTCCCAAACCTGAGGCAGCACCTGTCACTAAAACAACCTGTTTCATTGTGTTCTCCTAGAGAATGTAGCTGATCCCTGCCAAAGTATCAGTAGAGTTGACTAAGTTAATAATTTTACGATTAATTTTAAAACCTTGTGCTGCATCACGTACCAAATGGAAAGTTACATCAGCCGTATAATTTTTTAAATTTTCCTTACGAAATTCACGTAGGTTTTGTGCGCAGCGCAAGATAATTTCACCATCTTCATCTTTAATCACACGAATACGTGACACACTACGTACCGTATTGGCTTTCGGTGATGTTGAAATGGCTTCCCCATTTTTCAAACGATTCACCCGAAGCTGACGCATGTGATGATTGTCATACGCATAATTCAGATTGTTTTCATAATCCGTCAATGTTGGATCAATCGGGATGATATAAACACCCTGCTCATTCCACAGATTTAACCAAGCTTCATGTTCAAAATGGTCAAGCATATCTGCTTCTGCCCATACAAAAGCAGTGACTTCATTCAATAAATTTAAATCAATTTTCATGGCATTCTCCTTAAACCGTCATCAACTTTTTCCACTGCTGATAAGCAGCACGCATCCCTGTTTCTGCACTGACATCACTTTTTAAACCATCTTCAGTTTTTACTTCACCCGGCAAACCACGATTCAGCATGATCCATAAATCATCACCCGCACTTGCACCTTTTTGTACACGTTCCCATGCTTCAGCATCATCAGGTGTACCAAAACCAAACGGACCTTGGAAATGCTCATGTAAACGTAAGCGATATTGATTGGCAATTTGCGGACCACCATCCATGGTAATCACAGAATGGTGAATTTCAGTTTTTTCCACTGAAATCGGTTGCATCACACGGAAGAACGCCATAGAACATGCAATATTTGGGAAAATATTGAGGTTAAAACCTGAACCACCAACAGCCCGAACAATACGGCGCACTTCAAGTTCGGCATGACCTTCATCACGTAAGGCTTGTGCCAAATTTTCAAAACGTTCTTGAATTGGACGCTCCATCAGTTCTTCATCAAGATCAACCAATTCAGGAATCATCACCATGACACTATGACCATTGCCCAAGTCTTCAACAAAGCCCGGTTGATTTTCAAAGTTAAATAATTCTTCAGTTTTTTCATCGACTGAACTTAAGAATGATTTATGCACCAATGGGAAATGATACGCATCCGTAGTATTTTCTAACTGAATTTTCCAGTTACCAGGGAAAGTAAAACGGTGTTCACCTAAGACTTTAACTGGATAACCCGCACCTTGTTTCATGAATAAATCAATCCACTTTTTCGCAGCACCCAAGAAGTCTTCAAGCGGTTCAATCTCATGGTTAAATGAAGCGAAAATCATGCCGTTATATTCTTCAACACGTAGGCTAATCATCGGCAATTCTGATTTATCCAGACATTCACCATAACTTTCAGGTGATGGCACACCACGTAAACTACCATCAAGTGCATAGCTCCAACCGTGATACGGACAAACGAAGCTGTTGGTTTTACCCTTTTTATGTTCACACACCGTTGCAGCGCGATGGCGGCAACGGTTTAATAGTACGTGGACTTTCTTTTTACGGTCACGTACTGCAACAACAGGCTGTTTGCCAATGTTCATGGTTTTATAACTGCCCACATCTGGAATTTCACTGGCATGTGCTACCCATACCCATGTTTTGTAGAAGATTTTTTCCATTTCATCTTCAAAAATAGCAGGGTCTTTATACAGCGAAGTATGCGCACGATCGCTTTGTACTAATTCATTGTAATCACGATCAATGTCTTGCATTGGAATTAAACTATTCATAAAAATGATCCTTTTTAAATTTTCCTTGGTTTAGTTCTGGTTCGGTACAGGCAATTCGGCAGTACTGTTCCAATGTGATATAGGGCGACTAAAAATATTTTCTGTTTGGAAATGCTGAATTTTCCATGTGCCATCTGTTTGTTGCTGAAAACGCACTGTGAGCTTGGCTGCATTTAAATGACTACGACCATCTCGAAAAGTCGAACTTTGTAACATCAGCCAAGATGCATTCGCCTGTTGCGCTTGCACATAAATTTGCTCTGAACTCACAAAATGCGCATTCATAACAAAATGCGATTGTTGCTGGGTATAACTTTTAAACATGTCATATACCGCTTGCCACGAGTCATAGCGCCCAAATGATTTTGCATATTTCTCGCCAATCCCTTCCCAAATACAATCAGCAGCAAATAAACTCATCAATTCATTCAAATCCGTGTGTGCATCCAAAGCATCACAGATTTCCATATAACGGTTGATACAATTGCGAATCGCCGTTTCAGCTTCAAGCTTGGCTAAGCGTTCTAAGATGGCTGTCAAATCCATTTGTGCATTCATCTTTTCATTCTCTTTATAAATAACCTGGTGTTGGTTTAAGACCAAAACTAATAGAGGCTGCATTTTGCAAGGTGGCATCGCCCATAAAAGCATGCTGTGTCACCACATTGGTATCATTGACGAAACGACTAAATACATTATGGGTATAAATCGCGGTCATACCTGCCAACATTTGCATTTTGCGAGCAACTTGTGCAGAAACACGGGCAGCATGGGTACAAGACAAACGCATATCACTGACTTGCTCATCTGTCGGCTTATTTCCTGCAAGCACTTCACGCCAAACCACATCCATCGTTTCATAAAACCATGTACGTGCTGCTTTAAACTCAGCTTCTGCTTGAGCAAACTCATATTGAGTTACAGGACGATTGGCAATTTCTGAACCACCTGTAATTGAGGCTTTGCCTGGTGCAAGCAATTTAAATTCTTGCAATGCTGCTGCTGCCACACCAATCCCCACCACAGTCAACACTTGAGTTGCCAAAGACAAAGACGGATATTTAAAAAATGGCTCAGGCAATTTAGAGGGTTCACCACGGACAAACGTCCATTCTTTAGCAACAAGTACATCATCAACCAGCAAATCATGACTACCAGTACCTTTTAGTCCCACAGTGTCCCATGTCATTTCAATCTTGGCTTGATGCGCAGGCATGATCGCCAAACGTGGTAAACCTTGCGCTTCATTGTCTTTACGAGGTGCAATACCAACCCCCAAAATATCTGCGCCCATACACCCACTCGAAAACTTCCAACGTCCTTTGACCACAACACCTTCATCTGTGACTTCCGCAGGTTGTGGGGGGAAAATGCCTGCAGCAAAAACAATATCAGGAGAATCTTGGTATAAAATTTTTAAGGTATCTTCAGGCAAACTTCCCAAATATGCAGGGCTCATGCCAAAGCTTGCCACCCAGCCCACAGAACCATCCGCCATAGATAATCGTTCAATCAATTCACAAAATGCATGTGGAGAAACTTCCAAACCACCAAAGCGTTTGGGTACCAATGCTCGATACACACCCAATTGTTTTAATTTGTCGATAATGTCTTGGCTTACATAAGCTTGTTGGTCAAACTCACCTGTGACAGCACGTTGGCGAATTTCCTGACAAAGCTGTTCTAAATCAATAGATGTTGCTGCAAAATCAGCATTAAATCCTTTCGATAAATCATTCATTCCCTTACTCCTTGTAAGCTATTGCGCTGCCTTCACGACAAATTTTGTAATTGCACACAACCGTGCATCTGCATGATGTTTCGCCACGATTTGCAAACCCACAGGCAAAGCTTGCGCTGTTTCTAATGGCACTGAAATTGCTGGATGCCCTGACAAATTAAATGGACGCACCAAAGCAGTTAAATTTAAAAATGCGACAGTATTTTCAGCATCAGCGACTTTGGGTGGAAACTGCGGTAAAGTCGGTAAAACTAAAACATCATACTGCTCAAGCAAAGCATCGATTTCTTGAGTAAATTGCGCTTTGACTTGCTCTGCCTGTTGTACTTGTTCCAATGTAGTTTCTGCAGCTTTCAACAAGCGCCCTTGCACATCTGCACCAACCAACCCTGTTTTAGTAAAATCAGCATAAGCCTGCCAATTTTCATAATTAATTATTTGCATCCCTGCATGAAAAGCAGCTTGAAAAGATGGCACATCGACATGTGTGACCGACAGATTCGATTTTTGTAAAAAATTCTCAATACTTTCATGAATTTCACGATTAGCATCAACATTTAAATAAGCAATTTTTGGTAAATAATCCAATGTTTCGACTGTTTGAAATGTTGGATCAATGATCTGCATAGCGCTTTCAATCATCTCAACTGAATTTGCAAAAGGACCAACACAATCCAAAGAACTTTGCGCAGGATGTACACCTTGACGACTGACACGACCAAACGTTGGTTTTAAACCATAAACACCACAACATGCCGCAGGCATACGGATCGAACCACCTGTATCCGTGCCTAAAGTAAAGTCAGCAAGCTTTGCTGCCACTGCTGCTGCTGAACCACTTGATGATCCACCTGGAATGAAATCAGGATATTTAGGATTAATGGGTGTACCAAAAACATGATTAATGCCTGTAATACCAAAAGCCAACTCATGTAAATTGGTTTTTGCAATGATCTGACAACCGTTCGCTAACAATAAATCAACCACTGCGGCATTATCCTGTGCAGGCTCACTTTTTTCTAAGGCACGACTACCTGCAAGTGTCTGAAAACCTTTAATATCGATAGAATCTTTTACCATCACGGTAAATTTTCCAGATCCTAATTGCATTTCCTTTGCAACAATATTCATTCACTTTTCCATGTATTTTTATATATAACTACAATAATAGAAAAAGTAATGTAATTGTCAAGTATTATTTCTCACTAAAACTCAGGTTTTTTTTTCAAATCTTTGTATAATTGCATATATTATTTTTTTACTAAGTCACAGCTTAGCCATGCTTAAAAATTTAGAACAATTTCTTCCTAACAATGAACCCAATAGCTTACAAAATTATCCATTTTTTTGGGTATCACAAGTCAACGGGAAATACATTCAACTCATTGAAAAATCGATTAAAAAACTAGGCATTGATAATACTCGCCGTAAAATCATTCTAAGCACACATGCACTTGGGCAAGCCAGCATTACCGAAGTTGCAAACTTATCAACATTAAAATTAACCACTGCAACCAAAGCAGTTTATCGTCTTGTTGAAGATGGTATTGTTGAAGTATTTTCTTCAGAACAAGATGAACGTATTTCGATGGTTAAACTGACAGATAAAGGCTTAAGCTTGGTTGAAAAGATTAATCAAATCAGCCAAGTAACATTGTCAGGCATTTTAAATGCTTTTGATGATGATGAGCTGAAACAGTTCAATGCACAATTAAAGAAAATGTTTGACCTGTTGCCGTCTAGCTAAGCATTCAAAATACGAATTACCGACACAAATCTCATGGCTGTCACGCAAAGCAGCCATGTTAAAATCTTGATTGCACAATAAATCAGAATATATATTGGGTTCTCCATCATTCTTTTTGTTGCAAAATCTGAAATTGTAAATAGCCCTCAATCAAGTCGCATAAACCATCAACCAACTCATCAAAAACAAAACTTTGGCTATTTTGTTCAGTCAAATAACGCCCAATAGTGAAAATTCCCGAATTAATAAAAATATAAATCATCACATTTAAGTTTTTACCTAAAGCACTAATGATTTCAGGTCGACTAACGGCATAATTTAAAATAATTTGTGTCAAAAATACCCGAACTTTATCCAACTCTTGTTGTGATTGTAATGAACCATCGACATCTACTGTTTCTTTAAACCAACGCATATAGACCCCATTTCTCAGCTCGAGAAAGTCTTTTACGCTATACACAATATGGCTAACCAACTCTCGGATCGACTTATCCTCCATTCCATGCAAAGCAGGTTGCATAATCTGCATGACATCTCGCATAAAATGCGTACGCATCATGGCAAAAATATCATGTTTATTTTCAAAATATTCATAAATTGAACCCATACTGACACCTGAAATTTCCGATATTTTTTGAATCGTCGTGTCATGTATGCCATGTGTTCCCACGCAAATAAATGCCGCTTCTATAATGGAATTTACTGTATTTATTGATCTTTTTTGTTTTGGAATACGTACCATATTTTTCCGATTTTTATCCGACATTTATATCGGATTATACTTAATCACAAGGCTGTACAAATAACAAGCACCTCTTTATATAAAGTGCCACATCCTGATTGGATCGAGGATATAAAAATGAAGTCAATGCATACTCTACATACGGAAAATCAAATTCAAGTGCGTCATATTGAGTTCAAATTTCCCAAAACTACACCCAAATATTTTGCTTTTGACAATCCAATTGCAACGGCGTTTTTTGTTGTTCTATCAGGTGTATTTCCGACAGGTGAACGCTTTTTTGTTGACTCACTGAGAAATTTACGTGACCAAACCCATGATGAACAACTTAAACAGCAAATCCGAGGTTTTATCGGTCAGGAAGCCATGCATGGACGTGAACATGATCGCTTTAATCAAACACTGAAAACTTTGGGTTTTGATGTTGATACTCCGACCCGCTTAGTTAATTTTTCTTTAGGTCTGTTACGAAAACTGTCTAAAACACAACAGCTTGGTTGTACGGTGGCGATGGAACACATCACTGCCAAACTTGCGATTCAATGGCTCACCTATGAAAAGCTTAAAACTCTGAGTGATCAAGAAACAATGAATATTTGGCAATGGCATGCACTTGAAGAGCTTGAGCATAAAAATGTCAGTTTTGATTTATATCAACAGACCAATGCACATGGTCTGATCCAACGGCTCATCAGTTTCTCAGCAGTACATTTATTGATTTTACCTGCAGGTTTTATTGCATGGCTCATTGTGGCGTATAAAGATGATTGTTTTAAAAATCTTCCATTAACACTGGAAGGCATTCAATTGGTTTGGGAATTTATTCAACCTGTACTGCGCAGTTCTCCTGAGTTTCTGAGTCGTGATTTTAATCCAAGAAATGATGAGACCTCGCTTTTGGAGCAACAATGGCGAGATTATTTGGTTGGTGAATTTGGTATTTTAAATTCAATCTATAACAATAAAGTCAGTTAAATTTTTAAAATTCTGAAAAATGATGAATCATTTGATATAAAAAACGCAGCGCTTTGATCTCGTGCTGCGTTTTTATGATTGATCATTTCTGAATAATCTAAAAATATTTACATGCAATTAAATTTTGGTTTTAAATTTGCCTTGTCAATGCGCTCTGCAAAAGTACTTAAAACCTGTAATTTATAGGCTGCTATGTCTACATGTTCATAGTTATAAAAGCCTTGTTTTTCACGTAAGCCATTGCGCTGATTTTGCATATTTTCAGTAATAATCTGCGGCGTCTGATAACGCTCACCCAATTCTTGTTGTAGGTATTTTGAGGCATAATACAAAATATCACCACCACCCCAATCAATAAATTCAAGCAAACCCAACACAGAAAAACGTAAACCAAAGCCTGTCCGAATCGCAATATCAATATCCTCAGCCGATGCGACACCTTCTTCAACCATACGTGCGGCTTCATTCATAGCTAAGGCTTGGATACGTGGCACGATATACCCCGCTTTGGCATTGCATACCACGGGGACTTTACCGATGTGTGCTAAAAAGGATTTAAGGCGTTCAACCGTTTCATCTGCTGTTTGTTCGGAACGACTTAGCTCAACCAAAGGAATTAAATACGCTGGATTTAACCAATGTGCATTCACCACACGTTCTGGATGAGACAACATTTGAGCAATGTCTGTCACTAAAAAGGTCGATGTTGTAGAAGCCACAATACATTCTGCTGAAATATAGCGATCTAACCATGCAAAAATCTCCTGCTTTGCCTGTACTTGCTCAGGAACGCCCTCCATCACCAAGTCACATTGTTTGAGAAATTCCGTAGCAGCAGATTTTGCAATCACTTGGATATTGTTTTGAATGGCTGCAATATGCTCAGTGGGTATAAATTTAATCTGACTCAACAAAATTAATTCTTGTCGCAAATCCTGCTCAATCTGTTGTTGATACGCTATAAATTCCTGCTCAGCACGCACTTTGGCATCGATCAATTTCACTTGCAGTCCTGCATAGGCAAAAGCAATTGCTATCGCCTTACCCATTCTCCCTGCACCAAGTACCGCAATATGCTGAATTTTAGACATATTACACTCCTTGTTGCAGCACAGTTTGCAGCTCTTGTTTAGATTTATCCGCTAAGCCTAAATTTTCTAAAGTTCGCCCTTCGGCATACAAATCACGCCCTGTTACAGCCGAAGCAATATTCAATAGACCCTCTGCTACAGGCGTTGCCACACCTGCCCAACGCCCAACCGATACAATCAAAGATAATCCCAAACGAGTATCTTCGAGCATATAGCGATGGGTTTCAAGGTCAATATCCTCTCGCCAATCCCCACTATCAGTCAGTTTGCCATGTGCTCCACGACCATACATCCATTCATCGCCTTCACCTGCTTTGTTATAATGATCTGCCAAAGGAAAATGTGGTGCAAGATAACCTAAGGCTTCACGTACACGCATACGCTCTGCATCTAATTGATTGGTCACACGGCGAATCGAAGGCTGCGTTCCTTCATTATGAATATCCCATGCCTCAAAATGTTCCAAAGGTCCCGCATTCATCATAATTAATGGTGGATGGATAATCGGACCCGCATTCATTAGCGCACCACTTAAACCATCTTCAATCGGTTCTACACTCGGATAAGCTTGTTTTAAAATCTTAAATGCATGTTCAGATAAATAACTTGGAAATACACCTGTTGGTAAGCGTGTTGCATAGCCACTGACAACGATTTGATTCACACCATGCTTACGTACCAAATAAGGCAATGTGCCAGTTTCAGCAAAAGCAACTTTGGCATGATTTCCTGCCTGTTTCATGGCTTTGGCAAATACAAAACTGCCAAAAGTTCCAGGTGGTAAATACACCACTTGTCCATCTGTAAAATAAGCTGCTGCCTGTTCTGCTAAATTTAAATGTGTTGTCGCAGGCAATGGAATAATAATCAGTTCTGCGTGTTCTATTGCCAGTTGTAAATTATGTTGTAAATTGATTTGGCTATTTTCAAAACCTACACTTATTGCTCGCTCACCTTGAAAATCTTTAATCAAAAGTTGACCCGTTGCTGCCAACGCATTCAAAGCATTCGCATCACGGCGCCACAAAACGACATCATGTCCTTTTTCTGCCATTTCAAATGCTGCTGCATAACAACCGTGACCGCCACCTAATACTGTAATTTTCATGTTGAATCCTCCTGATTAACTCAGTTGATCATAGAAAATTACATCGCTTTATACTTCCCCATATGCGAATCGACTATTCCATTTACGAATCCATTTACAAAATAAAATGTGTACTAAAATCGCATTTAGGCTGCATGCATTTTCAATGTTTGTGAAGGCAAGCACCCATAACGCTTTTTGTAGCTATTGGAAAAATGCCCAAAACTTTGAATACCATGTTGCAATAAAATATCGGTGACGGTTTGATTTCTAACGCTATTCAATAATGCCTGATGCACCATTCCAAACGTAAATCACGGATATACTCAACAGGTGTTTGCTGAAAATATTGGTTAAAACCTTTTTGTAAAGTTCGTCCAGAAACACCACAAAATACACTTAAATCTGTTAAAGCAACATTATCTTTGATATGTTGTTGAATATATTGCTGTGCTTTTTTCATATAACTAGGCAGCACACGTTGTCGTTGTTCATTGAGCTGCTGGCTATAATTATTGGGGACTTTTAATAAAATAAGTTCAATCAAATACTGGGTAAAACTGGCTGAAATAAAACTCCAATTTTGAATATTATAGTAGGCATGACATAAATAATTGAGTGTTTCGATAATTGAACTTAAACCCTCATCTGTACACGACATACCACTATCAAAAATCACAGGCTCTGCACTACTATAGCCCAACATTTTAAATAGTTGCGTTTCTACATCTTGTTGTGTCAGTTTTAAAATAATATTGCGACAACGCTGATTGGTGATAATACGATTTTTACTATTAGGATGTGTAACTGTCATAATCCCGACTGATTGCAATACTGCATGCTGTGCATGCTCGACTTTACATTGCCCCTCTAAAGTAATACGAAACAAATAATTTGCGGATGTTTCATCAATGGTAATTGCCACAGGTGCACTATATTTCAAATCATACAATGCAGATTGACCAAAGCTAAAACCATTTAGCCGAGTATTTAAACTCGAAATTGCATCCACATCAAATTGATGTGGGCATAAATAATGACTAATTTGATCTTTAATCGTTTGATAATCATCTGAATTAAAGAGTAAAAATTCATCTAAATAATGCAAATGATTAAAATTAAGTAATTGACTCATCACTGCACTCCATTAGGGGCATCGTTCTTTTTAAAGTGCAAAAGCCCATCTATTGAAGATGAGCATTTCACAATTAAATGATTTTCATACAAATTCGACTAAAACATTTAAGAATGAGCATGTTCCTTTTGCATACTATCAGCAAAAGCCTTGCAACCTCGTTTTAATAACACAAAGGATAAAACACAGGCGATCCCACCAACGATTGACAATGATGTGCCCACCATTAAAGGATTTTCAAAAACTTTATCTGTGACCAAAGCCACCAAAGTTGTACCTATACCTACTGCAACCAAGTTACTAATTAACAAGAAAATTGCTGAAATTTGTGCACGTAATTGGTTCGGTGCAAGCATTTGCATCGCAGTAGTTGAAATCGGCATCGGGAAAGAAGCAAAGAACATTGCAGGTGCTAAGATAGTGACTGCCAACCATAATTGAGATACTAGTGTAAAAGCAATCAAAGGTAAAACCAAACCAACGATCCCGATCACACCTGTGATCATCGGTGCATCTTTACGCCCTTTTTGAATAAACCAATCATTTAACCAACCTGCACAAAACACACCCAAGGTGTTTGCCACCAACAATACCGTACCTAACATATAGCCTGTTTCTGTTGGAGTTAATGCAAATTTACGCATAAAAAATGCAGGTGCCCAACTAATCAAGCAATACAATGCCATAGCATAAAAAGTAAAACCTAAATAATGACACGTAAAAGTTGTCTTATGCTTTTTCAAAAACTTAAACGAAGCTTGAAATGTCACTTTTTCTACTTGACCATTCGCATTGATTTTTTGCCCTTTGCGCTGTGGATCACGAACAGTTAAAATAAACAATAGACCAATAAAAACACCAGGTAAACCGACAATAATGAATGCCGCTTGCCATGACTTGATTGCACCTAACAGCGGAATTTGAATTAAGCTCACATCTTTTAGTAGACCAATCACATAGCCACCGACCAAGAAAGCGATACCACCACCGACAAAAGAACCAATCGAATAAACTGCAACAGCTCGTCCTAATTTATCCTTACTAAACAGATCACTAAACATTGAATATGCCGCAGGAGATAAAGCTGCTTCTCCGACACCAACCCCCATACGACTTAAAAAAAGCTGAATAAAGTTCTTACTTAAACCACAAAGTGCTGTTGCAATACTCCAGAAAATAATGCCCACCGCAATAATTTTTGGACGTGAAAAACGGTCAGCCAAGTATGCCAAAGGCAAACCCATAAAGGCATAAAACAAAGAAAAAGCCAAACCGTGCAACAAACTAAATTGTGTATCTGTTAAATTTAAATCGGCTTTGATCGGCTCAATCATCAACGCCAAAATTTGCCGATCAATAAACGAAAAGATATATGCCAACATACACAGTAAAACCACATACCATGCATACGCACCCGATTTATTTTTCTGCTCTTCCCTATGAACATTTAGATTACTCATCTAGTTTCATCCTATGAAACGATTACTTCCATTCATCGTTTTGCGTTATCCTTAAGCAAAACACAATGTAAAAGCTAATATTCGAAACAAAATTTCTATTTTAAAATCCCAATTATTTCAATTAATAACAATGAAATAAATGATTTTTAAATAATGTAAAATTTAACTTTCATTGTGAATAACTTGATCCATTACTGAATATTATTTACACTTTTAAATGTAATTTTCCATAACTTTTTAGGTATATCTTTATACCTTGCATCATTTTTAAGTCTTTCTGATTATTTTTTAACACACGTTGTTTTTATATTTTTATGTTATATTTCAATTATTAAAATAGCACAATTCAAATATTTACTTACCCCCAATCTGCCTCATCTCTAAACCAATTTTTCCATGAACTACTGCCCCGTATTTCAAAAGGTACTGTTGGAATCAACTCTGTTTTTAATATTTCAGTTTGTTGAACTGCTTTAGCTAAACGTGCTTTCACTGAATGAATACATTCACGATCGCCAAACTCACAACGATCTAAAGTCGTACCACCACAGGGTCCATTTGCCAAACCTTTGGGGCAAGTTTCAGGGCAAATATACAAGGTTTTCCCCAGACGGCATTGCCCGCAACTTTCACATCCCACAATACGATGCTTACTCACAAATTCACTTTTTAATAAGGCTTGGGATGTTGTTGTTTTATCCCAAAAACTGGATTTAAAAATAAAATGCCCAAAACTTTTTGCCATTTTCGATGCAAAAAAAGCATCATGCATAAAAGATAAATGTTGATATTTTAAAATCTGCTTTGAACTCACAGGACGTGAATACTGTACTAATTTTGGATAAAACTCTTGTCCTGTTTGTACCTGCCACAGATGATTCCACAGTGATAAACATGCAGCAAAATCAAGCGCTTTATATTCTTCAATATAATGTTGCAAACGTGTTTGTTCTTCTGTTTGATGGCATGCAGATAAATGTACACCTGCAAAACCCAAATGCTTACAAAGCAAAATTTGCAAAGCACAACGAGCATATACTTGCTCAGTTAAGCCAGCAGCTTTTTCGTCTTGCAATACTTGTAACATGTGCGGTGTGATGACAATACCTGCCACTTGATGTTTCAGCATAAAATTGGCACGTGCCA
Source organism: Acinetobacter sp. CFCC 10889 (assembly GCF_003268395.1). Lineage (GTDB taxonomy): Bacteria > Pseudomonadota > Gammaproteobacteria > Pseudomonadales > Moraxellaceae > Acinetobacter. Next base: position 46,615 of record NZ_LQXQ01000009.1, on the reverse strand, counting down.
AAGTTAAAGGCATCACGCAGGCTAAAATTTTTTGTGTTGCAGCTTGCTCAGTTAAAAAGTTTTTTACTTGTTGTAAAGCGACAATGTCATAACCTAATTGCGTAATAATAAAATCTGCACCTGCCTTTAACTTTTTACACAATTTAAAATATTGTGCATCCTGCTCCGCTTCAACATATTTAAAAGGATTAAATGCCACGCCAATATAAAAATTGCCATGTTGCTTGGCTGCTATTACCGCATTAACAGATTCTAAATAACGTGTTCTTGGCTGTTGATCATCACCAAAATGATGATTTTTTAATTTATCCCCTGTAAGCAACAATAAGTTATGCTGCTTGCTATTTTTCGCATCTAATAAAAAACGTTCAAAATCTGCAATATCCCGCCCTTTTCCTGCAAAATGCAGAACTTTTTCAATATCTTTTGGATAAAGTGCGGCAGCATCTAAAGGTGATAAATCTGTATCTGAATGCACGCGATCTGCCAAGGTCATACAGACAGGAAAACCTGCCAGTTGGTTTGGCACTGAAAATATTTTCTGACTCGATGTCAAATATTCAATCAGTACACAAAATTGATTTTGTGCCAGATATTGTGACAAATGGGACATAGGAGTAGCATCCAAAGGATGAAAATAAACAAAATATAAAAATAAATTATAGCATATATAGAAAAATTTTAGATTCCGATCATTCTATGAAACTCAATAGGTTCAAATTTTGAAGCATATTTTTCACACATTTCTATCTGAAAATTAAAATGATTTTTCATAATTTTGTTCTTAACCTCATAATATTTTTATTGATTCCTTATGGCGAGCAAATCCATATAACCATCAAAAGATAATGCATTTCCTTTTCGGTGCTTATTTCCACAAGTATATGAGAAATCATTTTTGTGATTCGACCTGAATTTGTTAAGATGAACCACGAAATAAATCAGGTGGCTCTTTCCCTCATTTCCATTCAAGGTGAAGTGCAAAATGTAGGCTATGCCTGTATTTAAATCAACATACAATGTTTGAAATGGTTTAACAGCCAAACTTGCATATTAAACATATTTATTATTCAATTTTAAGGTTTTTAATAAACATGAATAGCGTAGAACTAACGGCTGACCTATCTACTCTCACACCTATGATGCAGCAGTATCTCACCGTTAAAAGACAACATCCCCATTCACTGATGTTCTATCGAATGGGTGATTTCTACGAACTATTTTTTGAAGATGCAAAAAAAGCCACCAAACTGCTTGGCATCACACTGACCCATCGTGGTAAAGCCAATGGTGAACCGATTCCCATGGCAGGTGTGCCCTATCATGCTGCCGAAGGTTATCTCGCACGTTTAGTCAAAAAAGGCGAAACCGTGGTGATCTGTGAACAAGTTGGGGAGGTCACAGGTAAAGGTCCTGTAGAACGTGCGGTTGTCCGTATCATCACACCAGGTACACTGACTGACGATGCACTATTAACTGCACATCAAAGCTCAAATCTACTTGCACTGTGTATCCAACAAAACCAAATGGGGATTGCACTACTCGACTTAAGTGCAGGTATTTTCAAAGTTCAACAACAAGAATATAAGCCTGAAAATTTACCTCTAGAATTGGCTCGTTTGATGCCAAGTGAAATTTTGATTGATGAGGATTTGGTTGATACTCATATTATTGAATCAATTAAAAAGCTCATAGATTGTCCAATTACCAAACGCCCAAATGTTGATTTTAATATCAACAATGCACAAAAAACCTTATGTGATCAATTTGCAGTTTCAACGTTATCAGGCTTTGGTATTGACCATTTACCTTTAGCCAAAGCAGCGGCGGCATCCTTGATTCACTATGCCAAAGAAACCCAAAAAACGGCTTTACCACATATTCGTTCGATCAAACTTGAGCAAAGCAGTGATTTTATCGCACTTGATCCTGTGACACGGCGTAATTTAGAAATTATTGAACCCTTGTTTGAGCATGGTACATCCTTGTTTTCACTGATTAATGATACTGAAACAGCGATGGGTGGGCGTTTACTCAGTCGTACCTTGATGCAACCGCTGCGTGATAGCGCAATTTTGGATGCACGTTTAGATGCAATTGAAATTTTACTCAAAGGTTATCATGAGTCACCTATTCGCTTGGTCTTAAAAGAAATCAGTGACATTGAACGTGTGCTAAGTCGTGTTGCGCTAGGCAGTGCTCGACCACGTGATTTGGTGCAATTGCGTCAAGCATGTGCACAAATTCCATTCCTTAGACATGCATTGCAACCAATTTTAACCCAGCAAAATGCCAGTATTTTACTCAACGAATTAAACCTAGAACTTGGTGATTTTAATGGCTTACATGCTCGTTTAATGGCTGCCATTGTAGAAAATCCACCTGTTTTATTACGTGATGGTAATGTCATTGCAGAAGGTTTTGATAGCGAACTAGATGAGCTACGCAAAATTCGAGACCATGCGGGTCAATTTCTCATTGATTTAGAAATCCAAGAACGTGAAAATACAGGCATTAATACCTTAAAAATCGGCTATAACCGTGTCAGTGGCTATTATATTGAACTGACTCGTGCCCAAGCTGAGCAAGCGCCTGAACATTATATTCGCCGTCAAACTTTAAAAAATGCAGAACGCTATATCACACCTGAGCTCAAATCTTTTGAAGACAAAGTCTTATCCAGTGAGTCTCGTGCCTTAGCCCGTGAGAAAATGCTGTTTGAGATGCTGCTTGAAGAATTACGCGCAGATATTGGCAATTTACAAATGATGAGCAGTGCGATTGCACAGATTGATTTATTGGCAAATTTTGCCCATCAAGCACGATTAAACAATTGGAATCGCCCTGAATATTTGCCTGAAGTTGGGGTAAATATCATTGCAGGTCGTCATCCTGTGGTGGAATCTTTAAGTAAAACACCATTTACCCCAAATGATACCCAGCTTGATTTTAATCATCGTATGGCGATTATCACAGGTCCAAACATGGGCGGTAAATCCACCTTTATGCGCCAAACCGCTTTGATCAGTTTGCTTGCCTATTGTGGCAGTTTCGTCCCTGCAAAATCAGCACAGCTTGGACCAATTGATCGTATTTTCACACGTATTGGTTCAGCCGATGATTTATCTTCTGGTAAATCAACCTTTATGGTAGAAATGACCGAAACTTCGCAAATTTTGCACCATGCCACTAATCAATCTTTGGTGCTGATGGATGAAGTTGGTCGTGGTACAAGCACTTACGATGGTTTATCTTTAGCTTGGGCATGTGTGCTTGATTTAACTAAACGGATCAAATGTTTATGTTTATTTGCCACACATTATTTTGAGCTGACTGAACTTGCCAAAGAAAATGCCATTGATAATTATCATGTGACGGCTAAAGAACTCAATGGCAATTTGATTTTATTGCACAAAGTACAAAAAGGTCCTGCCAGCCAAAGCCATGGTTTACAAGTTGCCAAGCTTGCAGGTATTCCTGAAAGTGTCATTAAAGATGCACAAAAACGTTTGAAAATTTTGGAAAAACAGCAGCAGCAACAACTTAATCACACTGTGCAAATGATTTATTTACCGAAATTGAAAATGCATCTGAAGTGATTGAAACTGTGATAGAAGTTGAAAAATCTTCACCTGCCTTAGATGCCTTATCGGTATTAGATGTCGATAATTTAACACCACGTGAAGCACTAGCGCAGTTATATCAACTTAAGGATTTATTAAAAAGTTAATGGATTTTAATTTAAATCAACAGACCTATAGCGGATAGGTCTGTTGATGATTTTCATTTAACACATGCTTTTAACTTACTTTGGCTTCATTTTGTTGATAGTGCTGTTTTAATTCTCGTTTTAAAATTTTCCCACTGGCATTTTTCGGTAAAGTTTCTGCAAAATGCACCATTTTCGGCATTTTATAGGCAGATAAATGCTGCGCACAAAATTCAATAATTGCTTTTTCATCCAAAGGCTGCTCAGGATGTAAAATCACAACAGCTGTAACGGCTTCGATCCAACGTGGATGTGGCGTACCAAACACAGCAACTTCTTTTACCGCATCCATACGATAAATAACTTCTTCTACTTCACGTGTTGAGACATTTTCACCGCCTGATTTAACCATATCTTTAATACGATCAACCACAAAAAGATAACCGTGCTCATTAAAATAACCAAGATCGCCACTATGGAACCAACCATATTTAAAACTTTCGGCATTCTTTTCATCATTCTGATCATAGCCTTGTGTCAAATGCACACTGCGATGCACGATTTCACCCACCTCACCTTGTGGCAAGATTTGACCATCTTCCGCCATAATTTGAGTTTCCACATTAAATGCAGGTCTACCCACTGAATTGGCATATTCAAAATGATCTTCAGGATGTAGAACAGTCGCTACAGGTGCCATTTCAGTTTGCCCATAAAATTGCCAAAATCGAATATGAGGTAATTTTTGCAGTAATTCCTCAATCACGGCTTTAGGCATGGCAGATGCACCATAATATGCTTTGCTCAATGAACCCAATTCTGCTGGATTAAATTTTTCAGAGTTGAGCAAAGCGATCCAAGCTGTAGGTGGACAAAATAATTTGGTAATTTTTTCTTTAGCAATGGTATCCAATACCGCTTCTGGATCAAAACGTCTGAAAATATAACTGGTTGTTCCCAAAATCAAATCGACATTTAAAAAAGCATCTAATTGTGCACAGTGATACATCGGAAAGGCATGAATTTCTCGATCATTTGAGCTCATCTGCCCTTCTACCATACAACTGGTATATTGCGCCATTAAAGCTTCACTATTTAATAACACACCTTTCGGCAGCGACTCTGTACCACTGGTATACATCATACGAATCGGCTCATGTGCATGTAGTTCCACCTCAGGCAACGCAATCTCTGTATGCTGTAAAAGCGTATCAAAATTTTGCCATTGTGCTGCAACATTCGATTGATTCAAATCAATCACCACTTGCTGTGGTGGCGTAAAATCAATTTTAGCTAAAGCCTGCTCCATCACAGTACATAAATCATCTTCAACTACCAGCATTTTCGGTTGTGCATGTTGCAATAAATAATTCACTTCTGCTGCATTCAACATAAAGTTAATCGGCACACTGATCACACCGAGTTTGGCTGTCGCATATAATATTGCAGGAAATTGCCAACAATTATGCGAAAAAATCATCACTTTATCGCCTTTGTCTAAACCTTGCTGATGCAAATGCATTGCAATCTGTTCGACACGCTGATGAAATTCTTTAAAACTTATCTGTTGTGCTTGATCAACAAGGGCGATTTTATTGCCAAAGCGTTGTGCACTACGTGTTGGAATATCCGCAATATGCATACGGCGGGCACGTTGAATGTCATTTTGAATCATATTGCAAATCCTTTGCAGTTTTAGCGTTATTGGTCTTAATTTTTTAAATCATTGAAAATAGGAACTAATGTTCCTTTTTTTGAACAAAAAGAAAAATTATTCAGTCCCTTACTGAATTTATCATTGTTGTATTTTTAATCAAGATCACGATTTCTCATTTTTAAATAAAAAATTAGTCTATCGGGTTCATGTTTTTCAAATTTTTAATTGTGATCTTTAAATCAAATAAAAACGACTTCCATGTCGTTCAATCAACTCATCTTATGCTCGTTGCTAAGCTACAAAACATAAAAAAAAGTATTTGCTCTATTTTTTGCCAATTTATCATTATTTTAACATTGACAAATCTCTAATTAACATAATGATTTTAATAGATATACTTCAAACCCACAGATAATAATGAATCTCTCGCATTTCCAATATCTGCTTGTGTATCTTTAATTTGATAGCTCACCAAACCTGAAACCGTATCAGTTAAGTTTGCCCCTACACTGCTTCGAGAACGTAAAATCTGTGATTTATCACCAAACTCATAGCTTAAATCCTGATTAAATTTCACTTTATCATTGAATTTATATTCATAATAGGCAGCAACTGTACCGATCACTTCATTAAAATCATCATAAGGTGCAGAGCGTTCTTTACTATAACGATAACCTACGCCTGCTTCAGCTGTTAATGTTTGCTGGTCATCTTTGAGAAGATCCATGCCGATTCCACCCGTTAAGCTGACTTGGTAATCGAAATTACTCGACAAATCTTTGTCACCTTGTAGTTTTGCAAATTGGTAAATCGTATCTGTACTACGGTGCAATACTTTTCCAGCCAGCATATAACGCTCTACATTACTTCCAGAATCGCCATCATCATTGGCACTCACTGCTTCAGCACGAAGTTCTTGTCCCCATACACCCACTTGACGTTGAAATAATAAATTCGCAGCCAGATTCTCTTTGCTATTACTTTCACCATCTGATTTGGTACTATTCAATAAATAGCTTAAATCCCCCTCAAAACGATAAGGCTTACCTTCTTTCACCTCAACTTTTCCTGTATCAGTACGAGTAGGACCTAAATCAGCAAAACTATAAGTACTATAAGTTGCCAATACTGCAATAAGAAGTTTTTTCATGCGAATCTGTTATCCACGTTCATGTGTTAATTCTGAATATGCTGATCATTTAATCGCATATCATCCGCGCGAAATACTAACTTAATTTCATAAAAATGCAAACTTCATCACATTTTTATTTTATACAAATATTTTGATTCAACCATTTCTTCTATTATAAATACTAATAAGATATTGGTTACTATACTTATTTTCGCCTAAAATGTTTATTTATCTATATAAAATTACTGTTTTACCATCATACCTATAAAGTAAAAGCTGCCAAAAGCAGCTTTTACTTTTAAATACTTTACCTAAATATTCTTTCTAAAAAAGAATCTGTCATTTCAAGCCCTCAACAATAAAAGTATAGAAATCCTATTATCATCATGACAATACTTTAAAATATTGTCAGTTTAAAATAATATGATCAAAGACCCATTTACCCTTTCACTTAAAAATAATAATTCAATTTAAATAAATAATTTCTTGGTGTGCCAGGCATCGAAGCTGAACGCCAATATTCTTTATCTGTTAAATTATTGACAGCAACGGTTGCTCCCCATGATTTGTCTTTATAGCCTAATGCAGCATCTACACGAGTCCAATCTGACATTTTTGTCGTGTTTTCATCAGAAGTATAATAGGACCCCATATAAGTTGCACCAATTTCACCATAGATTTTTTTGGTTGGTAAATAACGAATAAAAAGATTTCCAGTATGTTTAGAAACATTGCGTAAATCATTTCCAGTAAGTTCTGGCTCTACTTTGTCTTCTTTAATTTTGGCATCTGTATAACCATAACCACCACGAATATAAACACTATTGATCAATCTTCCAATGAAACTGAATTCTGCCCCTTTAGACCCATGTTCACCAACCACAATATAAGGCGAGTTGTCATCATCAGGGTCTTCATGATCACGTATGTTATGCTTTTTAATATGGAAAGCTGATAACTGTGTATTCAGTCGTTTATTCAGCCAATCACTTTTGATCCCAACTTCGTATTGATCATTATATTGTGGTTCATAATCAAATGCAGCTAAGTCTGCTGTTGCAGATACAGCACTCACCCCCATACTTCCACCGAAAGGAGCAAAACTTTTACTATATGAAGCATATAAGCTATGTGCAGTAACAGGTTGCCATACAAAACCAATATTTGGACTAAAAGTTTCATGCTCTACAGTTCTGGCTTGCCCATAAGTAGATGAACTTTCAAGTTTGTTTGTTGTTTTTGCTTCATAGTAGTCGTATCTGCCGCCAAGCATGATTTTAACTTGATCATTTAAACTAATAAGATCTTGCAGAAAAACCCCATAATTTGTTCCCTCATTATAATTATGAGAAGTAATAATATGTCCATTGCCACGATTACTAAATCGATCACCAGTTAATGGGTTTGCAAAACCATAAATGAGTGATCCGTCTTGGTTCTTATTTGATAGTAACGGTTCACGTTGCTCATACGTCCAATCTGTACCCATTAAAATATTGTGTTTAATTGGTCCCGTGTTAAATTCACCAGTAATATCCCACGTATTTGAAGTCGTTTTATTTGTGGTTTGTTGCCAATAATAAATTTGATTAATATACCCCTTATAACATCCTTTATCTGTCGCAGTTGGTGTCTTATCCGTCTTACACATTGACCCAGCATAAAAATGGTCAAAATTTTGTTCTGCTTCACGATGACTTAAAGCCCAATGGAACTTCCAATCTGGTGCAAATTCATATTTAACATCTGTTCTTGCTGTTTTTAAAATATCTTCAACAAAATCTCCAGACTGTGCAAAACCCATTTTAGTCGAAGTTCCTTCAGGTAAATTATCATAAGAAGGACCACGGTCTGGAATACGGTTTAAGTCATCATAAGTAAATTCTGTTGTCCATAATAACTTTTCATCATCACTACGATAAGTAAAACTTGGTGATATCATTTCTTCTTTTGTACCAATACTTTCACGGAAGCTATTTGTATCAGATTTTTCACCAACCAATCTTACAGCCCAGTTATCATTTAAAACTTTATTAATATCAACAGCTCCCCCTACATTTTCATAAGAGCCTGCATATACTCCAATCGTACTAGGGGATTCAAAGTTTGCAAATTTAGTCACCATATTGATAACGCCACCACCACCACTACGTCCATATAATACAGAGGCTGGACCTTTTAAAATCTCAATGCGTTCAACATTAGCAGTGCTACGTCTTACTTGACCACTTTCACGAATACCATCTCGATAAATATCACCAGAATCTGCACTAAACCCACGAAGCATGATCCCATCACCACGCATGTCATAAGATGTAGATACACCTGGTGTTCCTTGCAACATGACGCTTAAATCATTTGCACCATAAAGTTTATATTTTGATACATCAATCGTATCAATTGTTTGAGGGATATCCTTTTTATCTAAACCATTCCGAGTCACAGTTGCTTGTTTATAATCCACATATGTTTTAACTGGATCACCTTCTGCCATTGCCTGCATCACAATCGTTGGAAGAGTTGCATAAGTTAAGTCTTGATTTATCTCTAAATTCGCTTTTGTTGTTGATGAAACAAAAAGGAACCCTGTAGAGAGCATCATTAGAGGGAGTTTTTTCTTTGTGTAAAACACACAGACACCAAGTAAATAATAATCATTATTAATTGTATTAACATTTAATACAATATCGCAACAAATTTATAGAATTTATTCAAAATATGTACATTTTTTAATAAGGGTCTATTGCTCTATGATAAAAATCATCGAATCCATGCAAATATATGAACTCAAGAAAGTATGATTGGGTTTTATACTATGGCACTTGCTAGTCAAATCCGCCATTTTACTATCTTGCTATTTTTTAGCCAACAAATGTCAATAACCCTATTTTAATTTTAAAAAATTTTGTTGTTCTAATGTTTGATTCATTTCAAACTGATGCATCGTTTTTTGGATCATATTCAGCATATAAGCACGATTACTTGGTGCTTGTTGCGCTGTTTCTGCCCAGTTATATTGATCCCAATTATTTTCTTTTGAAAGTTGGTGACTCATCGTATCCATATTTTCTAATAAGGTTTTAATAAATGCATGCCCTTTTAATTTGTCATCTTTAAACACTTTACTTCCATCGAGATAAGTACGGTTCAACAAACTTTTCGGCAAACTTAATTGCCCATCAGTTTGATCCGACAATACTGCCAAACGATGCCAAAGATGATTATAGGGCACATTATAAACTTTTTGCTCCAATTCACTTGATATGCTTGGCAAAGGAGTTAAACCATTTCCACCCTGTGTTCCTTGTTTTAACAGCCTTTCCATTAAATTAGTCATCCCCTCCAAATACCATCCACCTTTAAACTGGCTATAACCATATTGGTAAAGATGAAAAATCTCATGTGTTACTGTAGTCCAATTATTACGAGGAAAACCCTCTAAATTATGTCGAATAACCAATAGCAACGCACATTTATTTTCTTTTGACGCTTTATTTATCCAATGACTTGGAAGTTCATATGCAACGCCATTCCCAGACATTTTCAACACATGAATATCAATATAATGTGCAACATTTTTATAACGTGCACTTTGTAAAGGATGTTTAAAACCTAAAACAGTTAATGCATCTGTAGTTGCATTTGCCTGTATCGCAATATTTTCAACATAATCAGGAATTTGGTTATGGTTTAAATCAGTCTGATCTGGAATATAATGCTCATTATCAACCTGAGAGGAATAATAAATTCTAAATTGATTGGATTTATACACACGATCTAAAGCAGATAAAGTCGATTTTGGTGTATTACATATAGATGCTGCACTGACTTGCATACAGCACAAGATACTTGTAAATAAAGTACTATATATTTGTATTTTCATACGAATCTCTTTTTTTAATTTGAAATATTTTTAACAATTTATCAAAAAGTAACTACATTTTAACTATCGCTGATTTTTTCTATCAATCTCATATTCGAACATTGTAAATCGAGTTAAACCACTTCCAATAAATTCAGCTAAACAATGCTGAATTATTGCTATTAAAGTCATTTTAGCCACAAACTTTACATTTTTGAGTAAAAAAAATACAGCTTATTGGTTTTATAGTTAATTTAGCAGCCATTTATATAACAAATATCAATAAAAGCAATTGTTACTTGCACCCTTTTTTGCCTAAAATAGACCATTATTAATTAGAACCATATTTTTAGGTAGCTGACGCCATGACCTTTGTTGTCACTGAAAATTGTATTAAGTGTAAATACCAAGACTGCGTAGAAGTATGCCCTGTAGACTGCTTCTATGAAGGACCAAACTTCCTCGTCATCAATCCAGATGAATGTATTGACTGTGCATTATGTGAACCAGAATGCCCAGCAAATGCAATCTTCTCAGAAGATGAGTTACCAGAAGGTCAAGAAGTCTTTATTGAACTCAATGCAGAACTTGCTGAAAAATGGCCGAATATCACACAAATTGGTGATCAGCCTGAAGACCGTGAAGACTGGAACGGTAAACCAGACAAACTGCAATATTTAGAAAAATAATGCATAAAAAGATCAGCCTAGCTGATCTTTTTTTATACGCTCAACTGTATTTGTACATTTGTTTGCAATTTATACAGATTCTCTCCTAAAAATTAGAATAAAATAGTGTGTTAATTCACAAGTACACATATAGAATGAAAGATATTTTGAAGGGCTTTTTAGCCATCAGCATAGTTCCAATGATGATGATCGGATGTACATCCACCCCTCAAAAAGGTCAGACCATCGGAACACCTACACAAAGCCAACGTATTTATATTCCACAAGAAAAAGTAGTTGTGCAACATACTGTGCCACAAAAAGTCATGCCTGCATCTTATCGCTATTGGCTAATGCAAGGTGATAACCAAGCCCGTGCACGTGAATATGAACGTTATTTAGAACAGAATAATGTGGGCAATATCATCCCAAGTTTTGAGTTATTTAAAACTGCACGTGATTGGCAAAAATGTGGTCGTTCTGAATATATGATTCCCAGTCGCGAAGTTTGGGCAAACCAAGTCCCTACCCTACGTGTATTTAAATACCTAGTCGCATCTAAGGTCTTAACCGACTTTGAAGTCACTTCAGTTTATCGCGATTTACCCCTAAATCAATGTGCGGGTGGTGCAGGTTCATCTCGCCATTTGTTTAACTCTGCCATCGACTTCCGAATTGGACCAGCTTACCCACAAGCACAAGATTATGCTTATATTGAAAATACCAAATTTAAACTGTGTCAGTTTTGGTCACAGTATGGTCAAAACTTTAATATGGGCTTAGGCTTATATGCAACAGGTCAAATTCATATTGATACACAAGGTTATCGTACTTGGGGACCTGATCACAGTCGTAACAGTTCAATGTGTAATTTCTAAATTTAACGAAACAATCAAGAGGTCAACAGACCTCTTTTTTGATATTTACATCTTGAAAAAGCTAATTCCCTACTGAAAAAGATCAACTAGAATTGCACTCTACGCTCAAAAGTTTAAAATGCAGCTAGTTCAAAATTGCCAATCTTATTCAGGTGAAATAATATGCAACAAATGTGGTCAGACATCGATACTTATATCGAATCACATTTAATTCCAGAAGATCCTATTCTCACTCAAACGCTCAAGCATACAGATGAACGTGGCTTTCCTGATCATTTGGCAGTGGCGCCAAATCAAGGTATGCTGCTGCAAATGCTAATTCAAATGAATAAATGCAAACGGGTTTTAGAGTTAGGCACTTTTGCAGCATATAGCACCATGTGGTTAGCACGTGCCCTACCTAAGGATGGCTACATCTTAACGATCGAAGGTCGAGATACTCATGCCGCTTTGGGACAGGAAAATATTGACAATGCAAAACTACCTCAAACAATTGATCTCAGAGTTGGTCGTGCAGCTGATATTTTAAAAGCCTTACCTGCTGATACCGAAGCCTTTGACTTTATTTTTGTCGATGCAGACAAACAAAGCTATCCTGAATATTTAGAGTTAAGTTTAAATTTATCACATTCGGGAACGATCATTGTTTTGGACAATGTGATCCGTGCAGGCGATATTTTAGATCCTGAAAATGTCAAACCAAGCATTGAAGGCATTCGTGAAATATATCGTGCCATGCAAAATCATCCAAAAATTTTATCATGTACTGCGCTACAAACTGTCGGTAGCAAAGGACATGATGGTTTTGCGATTGCAATTGTCAAGTAATCGTTTTTTCATCTTAATAAATACATTTTTCTAATTAATCTCTTCACCATACAAAATCAGGATAAAACCTTAAATTTTGTATCAAAGTTTAAAATAAGTTATCCACTAAAGCTGTTTGTAGTTCTGTGGATAACTTATTTAAAACACAACAAATCACTGAATTTAAATAACTTTTATTTAAAGTTTATTTTTTAAACAATAAAACCCCAACCTAAAATATTTTTAAGTTTTATTACAAAATCAAGTCAATTCATCTTATTTCTGAGATTTTCAGATCAAAGATGACATGGTTTTTTTCAATTATGCCATCTTTTAAGTCTAAGGCAGTAAGTGTTTATTTCACCACCAAAAGCGGTACATTGGCATTACGAAAAATGGTTGTGGTGACACTGCCTAAGAAAAACTGATGAATTTTACTGTGACTAAATGCACCTAAAACAATCAATTGAATCTGATGTTGATTTTGATAGTCTAAAATATTTTCAGCCACATCACCATAACGATACTCAATCACTACATCTAAACCTGCTTCTTTTAAACGATTTGCAGGTTCATTTAAGATCTCTGGATGGTCTCCAACATAAAGTAAATGGCATTGTAATTGACGTAGTAAATCACTTTTCGCCACACGTTCGAGCATTTTCTGACAGGTTTCTGAATATTCATAAGCAAAAATAAAGCGTGTTGGTGCTTTAAAGTTGGCACCAACTGTTAGCACAGTACATTTTGCACCACGAATAAAGTTTTCGACATTACTGCCCATGGCTTTATTTTTTTCTGCAGAACGTTCACCAACTCGACCAATCACCACAAAGTCATCTTCACGTAGGACACTAAAGCCTTGTTCAAGAAAATCACCTTTTTCTTGGATCTGTGTAGGAGTGATAGCATATTTTTGTTGAATCATTTCAGAAATATGTTTTAAGAGATTATTACTATAATCCAGTGCCAATTCACTTTGTTTCTGCTCTAGCTCAGCAAGTTCTTTCAGTAACATCGCATTACTTTCAAAACCAATGACACCACTGATTTCGCCTAAGTGATAACTCGCAGGATAATAGTCAAGCACTTGTAAAAGCACTAATTCTCGTTGAGTTTTTTGGGCAATCCATGCCGCAGCCTCTGCCAATGCATTAATGCAAGGTGAAGAATCAATACATGCTATTACACGTTTCATAGTCGCCTCTCTCTGGCATGACAGCCCTAGGTCTCTTTCTTATCTATAAAAGTAACATAACTTTTTTATGCTTTGGGCATGATCATGTAATTAATTTCATTAAAATATAGCGAATTTGTACAAAATGATAATCTAGTCACGGTATCGAATAAAACGTGCAGGATTTCCGACAACTATTTCTCTTTCAGCAATATTTTTAGTCACCATACTATTCATTCCGACTACTGCATGAGCACCAATTGAAATGCCATCTTTGATCCCAACATGTGCACCCAACCAAACATCTTTGCCGATTTCAATGCCTTTTGAAGTCACAGCTTGTTGATAAATAGGCTGATTTAAATCCATACCATGATCAAAAGCATATAAATGACAATACGCTGCGATACGTACCTGATCATGTAGTTTGATCCCAACACGCCCACCATCCAAAATACAATGATGATTAATCGCCACTTCATTGCCAATCTCTAACGGACCATGCAAAGTGCAATCTGCTGCGATAAAAGTATTATCACCGATCTTGATCGTGCGTCCAGGCTCAGCAAAAATATGTGCTAAAGGTGAAATAAAACAGTTTTCACCAATTTCAACAGTTTCCATATCCATTAAATATTGCTGATATTCCTGTTGCCATTGCTCTGCCCAAACACGATTTTTGGGCTTAAGTGAATAGTACAACCACGGCATATAATTTAAACGATGCTTATGTTGCTCACGATATTTTAATAAACGCTCTTCAGTCATTTTCATCATCCATGACTTTTAAATTTTCTCGTCCACGTGTGACATGTTGGATTTTTTCAGCTAAAGGTATGATTTGATGTACTTGCAAACGTGCAACAACCTCAACACCATCAGCATGATATTGTTCAGTAAACTCAATGCCTTGTTGATTTAATTCATATTGAAAGATTGACCATTCATTAAACAAACATTGAAAATGTACATCTTTTTTTTCTATCAGTTCAATTTTTTCCGCCAAAAGTAAACATTGTCCTGCCGAGCCACCATAGGCACGTACCAAACCACCTGTACCCAGCTTAATGCCACCATACCAACGATTTACCAACACAATAGTATTGGTCAGTTCATTGCCTTCGATAGTAGCTAAAATCGGTCGACCTGCTGTACCTGATGGCTCACCATCATCATTAAATCGAACGTTATGACCTATTTTCCATGCCCAACATTGATGTGTTGTTGATACATCTAAATGTTTTTCTAAAAAGTCTTTCACTGCTTGCTCATTTTCAACAGGAGCAGCAATGGCTTGAAAACGACTTTTTTTAATGTCTTCTTCAAAAAAAACTTCAGTAGCAAGCGTAAATGGCATAAATTTAATAGATGAAATCGTCAATCAATCAGCAGTATAACCTATTTTATTTTGAATGCTGTAATCTGTTTTATTTGTAAGAGTTTGAATAAAAAAATAAAAAAGAGAGCATCTAGCTCTCTTTCATCATTCGATACAATGTAAAGTACTTACACTGTAAAATCATCACCAAGATAAACTTCACGCACTGTTTCATTTGCCAACACAGCTTCTGGAGTACCTTCAGCAATCACTGCACCTTCACTGACAATATAGGCATGTTCACAAATCGCCAACGTTTCACGCACGTTATGGTCGGTAATCAACACACCAATGCCACGACCTTTGAGCTGACGAATAATATCTTTAATATCTCCGACAGAAATTGGATCGACCCCAGCGAAAGGTTCATCAAGCAACATAAATTTTGGATCTGCTGCCAAAGCACGGGCAATTTCCGCACGGCGCGCTCACCACCCGACACACTCATACCCAAAGAATCTTTAATATGAGTGATTTTAAAATCTTCCAATAATTCTTTTAGGCGTTGTTGACGTTGCTGCTTATTTAAATCTTTACGGGTTTCCAAGATCGCCATGATATTTTCAGCAATGGTCAATTTTCTAAAAATAGACGCTTCTTGTGGTAAATAACCAATGCCTTTTCTTGCCCGCTGGTGCATAGCAAGGTCTGAGATGTCTTCATTGTCTAAATGAATTTCACCTTTGTCCATACGCACCAAACCGACCACCATATAGAAACTTGTGGTTTTCCCCGCACCATTTGGTCCAAGTAGTCCCACAATCTGACCACTCTGCATACTAAATGAAACGTCTTTTACCACCCAACGTTTGCTATACACTTTTGCCAAGTGTTTGATACATAAGGTTTGCGGTTGGTTTGATGCTTCAGTCATTAATCACGTGCCCCTGGGAAAGATTTACTTGCATTCGGTGGAATAATGATTTGTACACGACCATTGCTTGTGCCTGAAGTTCCAGCACTGCCATTCGCCTCAATATCACCTTTATTCATGCTGTATTTTAAAGTACCACTACGAATGCTTGCACCGTTTTGATTTAAATACGCATTACCAATCAAGTTAATGATCCCTGTTTCAGCGTTATACACGATTTTTTGGGCTTGACCACGTGCAATACCTTTTGCTGTATCCACTTGTTGTTCGAATTTTGCAGGTGAACCATTGGCAGTGATGGTACTGATTTGTTTGTCTTTATTGAGCTGAGCCACGATTGATGCTGCTTGTAACTTCATGGTACCTTGCTCAATCACAACATTGCCTGTATAGGTGGTCACACCTGTACGTTCATTGTATGTTGCTTTATCTGCAACCAATGAAATTGCTTGATTACGGTCAGAAGGTAATGCAAATGATGCCGCTGAAACACAACATAAACCTGCAAACCACAAAGATTGTTTTAGGAAAGTTTGTGGTTGGGATAAAAATTTAGTTAGGTACATACTTTCCTCGAATATGTGAAAATTCGTATTCACCTGTGGTTAAATTTGCGTTTAAACCTTGGCTGATAAATGATGCATTAGGTGCGGTAACAGTCACCTGTTCATTGGTTTCTAACAAATGAGTTTTTGGATAAACTGTGAGTTGATCAGTTAAAAATACCAACTGCCCTTGTTCACCTAGTTTTGTCGCTTTCACTTCACCTGTCAAAATGACTTTTTGGTTATCTTCATAACCATTGGCTTGTTTGGCATAAAATGTGGAATTTACCTGATTATTTTCATACATCGAAGCATTTAAATTAGCAAATTTTGACGTTTCTTGTTTCAAATCTTGCTCTAAATGATCAACCGTTGCACGCACATGTAAATTGCCATTTTCATCAGTTTGTACGACATGAATACCCTCAGCAGAATAGGTCATGTTTTGTGCAGCATCTGCATCCAACTTTTTACCTTTTCCACTGTAATAGTAATAACCACCACTGATTGCTGCAATCAGCACTGCGGTGACATACAACGCTTTAGTATCCATAAAGACTCATCAACATACTGAATTTAAATACAGGACTGCATTATTAATGTGGGATTGAAGTGAATTTTTCAAGGAGTTCTTGGTAAACGCCTTTTGACATCAATAACATATCACACACTTCACGCACTGCTCCACGCCCACCCATTGCTTGTGTTACAAGGTCTGCACGGCGGCGTACCTCAACATGACCATTTGGTACAGTGACTTTCATCCCCGCAATAGCAAATGCAGATAGATCAGGCCAATCATCCCCCATATAGAGGCAATCTTCTGGGTCGATGGCGAGCTGTGCACAAGCTTCACGTAAAGCTACACCTTTGTCTTCACGCCCTTGATACACTAAGTCTACACCTAAGTCAGACATACGTTTTTCAACGATATTACTTTTTCGACCTGTGATAATGATAACTTTGATGCCTGCTTGCTGCACCAATTTCATACCTAAACCATCACGAATATCAAAAGATTTGATTTCATCGCCTGAATTAGTCAAGGTGACAAAACCATCACTTAAAATACCATCTACATCCAAAACCAACGCTTCAATATGACGTGCTTGTTCCAATAAAACATAAGAAGCCATGGTTTAGTTTACTCCTGCTTGAATTAAATCGTGCATACTAATCACACCAATCACTTTATTGGCATCATCCACCACGATAAATTGACTAATTTTCTTTTCATTCATTTTTTCTAAGGCTTCTACTGCACGTGCCTCTTGCGAAATCGTGGAAGGATGTTGAATCATCACATCAGATACTGGCAAATTCACATCAAAGCCTTGTTGTTTATCAATCAAACGGCGTAAATCACCATCAGTAAAAATACCCAATAATGTGTCATTTTCATCCACGATGGTGGTTAAACCTAAGCGTTTATTGGAAATTTCATACAATACTTTATTCATTGGGGTATCAGGTGATACTTTTGGTAGCTCCTCACCTGTATGCATTAAATGTTTGACATGCAATAACAGGCGTTTACCCAATGCACCCGCAGGATGCGAACGGGCAAAATCATCTGAGGTAAAACCACGTGCTTCCAACAAGGCAACGGCAAGCGCATCACCCAATGCCAAAGTCGCAGTCGTGCTTGAAGTTGGCGCAAGACCGAGCGGACACGCTTCTTGAATATCACCCAAAGTTAATGCCACATCGGCATTTGCGGCATAGGTCCTTTGTCATGACCACTAATAGTAATTAAAGGCACACCTACATGCTTGATCAATGGCATCAACATCATGATTTCATCGCTTTTGCCCGAATAGGAAATCGCAATTAAAACATCGCCTTTGACCAACATACCCAAGTCGCCATGCCCTGCTTCCCCTGGATGCATAAAGAATGATGGCGTACCAGTTGATGCAAAGGTTGCCGCCATTTTACGTCCGATATGACCTGACTTACCCATGCCTGTGATCACTAAACGCCCTTTGCACTGTAAAATGATTTCACAAGCTTGGCTAAAGCGTTCATCAATTTGAGATGCTAGGACTTCTAAAGCATGCTCTTCGATACTGAGGGTTTCGAGTGCAACTTTTTGAAAATCAATCTGATTCGGTATATTTGGAGGATTCAAAGTCGATTTACCTGATCTTTGCGAGAGGATCACTCTCTGCAAGCAAAAAATAATTTTGGCAATTTTATCATAGCTATGCAGCTAAGGTATTTTCTAAATGTATAAATTTCATTTTCTTAGCAAAGAATGTGCATAATTTATGTAGAGTGGCAGAATTTACGATTTTTATTGATGCACCCACAAACCTTGTTCACCTACAAAGTAGGTATGATCATCTTCAACTTCAAAATTATATACTGTTGCTATATCCATTTTTGAATTAAATAATGAGTTATCACCCCAACGCTTAGCAATTAAACGCAATCCTTGTGCAGAATCAGTATCTTGATATTTCAATGCTGTATATCAGGATAGATCTAAAAGTTAAGTGTTATAACCTCTAAATTCATAGGGCTGATCAAAAACTATTTTGGCATCACGTTTTGTAAGTTTACGGTATATTCTTCCATAATGATCACTGTCCGAATAAGTTGTTAAAGCTTCCAAAATATACTGCTTTATTTCTTCTTCTCGATTCTGTATCAATTCAGGTAGTACTAAAGGTTCTACTAAATATGTACGCTGATACCATGTGTTACCATTATCTAATAGTCCTTGATCATAATCATCATAAAAATTGATCAAAATCATATAATGCTCAAAAAATAAAACCCATGCATCAGGTGTTTGACAGTAATTATAATCACCATCGCATTCATGTATCATTAATAAAACTATTTTTCTTTCATCATCACTGACTATATATGCGCCACGAGAACCAATAGAACAAATCTCTCTATAACGCTTATCTCCTAAGTGAGCATATGCGTAATTATGCGTCTCTAAGATTTCCTTAGGTGTTTCTTCCATATATCGCTGATCTAAATCAATAATTTTTTGATAGTCAGCATCATCTTTTTTTACATATTTATACACGAAATTCATTCTATTTTCTCACTTTATTGATAATTTCATTATGGTTTAACAAATTATGGGAATTGCTACCAAACCTTTCTATGTACTAATTTTCCTGCACCAAAACCACTCTTTTTATTCATTGTATTGTCCCAATGATCGCACGTTTGTGGTTATTCAAAATTTGTTCTTAGGCTTAAACATCCATTATTTAAAAGTATTCGCCTTAAAATGCAAGCAAAAAAACCTTGTTTCTTTTGATTTTAACTTTATGAAAAAAAATGCATAGGTTAAGATGACTCACCATTTTCATGAAGCATTTAGAAAACCTATGCAACCTTTTGTTCTTTACAACTCTGAGCAACGTAAAAAAGTTGAATTTGTTCCACGTAAAGAAGGACATATCGACATGTATGTATGTGGTATGACGGTTTACGATTACTGTCATATTGGACATGCGCGTGTCATGGTTGCATTTGACTACATTATTCGCTTTTTGCGTAGTCAAGGTTGGAATGTTAAATATGTGCGTAATATCACGGATATTGATGACAAAATCATTGCTCGTGCCAATGAAAATGGTGAAACGATTACAGCATTGACTGATCGCTTCATTAAAGCCATGAATGATGATGCTGCACGTTTGGGCTGTGCTGAACCTGATGAAGCACCACGTGCAACAGATTACATCGACCAAATGCAAAACATGATTGGCAACTTGGTCAATAAAGGCACAGCGTATCCTTCAAGTAATGGCGATGTGTATTTTGAAGTTGAAAAATTTGCCAAATATGGTCGCCTTTCAGGTCGTAAACTTGAAGATATGCAGGCAGGCGCATCTGAACGTGTTGATGTCGAAGTTGAGAAAAAACATCCATTTGACTTTGTGCTATGGAAACATGCCAAAGAAAATGAACCATCTTGGGCGTCACCTTGGGGCAATGGTCGTCCGGGGTGGCATATTGAATGTTCTGCGATGTCAACGTGCTGCTTGGGTAATCATTTCGATATTCATGGTGGTGGTTCAGATTTAACTTTCCCGCATCATGAAAATGAAATTGCACAATCAGAAGCGTCTACAGACGAACAATATGTGAATTATTGGATGCATGTCGGTTTCATCAATGTCGATGGTGAGAAAATGTCGAAGTCTCTAGGCAATTTCTTTACCATCCGTGATGTGATGGAAAAATTCCATCCTGAAGTGATTCGCTATTTCATTGTATCTTCACACTATCGTAGCCCTGTAAACTTCTCTGACTTTGCATTGAAAGAAGCGAAAAATGCACTCACTCGTTTCTATCATGCCTTTAAAGCCTATGAACAAGTCTATGGTAATCAAAGCACTGAAACTGTAGATGAAACTTTAGTTGAGCGTTTCAATACAGCGATGCGAGATGATTTCAATACCTCAGAAGCACTTGCTGTGTTATTTGAAGTGATTAAAGAACTCAATCGTGCCGTCAAAGAAGAAAATGCAGATCAAGCTGCGGTTTACTATTCGACTTTACGTTACCTCACTCATATTTTGGGTTTAGGTCAACACAATGTCGATGACTTCTTAAAGTCTGATATTGGTCAGGAAGCACTCGGTCTGTCTGAAAGCGATATCGAGGATTTAATTCAACAACGTGTTGATGCAAAGAAAGCCAAAGATTTTGCTAAAGCGGATGGTATTCGTCAGTCTTTGCTTGATCAAGGTGTGGTGTTGGAAGATACCCGTCAAGGGACAATTTGGCGTCGTGCGGATTAAGTATTAAAGCTTTGCTGTAAAAAACCTGATCTCATGAGATCAGGTTTTTATTTTAAATATATTCCGAATAAAAATAATATGAATATGTGCCATTTATAAATACTGATATTTTACTTTCCATCCACAATTAAATGATGGCGTTTTAATAATGTACGCACCATATTACGAGAAATACCGAGTTTTTCCGCCGTTTTTACTTGATTATAATATGTCGCAGAATAAGCTGAAGTAATGGTTAAACGCTCAATATGTTCCCAAACATCCTGTTGCAATTGCTCATCTTTAAAAATTTTAGACAATGCCAAAGCGATTATTTCTAAAGAAGAAGGTGTTGCACTTAATTCATTTTGATTAAATTGTTGATGATCATTAGGTGAATGAGGCTTCTGAGCAACTTGAGAAAATTTACTTTGAGAAAGCATTATCTCAGAATCGTGGGTAATGTTTTGTGTCTTTAACTTTAAATGTTCTACTTGAATCATGCCATCATCGGACATTAACACAGCGTAATGAATCACATTTTCTAATTCTCGAATATTACCATGCCACTTATATTCCAATAATGCAGCAAGTGCGATGGGTTCAATATCAAAATGATGTTCGATCTTATATTTATGTTGATACACTGTTATAAAGTGCTTTACCAAAGGTAAAATATCGCCTTTTCGTTCTCTTAATGGTTTTAAATCAATTGTGGCAATATTTATTCTAAATAATAAATCTTGTCTAAAATTTGAAACTTGTACAGCCTGATTTAAATCAATATTGGTGGCTGAAATAATTCTAACATTAATTGGAATCGGATGACGCGCACCAACACGTGTCACTTCTTTTTCTTGCAAAACTCTTAGTAATTTTACTTGTAAATTTAAAGGTAAATCCCCAATTTCATCTAAAAATAAAGTTCCACCATCTGCAACCTCAAACCAACCTTTACGCTGTCCAACTGCCCCAGTAAATGAACCCGCTTCATGCCCAAACAATTCACTTTCTGCCAATTGCTCATTGATCGCACCACAATTGACAGATACAAAAGCCCCTTTACGACCACTCAAAGCATGAATATGTCGTGCAACCAATTCTTTACCTGTGCCTGTTTCACCGTAAATCAAAATCGGCGCTTCACTTGGTGCAAGTCGTTCAATTATTTTTAATAGATGTTTAGAGATTGGATCATGAAATACAAATGCTTTGGCACGTACACTCGACACTTGAGGGTGCTCACGCTCAAATGTAAATACACGCTCTGAAGATTTTATATTCATTGAAACCAACCTATTTTTTTGAATTTTTACGTTGGTTTAAGCATAGTACAGCTTTATTCACTACTTTATATAAATATCATGCTTCAATATTCATTATTTTCTTATACATAAAATGAGAATTTATTATATAAATTATTTTAAAATTTAAAAAACAAGATGTTGAATTTCATTTATCACTAATCTCAACATTTTCATCCATTCAAATCAAAAATACTTTTAAAAGATAAAGCAAAATCCTTTTGCTTATCTATCTATTTTATAAAATACCCTTGCGATCAACTCGCATTGGCATCACTTCATTAGAATACTTTTAACAAACGAAGATTAACTCGATTATCCTCTTTAAACCCATTTTCCACATCAAAATCACGACCATAATTTAAAATCACATTGGTCGTACTGGTTGGAGAATATGCTGTACCTACCCAAAATTTGCTTTGTTTATAGCTGTCCGTCGTTTGACCTCTCAGCTTGGTATCCCCTGCATCAAGATAAGATAATCCTGCTCGTAAATCCCATTGATCATTTAAAAAATAGCGAGTGTTAGTTTGTAACTGATAACCCACATCTTGTTTTAATTTACCACCACCTGCAATATCATCATTTGCACCATAAAAAATAACATCAGCAGCGACATCCCATGCGATTTTGGGAGTAATTCGTGTACTGTATTCGGCTTGAACATCTAATTTATAACGATTTTCACCAATATTTAATGCATCATTTTTTGAATAATCCCCTGTTGGTAAATATAAATAAGGCGTGATTCCAAAATAACTTTTACTTTCAGCATCATTGAGTAACCATACAGGTGCAGCAACAATGATATCGCCTAAGCTACTTGCATCACCTAAGCTTGAAATATCCCCCTTTCCTTCTAGTTTTCCAAAAGGAATCAGCACTTGGGGGGCAACACGAAAACCTGCAATATCGGTATAGTGTACAAATCGTGCGATGCCAATATTGGATTCTAATTTGGGATGACCAGCCTGTTTATCGCTGCCAACATAACTAGAATCACGTGTGGCATGTTGTAAATATAACAGTGCCAAACTCGTTCCTGCAGGTGCAACATCATAATCCCCTGCATCCACATCTACAGCTTTTGCCTGCACAGCCAGTAATGTTAAAAGTGCCGTTGTTAATATTTTTATTTGATTGTTCATCAAAAGATTCCTCGAAAATAATCGTATCAATAAAGCGTGTATAAAATTCACCTCTGTAGTAACGCAATCTTTATGCCAAATATTAAATTATTGATTTTTAATATTTTTATTTATATGTGATTATTTTCAAACATGCTAGCTTTGCATATTTCCAACGATTTGTTGCTTTTCAAACAGTTAAGTTTCCCATCATTTTGATGAGCAATAAAAAACTCGCATCAGAATGCGAGTTTCTAAATAAATCTAGACTTTAGTGATTTAAGAAGCTTTTTGTCCAAAATATACTTGTTGAATTACACCACTTTCATAAAGTTGTTTGGTATGACCTGAAGTCTGCACATGACCATTTTCGATCAAGTATGCAAAATCGGTGAAATCCTGTGCCAAACGAATATTTTGCTCTGCCACTAAAAAACTCATCCCTTCATGTTGTTTTAAATGCTGAATTAACGTAAAAATTTCAGAACTAATCTTGGGTGCTAAACCCATCGATGGCTCATCCAACAACACCAGTTTAGGCTGTGTCATCAAAGCCCGCCCTATTGCCAACATTTGCTGTTCACCACCAGAGGTATAGCCTGCAAATGTGGCTTTTTTATCCGCCAATCTTGGAAAATAATGATAGATTTTTTCCAATGCAGTTTTTAATTTGGCGTTGGAAAGATGCCGTACAAAAGCGCCCGTTTTTAGATTTTCCTCCACTGTAAGGCTAGCAAAACAATGCCGTCCTTCAAGCACTTGAACTAAACCATCCTGCACCAATTGGCTTGGATTCGACTGTAAAATAGATTGCCCTTGATAGAAAATATTTCCTTGTAAAATAGCCCCATTCTCACTCGCCAATAACTGAGAAATCGCCTTTAAGGTTGTACTTTTTCCTGCACCATTCGCCCCAAGCAAAGCCACGATTGCACCTTGAGGTACAGCCAAACTCACTTGCTTGAGTGCTAAAATGCTCTGATCATAAATCACTTCAATATTTTGCACATCAAGCAAATTTGTCATGACTCTACTCCTAGCTTTCTGTTGAACAATCACGGATTTTGATATTTTGTTCTTTGGCATATTTTTGTGAAGACTCTTCAATAATTGGACGCAGCAATGCACGATCTGCTTGTACCCAATCACTAATGAGATTCCACTTTTGTCCATCCCATTGCTGAAAACGTACTGCACCACCACCCTCATGATCTGAACAAGACAGTTTTAAAGGTTGCACTAAACCGACTGCACCTAACGCTTTTAAACGCACATCATCAATATTTAAATTTTCAAAGCCCCAACGTACCTCTTCTCCTGTTAAAGGTCTTTGACCAAATTTAGCTTGTGCCACACGAACCGCCTCAACATTTAAAATCCCATTCACCACACCCAAGTTATAATTCACTGTACCAAAACGATTAATATCTTTTAGATCTGACTGACCTTTATCAACAACATAGGTTTTAATATCTTGTAATACTGGGAAATTCGTACCTGATGGGTGTGTCGTAATTGCGGTATAACCTTTGGCTGCATCACCTGCTGGCGCCGCATCTTCCTCAGAATTACTCCAAATATTCCCAATGATTTTATTCACTGGATAACCCACTTTTTATGCGGTTTTTAATGCCACAGGATTCATCACACCAAAGCCACGTAAAATCACCCAATCAGGTTGTAATCTACGAATATTTAACCATTGTGATTGTTGCTCGTTGCCTGGATGAGGTACTTCAATATGCGTCACTTCAAAATTGTATTTTTTAGCCAATATATCTAGAACAGGAATGGTTTCTTTGCCATACGGCGATCCATGATAAAGCACGGCGATTTTTTTACCTTTCAGATGATCTAAGCCACCACTTTGCTGTCCGAGATAGTTAATAATCGCGGATACTTCACTATATGGATTGAGTTGTAATGGAAAAGCATAGGGAAAAACACGTCCATCAGTTGAGTCTGTACGACCATGATTAATGGTGATCAATGGTAATTTATCCTTTGTTGAACGCTCTAAAGTTGCATAGGCAATCCCCACAGAAAGTGGATTGGTTGCTGCAGCAGGTGCACCATTTAAGCCATTTTTCATACGCTCATAACATTCAACACCTTTTTCAACCACATATTCTGTTTCACATTCTGACCAGACCAATTTCACCCCATTGACGCCGCCTTTGGCATTGATCAATTTTAAATAATCAATAAAACCACCAAAAAAGCCTGTTCCAGCGGCAGCATATGCACCCACACGATAACTTTGTAGTGGGAAATATTGTGCCTTACTGTCTGAGAGCTGCACTGTAGATGTACTAGCTTCAGATGAAGAAGTCTGATTTGTCGTAGATGTTGCTGTATTCACATTTGGCTTTTTTTGAATCGTGAAAAATACAATTGCTGCGAGTGCAATTGCGATCAACACCAGCCAAAACCACAAGTTTTTTATTAATTTCATGTATTGCTCTCGTTTTAAATAAATTTTTAATGTCTTAGTCTTAATAGCGCAACGGCCACTTACGCAAACGTTGCGCAAAATTGCTGAATAAGCGGATTAAACCTTCAGGTTCTTTAATGAGGAAGAAAATAATCAGCACGCCAAAGATGATTTTTTGCAAATTTTGTAATAATGCTTGATCAATTGCCTGACCAAAAATAAGACTCGCTGACACACTGAGTAAAATAGGTAACAGCACAATAAATGCAGCCCCGATAAAGCTACCTGCAAGACTGCCTAAGCCACCAATAATGATGATGAAAAGAATTTGAAATGATCGTGTCAGGTCTAAACCATTGGCTTCAATGGTACCCAAATATGCAAATGCCCACAGCGCACCAGCCACCCCCAAATAAAAGGAACTAATCGCAAATGCCAATAACTTGGTTTTACCGACATTGATCCCTAAACTCACTGCAGCGGTTTCCATATCTCTTACTGCACAAAACTCACGACCAAATTGGCTATTTAAAAAATTGCGTGCCAGTACAGTTAAAACCACCACGATGCTTAAAGTCAGTAAATAATGCCCGACTGCACTGTCTAAAGAGATTCCGAAAATATGCAAAGGTGGTGCTGTAATCACACCTGAGGCATTGTGGTTGGTAAACCAGCCATATTGGGTAAATAACCACGGCACAAAAAATTGTGCTGCCAAAGTTGAAACAATTAAGTAAAAACCTTTAATTCTAAGACTAGGTAAACCAACGATGACTCCAAATATGGCAGAAATAAACCCACCTAAAAAGATACTCAGTAATAAAGGTAAATGCGGGATTCTTAACTCTAAGTTGTAGGTTGCAAAAGCACCTACAGCCATAAATGCGGCTGAGCCTAAAGACAACTGCCCTGCATAACCTGTTAAAATATTTAAACCTAAACCTGCCAAAGCCAGAACTAAAAAAGGCACTAAAATGGCATTAAAAACATAATCAGAACCTACAAAAGGCACAAATAAAAATAGGATTGCCAATAAAAATGCAAAAATAATTCGATGCTCTTTTATTTTAAATAGACGCTTTTCATCTTGATAACGCTGTGGAAATTGTCTTGCTTGATCAAAAATAAACATTGGCTAAACCCTCGCAACCTGTTGCTGTCCAAATAAACCATGTGGACGGAACAACAAAAATAAAATTGCAAGTACATAGGGAAACCAATTTTCGATCCCTGATCCAATAATGCCTCCTAAATAAATTTCTGCTAATTTTTCTGAAGCACCAATGATCAACCCACCCAGTATCGCACCCGAAATCGAACTAAAACCACCGATAATCAATACAGGTAAAGCTTTTAACACCACCAAAGATAAAGAGAACTGCACCCCTAAACGTGCGCCCCATAACAAACCTGCCACGAGTGCCACAAAACCTGCCACCGCCCAAACCATAATCCAAATCGTATTTAATTTAATCCCAACTGACTGTGCTGCAAGTGGATCATCTGCAACTGCTCTTAACGACAAACCAAAGCGAGTTTTACTAAATAGCAGTGATAAGATGATCACCAAACTACCTGCAACCAAAGTGGCAAATAAATCAAACTTACTGATCAAAATCCCATAAAAATTGATTGGGCTATCGCTGATTCCCAAATCCAAACCATGAACCTGTGTTCCCCACAAAGTTTGTGCCAAACCCTCAATGATATAACTCAAACCCAACGTCGCCATAAACAAAGTCATGACGGAACGATTCACCAAATGCCTTAATACCAAAGCATCAATCAATAACACCATGATAAAAATAATGAATAAAGTAACTGCAAATGCAACAATAAACGGCACACCACGTTCAACTAAATTTACAAAGGTCAAAGCTGAAAATAGAACCATCGCACCTTGTGCAAAGTTAAAAACACCTGAAGCACGGTAGATCAATACAAAGCCGATGGCGACTAAGGAATACATCACACCTGACAGCGTTCCACCCAACAAAACTTCTAAAAAAAATGACATAAATTCCTCTCTATTTTTACTTTTTATTCAACCAATGCTCGAACTGAAGTGCCCAGATAAGCATCTAAAACTTCAGGATGTGCTTTAATGCCTTCTGGTGTGCCATCAGCAATTTTTTTCCCATAATCCAAAACTGCCACATGATCAGAAATCTCTAAAACAATGCCAATGTCATGTTCAATCATGATGATGGTGATACCTAAATTTTGATTAATTTTTTGGATAAAATGAGCAATTTGTTGTTTTTCTTGTGAATTCATTCCTGCCATAGGTTCGTCTAACAACAAGAGCTTTGGTTCTGCTGCCAAAGCTCGTGCCAACTCCACCCGCTTTTGGATACCATATGACAAGGTACTGACTTGTGTTTCACGATAGGCTTGTAAATTTAACAGCTTGATGATTTCTTCTACTTTTAAACGTTGAAAATCATCATCTTTACGATAAGACGGTAAATTTAAAAAAGTACTCCACCATGCACTGTGCTGATGTAAAATTCGCCCTGTTAAAATATTATCCAGTACAGACATCTGCTTAAATAACGCGAGATTTTGAAAAGTTCGAGCAATCCCTAAGGGTGCTGACTGGTTCGCACGATAATGCTCAAGCAATTGACCTTGATAAAAAATTTCACCGCTTTGAGCTTGATAAATACCATTAATAATATTTATTGCTGTACTTTTACCTGCACCATTTGGACCAATTAAAGAAAAAATTTCGCCTTTACGGACTTGAAAATTTAAATCTTTTAATACGTGACTTTGCGCAATGATAAATTGATATGTTTAAGTTCTAAGATAATATTCGATGTGTGTTGTTGTCCCATGCTCCACCCCATCATTGAAAAACATAGTGTTGAGCAGCTAAGTTGTCTTCGGCTAGACGAGTCCAACGTGTCCGCTCATCCCAAAATTGCAATTCAATACCCAATATTTGAAAAAAAGCTTGGCTTTTCTCTGACAATGCCTCACCCACGATCAAGGCAGTTTTTAATTGACTTAATCCCAATTCAGCCAAAATGCTGTGTTTGAAAAGTTTAAAAATAGCTTTCTGACTAAAAGTAGGCAGATTACCCTTTTGTCGTTGTTCGATATAACGCTCTAAAGCCTGTCTAAAGACGGTATTTTTTTCAGGTAATTTCAGCAAAATATGATCATACAAACGCTCATAGCTCAATTTTGTTCCTAGCACCAAAGTCGGTGCAATCATCTGACGATCTTGGTCACGTGTTGCTAAACTTTCAGGAATATTTAAGGTAAAACCTGCCACAAGCCACGTTGACCATAGATAACGAATATGCCCAACACTGCTAAAACTACGAGAGATAAATGCTTCTTCTGTATGATCTATATGATTTACATTGATAATATTGTGTGCTTCTTGAATCAGATAACGATGACTCAAATCTGAAATCAGTTTTACACCATGCTCTTTTTTTTCAAAAATAAAGGCAGCATAACTATCATCAAAACTTAAATGTTCAAAAATAATCGGAGCTTCGTGTGACACATCAGCGAGCGCAATAATTCTGGCATTTTTTTGATTTTTATCATCATTCTGCTGTTTTAGTGCAGGCTCTATATAATAAATCTGTGTGTCTTGAGTAAAGTTCGGTGCTAATTTTTCAGCATGTTCCAAGCGATCAACAACAATAAATCTTGCAGCTAAAACACTGTCTTTTTCATGAAAATTTTCCACCAAGTCATCCAACCAATCTTGATGAAAAAATTGTATCGAAGCTCCCAATGCCTGTACTGCAAAAGACAATGCCGCTTGCTCAGGATGAGGGCTACTCAAAATCAGCAGACGATCAACCCTTGAAAAATGTTGTGCGTGTAAAAATGCTGCATAATGCTGACTTTTATTCAGTAAAGTTGACCACGAATATTCTCGCCACAAACCCAATGATTTATGTCGAATAGCAATCGCCTGTGGATTTAACTTCGCATGATGAAGCAAATGTTCAATTAAATGCGCTGTTGAATGTTGTGCCATAAAAAATTACCTGAATTTTTAAAACTGATACATGATCAATTTCAAATAAAATATTCAGATAGATTTCAATTATCGTGCCAAGAAAAAATAACTTTTAAATTCAATTTCTTATATTTTAACTAATACATATTGTTTATTTTTCGACATCGCATGAGCAACATATTGTTGATTTTTTAACTGACTTACTTGCTCGTTGAAGTTATCGCTTTAAACAAAAACCGAGCTATCAAAATAACTCGGTTGAAATATTCATGCCCAAATACACCATTGACAATCTGTGTATAAAGCTTTGAAAAACTGTCGATTAACCAACTTTTTTCATACTACCCGTTTCTTCAAATTGTGCATGCCAGGACAAAGCTTCACGTAACACATGTGGCGTTTGACCACCCAATGCACATGCACGATTGAAATAGCTCAACAAATCAGTTTTATAACTTGGATGCGCACATTTCTCGATAATTTTCAAAGCACGCTCACGTGGTGCAAGTCCACGTAAATCTGCCAAGCCCTGCTCTGTGACTAAAATATCAATATCATGTTCAGCATGATCACAATGGCTTACCATCGGTACAACCGAAGAAATTGCGCCACCTTTGGCAATGGATTTGGTCACGAAAATCGCTAAGTGCGCATGACGGGTAAAGTCACCTGAACCACCAATACCATTCATCATTTTCGTACCCGTCACATGGGTGGAATTAACATTGCCATAAATGTCGAACTCAAGTGCCGTGTTAATGGCAATGATGCCTAAACGACGAATAAGTTCAGGGTTATTCGACAGTTCCTGTGGACGCATCACGATTTTGTCTTTGTATTGCTCAAAATTATTCATTACACGTTTGGCACAATCATCCGACAAGGTCATTGAACTGCCCGAAGCAAACTTCATCTTCCCTGAATCAATCAATTGGAAAGTACAGTCCTGTAGCACTTCTGAGTACATTTCCAGATCATGAAAATCAGAATGTTCAAAACCTGCAAAAACAGCATTGGCAATCGAGCCTACACCTGACTGAAGTGGTCCTAAATTTTCGGGCAAACGCCCTACAGCAACTTCATTTTCAAAGAAGTGAACCAAATGTTTGGCAATCGCTAAAGTTTCATCATCTGCCTCATCCATTTTAAATGAAGTATCAGGCAAATCATTGATCACAATCGCAGAGATTTTACTTGGATCAACATTAATTCCAATTGTCCCAATGCGATCACCAACTGCGGTTAATGGAATCGGATCACGGTTCGGACGTGCTTTGGGTACATAAATATCATGCACACCTTCAAGTACAGGGCTGATGGTATTGTCGATTTCAACGATCACATGATCAGCCATTTCAACAAAGTTTGCAGAGTTGCCACATGAACCTGTCGGAATAATTTGCCCATCTTCTGTAATTGCAGTTGCAGCAATCACGGCAACATTAATTTTCGGTAGATTTTTATGACGAATATTATCAGCAAGTTCTGACAAATGCTGATCAATATACATTACCTCACCATTGTTAATGGCTTTACGTAAAGTCGGATCGGCTTGATAAGGATAACGACGAGTCAAAGCATGCGCATCACTCAAACGACCATCAATGCGATTCCCCAGACTCGCACCTGTTGCCAAAGTAATTTTCATCGGATGATTCTGTGCATAATCCGCCAAAGCCAGCGGTACAGTTTTCGCTTCCCCTGCACCACCAAAACCACTCATTCCCACGACATCACCGTCTTGAATGAGTTCAATTGCCTTTTCTACAGACATAACTTTGTCGTGCAAAGCCGCACAGCGAATACGCTCTAAACCGTTAATCATTTAAAAAATCTCAAAAATACAGCTTAAAATAGCTAAAAAATAAAAATACAGCATGCAACCATCCAACACCCTTGCGTACAAGGATGTTGGTCAATCTTGAGTTATCAAATTTTAAAATTTAAGGGATTGAGAAATTAAACCAGTTCCACAGCAATTGCAGTCGCTTCACCACCACCGATACACAATGATGCGATACCTTTTTTACCGCCTGTGCGTTTTAAAGCATGAATCAACGTCACAATAATACGAGAGCCAGATGAACCAAGTGGATGACCGAGCGCACATGCCCCACCATTGATATTGACTTTTTCACGGTCTAAATTAAAACCGTCAATTGCAAGCATCGCCACCATAGCAAAGGCTTCATTCACTTCCCAAAGA
The DNA here is from genome assembly GCF_003268395.1 of Acinetobacter sp. CFCC 10889. Lineage (GTDB taxonomy): Bacteria > Pseudomonadota > Gammaproteobacteria > Pseudomonadales > Moraxellaceae > Acinetobacter. Next base: position 14,109 of record NZ_LQXQ01000009.1, on the reverse strand, counting down.
TCAACGTCTTCAGCTTTCCAGCCTGTTTGCTTCAACACTTTGTCAATTGCGCCTACGGGTGCAATGGTAAACTCTGATGGATGCTGTGAATTGGTTGCGTATGCCACAACTTTTGCAAGTGGTTTTAAGCCACGTTCTGCTGCAATTTCCTCTGAAGTTACAACAAGTGCTGATGCACCATCTGAAATAGAACTGGCATTGGCAGCGGTGATTGTGCCGTCTTTTTTAAATGCAGGACGTAGAGTTGGAATCTTGTCTGCTTTAGCATTTAAAGGTTGTTCATCTTGCTCGATAACCACATCACCTTTACGTGATGATACGGTGACAGGTACGATCTCCGCTTTGAAATAACCATTATTGACTGCTTCAACGGCTTTATTTAAAGAGCTGATTGCATAAGCATCCTGTTGTTCACGGGTATAGCCTTTTTTATCTGCCATTTCCTGAGCAAGAATGCCCATCGACAAACCTGTTTCAGCATCTTCCAGACCTTCCTGAAACATGTGATCTGTGACTTTGCCATGTCCCATACGGTAGCCTGCACGGGCTTTATCGAGTAAATACGGCGCATTGGACATTGACTCCATACCGCCTGCAACCACGATATTTGCAGAACCTGCTTTGATTGCATCGGCTGCCTGCATCACTGCTTTCATACCCGAACCACAGATTTTATTGATTGTGGTTGCACCTGTTGTATCAGGCAAACCCGCCTGACGCATTGCCTGACGTGCAGGACCTTGCTTTAAACCCGCAGGCAGTACGCAACCAAAAATTACTTCATCAATATCTGTCGGCTGTAAACCTGCACGAGCAACTACTTCTTTAATTGCCACTGCACCCAGATCAGGTGCTGTACATGCCGATAATGCACCCTGAAAACCGCCCATTGCGGTACGAACTGCGTCTACGATTACGATCATTGTTATCTACCTGTTCCATCTATTTTCAATTTTGTTGTGAATTCTGAGTCAGCGGACTGACTCAAAACTGTCCATAATTCATCTTGAATCATGTTTGAATAAATTTCTGTAAACACTGATGAATGCATTACATTGGTAATGATGTTCCCTCTCCTTTCAGGAGAGGGCTAGGGAGAGGTATATTTATGTAAAATCCCCCTCATCCTAACCTACTCCCTGAGCCATATATGGCGCAAGAGAAGGAACTCTCATTACAAATTTTACAATCCATCCAATTCATACTTCACAGCTAAAAACTCATCAAGCCTGCGCTGTAAAATAATCCTCAGGCAACTGCATCACCAACTCCGCACCCGCCTGAATACGCTGAACACGTGCAGCCAAATCAGGAAGCACTTTCGCCACATAATACTGCGCCAAAACTAACTTACTCTGATAGAAACTTTCAGGTTTCGCCTGAGCTGCCTGCGCAATACTTGCAAACATATAAGTGAAGCTCAACAAACCAACAGCGTGTAAATAATCCACTGCCACAGCATTCGAAAAATCAGGATTAGACTTCGCTTGCTCAATAATAAACTGCGTCAATGCTTCAACCTGATGACACACATCCAAAGTTGCAGCCTTAATACTTAAAGCATCATTCATAGACGCTGCAAACTCACGGATCTCAGCAATATATTCAGCGATGAATGCACCATTCGACTTAATGGTTTTACGACCAATCAAATCAATCGCCTGAACGCCATTGGTACCTTCGTAAATCTGTGAAATACGTAAGTCACGGATACACTGTTCCATGCCCCATTCACGAATATAACCGTGCCCACCGAAACACATTTGTGCTTCTAAAGCTGAATCCAACGCTTTATCCGTTAAATAAGCTTTGGCAATTGGTGTCAATAACGCAACACGATCATTGGCTTTACGTACTGCTTCAGCATCACGTGAGAACTTAGTAATATCCAGTTGCTGACCGACATAGACGGCAAATGCACGGGATGCTTCATTATTAGCACGTACATTCAACAACATACGGCGCACATCACCATGTACCAAGATTGAATCCGCAGGCTTTTCAGGAGATTTCACACCTGTTGCCGAACGACCTTGCAGGCGATCCGTCGCATATTGTGCTGCATTCTGGTACGCATATTCAGATGCGCCAATGCCCTGAATACCCATCGACAAACGTTCATAGTTCATCATGATAAACATCGCAGCCAGACCTTGATTTTCCTTACCCACAAGGAAACCTTTGGCTGCATCAAAATTCATTACGCAAGTTGCTGAACCTTTGATGCCCATTTTATGTTCAATCGAACCTGCGCCTAATGTATTACGCTCACCTAAAGAACCATCTTCATTGACTAAGAATTTCGGTACGATGAACAGTGAAATACCACGAGAACCCGCAGGTGCATCAGGGGTTTTCGCTAAAACGAGGTGAATAATGTTTTCACACAGATCATGCTCACCACTGGTAATGAAAATCTTCGTTCCCGTGATGTTATAAGAACCATCTGCATTTGGTTCAGCTTTGGTTTTGATAATACCTAAATCTGTACCCGAATGTGGCTCTGTCAGACACATTGTTCCTGACCATTCACCTGTATAAAATTTTGGTAAATACGTTGCCTTTTGTTCCTCTGAAGCTGCCTGATCAATCGCCATGCCTGCACCCACGGTCAAAAGTGGATACAGCATAAATGATGGATTGGTACTCCAGATCATTTCATCTGCCAATACAGTCAGCATTTTTGGCATGCCCTGACCGCCAAAAGCTTCATTTGCCCCTAAACCAATCCAACCACCATCAGCAAACTGCTGAAAAGCCTCTTTAAAACCTTTGGGTGTAGTCACCACACCTTGATTGAACTGTGCACCGCCCTCTTCATCCGCTGAACGGTTTAAATCCAAAATGACATTCTTCAAAATTTCGCCATTTCTTCTAAAATTGCATTGGCAGTTGCCATATCCAAATGGGCTAAATTTTCGTTATTTTGCCAAAATTGTTCCGCTTTAAACACATCATTTAAAATAAATTCCATGTCTTTAAGCGGTGCATTATAGAGAGGCATGTCGCATTCCTTTTTGCAGACTTCTTGTGTGATCAGAAGCCTTTTTACGTAATAAAATCGATGAAAATCATCATCGTGATTTCAATATTCACTCGGCATATTTTAATTTAGTTGAAATATCAACTTTAAAATCACAGCATTAACATCTTTCCCATTAGAAAAAACGTCAATAAAGATAATCGCCAATATGTTTTTTAATCCCGAATTGCATAACACATGCTGTCGCACTTTCAAATTTTTGAAAGTGTTAAAAAGCACAAAAACAATAAATCAAATTGCTTGAAAATGGAATTTTATTCAAAAATATTGACCTCATAGGTTCAGTTTGATTGACAAATAATTCAAGACAGTATGAGATTGAATATTTACGTGATTTTTATTATTAAAATTAAAAATTATCACTAAAACTAGACTATAGTTTTATTCAATGAGAATAATACCTGTTATAATCAATTTTCGTTCTTTATCCATAATTTGGAACTATTCAAATGAGTACAGTTCGCCAACAAAATTTTCTACTCAGAAAAGAGAAAATTTTAGCCATGGCTGAAACCTTACTACTCGATAATAATCAAGATATTACCCTTGCTGAATTAGCTGCCGAGTTAGATATTGCCAAAGGTACGATTTATAAACATTTTAAAAGCAAAAATCAGTTGTATTTAGAGCTGATTATTTTGAATGAAAAACGTTTATTAGATATTTCTAAAAACCACAATCACGACATTAAAACTTATGTTTCACAGTACATGCTGTATAACATGTTGAACTCAAACCGTACTATTTTACTACATGTCATTGAAGAGCGTTTAACCAATAATGAACGTAAACTCAAAGACTTATTTGAAGAATTATACCAAGTCCGTGAAGCACGAATTTTAGAAATCCGTGACCTATTTGCGGTGCATTTGAAGTCATTAAATAGCATCATGTCGATTCGTGACTATTTGTCTTATATTTGGACAGTCACTTATGGCGCATCATTACTTTTAAATTCAACGCATTACCAAAAATCAATCGGCTCTCGTGAACGCCTGATTAAACTCTATGTCAATCAAGCACTGATGACACCTGATAAATTAACTGAATCAGAGCTACAATCTGATTAACTTTAAACGTTTAATCTCTTGCAACATTCAACAATTGACTTGGCAAAGGCATCGAATTGACCTGACTAAAAATTTCATAACACATATGTCTTAACCATTGATGACTGGTTTTATGATGGCAAGACATGTGCCAATACTGCTTGATTGAATACGTTGGAAAGGCAATTGGAGCAGGTAAAATCTGTAAATTCCCTCGAGATAATAACACCTGACTTAAATAATATGGCACTGTTGCAATCGAGTCGGTATCTTGCACCACCAAACCCACGCCCAAATAACTGGGAATACGCATCAAAATATTACGCTTTAAACCTAAATTATGTAACTCATTTTCAATATGATAGTGTCCAATGCCTGCATCAATATCAATGTGGGATTCATTTAAATATTGTTCAGCAGAAATACTTTGATTGCTCAAACGCTGATGATCTTTGGAGGCGATCACCACATAAAACTGTTCAAATAATTTTTGTTGATAAAAACCATTTTCCAAATGCGGTAAAAAGCCAATCGCCAGATCAATTTCACCATTTGCCATTTGATAACTAGTTTCGGTGGTAATTGCACGAACATTAAGTTTGACATGTGGTGCATGAATTTTAAGATATTGCGAAATTTTCGGTAATAACACCAAATGCGATACATCTGTCATCGCAATGGTAAATTGTTGATGTGAAGCTTCTTGATCAAAATCCACAGTAAAATTATTAATAATTTCCACTTTGCTCAATGCTTCACTGACCAATGGAAATAACTGTTTAGACAATTCTGTTGGTACCATTTCATTGCCAATGCGCAAGAATAAGGGATCATTATAATGAGCACGTATTTTATTGAGGATATTACTCACTGTTGGCTGACTCATTTCTAAATGATCTGCCGCCAAAGACACACTTTTAAACTTGTAAATATGATAAAAAATGCTGAGTAGTTTACAATCCAGTTCAAACACGAAGTTAAATCTCACCTATTATTTTGACTTTAAGCGCAATGTTGTCATCAACATATCTATATGATCTACCTTTTTTGACTATTTTCCAATGTCAAAATTTATCCTTATTTAAATGAATAATCCTTTTTTTGTGTATTTGTTCATTTTTATTTCAAAACACAAATACCAAAGCAAAGCGCATTGATTGCTAAACACGCTTTGCTTAAACATACCTGTCATTTTTATAACGTTTAGATTATTTTTCAACAAATAAATCGACCATTAATTCATCTTCTGTATCTGCATAGCGATATTTACTAAAATCAGTCACGCCTTTTTCACGTAATATTTCTTCATCAATCAACAAACGCCCACTAACCACACGATTTTCACTGGTTAAGATTTCATAGGCTGCATCTGCCATGATATTCGGCAAACGTGCTTGATTAAAGAGCTGCTTTCCACCAATGGTAAACTCAACAGCAGCTGTTGCAATAATGGTTCTTGGCCACAATGAATTGACACTGATCCCATAGTTGGCAAATTCTTGACTCATCCCAATCGTCAACATACTCATGCCATATTTGGTAATCGTGTATGGTGCATAACTTGCAAACCATTTTTCATCCAAGTTTAAAGGTGGAGAAAGATTTAAAATATGTGGATTTTCACTTTTCTTTAAATATGGCAATGCCGCTTGGCTACAGACCAAAACCGCACGCGTATTGATCTGATACATCAAATCGAAACGGTTTGGATCAAGCAATTCTACCCCTGAAAGTTTGATCGCACCTGCATTATTAATCACAACATCTATACCACCAAAATGTTCAGCAGCTTGCTTCATCGCGATTGCAACAGCTTCTTGATCACGCACGTCCAACGCAATTGCGAGTGCCTGCCCACCTGCTTCTTCTACTTCTTTGGCAACGGTATAAATTGAACCACCAAGTTTCGGATGTTCTTCTGTGGACTTAGCAGCAATCACGACATTCGCGCCTTCTTGTGCAACACGCAATGCAATTTCACGACCAATGCCTCGACTTGCACCTGTAATAAAGACAGTTTTTCCTTTAAACGACATATTTCGTCCTCGATAGATTTTTATTTTACTTCTCGAATTTACTGTATAATTTTTCATCACCAAAGTACAAAATCTTCCAAAATCATTACTTAACTCGCGAAAACATTCATTTTGTGCCAACCTCTCAGTCATCTAAAAAGATTGTAAATTTGTAAAAAAAATGTCCTCCGTATGATTCTATGCACGATTTAATGATGTAAATACGCTATAAATAGTCTATGTCTTCCTCACTAAATATAGAAATAAAGGCACATCACATGAATTCAAATATTATTTATTCTATGCAAGCTATTGAATTTCGACTTGATCTCAAAGACCCTTTCCTCTTTACTGCACATCATATTGACCATTTCCCTGTTGGCAATGCACAAATGCAACCTGTCACTCCACCAACCGAAGACAAGCCCTATCGTATGTACTACAGCGAAACGGGTGTACCCGGTTTCCCTGAGCATCCTCATACAGGTTTTGAAACGATTACCTTTGTTGAAAGTGGCTTTGTTGATCATTTTGATTCTTTAGGCAATAGCGGTCGCTATGGTGCGGGTGATGTACAATGGCTTAGTACAGGAAATGGTATTGAACACTGTGAAATGTTTCCACTCTTACACACTGACAAAGAAAATCCATTTGAATTATTTCAAATTTGGTTTAATTCATCACCACAAGAAAAAACTGAAGATCCTGCCTATAAAATGATGTGGCGTGAACATATTCCACATGTGACAGAAACAGATCCACACGGTTTAACTGCTGATATTCGTGTGATCTCAGGTTCATTTAAGTCCCAGGAGGCTTTAGAACGCCCACAAAACTCATGGGCACACGCCAAAGAAAACAAAGTCAATATTTTCATGATTCAGCTCGATCCACATGCTGAACTTACGATTCCTGCCACAACTGCAACATCAAATCGTTTTTGCTATTTTTATAATGGCCCAACTTTACAGATTGAAGGTGAAACCATTCCATTTAAACATTTGGTTGAGTTGAAACCTGATGTGGATATTCACTTGAAAAATGGTGCAGAGATTGGACGTATTATGTGGCTAGAAGGTGAACCTATTGGTGCACCTGTGGCAATGCGTGGCCCATTTGTATTAAATTCAGATGACGAGCTCAACCATGCTTTTGCCCGCTATCGCCAAACTCATTTTGGGCAATGGCCATGGGAATCACCTGCACCTGTTTTTAATCGAGATCAACCACGTTTTGCCAGTTACAATAAAGATGAACAATTGGAATATCCTGAAGGCTAAATTCAGTCTCAACAAAAATGGCTCAAAGTAAAACTATCTTTGAGCCATCTCTATGTTACACATCCCATTCCATACGATCGCACAGACACAAGACGTATCGTTATTTTGCTAACTTATGAATTCTTTTTGCATAACTCGCATGCGCTGAATGATCAAGTTTCGTCAAAATACCATCATCACCAATCAGACGGCGGGTACCTTTTTGTAACCATTGTGGCATCATGGCATATGCACCATGTACAGACTGTAAATAATCTGGCACTGCAATAAATAATCGTGGTTTGATCAACGTACTGACAACTGCATTAGCAACCTGTTGTGGTGTGACAGAAGGAATTGTGCGCGCTGCTTTCTCCGTTCCTGCTGTAAGTTCTGTGAGTACCTTACTTGGTAAAATCGCAGTGAATTGAATATTGGAATCACGAAATTCCCCTGCAATCGCTTCAGTCAACCCTATCACTGCTGACTTTGTACCCGAATAAACAGCCGAACCAGGCAAGGCAAAACGCCCCGCAAGCGATGCAATATTCACAATATGTCCTTCACCATGCTTCAATAATTCAGGCAATGCCAATTGCATCCCCATAATCACACCACGGAAGTTAATATCAATTTGTGCATCGACCAAATCAGGGTCCTCATCCAAAAAAGCCCCCATTGGCATAATGCCTGCATTATTTACCAAGGCGTACAGACTGCCATAATGCTGAATGGTATTTTGAATAAACTGCGCAAATGATGCACGATCACGGACATCCACCTTAAATGCTTTGGCGCCAATACGCTGAGCTTCTTTTTCAGCAAGTTCCAAATCCACATCACCAATACAGACTTTTGCACCTTGTGCAATCAATGCCTCTGCTGTTGCCAAGCCAATCCCGCGAGCTGCACCTGTAATAGCGATAACCTTATGCTGTAATTTTTGTTTTTTTAACATTTTCTTTCCTTAGTTTTGGCTCTGTGAATATTTTCCAGAGATAAAATAAAATGGGCACTTTACGATGCCCATTCGGTTTATACAGTTTCTACTGATTTTTGCTTTGCTGTATCTGGGGTATAATCAATCAAATATTCTGTCAAATTAAACTGTTTCATCTTTTCACGTAGCTTAAATGTCGTCCATGGCCAAACGGTGCTATTACGCCCATTACGGTCAATAAAGTAACTTTGGCATCCGCCTTTATTCCATACAGTAGATTGCAATGCGGCTTGAACTTTTTCATTAAATTTTCGTGTAATTTCTGGGTTCGGCTCAATCGTTTGAATACCCAATTGGATGGCTTGTTTGAGTGCATCCATAATATAATCAAGTTGCGCTTCAATAATAATAAATGCTGATGAACTCACCGCAACATTTGGACCGAACATTAAGAATCCATTCGGGCAATTTTCAACCATTGTTCCCATATATCCCTCTGGGCTACCTTGCCATACATCTGACATTTTTTGTCCGAAGCGGTTATAAACACGATTGGCAATTGGTGGTTCAGCGATTTCAAAACCTGTTCCAAGAATAATCACATCGGCTTCACATTGCTCACCATTTGCAGCAATCAACGTATTGCCTTTGACTTCAGCTAATCCACTCGCAATCACTTCTACATTTTTTTGTGCCAATGCAGGATACCAATTGTTAGATTGCAAAATACGTTTACAACCAATGATAAAATTCGGGGTTAATTTTTCACGTAAAATAGGATCTTTTATCTGGAAATTTAAATGCCATTTGGCAAGTTTTTTGGAACTGTTTCATGGCTGCTGGACTTTGAATCCCACCATTAATCGTTTCAAAAATTCCGTACACTGAGCCACGCATCAACTGTTGGGTCAGTGGCAATAATTTGAACATGGCACGTACAGGTGCAAGCAGCGGCATATCAGATTTTGGCAAAACCCACTGTGCAGTACGCTGAAATATGGTGAGCTGTTTCACTTTAGGTTGAATCTGCGGCACAAATTGTAATGCCGATGCCCCTGTACCAATCACAGCAACTCGTTTTCCTGTCAAATCAAGATCATGTCGCCATTGCGATGAATGAAAAATTTCGCCTTTAAAATCTTGAATACCTTTAACATTCGGTAAAACAGGTTCATGCATTGGACCACAAGCAAGAATAGCAAATTGTGATCTCAACTCACCATGATTGGTTTGAATAATCCAACATTGCTCTTCATCCGACCATTGTGCTTGCAAGGCTTCATGGTTTAATTTGACATGTGGCATGATTTGATATTTATCAACTACATCAAATAAATATTGTTTAATTTCTGCTTGCGGAGCGAACACACGTGACCATGAAGGATTTTGCTCAAAAGAATAGGAATAAAGCGCAGATGGCACATCACATGCACAACCTGGATATGTATTTTCACGCCATACACCGCCCATTTCTGCGGCTTTTTCTAAAAGAATAAAATCTTCAACGCCCGCTTCTTTTAATTTAATCGCAGCGCCTAAGCCTGCAAAACCACCACCTACGATGATGATTTTATAAAAATTTTGTGCTTCACTGTTATTTTTGTATTGATCCATGATAGAAATCGCTTAGAATATAAACAATAGGAATACAATGTCAAAAACGGAATGACTTGTCAATTTCCATTGTTGGACAGTTTAATTTATTTTTTGGTATTTTTTGCCTATGAATGAAACAGTAAATTTAAGTCGTGCTGAACGGCAACGTCTTCAATTACAAGCGGATATTTTAGAAGCAGCTTTTTTAGAATTTTCTGAGCGTGGTTATCATCAAACTGCGATTGCAGATATTGCCAAACACTTAGGCATCGGACATGGTACTTTTTATCGTCATTTTGAAAATAAACGCGATATTTTACAGCATGTCATATCTGATACCATTCAAAAAATCATGGCGTTATTGACAGATGAAAATGCACCCCAAGCATTTGTAAATATCGAAGAATATCGTGAACAGTGCCAACGTATTTCTAAACGCTTTCGGCAATTCGCTCAAGAAAATCCATTGACCTTAAAATTACTGCTTTTAGAAGCAACCTCCATTGATGCGGAAATGACACAATTTGTGCACAGTGTCATGCATATGGGCGGTGTAGTTACTGCTGATTATTTAAAACACGGTGTAGAATTAGGTATTTTTCGGGCAAATTTAGACTGTGAAAATACAGGGCATAACTTGGTAGGCATGATTACGCAAGGTGCTTTAAGATTTTTAGCTCAACCTGAGGATGAAATGGGTTTAAAAAATTATGCTGACTCGATTATTGATTTAATTGTGGCAGGAATGAAAGCTTAAAAATTAAAATCATTGAAAAGATTGTATATTTTCACAAGAGCTTTATTTAAAAACTCTTGTGAAACAAATCAATTGATACTAAGCAATAAAGGTTTGAATTACTTTTCCTTTAATTGTTTGATCAATTAAAGGGGTATTTTTACCTTGTGAAAGAATGCTATCTTTACTCATCAACCACTCAAGTTCTGGATCAAGTAAAACTAAACCTGCTTGTTGCTGCCAAGTTTCAGTCATATTTGCCACTTGAGCAGGTGCAAGTGTCACTTTTTCGACCCATTCTAATGGTGTAAATAAGCCTTCTTCAACCAATTGCACGCCTAAAGAAACATAACTATCAAAGGCTGTAATTCCCGGTTGCGTTTCTGCAAAAGGTGCAAGTTTTGCTGAACCACTTAAAGGCTCATGATGGGTACAAATCGCATCAATCACACCATCTTTCACGCCTTGACGTAACAACTGTTTGTCTTGCTCTGAGCGTAATGGTGGGCGTACATGTGCCAATGAGTTAAAGCCATCAATGAGTTCATCAGTCAAATGTAGTTGGTGCATTGCAACATCTGCTGTTACAGGCAAACCTTTGGCTTTGGCATTTTTAATCAACTCAACAGATGCACCACTTGAAAGTAAGCCAAAGTGTGCTTTTACCCCTGTTGCTTCAATCATCAACAGATATTTTGCAATCGCAATGGTTTCTGCCAAAGCAGGAATCATTGGTAAACCTTGACGAGATGCAATAAAACCTTCATGCACACAACCATCTTTAGCAATTTCATGTTCTTCTGCATAGAACACGACTGTCATGTCCAGACCTGCGGCATATTCTAAAGTGCGAATAACCACATCATCATCTTCAAAAATTGCATAAGCATTTGAAACTGCTGTACATCCACCTTTTTTCAAGCCTGCCATGTTGGCAGGTTGCTTACCCAATAAACCTTGGGTTTGCGCACCAATGACTTGTAAATAAATACCACCATCAAGCATGGCTTTTTCTACTAAACCATGAATCAAAGCGCCATTATCTTGCACGATTGGTTTTGAATCTGGTGGCGTAAATACGTGAAGAATACCATTTTCACGAGCAGCTTTACCTTCAGATTTTAATGTGCCATGTTGCTGCTGACCCGGTTCACGCAAACGCGCACATAAGTCAACCATGGTTGGCATTAACCATTTCCCTTGTCCATCAATCACTTCTGTAATTTGACTTTGGTCTGGGCGAGTCGTGAGTAATTTACCATTTTCAATAAATACAGTGTCTACGCTGTCTGTTTTTTTGATTGGATCTAAGACACGGACATTTTCAATTTTTACAATATTCATGACTTCTACCTTAATCCGCAATTGCGTCTAACAAAGCTTGCTCTTGCAACTGACCTTGCATTGACAATGCCAACACTGCCATTCTCACAGCAATACCATTGGTCACCTGATGCAAAATCACCGACTGCGCACCATCTGCGATACTTGAATCAATTTCAACCCCACGGTTCATTGGTCCCGGATGCATCACGATGCAATCAGCTTTGCCAAAGCCAAACGTTCTTTATTCAAACCGTACATTTTATAAAATTCAGCTTGTGACGATAATGCTGGTGAATCAATCCGTTCATTTTGAATACGCAAAGTAATGATCACATCACAATCTTTAATGCCTTCATCCATTTTGTTAAATAAACGTACACCTTCGCCATAATGATCGAAACCATGTGGCAATAAGGTATTCGGTGCAACTACTCGAATATCTTTACAACCTAAAGTTTGCAATGCCGCAATATCCGAACGAGCAACACGTGAATGTTTAATATCACCAATAATTGCAATGGAAATGTCTTCAAATTTTTTCTTGGTTTCACGGCGAATGGTGAGCATATCCAACATCGCTTGAGTTGGATGTGCATGGCGACCATCACCTGCATTAATAATCGCAACATGAGGACAAACATCTTTAGCAATAAAGTGTGCTGCCCCTGAAGATGAATGCCGTACTACGAAAATATCCGCAGCCATTGCTTCAAGATTCCACAAAGTATCACGTAATGTTTCACCTTTAGAGGTACTTGAACGAGCAATATCAATATTCAAAACATTTGCTGATAAACGTTTGCAGCAGCTTCAAAAGTAGTACGAGTTCGTGTTGAATTTTCAAAGAACAAATTCATCACTGTGCGACCTTCAAGTAAATTGTTGGTGATCAGCTGATTTTGGTCATTAAAAAAGGACGCCGCAGTGTCCAATATTTTGGTGAGAGTGTCTTTGGAAAGACCTTCGATGGTGATGAAATGTTTTAAGTTTCCATCTTTATTGAGTTGAATCTGGCTCGGTGTATGCAATGCCGCCAAGTGCATGAGAGATTCCTTATACGTTAAGTCAACGTATTATACAGAAATGTCTCAGCTTTGGCAGATGAAGTTTTGGGCAAATAACAATATATTTATATCTTTAAAATTTTTCCTGAATTTTCATAAAATTTCCTCATTAAATCATAAATAATAATGGCTGCAACTGATAATCCTCTAATTTATTATTTGAGTTAAAAATGATATAATAATTTTTAAAAAAATCAGGTGTCAAATTATAATTTTCAGAATATATAAATTTATCATCAATATAATCTAAGTGTTGGCTGGTAGAACCATCAAGTAAGTCAGAAAAATTTATCTCGACATTTAAATTAATATTATCTAAATTTCTATTCATATCAATTTCATTTAGTAGTTCAAAAACGCTGCCACTTTCACTCATATAATTAAGCTTACTATAACTTCTCTCATTCATCTCATTTTCTGTTTCACCGCTTAACTCCTCTCCACCTAAAGAAAATCCATAGGTCAATTCTTCTGGTGCCAACTGATCAATGTCTTTACGTGCATATATAATATTTTCAACTGCTGTACTTTCATCATTTCCATTCATACTAATAATTGTGATCTTTTCACCATTATTGTATTCTTTATCCAATACATTCACCCTTGGTCTTGGATCTAAACCCTGAAAATAATCATAAACTACTTTATTATCAACTTTAACAATTATGTGTTGATGATAGCTCCCCATACCTTCTATAAATAAAAGACTTTGCTCTCGACCATCAGCATTTGCCTCCCATGTGACTTCTAAAGAGGGATTATATTTGATAGTTTCCTTGCTTATCCCACTTTGCTCTTCTCTAATGACTGTAGCTGTATCACCAACTAGGTATTTTTCTTTTATATCTATTTTAAAATTACCATTTGCATCTGCTTGACCATTTCCTAATTCTTCTCCATCTGACCCGAGTAGCTTAATTGTACTATTTGCCTCTGCTGTACCTATAATCATTAAACCATCTATTGTGAAACTAGAGCGAGATTCTATAATAGGTGTGAGATCAGGTGCTTTTACAATTTGAATAGGACTACTATTCCCTGACACATCCATCGCAACGACTAAGACTTCCTGCCCTTTATC
>NZ_LQXQ01000008.1 GCF_003268395.1 Acinetobacter sp. CFCC 10889 | reverse complement strand
CAATACTTCCATTAGTTGAGAGATTTGATGATATTATAGATAGCTTATTACTGTCTATTTTATTAGACTCAGAAGAAGATAAAAGTGCTCCTCCAACTAAAAGAGCTCCCATCCCTAAACCACTACCTATATATAATGACAAATCAGAAGTTTCATTTAACTCTTCCAACTTCTTTTTAAAAAACAATAAATCATTATCTCCCATTTTTTGATTATTCAAAAAAGAAACAATTTGATTGTTCTCATTTATTATATTTAAATTAAAACTTTCTAAAACATCAACCTCAACCATTTCTCCATTTTTCAATACAAACAATATCTTATTTTTTTCAATAAATGATGTTTTGATATCAGCAATTTTTATACTAATATTTTTATTATTTTGAATAAAACTAATTTTATCATTAGACACTTATAAATCTCCAGATTAGCAATTTAATACCACATTAAAGTAATGTTGACCATTAATCAAACAAAAATTAGTACCATTAACACAATTGCTTTTGTAAAAACGGTCAATAATTTTTAGTTGATTTCAGGTAAATCAAGGTACAATCTCACAATAAATCCATCTCATACGCGTTTCTTCATAAAATTGAACAGAAAGCTCAGCAAGTGTTTGATCGCCTTTCAGTGCTGCTAATGCAGCCTTAGCTTTAAATTCTGCTGAGTGATTACGACGTTTTCTTCGTGTCATATTTGACTCCAAAAACAAGCATTTCCCATGCTCATTAGGGAGTAGATTATCACTTATAGCTGTGGTCTAAAATCCTGAGTCCACATCATTTATAAGTGGTCTATATAAATTAAACATGTCATAGCTTTTTCATAATTTACACAAAATAGGTGTTGTGATGTTTTTATTACATGTTTACTTTAAATACAGTACTTAGTGCAAATTTGAAAAATTAATAGACTCATTAACTTTTTCATAAGTTTTGTTAAAACCTGTTATTTATTTTATTACCTCAATATAAATTATTTATATTGAGGTATATTTTCAATCTTTCTGTTTCGACCAATAATTGGCAATTATTCCACAAACCATAAGCTGAATCTGATGGAAAATCATAATTGGCAATACAATCATTCCAATCGGCTGTCCAATAAATAAAATTTGTGCCATCGGTACACCACTCGCTAGCGTTTTTTTAGAACCACAGAAGAAAATCGCAATTTGATCAGACTTATTAAAACCAAGCCATTTTGGAATATACAATGCCAACAACATAATAATGGTCAAGAAAACCGAACATGCCAAAGTTAAATAAAATAGCGTTGTCCAACTTACTTGGTGCCATAAACCTGCAACCACTGCCCCACTAAATGCACCATAAACCACCATTAAAATCGTACCTTGGTCAAAGGTCTTTACGATACTCGGCACTTTTTGCATGAATGGGAATACATAAGGTCGTAATAACTGCCCTGCGATAAATGGCACAAGTAATAATAAGGTAATTTCAATAATGGATGAGGTTGGATCATAGTCATGTTTCGACTGCCCAAAAATAAAAAAACTCACCAAAATCGGAGTAATAAACATACCAATTAGATTAGAAAATGACGCACTACACACCGCTGCTGCAACATTCCCTTTGGCAACAGAAGTAAATGCAATCGATGACTGTACTGTAGATGGCAAAAAGCACATAAACAGGAAGCCCCAGTATAATTCTTGCCCAAGTACTGGCAATAAAATAGGTTTCGCCAATAAACCAATGATTGGAAATACTGCAAAGGTAAATGCAAATACCACCGCATGCAGTCTCCAGTGCAAGACACCTTCTATAATGGCTTCTCTTGAAAGCTTTGCACCATGTAAAAAAAACAAGATTGCAATAGCAATGGTTGTGATTTTACCAAAAATATCAGCAGCTTGCCCGTGAACAGGTAAAAAGCTTGCAAGAATGACCATCACAATCAATAAAATGGTAAAACGATCGAGTGCCAACAGTTTTAATATATTCATCTGAAACATCCTGTTTTTTTAATGAAATTTAAGCCTACAAAAAAGCTCAGTGCGATGAATTTACCTAAAGGTAAACAATGATCTTACTGAGCTTTTTTCATAAAGCGAACACTTCTATAGAAATGTTCACTATTTCATTTGGCTATATCATATACAAAACTCAATTATTTCGAGCATTTAGGTCTTGTTGAATAAGTTCAATTTTATAGCCATCAGGATCTTCAACAAAAGCAATCACAGTCACGCCACCTTTCATTGGACCCGCTTCACGGACAACATTACCACCACGCGCTTTAATTTCTTCACAAGCTTTATAAACATCATCGACAGCAATCGCAATATGCCCATAGGCATTGCCTAATTCATAGCTTGAAGTATCCCAGTTATGTGTCAACTCAAGCACTGTATGGTTTGCTTCATCACCATAGCCAACAAAAGCCAATGTAAAACGACCTTCTTCATAGTCACGTTTACGAAGCAAGGTCATTCCAAGTACTTCAGTATAGAACTTTAACGATTGTTCTAAATTGCCTACACGTAACATGGTATGCAGCATGCGCATATAATTCACCTTTTAGTTTTGAGAAAAGTTTTGATGTTCTCGTAGCAATTTAGCCACCCAAACCACCAAAATTAAAATCGGAATGCCAATAAATGTCGTCATCAAAAAGAACTTTGGATAACCTATATTGCTGACAATCGTACCTGAATATCCACCTAAAATTTTCGGTGTCAAAGTCATTAATGAACTGAAAATCGCATATTGAACTGCGGTAAATGACACACTGGTCAAACTAGAAAGAAATGCAATAAATGCAGCACCTGCTAAACCTGATGCCATATTATCCACAATAATTGCAAAATATAACCAACCTGAGCTATACGGCTCGATCAGCTTACCCTTAATTTCAATCGCATCATCTGAATGATTCGCCTTGACTGCTTGGATTGGATTAACATCTATGGCTAAAGTACTGTTGCTCTCTGCAATTTGATAACTTTTTTGTGCTGTTAAAGTTTGATTGACATCCTTAAAATTTACGCTAGCAGTGATAGTTTTCGTTACTGAGCTTTGCAAAGCTTGCGCATCAATTGAACCCGTAAATGTGCCCTCTTTATCTAATTTTGCAGGAAACTCTTTAGCATCCAATTTTAATGTAATCGCTTGTTCTGCTTTTAAATCTGCTGCATTTACCCCAACCAATTGTCCTTTTACAACCACATTTTGTTTTAATTCAGCTTCAGACAGCGTGTTATCACTGCTGATCGGTAAAAGTTGAATTTGTGCTGTGCCATTATCCTGTAAATAAGGCATGGTTACAGCAACTTGTTCTGATTGATCTTGATATTGTGAATGAATGTTTAATTCAGATGCAGTTGCCAAAGTTTGACTAGGCACTTGAACTTTCCAATAACCCACTTCATCAGGCGTTGCCTCAAATTGCTGTTGCCCCACTTGTACAGTCACTTGATCCATCGGCTTACCTGATTTTACTAAGCCAATAAAAATCAAATTGGTTGAGCTAGCAAGTACTGCACCGACAAACATCAACTTCATAATGTTCATACGTTGTGCAAGTAAGCCACCAAGAAAACCACCAACTAGACTAAAAATCACCCCGTAAATTTTAACAGCTTCAGCGATTTGCTCTTTCGTAAAGTTTAAATCTTGGTAATAGACATTCGAAATCACACCTGCAATAATGTCCGAAATACGATAAAAACCGATCAGCAATAACAAAACAAGTGCAAGTTTAACCCCATAACGTTTAAAGAAATCTGCGATTGGATTGACCCATGTTTCATGTGCCATTTGCTTATTTACAGCACCGATTTGAATCAATGCATACGCAACTAAAACAGCAACCGCACCTGAACCTATGAAACGTACAGCTTCCACACAAAATAATAAGAAACTGTCTTGAATCGTGAACTGTTCTACCAATGCCGAAGTTAATAATCCTGAAAAAATATAACTGGCAACAAAACTACTGACAGCAACAAAAAAGACCGCAACCAAACGGAAATAATCTGTCCGTTGATAATGTTTATCTACACGATTCACCTGTGGTTCACGAATACTTAATGTCGTCACAATCCCCACGCACATCACCGCAGCCATTGCTAAATAGGTATATTTCCAAGCCTCATAAATATAATTGCCTTTGGCTGTACCCAGTTTAGCTGCTAAAAATAATGCACCCGCTCCTGCAATGATCATCCCGATGCGATAACCCGCATTATAGGTCGATGCTAAAACGGTTTGCATTTCAGTTTCAGCAAGCTCAATACGATAGGCATCAATGACAATATCTTGGGTTGCCGCAGAAAAACCCAGTAAAACCGCACCGATTGCCATTTGATATAAATAGCTTTGTCCAAGTGCTGGATCAGAAAAAGCCATAATACAAATCGCACAGATAATCAGAATTTGTGCCATTAACAACCAAGCACGTCTGCGTCCTAATTTTTTGGTCAATACAGGCAGTGGAATTTCATCAATTAATGGTGCCCAAACAAATTTAAATGAATAGCCCAATGCCGCCCAGCTAAAAAAAGTCACTGCGCTTTTATCAATGCCTGCTTCACCTAACCACAAAGACAGACTTGAGAAAATCAGTAAAATCGGAATCCCTGCGGAAAAACCAAGGAATAACATGATCAAGGCACGTCGATCTAGAAATGCGAGAAAAGCAGATTTCCAGCCTGTTTTTTGTTCAGGCAATTGAGCTGAGTTTTGCGTAGACATTCGGTTGTTATTTTCTGCAAAATGAAATAATGCTATTCAACCGCTTAATGCAAATGGTTTCAATCACTTTTATGAAACCAAGCAGCAAATTTGTTGTTATTTACAGCATCAACGCTTGATCTTTTAGGGCAAACCTGTATACCTTAAAGCTTTCAACTTCTATTTAGTTTTGGATTTCACCTGTGACCCAAAGACACGACCAATTAAGTTCAAGCACTGTTTCAACTGTAACCACAACAAATCATTCAAAACAAATCGAATCCACTTTAGCCTCAGTATTTGACCAGACGGAAATTCAAAATACCTTGACGAAAACAGCCTTAAAACCAGAACAACTGACGCATATTCCAAATAGCTCAAATATTCCATTTTCAACCAAACGTATCAAACCATTAAACAACTTTTTAGGTCAAGATCGTGCACGTGCTTCTGTTGAAGCAGGTATTTCTTTACCTTATTCTGGCTACAATATTTTTGCAGTTGGTACAGCAGGCTTAGGTAAACGCACCATGATTAAGCGTTTACTCCAGCAACATGCCAAAACCATGCCTACGCCTGATGATTGGGTCTATGTTAATAATTTTAAAAATGCACGTCAGCCTTTAGCGCTATGTTTCCCAGCAGGACAAGGCAGTAAATTCCAAGCTTTACTGCATCAAGCTTGGCAAACCATTTTAAAACAACTTGAACGCCGTTTTAGTGCTGAAACCTATCACAATCGCATTGAACAAATTCGCCAAGTTACAGGCAATGAGCAACAACAAGCATTAGTTGAACTGACCAAAGAAGGCGAAATTCTGGATTTAAAACTCATTAATCGTCACGATGAACACATGTTTGTGCCTGTGCATTATATTGATGATAAAGCACAAGAAATGTCTCAAGAAGATCTAAATGCTCTTACAAATAAAGAACGTGCCGAAATCAATGCCAATATCCGCTATATGGATAAAAAATTAGAACGTTTAGGTTTACAACTTGGTGATCTTGAAGATGATGCCCGTGATCAAGTGTCTGAACTGAACCGTGATATAGCCAAACAAGTGATCATTCCTCGTATGGAACAAATTTTAAATAAATTTGATGGCGTACAAGGTTTAGAACAATACTTAAAACTATATGCACAAGATATTATTGAAAATGTGGAGACAGTGATCGACCAAGAAGGTGTTGAGTTTTCTCCCTCTTTGTTCAATCGTGTGCCTGCTCGCTATCAAGCCAACGTGGTGATTAGTAATAAAGCCAATTCTGGCGCACCTGTCATTTTTGAAGATTTTCCAACACATTACAATTTATTGGGACATGTTGAACAACTCACGCAAAATGGCACAATTACCACAGATTTCACCTTGATTCGCCCGGGGACTTTGCATCAAGCCAATGGTGGTTTTTTGATGCTTGAAGCGGAACAATTACTTGAGCAACCTTATGCATGGCAAGGGTTAAAACGTGCATTAAAATCAGGACAACTCAAACTTTCTTCACTGGAACACATGCTGACTTTAACAGGCAGTATTTCCATTGAGCCAGAATCTATTCCACTGAATCTCAAAGTCATTCTAATGGCTGAACCTGAAATCTATTATGAGATTTTAGAGGTAGAGCCTGAACTTGGTAGCGTTTTTAAAATTCGTGCTGACTTTACAGATACATTACAACGTAATGACGAAAATGAACAAGCCTATATGCAATTGATTGCCGACTATGTGCAGCAAGACAAATTATTGCCTTTTGATCGTTCTGCCCTGTCCGCATTGCTCACTGATTCAAGTCGTCAAGCCGAAGACCAAAGTTCATTGTCTCTACACGCATCAACTTTAGGTGATCTAATTCGTGAGTCCCATCACCATGCTGCGCAGCAACAAGAAAAAATGGTTACAGCACAGCATATCAATACGGCATTGAAGCATCGTCAATATCGCTTAGGCTATTTAAGAGAATTGTATTGGCAAGACTTGTCACGTGGCACACAATTGATTGAAACCAAAGGTCATCGTTTAGGACAAATTAATGCCCTTTCGGTGATTCAATATGCTGATGTCGAATTTGGTTTACCCTCACGTTTGACAGCTTCGGTATATCAAGGTGGTGGTGATATTCTTGACATTGAACGCAGTGTGGAATTAGGTGGCTCGCTACATGCCAAAGGTGTGTTATTGATGTCAAGTTTCTTAAAAGCACACTTTGGACGTGAACAAATTCTGCACTTCTCAGCAGCTTTGGCATTTGAACAAAGTTATGGTCAAGTCGATGGTGACAGCGCAACAGTTGCTGAGTTGTCTGCACTCATTTCTGCAATTAGCCAACTACCAATTGATCAGTCTTGGGCAATCACAGGCTCAATGAATCAATTAGGTCAAGTTCAACCCATTGGGGGCGTAAATGCCAAAATTGAAGGCTTCTTTGATGCTTGTAAATTACAAGGTTTTACAGGCAAACAAGGTGTCATTATTCCACGTCAAAATATGCAGCATCTGATGCTTCGCCAAGATGTAATTGATGCAGTTGCACAAGGACAATTTCATATTCATGCGATTGACACCATTGACCAAGCCCTTGAAATTTTAATGGCTCGCCCTGTTGGTACACTTGATAAAAAAGGTCGCTATAGCAAAGGCTCGATCTATGCTGCAGTGATGGCACAACTTGAGTACTGGCAAGCGCTTGAAGATGGTGTCGAAATCGAGGAAGAACCAAAGAAAAAAGACAAAAAGAAGAAGAAAAAAGACAAGGAAAAATCTGCAAAGAAAAAGGCAGTAGAACCATCTGAAGAAAACGGTAGTGAAATAACGACTGAAGCCACTCCAATGACGCAAGCGAAGGCTAAATAAACTGCGGATATAAATTTAAGCTCCATAAATAAAGCCCCTGAATTAATCAGGGGCTTTTTTAGACATTTTATTCAATCATGAAAATATAGGCTTAACCAAAACGACCCGTAATATACGCTTCTGTAAGCTGATGGTCGGGCTGTGTAAACACTTTTTCAGTTGAGTTTACTTCGATCAAATCACCTAAATGGAAATAAGCAGTACGATCAGATACACGTGCTGCTTGTTGCATTGAATGCGTCACAATCGCAATCGTATATTGATTCGACAATTCAGAAATCAATTCTTCTACTTTTGCTGTTGCAATCGGGTCAAGCGCAGAACATGGCTCATCCATCAAAATCACTTCAGGACTGACAGCAATTGTACGTGCAATACATAAACGTTGCTGTTGACCACCTGACAAACCTGTACCAGGTTGGTTCAAACGATCTTTTACTTCGTCCCACAAACCTGCTTTACGTAAACTATTTTCAACAATTTCTTCCATGTCATATTTATCACGTGCTAAACCATGAAGTTTTGGACCATAGGCAACATTATCAAAAATTGATTTTGGGAATGGGTTTGGCTTTTGGAACACCATTCCCACTTGTGCACGAAGCAATACCACATCAAGATTTGGATCATAAATATCTTGATTATCTAAAGTCACTTTACCTGTAACACGGCAGCCATCAATGGTGTCATTCATACGATTTAAAGTACGTAAGAATGTTGATTTACCACAACCTGAAGGTCCAATAAAAGCAATTACTTCATTTTCATAAATTTGTAAATCAATGCCTTTGATCGCTTCAAAGTCACCATAATACACATGGGCATCTTGCGCACTGATTTTCACAGTCGTTGCTGGATCTTTTTTAGGCGTACTATTTGAGTCAAATTGCGAAACAAATGAAGTCGCAGGGCGTTTTTGCTCAGTTTCTTGAGACGTAAATTGTGTGTGATCTTGATTCACGGATTGATCCTTTTCTAAGGAATTTTTAATATCTAGAGTACTCATATTTTGTCCTCAATTACCAGCGTACTTCAAACTTCTTACGCAACCAAATTGCAAAGCTATTGAGTAAAATCATTAAGCCAAGTAATACAATAATGGCAGCCGCAGTACGCCCCTCAAAGAAGTTACGTAATTCATTACCTTGCCATAAGAATACTTGTACAGGTAAAGCCGTTGATTGATCTAAAGGCGTTGCAGGAATATTCGCAACGAATGCGCTCATCCCAATCAAGAGTAACGGTGCAGTTTCACCGAGTGCTTGTGCAACACCAATAATCGCACCCGTTAAAATACCAGGTAAAGCCAAAGGTAAAACATGATGGAAAATGGTTTGTACACGTGATGCACCGAGACCCAAAGCGGCTTGACGAATCGAAGGTGGTACAGCTTTTAATGAAGCACGTGTAGTAATGATGACTGTAGGTAAAGTCATTAGGCTTAAGACCAAACCACCAACCAATGGTGCAGAAATTGGCATATGCATCCAACCTACAAAGATCGAAGCACCCAACAAACCAAATACAATCGAAGGAACAGCAGCCAAATTATTAATATTGACTTCAATGATGTCCGTTAACCAGTTTTGTTTTGCAAATTCTTCAAGGTAAACCGCAGATGCTACACCGATTGGAATCGAGATAAAAATCACGATCAGCATCATGAACAATGAACCCATGAATGCACCCGCTAAACCTGCCGTTGCAGGAGAACTGCGAGAGTCTGGATTGGTGAATAATTGTGTATTGAAAGTACGATCCATATCACCCGATGCCACCATCGTATCGGCTAATTTACGCACTTCAGGACTTAATTGTTGCTGATCATCAGGTAAAGTACGGTCAATATTACCTGCAAGCCACACATCAATATTTGCATCTGCCAAGACTTTTACATCTTTCTTTTGACCAATCAATGCAGGATCTTTCATCACCATATCACGTAAGCGATATGCTTCTGAACTGGTGTAAATACTCCCCAAATCATCACGATATTCTGCTAATTTCGGGTCTTTTGTAATCATACCATTTACAAGTAAAGCATCCCAATCAACCATCCCCATCTTGGTTTGCCATTCCACAAAACGTTCTTGAAATTGTGCTGGCGATTCATTTTGAGACTGTGTTGGCTGTGGACCTGCATCAATGATTTTTGGATCAAAATAGACAGGAACATTGACACTTGCTTGCCAAAATGCAGGTAAACCTTTGGCTAAAATGCTTCCAAAAAGTAATGCAACAAATGCTAATCCAATGATCACTGAAGCTAAACCAAAGAAACGGAAAGATTTTTCAGTACGATGACGCGAAGCCAACGATTTTTCAATTTTTGCTTTACGCTTTTGGCGTAATTCTTCTGCTAAACGAGGATCAAATACATTTTGATCCACTGGAGATGTATTTGATGTACTCATTCGTATTGCTCACGATATTTACGCACAATGTAAAGTGCAACGATATTTAGACCCAATGTAATCACAAACAAAGTCAAACCTAAGGCAAATGCCACCAATGCTTGTGGACTTGCAAAGTCTGTATCACCTGTCAATTGGTTGACGATTGTGACTGTCACTGTTGAAACTGCTTCAAGTGGATTAACATGCAATAATGGGCTATTCCCAGCTGCCAAGACCACAATCATAGTCTCACCAATCGCACGAGATGCAGCCAACAAGAATGCACCAATAACACCAGGCAATGCAGCAGGCATCACCACACGGCGAATGGTTTCAGACTTAGTTGCACCTAGTCCCAAAGAACCATCACGTAAAGCTCGTGGCACTTGGGTAATAATATCGTCAGACAATGATGATACGAATGGGATGATCATAATCCCCATCACGAAACCTGCAGTTAATGCGCTGGTTGCATTAATATTCAAACCAATCGTATCACCTGCCATTTTGAAAAATGGACCAATGATCATCAAGGCAAATACGCCATACACGATGGTTGGAATACCCGCTAAAATTTCAATGGCTGGTTTTGCCCAAGAACGGAATCGAGGAGAAGCATATTCAGCCAAATAAATTGCAATCATTAAACCAATAGGAACTGCAACCACAAGTGCCACAATACTGACCATGAGTGTGCCCCAAAGAAGTGGTAATAAACCATAACTTCCTTCCGCACTTCCTGATGTACTGAAGCCAGGATTCCATTCTGTGCCTAAGAAAAATTCTAATGGGCTGACAAATTGGAAGAAGCGCATTGCTTCACTAAACATCGACATCACGATACCAATTGTGGTTAAAATCGCAACACCAGAACATAGTGCCAATGCCACATTAATGGCTTTTTCAACTTTATTACGTGCTCTGTATTGTTTTTCGACACGCTTTTTCGCCCAAACTAAACCAAGTAATGCTGCACAAATCACCACAGCAAATTTAGCAAATGAACCAATTGTTTGAACTTTCTTTAACTCTGCAGCTGCGGCAACTTCATATGCAGCAGGTGTATCACTCACCCCAAAGCCAGAAGCAATCGCTTTAACACGCTCAACAAGAACTTGAAGACTAGCATGATCGGAAGATGCGACAACTGATGCAGGAACATGATTTAAAATAATCTGTTTTAATAAATTAGGCTCAACCAGATTCCATACAATTAAAATCAAAAATGCTGGAATCCCACACCACAAAGCAACCAGTGCCCCATAGTAACCTGGACGTGAATGTAAGGTAGCTGAGTTTTTCCCTTTACCCGCTATATTTCGACTTTTACTTAATCCGATTTGATACGCGATTGCCACGAGAGCCAATAACACGCCAATAAGTAGCAGATTCATGCATTCTCCACAGTTTTCTCAATGTCGTGCTTGAAAAAACACTGCTTAGCAAAAAATGCCAATGGCAGTCACCCACCATTAGCCTTTTTATCTTTTAAAATTATTTAACGCCTTGACCTGCTTTGAATGCTGCAAGAATTTTTGCACGCTCAGCATCAGACATTGAAATTAGACCTGCTCTTTCAAGTTTTGAGCCTTTACCAGAAACTTTTTTACTCAAGAAAAACTCTGTAAATTGTGGTAAGCCTTTGATTGATTTTAAATGTTCGCCTTTCACATAAAAGAATAATGGGCGAGATACTGGATAAGAACCATTCAAAATCGTTTGCTCAGATGGAGAAACATTATTCACAGTCGCTACACGTAACTTGTCACGGTTTTGATCATAGAAACCTAGACCAAAGACACCTACTGCACTTGGAGAAGTTTTTAAACGTGCCAATGTTTCAGTGTAGTCACCTGCAATTTCAATCACTTTTCCATCTTTACGGAAAGTTGAACATGCTTTCTTCATCGCATCTTTGTCTAATTTTTTGATTGCTTCATATGCTTCACAACCTGCATCAACCATTTTTTCTTGGAAGACTTCACGTGTACCATGATTCGATGCTGGAATTACCAAAGTAATCGGTTCATTTGGTAATGCTTTGTCGATTTGGTTCCAACGTGTATATGGGTTTGGCACCATTTTACCGTTTGAAGGTAATTCAGCGGCTAAAGCTGCAAATACATGTTGTGGACGTAATTTATACGCTGCTTTATTTGAGTTTGAAGCAAATACGATACCATCATAACCAATTTTGATTTCTAAGATTTGGTTTACGCCTGCTTTTTTACATGCAGCAATTTCAGTATCTTTAATTTTACGAGAAGCGTTTGCGATATCAATCGTGTTGTCGCCCACACCAGAACAGAATTGTTTTAAACCTGCAGAAGAACCACCAGAGCCAACAACAGGTGCTTTAAACTGCGGGAATGTATTACCAAATTCTTCAGCTACAATACTCGCATATGGAAGTACAGTTGAAGAACCAGCAATTTGGATCGTATCACGAGCTGCGTGTGTTGTAGATGCTACTGCTGCCCCTGAAACTGCTAAAGCAATTGCGATATGATTTAAGCGCATTCTTTTCTCTCTTTCTTAATTGCAATTATAAGTACTTAACTTCCACAATGGCGTACTTTTTGGATAACTGCATTTTGATTTTAAAATATGACAAATAAGTTACAGCTTTATGACGCTTTTATGATAATTAATGACTTGTTTTTGATTTAATTAAAATTCTTTAAAATTCAATATGTAAAAACATTTTACGCAATATTTATTTTTTTCATCTTTTGGGTTTGAATTGTAATAATTCATGAGAATGTCATGATGATGTAAGTGAAACTTGTAATAAATATGGCTCAAAGCTCAGCTTTTTGAGTTAGAAATCATAGAATATATAACCAATACAACACTTCTTTGAGTGTTCTAAAGTGCATTGTTATATTTAAAAGAAAATAGCTCCTCACATGTGAGTTACTCTTAATGATCCTTAAACACTGACAACTAAAAGAAAGCTTCATTTCCCCCAAAAGTTATAAAATCAGCAATACGACTCAAGGCTATTGCTGATTTTTCATTGTCAAAAAATAGGCTTTTAAAATCTACAAGACTGTAGATGACTAGAAAACTTCTCTAATTTCCACACTTGGATCATATGCATCTAAACGCTTGGCTAAAATATGTAAATGTCGTGTCGGCACAGCAGGAAACAAATGATGCTCTACATGGTAAAACATATTGTAAGTCACGACCCGTTTAAACTCATTTCGCACTGTACGTGCCATATACACATGGTCTTCAGTGTCATGATGCACTGTCCACACCGCAAAAAATGCAGTCATACATTGTCCAATAAACATCGCAATCACGTGATATTTTAAAATTGTGACATCTAAAATAAAAAACACGACAATCAATAAAATAACATTTGCCAATAGTTCAGCACTCATCCATTTTCTTTGCGTTTTTGTCCCAACCGCAAATGCCTTTTTATGTAACATCATTGGAAAAAATGGACCAAATAAAAAAGCTTGCCACCATTTCATACGGGCACTTTTGGCTTCAACATCTTCATCTTGCATACAATACTGGTGATGACGTAAATGGTTAATCTGCACCGCATGCATTGAACCGAGCATCAAAATACTCAGCACAAACATTGCCCAATGGGTTTTTTCTCGACTGATGCCTAAAGCAAAATGAAAAGCATTATGTACTTGACGTAAGCCTGTTAAAAAGAACATAAATGAACAAAATAATGCAATGGGATACCATGCAAAATATGCCATGACCAAAGAAATGATCAACCATGGCAAAGAGATTAACAGTTCAGACCAAACATCTTTTTGTTGTAAATGGACAAGATCTTTCCATTGTACTTGTTCTAATAAATGTGCATGTGTATTCATATTATAGCTGTTATTGTGAGACTTATTCGACTATAAAATGAACATAGATTTGGCGCAACCTCTATTTGCAATACATTAGGATTTCACTTGTCTTTGCATAATTTGTTCACTCAATAAACGGTAGACTTGCACTAAATCATCACGTTTTGTATCAGCTAATAACCCTTGATGCATATTTAAAATATTTTGGTCTCCACGCATTGCTGGTCCAGTTTGTACCATTTGCGGATCATACTGTGTTGCTTTATGCGCTGTTTCCAGCATCAAAGGAAATAATAAATTAAAATCAACCTGTTGAGCATCCACGATTTGTTTTGCCATGTCATAACAATAATTACTGAAATTACATGCAAATACTGCTGCCAAATGCAAACTCAAGCGCTGTTCAGACGAATATTGATATACACTGTTACTTAGGCTATTTGCAAGTTCTCGTAAAACTTCGCTTTGCTCAGACTGTGCTGCTTCAATAAATAATGGTGTATTGTCCCAATCAATCTGACGCTCAAAACTAAAAGTTTGTAATGGATAAAATACTCCAACATTTTCATAATATTTTGCCAATACATGAAGATGCGTACTACCTGAAGTATGTACCACCAACGTATTTTTAAGATACGGAGATAATTGCTGCATACAGGTAGAAATGGCTTGATCACTGACTGCAATCACACAAAGATCAATCTCGTAATTCATTTGTTCAACGTGATTGATCGCTTGAGCTGCAACTAAATTTGCCAGTTTTTGTGCATTCGCAAAGTTTGGACTCATGATTTGTACAATATCATGTTGTTGAGCAAATGCTTGTGCCAAATGTGTGGCAACTCGACCAGAACCAATAAAACTGATACGCATAGGACTGTTTCTCTTTGATAAAGCAATGATTTCACTTGATCTATTTTTCAATGAATCTAGTGAGAAAGCAAATAAAAACGAGTGACCAAAGTCACTCGTCATCATTCGATTTCATTTGAAATTAATTGGTTTTTTCAACACCCTGTTCATCTACTGTACGCACAGTGCCTGTTTCAGTATTGATCACCTCAAACTCAATACGGCGATTTTTAAATTGACCCTCTTTGGTTGCATTATCCGCAACAGGGTTTTCTTGACCAAAACCTTGTGCTTGTAATTTACTCGGATCAACCCCTTTACTAACCAAATAGTCCACTACTGACTTAGCACGCTTTTGTGAAAGCGTTTTATTGGCAGCCGCATTGCCTGTTGCATCGGTATAGCCTTTCACCACTAACTGTACATTTTGTACTTTATTCATCAGTACCGAAGCTTGATCAAGTACAGATTTATTCACATCTGGAATGTCCGCAGATGCTGAGGCAAAGTTAATAATTTGCAGATTCAACGCTGTTGCAATATCTAAAGGTTTTACTTGATTTGGATCAATTTGACTCAGTGCTTCTTTGGCTTTATCGACACTACTGGTCACTGCAGTATTTTCATCAAGTACAGCAGGCTGTTCAACCACAACTTGTACATCTTTTGCTAAAGGTTTAATTTTATCTGCTAGAGCTTGTAAAGCTGCTGTATCAGCGCCTTGTAAAGTGATTTGATTTCCAGTCCAAATCATTGAAACATTTGGCACACCTTTCAATAATTTTAAAACACTCACCAGTGAATTTTGATCCACCAAAGCCGCATTAAAATGACGACTTGAATCTGCGCCACAGCCATTTTCATGAGTAAAAATTTGCTTCACTTCTTTTTGTAAAATATCGATGAAACTCGGATCACCAATTTTTGCCTGACAAGTGACTAAGCCACCAGTATGATCCGTTGAAATTTGGAAATACGCAGGCTGTTGATTCACATTTGCAGTGTTTTCCGTTGCCGTCACAGGTGCTGTGGATTCATTATTTTTGCAACTACGTAATAACCAAAATGCCAAAAACAGTAAAATCAACAATGCAATCAATGGCAACCAAAAGTTAGATTTCTTCTGCTCCTCAACTATTGGTGCATGTGTTGGTGATGCTACAGGCTGGGATGTTACATTTGCTGTACCCGCCAAAGTTCCTAAACCTAAAGCCGCTAAAATTGCTTTTGCCCAAGGTGCTAAACCTGCTCCAATATCTGCATGATTTTGCTCTAAAAAATGTTGAATGACTGTAGGATCATGCGATCCTGCCTCATCCTCTAAAACATTTAAAGTCGCAGGAATTGAACGATTGAGTAGGTGCTCAATTTCATCTTGAGGAACTTGCTGACTCACGCTCGCTAAAAACTGATCTTTCAGTTCAGAACGTGTATTAAATAAATCACTTAATCTCGGGTTTAAATTATTTTGAAACAAAGAAATTAAACTGGGCTTTCCCTTTAAAATCGCCAATAAAAATGGAAAAAATTCAGCCAGTGCAGTACTTTTCTCGGTTAAATCCGTTGTTTCACCTTTTAAAACAATAGGTATCACTCTTTCTTTCAATAATGAAATCAGATCCATTGCTATACTCCTCACATGAAAATTCTACTTGTTATGTGACTTTTTATTACATGGAACAGTATGCGCCTAAAAATTCTACAATTTATTTAAGTTTTGTTATTTCACTCTACCTTCAATAACAATGCACTCACAGGAATACTGCTGATTCTGTCCAATTTTACAATGCTATGTTACGAAAGAAGTCTCTCAAATTATGTTAATTTTTCCTTAAATTTCGGATGATCATCCAAAATTTCAAACCAAGCAGCTTTATAGTCAGTAAATGCATGTGATGCAATCTCAGCCTTTAACGGTTCATTAATAATCCCGACTCTTAAACGAATCAGATCAGGCAAATCCAAACGTGCACTAAACAAAGGTGAACCACAGCATTTACAGAACACCCGCTTTTTATTGGTTGTTGCATAATATTCTGAGCATAATTCTTGCCCTTTAACGATTTCCACATTTTTCGTTTCAATCGGTGCAATTGCGACAAAGGCTGAACCTTGGGCTTTTTGGCATTGCTGACAATGACAGACAAATACGTGTAGAATTTCGGTATTAATTTTCAGTTGAATACCCCCACAAAGACAAGAAGCTGTGTACATTTTTATTCTTTCTTCATTTATTTTGATGAAAACAGATTAGCCTATTTTTTTGGTAAAACAATCAATATTAAAATACAAAATTCTGATCATTTAGACGCTGCTATATCACTATCCCGAACCTGTTTTAAATTGTCTATTTCGGTATAAATCAACTGTTGCAGATCATCTCGAAATGCAATCATATCGTCCATCGTTTCAATCTGATCAATGGCTAAACGGGGCATAAATTTAAAATAAAACGGAATTCTTTTCGGGATAATATGCGTTGGAATCGAGGGAATGACTTCTCCCTGACGTAGAAAAGAACCTATTTTTTTATTGGACAATAATTTATTGAACCATTTTTGCTTTAACAATATATTGGCATCAAAACCTAACTCAAAAACTTCGTCTCCACCCAAAGCAACAAAGGGTGCAATGTCATAACCAAATTCTTGGGCTAATTTTAAAAAGCCAAAGCGCTGTTTCCAAATCAGTTGATATGCTTCACCTTTACGTTTAATCACTTCTCGTCCACCACCCGGAAAAACAAGGATGGAATAGCCTTGTCGCATGGCTTCTTTGGCATATTCTTGAATACCATCGACACCACCGACTCGCTTGACCACTTCTTTCCAAATCGGGAGATGAAAATGGATGTGATCCGCCAAACTCACCACTGCAATTTTATGTTCATTGAATAAGTAATCAATCAGAATCGGAGAATCCAACACACCATAAATGGTATGATTGCCGACATACATGGCAGGTTTTTGAGGGTCGAGATTTTCAGTACCGAGAAAAGTTGGTCGGAAATAATAGCGTTGTAAAGCACTGATCATTTTTATAATTTTTGAATTGTGCTGAATTTTTAATTCTTTTTGGGTCATGTTGTATCCCTACAAATTTTTATTTCAAATCCAAAAATTATCTCCCCTAGCCCCTCTTTAAAAAGAGGGGAATTTTACGTATCCGCTTACACTAAGTTGCGCGATACCCCTCCCTTTTTTAAAGGGAGGTTGGGAGGGATTATATTTCAAAACAGAAAATCCAAATTAACCGTTTTGATATTTATATTAGAGAAGAATTATGCAACATCAAACCACATGCTTCTGTACAAGAATCGAACCGACTGAATAGCCTGCACCAAATGAACACAGCACACCATATTCACCATCACTCACCTGATCGGCAGTACGATGCAATGCAATGATCACACCCGCAGAAGAAGTATTGGCAAACTCATCCAAAATGATTGGCACAAGATCAGGATCAGCTTCAGCAACTTCTTTACCCACGATCAATTTAAGAATCAATTCATTCATATTGGCATTGGCTTGGTGTAACCAAAAACGCTTCACATTTTCAGGTTGAATGCTGTTCTTTTCCAACTGTGTCGAAATGATTTTTGCCACCAATGGACACACTTCTTTAAACACTTTACGACCATCTTGACGGAATTGTTTATCGTCACGAGAAGTCAATTCTGAACCATTCAAGAAACCGAAGTTGTTACGGATATTGTTTGAAAATTGTGTGAATAAATGCGTATCTACAATTTCAAAACCTGATTTGCTGTCTGTCTCTTCAATGATTGAAGCTGTCGCCACATCACCAAAAATAAAGTGACAATCACGTGAACGATAGTCTGTATGACCAGACGTAATTTCCACATTTACAAGCAACACACGACGTGCGCCTGTTTTTACCGCATCATACGCTTGTTTCAAACCAAATGTTGCCGCAGAACACGCCACATTCATGTCATAAGCATAGCCTTGAATACCCAACGCAGTTTGAATTTCAACTGCAACCGCAGGATATGCACGTTGTAAATTTGAACAAGCCAAAATCACCACATCGATGTCTTCCGCAGTTACGCCTGCATTTTCCATCGCTTGTTTTGCTGCAATCACGCCCCATTCAGCTTGAATTGATAATTCTTCATCAGTACGTTCTTCAAGGCGTGGACGTAAACGATTAATATCCAGTACACCTGATTTTTCAATCACATAACGGCGTTTTACACCTGAAGCTTTTTCAATAAATTCTGCACTTGAACCACGACGAGCTGCAACTTCACCCGCTTCAATTTTCTCAGCATTTACGCTGTTAAATTGTTCCACATAAGCATTTAAACTTTCGACCAATTCTTCATTGGTAATCACTTCTTCAGGATGATAGAGACCTGTACCTGTAATACGGATGCCCATGTAAAACTCCTTTTCCAAATTTACAAATATTTCAAATTGTTTCTATTCTAACTGATTCCGAGCTTTTCCCAAACTTTTTGCAGTCGGGTTGGCGAAATCGGCATCTTGGTTTTCATCGGTTGAGAGAAGATCGAAATGCGTAATTCTTCAACCATAAAATACAGCTCTTTCAAACGATCATCATTTTTAAACTTAAACAGTTTATCCATCCACGGATCAATCTGTGCAATTGCATCATCATCTCGATTGAGATTATTGGGCAAACGCTCCAAACGCAAGATTAAAGCTTTCAAATAACGTGGATATTCCTGCCATACATCGGAAGATTTGCTATAGACAAAGTCAGATAAATTCATCAAATCCAATTGATCTTCCATGTCATCTATATTCTTGGCAAAGACATTTTGATCGACCATCAGTAACTTTTGGCGGATCTCTTGCCATTGAATATAAATTTCACTGATCAGACGCAATGCATCCTGACCATGAGACAGGAATTTTTGCTTGACGTCGATGACTAATTTGTCAAATTCTTCTGCATTAATCGGTAAATCTGTAATCGACATTTGCAAAGTGGCATAGACCAACATCTGTTCCAATTTCGCCTTATCACCCAATGGCGAATATGCCAAAGCCAAAGGTTTGGAAATTTGCTTTTTCAACTGACGAATCAAATCACCGAGTTGCATGTGAATCAAACGAATCACACCTTCACGATGTTGTTTAATGGCTTCATTTTGATCATTAAAAGTCTGAATCACAATGCCTGATTCATCTTTAGCATCGAGCTTAGCAAAGTCTTTGGTGGTAACAAGTGCTTGATATTGCTTGACCACCACACCTGTGACTTTTTGTGAAGCTTCAAAAACGAACTTGTCAGGGAATGTTTTAAATTCGCCTTTCAATTGCTTCACAGGGCTATGCGTTTCAGTACGACAACGCGCTTTCAATTCGCTTAAATCACGCCCTTTTTCAATCAACTTACCTTTTTCATCAATCACTTTGATCAATGGAATCAAATATTCTTCAATGCGTTCAAAAGAAAAATCTTTGGCAGAAATTTGTTCGCCACGCAACTGAAAGGCAAGGAAATCGAAAATGTGCGCATTTAAATGTTGTGCATCAACCGCTTTCATCAGCTTTTTAGCAGTATCAGGAATTGGTACAAGATTACGACGCTTATCTTTTGGCAAAGCTTTGAGTAAAGCTTCGATCAAATCTGAACGCCAACCCGGAATCCCCCACGACCAAATATTTTCATCCACTTGTGGCAAGCTTGCACAGGAATTTTAACCGTTGCGCCATCTTCATCATGACTTGGATCAAAACGATAACTTGCAGCCAAACGCAATTGACCATTATGTAAATAGTCAGGGAATTGCTGTGTAGTCGGACGATCATTCATCCACAACGCATCATCATCTACAAATAAATAACGTGGATTTTTCGGCTCTACAGTTGCACGCCAATCTTCAAAACTACGACGACTTGCGATTTCCGCAGGCACTTTCGAAGCATAGAATTGGTAAATGGTTTCTTCGTCCACCACCAAATCACGACGACGTAATTTATCCTCAACGCGTTCAACTTCTTCAAGTTTGAGTAAGTTATGTTTTAAAAATGGCGGCGTTGTTCCTAAGTTTCCTGTGGTCAGTGCGTCACGTAAGAAAATTTCATGTGCCGCAGGCTGATCGACCTTTTCATAATTGGTCGCACGCTTCGGCTCAATAATTAATCCGAATAATGAAATCTGATCATAGGCATTGACCACACCCGGCTTTTTCGCCCAATGCGGTTCAAAATAATGATGTTTTAATAAATTTGGAGCGGCTAATAAAATCCATTCAGGTTCAATTTTCGCCAAAGTTCGCAAATACACTTGCGAAGTTTCCACCATTTCAAATGCCATCACCCACGGCGTATTGGTTTTATGCAAGGTTGATGCAGGGAAAATTCGGGCTTTTTGCTGACGCACTGCCATAAATACATTGCGTTCATCGGTTTTATTGGCAATAAAAGACAATAATCCTGTCAATAAAGCACGATGCAGATTTTCATAATTGGCTTTCTTTTCATTAAAAGACAGCTTTAAACCTTGTGCTAAATCAAGCAATTGCTCATGGGTTTTTTTCCATTCACGTAGACGCAACCAACTTAAGAAATGCTGTTTTGCAAATGCACGGCGTTTATTTTCACTTAAATTTTCACGATTCTCAGTCAGTGTATTCCACAGTTTGATATAGAACAAAAAGTCTGAATCCGCTTCTTTAAACAACGCATGCTTTTGATCCGCTTGCATTTGTTTATCGGCAGGACGTTCACGCGGATCTTGTACCGCAAGTGCTGCAACAATAATCAAAACTTCATTCAACACACCAAAATGCGCACCGCCTAAAATCATCCGCGCAAGCCGTGGGTCAATCGGCATTTTCGCCATTTGTAGACCAATTTTAGTTAACTCATCTTTTTGCTCGTTATATGCCCCCAACTCAATCAGCAATTTACGACCATCATTCACCAAACGATGATCAGGAGGCTCGATAAAATCAAAAGATTCAACAGCACCCAAACCCAAACTTTGCATTTGCAGAATAACTGACGCTAAGTTAGTCCGTTTAATTTCAGGTTCAGTAAATTCAGGACGACTTTGGAAATCTTCCTCAGAATACAAACGTATACACACGCCGGGTGCAATACGACCACAACGTCCTTTACGCTGATTCGCTGCTGCCTGTGAAACGGCTTCAATCGGTAAACGCTGCACACGAGAACGATAATTATAACGTGAAATACGTGCAAAACCGCTATCAATCACATAACGAATATTCGGTACAGTTAAAGCTGTTTCCGCTACGTTAGTGGCAATAATAATGCGTCGTCCACCACCTGATGGATTAAAGATTTTCTGCTGTTCAGCAAGTGCTAAACGTGCATACAGTGGTAAAACTTGAGTATGCTTTGGACCAAATTTATGTAAAGTTTCCTGTAATTCTCGAATTTCTTGTTCGGTGCTTGCGAAAATCAAAATATCCGCATGTTCAGGATGACCTTTACTTTCCGCATCATGGAAACATTCTTCCACTGCCGATACCACTGCACGAGGTAGATTCTCTTCAAAATCATCGAAATCGTCATCATCACTGCCCCCAATCGTCAATTCTGAAATTGGGCGATAGACCACTTCTACAGGGAAACTACGCCCTTCCACTTCAAAAATCGGTGCGTTATTAAAGTATTGACTGAAACGATTTACATCCAACGTTGCAGAAGTAATGATAATTTTTAAATCAGGGCGTTTTTTAACGATTTGTTTTAAATAGCCCATGATGAAGTCGATATTCAGTGAACGCTCATGCGCTTCATCGATAATAATAGTGTCATATTTATTTAAATAACGGTCATTGGATAGCTCTGCAAGCAGAATACCATCCGTCATTAAACGGACGATTGAATCATTTGAACCTTGTTCATTAAAACGAACTTTAAAGGAAATAGATTCACCGAGTTTTTGCCCCACTTCTTCAGCAATACGTTGAGATACGCTACGAGCCGCCAAACGACGCGGTTGGGTATGACCAATCATGCCCGTTAAGCCACGCCCTGCAAGCATTGCAATTTGAGGAAGCTGTGTGGTTTTACCTGAACCTGTTTCCCCTGCCACAATAATAATTTGATTGTTTTGAATCGCTTCAATCAATTTATCTGCATATTGGGTTACAGGCAGGTCTTGATTCAGTTTAATGGTGGGTAAACTTGCAAAACGCTTTTTGACCTGATGATTGGATTTTTCGAATAATGCTTGAAATTTTTCAGGATTCGCCTCTTTGCCTTTTTTCAGCCGACTTAAACGATGACGATCCCGAACCATGACCAATTGATCGACATTGAACTGATTTGGCACAGATAGATTTTCCTAAAGATAAATTTTGAACGAAACATTTTACGCTGTCTGTCCAAAGAGTTAAAGTTTATTCTCTTGTGGAAGATAAAGATAAAGCAACACTGTCAATATAAAATACCAAAGTGCAAAGCACCACAGCAGCAAAAAATGGTTGTGGCATAATCGAATACTGTCATAAACAATCTTAAAACCTGAAGCATCAAAGAACATATTCAGTGGAATCATCAGGAAAAATAACGTAAAACCTGAAATGATAAGAAATTTAATTTTAGATTTTACAAAGCACAGTATCACCACACCAATCAAGCTGAATATTGCAACATAGACCATCAATACAGGTTCATCTGCACTGAATCCGTTCATCTCTGCAAAATAAAGAGGTTGTGTATGTCCTTTTGGAATCACACAAAATTGTCCGTTATTCCAAAAGGACATACATGCAAATATTGATGAAAGCAATAGACTGACGATTGCCATCTTTCGAATCCAGTCTGAACGCAGCAATAAAAGTTTTTCGATCATTTCAAAATATTGTTTCCTTTATTTTATTAACCTGTTTTTAAAATCAAGTTTTATGACTTACCAAGATCAGAGTCATCTATAAAGCATTTAGACTAGCTTTCTCGACAAATAAAAATCAAACTCAGCAAAATAAACATCATCTCACCAACAACATAGGTGAGAAGCCAATATTGCTGACAATGCACAATACTGTCGTAAATTATTTCGCTAAAAGAAGTAGTATCAAGTAACGCAACAACAAATAATTGCAAGAATGCATACAGCGCCAGCAGACCAACATACCAGCCACGATGGTAGGAGAACAATAACGGAAAAAACATCAGTAACCCTACAAATCCACTTGCACCAATCATGGCAGGATCATCCGCCGATGAACTTTGTAACTCACTGAAATAAGTCACCATCTTCGGACTGATATATTCATACACACATAAATCTGTTCCTGCATCATCTACCATGAATAAACAAACCGATGCGATCATCAAACAAAATACGGCAATACAACGAATAATCTGATCTACCCACATATATTGACGATTTTCCTGTTTTATTTATATTCCTTTGTGCCTTGTATCACACTACAGTGGTTAATTTTATATTTTTTTGTTTTTTCACCTTGAAAAAAGCACCTTTAACCTGCATGTTTATCACGACTTAAAATTTTGTTTTGTCATTCAGCGATCATGTTTTTAATGTTTTAATAACATGGAAATGATGCTGCATGAACAAAATGATTCATTGAAGAAATAGTGTTAAAATCTGACTGATTCGGATTTTCCGATATTAACCATGAAAAAATACTATTTCCCCAATAAGTAAAAATGCACTATTCTACTTTCAAATTAAAGACTAACCTCAATCATGGAGATAATGATGAGCTTGATTAATACTGAAGTTAAACCATTTAAAGCACAAGCTTTCCAAAACGGTCAATTCATCGAAGTTACTGAAGCTGATCTTAAAGGCAAATGGTCTGTAGTTTTCTTCTATCCTGCTGACTTCACTTTTGTTTGCCCAACTGAGCTTGGTGACCTTGCTGACAACTATGCTGAATTCCAAAAATTAGGCGTTGAAATCTACTCAGTTTCTACTGACACTCATTTCACTCACAAAGCTTGGCACGATTCTTCAGAAGAAATCAAAAAAATCCAATACGTAATGGTTGGTGATCCAACTTGGACTCTTGCTAAAAACTTTGAAGTATTAATCGAATCTGCTGGTCTTGCTGACCGTGGTACTTTCGTGATCGATCCAGAAGGTAAAATCCAAATCATCGAAATCAATGCTGGTGGTATTGGTCGTGATGCTTCTGAACTTCTTCGTAAAGTTAAAGCA
Source organism: Acinetobacter sp. CFCC 10889 (assembly GCF_003268395.1). GTDB lineage: Bacteria > Pseudomonadota > Gammaproteobacteria > Pseudomonadales > Moraxellaceae > Acinetobacter. Next base: position 78,798 of record NZ_LQXQ01000008.1, on the reverse strand, counting down.
GCTCAATACGTTCACGCTCACCCAGGTGAAGTATGTCCTGCTAAATGGAAAGAAGGCGAAGCGACTCTTGCTCCTTCTATCGACTTAGTTGGTAAAATCTAATTTGTAATTAGATCATACTGATTGAAAAACCACGCTTTTTAGCGTGGTTTTTTATTGGATGATTTCAAATGTACTCACTCAGACCAAATTGCCAGCTCATATCCATCCAAATCCTCAAAATGAAAACGGCGACCACCAGGAAAACTAAAAATTTCTTGCACAATCGTTGCTCCTGCATCTTTTACACGCTGTAAACTGCCTTCGAGATCATGGCTGTACAAAATGATCAGTGCCCCTCCACTACTTTTTACATTGTCAGATTGAGCAAAACCACCTTTTAAAGCCCCAGAATGAAACTCACAATACGCTGATCCAAAGTCAATAAAAGTCCAACCTAAGTGTTGATAAAAAGCTTTTGATTTTTGAATGTCTCTAACATTAAACTCAATATAATTGATTGCATTTCTTTGGTCACTCAGTGTTTGATCCATTTTTTCCAAACCTTTTTTTCACAATAAAAATTATTAAATAATTTTAATTTACAACAGTTTAATAAAGCTTAGATTATTATGGTATTGCTCTACTTAATCGGTCAACCTCTTTCAACAATTCAGGAATACGAAACTTCCCATACATATTTTCCACATGATTCTTGGCGACATCCAAATCAATTCCAATCGCAGTCACATATAAAGGCTTCTGACTTTGCCCTCGTAAAATTTCACAATATTTCGGCGTCCCTTTAAATTCATTTTTAGCTACACCAATCACAGGAATTTTACAGTCCAAGGCTTCATATAAATATTGCCCTAAACCATGATGCTGATCTTCTCCTAAGGTGACATAGCCATCTATTACAATGATCTCTATTGGTTCTTTGACCTCTTGCAACAATGCCAACAGACAAGGTAATTCACGCTTATAAAATTGCCCTGATTCATATTCAGCAATCTCTTGCACCTTAAGTGTATAAGTTTGAGCTGCTTTCGGACTCATCCAATTCTCAAAAACAACACCTGCCACATGTGCAAAATTTTCAGTATAAGCCACATCAAAAGCAATAATCATCTCATTCCTCATCTTGCTTTAAAATGCTGATTCTAAAGCCATATAACCAACCAACTGTAAAGGACTCGTCACTACATCAAAGGTAATTGCCAATGGCATCAATAGTGCCTTACCTGCAACTTGTTTATAATTAAATTGCTCAATGTTGTATTCCACTTCAAGCTTTATAGGATGATTAAATTTATGTGCGAGTTGTTGTTGATTCCGAACTGGATTTGCCACATATAAATCAATCAAAATTTGTCTAGAGCAGCGCAAGTTTTGCTGAATATATTCACACTGAAAACCCAAAGCTTGCATTTTGCTTTCTTCACCTTGCGTTAACTGCTTCAAAGGCTTATAAAAAATAAATCCGATTTCATCTTGTAAAGTCTTATGTTTGGTATTTTTTGAATCTTTCATAGTGACTTTAATTTTTTGTTCCAAGCTATAATTTATATGTTGACCATCCTCAGCCATTCCTAGTGATTTAAACTGCCCTACTTTTAAATAATTTAAATCTACTTCATGCAATATTTTTTGAAATAAATCAGTCTGTTTCGTATATTTTGCAGCAGGTTGAGTCAAATAACTATATTTTTCACCTACCACCACGACTGCATTTTCAAAACCTTGAATTGGGCTTTTTGCAGTTCCAATCGCAATCAAAGTATCTTCTAGTGCAATACCTGTTTTTGTTCCTGAACTTTTATAAGGATGTTCATTCATCAAGATCATAGTTGCGCAACCAGACAATACTATTGGCACTAAACTACATAACAACAAATTTTTAATTTTTAACATAGTGACTCTCTATTTTCTAAAATAATTTTAGCTATATGCGTTCGATCATGCAGTTTTATATATTTTTAAAGTTTGATCATGGAAATATTCAACAATACTCATGACATTATCGACAATATGCAAAAAAAGCATATCCATAGTCAAAAAATTACGTGATAAGTTACAAAACTGTAATACTTTCCAACATACAAATAGACTAAGTTCAAATCATACAGAGAAACAATTTTCTGTAAAATAATCAAAAATTTAAGGGGTTGCTTATGGGATCAATGATTACCGTGACTTCTTGGAAGTACAATGCTTCTTCACGGTATTTAAAAATTTTTTATAACAATGGTTCTGGTGAACTTTACCATCCTGTACCAGAATTTATTTACAATAACTTATTACGATGTAGTGATAAAACTGCTTTTGTACATAAATACTTAGAATACGATTTACATTTTAAACGACTCTCTATTTTATAATTTTAAATGCCTTATACAACATCAGGGAGCAATGCTCCCTGATTTAAACGTACAAATTTTCTTAGTTTTTAAATGTCACAATAAAAAGCCCTGCACCAATCGGTAATGTCGTTGTCATAAAACGTTGATCTTGTTTGACTTCAGAAATAAAACTTTTCACCTCTGCTGAATGTGAAATAACATTATCGACAATAAGTACACCACCTTGATTTTCAATCATATTTTGTAAATATTTCCAGTAATGTAAATAAGCATCACGCTCAGCATCTAACAAAATAAAATCATATTTTTCTTGGCATGTTTCTAAATAATGCTGCGCATCACCTACCCAGAAATCAATAATATGATCCACCTGCAACTCTTTCGCATAATCTTTTGCCTGTTGAGTGCGCTTTTCATCAATTTCAAGGGTAGTGACTCTCCCACCCGTGACTAGAGCGGCATCAGCCAACCACAGTGTGGAGTAACCTGTCGAAGTCCCAATCTCTAAAATTCTTTTTGATTGTTGCACCCGAATCTGCATGGCTAAGAATAAAGCCGACTCTGGTTCAATATTACGATAACGTTTAATACGATCACATTGCGTGGCATCAAATTTGATAAAGGACTGGTATAACTCATTTAATCGCTGTAAAAATGGGCTACTCAAACTCATATTCAGATCATCCTCATCGTTTCTATTTCTATTATTTCAGTTGTTTACGTCATTCCTATGACAACTGTACGCCATACACACTGTTTTATAAATCTATGCATCCCTTTAAACATCATATTTAGATTTGAATAAAATATCTCAAAATTAAACTTCATGTAAAAATTCAAAACGAGGAACAATTTGACCATTTTCCAATGTTACAGTTTCAACAAACATATCCAACGGTCTTACCCAAATCGAATAATCATCATATAAACATTGATAAACAACTAATTTTTCTCGTGTTTCACTATGCTGTGCAACATATAACACTTGATATAAATGACCTTTATAGTGACGATAAATACCTTGTTTCACAATATACAACTACTTCATCTCAAAAATATCAGTATAAAGTTAAGCTTTGCGCCACACAAATTTTAATCACAAAAAATCCGCTGTGACAGCGGATTTTTTGCATTTTTGAATTAAGAAAAATCTAATTCTTTTTCGAAGCCTTTTAACTCGTGACGAGCCATTGCTAGGTTTGATTTAGAACGCTCTAGAACCAAGTAAAGGAATAAATGTTCATTTGACTCTAAAGGACGGATGATGTGATATTGTTTACCTAAAGTAATCAAAATATCTTCAATTTGGTCATCTAATTTCAATGCTTTTGCAACTTTACGCTTAGCACGAACAACTTCTGTGTTACCAGCAGCAGCTAATTCTAAATCGATACCAGTACCTGCAGTTGCAAGTGATAAACCACTTTCACTGTCAACCAGTGCAGCACAAACAAAACCATCGATATCTGATAAAGGTTCTAAAGTAATACGAGCCATAGGATTCCCCATTGTTTTCTTGTTTAACATGTTATTTTGCTTTAATTATATCGTTAAATATAACTAAAACGATTCGCCTCTCGATCTTAAAATCGAGTCCTTGCTTAAAAACTAATATTGAGTTTCTTTATTCTCATCCACCTCAATATTAAATTTTTATCTCTACTTAATTTTTTACTAATATATCAATATATAACCATCTGTATATAGTTTATTTTGATATATTTTTAATTTACATTATCTTTAACATAAATCTTTAAAAAAACTTAATATTTTACCAAACTATCAACTGTTACTTTAGTTTCATACAACATCTGTCCAATTAAAATATCTTTAGATGTTAATGCAACTAAGACCATCGGATATTTAGCATGTGGAACTGCTGTAAGTAAAGCCTTGCCATTTTCTGCATCAAGTGTAATGGTTTGACAACCGATTAAATTAATTTCAGAAATAAAGGCTGTTACCATTGCTAATATTGAGCTACTGACAGCTGCAATCTTACTTGAGTTTGCTACATTTTTTTTGTTTGCCAATGCTATTTCAAAACCATCTGAAGAACATAACATCACAAAATCAACACCAGAAACGCTATTTAGCAATTCTCTGATTTTTTGTTCCCCATATTTCACAAAGTCGTCTGGAATTTTTCTTGATAGATTTACATCTAACATGATCCACCTATAAATTTATTTAAATTAATACACTTTTCATAGATTAATTTTCTATGATCAAGGGATCAATTTATTATCAGCCCCAATTGATGTGAAATATATCACATATTTTATAATTTAAAATATATTTATCACACATTATTCAGTAAATTTCAGCTATTTCTTACTGTATTCTACAACTTCATTAAAATAAATTAATCTATTTTTCTACTTTTCTAATGCAATTATTTAGAAGAAGTAAATAAATATTATTTTATTGCTACTCACTTATATAAAATTAAAACGCCGTTAAAATAAAATCGAAAAAACAGATCATTAAAATAAAAACAAACTGTTTTACCTGTTATTAATTTTAGCTTACTATAGCCTCAATGAATAAATTTACTCCCTTGGAGATTGTTAGCATGTTAGATACAAATACTTCTGCTCAATTAAAAACATTGTTAGAACGTCTTGAAAGCCCAATCGAAATTGTTGCTTCTTTAAATGGCACTGAAAAATCAGACAAAATTAAAGAATTAGTCACTGAGGTTGCTGCACTTTCAGACCAAGTGACTGCACGTTTTGATGGCGAAAATGGTCGTAAACCAAGCTTTGGTATCGCTAAAGTCGGGGAACAACCTCGCGTATTCTTTGCTGGCTTGCCAATGGGGCATGAATTTACCTCTTTGATTCTTGCATTATTACAAGTGTCTGGTTATGCGCCAAAAGTCTCAGATGAAATTTTAGCGCAAATCAAAGGCTTGAACTTAACTGCAAACTTTGACGTATTTGTCTCTTTAAGCTGCCATAACTGTCCTGATGTCGTTCAAGCATTGAACTTAATTGCAATCAATAATCCAGGTACGACAGCAACCATGATTGATGGTGCATTCTTCCAAGACGAAGTTGAAGAACGCAAAATCATGGCAGTACCGATGGTATTCCAAAATGGTGAACATATCGGTCAAGGTCGCATGACTTTGGAAGAAATTGTAGCGAAACTGGACAGCGGTGCTGCTGCAAAAGATGCTGAAAAGCTTAATGCCAAAGAAGCATTTGATGTGTTGGTGATTGGTGGTGGACCTGCGGGTGCAACTTCTGCTGTCTATGCAGCACGTAAAGGTATTCGTACAGGAATTGTGGCAGAACGTTTTGGCGGTCAAGTCATGGATACCATGGACATTGAAAACTTTATTTCAGTGCAAAAAACCCAAGGTCCAAAATTTGCAGCAGATATGGAAGCACATGTACGTGAGTATGGTGTCGACATCATGAACTTACAACGTGTGAAAAACATTGTTGGTGCAGATCAGACAGCCAATGGTTTGGTAGAAGTTGAACTTGAAAATGGTGCAAAACTTGAATCAAAAACCATCATCTTATCAACGGGTGCTCGTTGGAGAGAAATGAATGTACCGGGTGAGAAAGAGTATAAAACACGTGGTGTTGCTTACTGCCCGCACTGTGATGGTCCATTATTTAAAGGTAAACGTGTTGCAGTGATTGGTGGTGGTAACTCAGGTGTTGAAGCTGCGATTGACCTTGCAGGGATTGTAGAACATGTGACTTTGGTTGAATTTGATACCAAATTACGTGCTGACCAAGTACTTCAAGACAAATTGAACAGTTTGCCAAATACCACTGTAATCATGAATGCACTTTCTACGGAAGTGGTTGGTGATGGTTCACAAGTAACTGCATTGAAATACAAAGATCGTGCAACAGATACAGAACATCAAGTTGAACTTGCAGGGATCTTTGTACAAATTGGTTTATTACCAAATACAGATTTCTTAAAAGAAACCGCTGTAGAACTTTCAAACCGTAATGAAATTGTAGTTAATGATCGCAACGAAACCAATGTTAAAGGTGTATTTGCAGCAGGTGACTGTACTACAGTGCCTTATAAACAAATCATTATTGCTTCTGGTGAGGGTGCAAAAGCGGCATTGTCTGCATTTGATTATATGATTCGTTCTGGACAATAATATTTCCCAGACATAACGATTCTTCCGATTTACACATGGCTCTTTATTTTTCGAAATAAAGGGCTTTCTATTTTTCTATCTGAAGTAACAATTTTTAATATTTTTTTCTCATTATTTTGTTTATATTGAAAATATCCGCCTTTGGATGAAAAATAATAGGTTAAAAGGTAAAATAAATGAATAAATTAGTTGTTGCTTTAGGTCTTGCTGCTACCGTTGCTCTTGTAGGCTGTAATAAAGACAAAGCGCCTGAAACAGGCGCTACGACTGGCGAACACATTGAAAATGCTGCTGAACAAGCAGGTCATGATGTTGCTAATGCAACTGAAAATGCTGCAAATGCAACAGCAACTGCGGTAGACAATGCAGCAAGTGCGACTGTTGATGCTGCAAATACTGCTGCAACTGCGACAGCAACTGCTGCTGATGCAACTGTAGAGGCTGCGAAAGATGCAACCGTTGCAACCGCAGGTGCTGTTGAGCAAGGTGCTGCAAATGTTAAAGAAGCTGCTAAAAACTAAGATCATATAATAAATAAAGAAACTCCTTCGGGAGTTTTTTTATACGAAAAGCTAAGTAAAGTATTTGATTTTTGTCAATATCCTACTATATTGATAAGAATACTTCTCATTTAAAAACCACTATGACACATCTTCCCCATCACGAACATCATTTAATGCAACGTGCAGGTTGGCTACGTGCAGCAGTTTTAGGGGCAAATGATGGCATTATTTCTGTGACAAGTTTAGTGGTAGGAATGGCTGCAAGTGGTGCATCGGCACAGACGCTCTTTATTACCTGTATTGCAGGTTTAATTTCTGGTGCAACTTCGATGGCAGCAGGTGAATATATTTCCGTTAAATCCCAATCCGATATTGAAGAAGCAGATTTAGCTGTTGAAGCACGAGAATTAGCCAAGAATCCACACCATGAACTCAAAGAACTGACCCATATTTATATACAACGAGGCTTAACACCTGAGCTTGCACATCAAGTTGCTGTACAATTGACGGAAAAAGATGCACTCGAAGCGCATGCAAGAGATGAAATTGGTATTAATGAAATAACAACAGCAAAACCCTTACAAGCCGCTGGCTCATCTGCACTCTCTTTTTCACTCGGTGCACTCTGCCCGATGCTTGCCATATTACTGAGCCCTGAGCAATGGATGGCACAAATTGTGATGGCTGTTGGAACTCTTTCTTTAGCAATTCTAGGCGCATTATCTAGTTATTTTGCAGGTACTTCAATGTTACGAGGGAGTATCCGTGTAACGGTTTGGGGACTGATTGCCATGTTCTTTGCCATGTGGATCGGCTCTTTATTTGATGTAAATCCGATATAGCGATATGTAAGAATGTAGAACATCATAAATTACTGCAAAATTTTTCACACAAGCCCTGCTGCAAGATTTAAAATACCCGAATCTACGAGTTCTCCACATTTGGTGACTTGATACATTTTTGCGCTGTTTACATAACGCTTTAAATCACGTCTTGATCATAAAAAATGATATTTTTTGCAACGCGAAAAATCATATCAATCATCAAGATTTGTAGATTGAACAGACGTTAAATGAGGTTATAAAGTTGAGTCAACATCAGGTCATTCAAGACTTATTTGATCGATCAAAGCATGCTCCTATATTTGTTGCACCAATGGCAGGTGTGACGGATCGTCCATTTAGAACATTGTGTAAATACTTTGGTGCAGGACATGCAGTCAGTGAAATGATGACCTCTGACCAAACTTTACGCATGAGCAAAAAAAGTTTGTATCGTGCCAATTTTGAGGGTGAACTCGCCCCAATTTCAGCACAAATCGCAGGTTCAGAACCTGAACAATTGGCTGAGGCAGCACGATATCAAGTGTCTAATGGTGCACAAATTGTCGACATTAATATGGGCTGTCCTGCCAAAAAAGTCTGCAATAAACTCGCAGGCTCGGCACTGCTTAAAGATGAAGATTTGGTTGCACGAATTTTGGATACGGTGGTTGCTGCGGTGGATGTTCCTGTAACATTAAAAACCCGTTTGGGCTTTTTAAATGGTCATGAAAATATTATGCGAGTTGCCAAACGTGCAGAAGAAGCAGGCATTGCAGCGCTCGCTTTACATGGACGTACCCGTGAAGATATGTATTTAAATACAGCACGTTATAGCTTAATTAAAGAAGTTAAAAGTATGCTGTCGATCCCTGTAATTGCCAATGGTGACATTGACAGTCCTGAAAAAGCCAAATATGTGTTGGATTATACAGGTGCAGATGCGGTGATGATCGGGCGTGCAGCACAAGGTCGTCCGTGGATTTTCCGTGAAATTGCACATTATTTGGAAACAGGTGAGCATTTGGCAGCACCTGATATTCAGGAAGTGAAAGAGGTACTCCTTGGGCATTTGTCTGAATTATATGGCTTTTATGGGGAATACTCAGGTTGTCGTATCGCTCGCAAACATATTGCGTGGTATACCAAAGGCTTACGCTCAAGTAATGAATTCCGCCAAAATATGTATAGGGTCGAAAGTACCGCAGATCAAGCCAAAGTGGTTGAAAGTTATTTTGATCATTTACTTGAACAAGGTCATATTATGAGTGATGTGCAAGTTGAGAATGTAAATTTGCTGGAAACAAAATGATTTATGAACAAACATTTAAAGTTTAACAAATAGGAAATTAATGAACTTAAGGAAATTTCATAATTGGTTAAAAAATAATACTGGCATCAAGGTGATCTATGAAGTATTCATAGTTGATCTTGATACAGACGGGCTATGTCCTAAAAAAAATCATTGTATCCAAGAGTTGATATTTAAAATCAATGAAAATTTTTGGTTTATTTCCGTTAATCATGAATATGATGATATTGATATAAAAATAAGAAAAAAACTTCCGATTAAGTATGAAAAGTGGAGAACTAACTTAATTTTTACAAATTTGATTGGAGCACATGTTGAGCAAGTTTTTATAGGATTTAATTTTAATTTATACACCGACTCAATGAAGCTAAAAATTATTGACAATGAAAATGAAAACTTGATTGGAGTGTTAAGTTTACATGCATTATCTGATATATATTATCAGTTTAGAGCTGATGGATTAGACAGGTATTTATAAAATTATTTAGGGAGTAAATTATGGATGCTCTAGATTTTCAAAATTGGTTATATAAAGTTCCTGAAGATAAATTATATATTGAAAATATATTTGTTGTTGACCCAAATGAAGAAAAATCGAATGTAGATAAAATTGTTTTTCAAATTCATAATAAATTTTGGATTATCACCGCCAATCAAACTGAAAATGAGCTTAGATTTGAGCTGAGCACTAATATTTGTGATTTATTTCCTGAATTACAGACAACTAAGTTTTTTGACCAATTTGTTCGATATTCTATTTGGTTATTTAGTCTACTTGATAATGAGCGGGGAAAAACTGTTGGGATTAAAATTCCTCTTTGGGATAGTTCTATAAATGAGGGGGGTAGCAGGAAGAAGGCAAAATTAAATATTTATGCCTATAAAGGGGAATTATACTATGAATATAGTGATGAAGGACTGGATGCTTTGATCTTATAAATTGGAAATGGATGAAACTTTTTTAATGAATAAAACCACTTTTCAACTTCTTGCCGAATACAATCTATGGGCGACACGGCGTTTGGTTCAACATTTGGAAAATATCTCAGAGGCAGATTTTCACCAAGATGCAGGACTGTATTTTAAAAGTATCGCAGGAACTTTAAATCATTTATTGTTGGGTGAGCATACGCTGTGGTATGCACGTTTTAAACAGGGTATATCACCGATTCTATCTTTAGAAACGATTTTACATACAGAAAAACAGCCATTATTAAATGATTTAGTTCAAAAATCACATAATTGGATTGACTTTGTACATGGCTTAGATGAGACAAAACTCACAGGAAATCTAAACTATCAACGGGCATCAGGTGCGCAGATGTGTTTGCCTTATGCAGCAACTTTATTACATGTGTTTAATCACGGTACACATCATCGTGGACAGGTTACAGCAGCCATGACGGCTTTGGGGTATGAATGCCCTGAATTGGATTTGGTCTATATGTTGGCAGAACAACATCAGGCTTAAATTCATTTAAACCTGATGTTAAAAAGATTTATTTAATTAATACTGATTCATTTCTACAACCAACTGATTAATCAAATCTTGCGCTTCAAGCTGACGAATTTGAGCAACATTTGAACCTGCCCAAAAAGCCCCATAACCTACCTCGCCATTTTGAACAGCTAAAGCATTTAACTGCTTCGCCAAATCATAAGCATAAGGATAAGGTGCAACTTGAGGACGATCAGGCAAATCAATAAATGAAGCCCATTGGTTAATTAAACCACGTGCAGGACGACCTGAAATACTCGCCGTGATTTGAGTGATCGGATGATCAAATAAGGCTTTGCGATACGCTGCATTGGCATTGGAGCTTTTACATTGCACAAAAGCTGTGCCGAGCTGTACCGCATCTGCACCTGCATTTAAGGCTTGTTTGGCTTGCTGACCATTCATGATTCCCCCCGCAGCCACCACAGGAGTTTGACAATACTTTTTAATCAGTTGAATCAGGTCCAAAGTTTTGATTGCACCATCCAAATCAGGATTAAAAATCCCACGATGTCCACCTGCTTCCACACCTTGCGCAATGATCAGGTCAATGCCTGCTGCCTCAATAGCTTTGGCTTCAGCAAGATTGGTCGCAGAAACCATCGTGATAATTCCTGCATCTTTTAATTTCTGAATTTGATCCGCATGCGGAATACCAAAGTGAAAACTGACCGCTTTGGGCTGTGTTTCCAACACTAAATTTAAAAAATCATCATTGTCCAAAAAACTTGGGTAAATACATTTCAAATCTTGAGGTACATCTGCATGAAACTTGGCAAATTCAGGTTTTAAATGCTCAATCCATGCTTGATTTGCAGTTTCATTCAACGCTTCAGGCTGATGGCAAAAGAAGTTCACCTGAAAGGGTTGATCAGTCAATTCTTGAGTTTTTAAAATTTGTTCACGGGCAGCACTGACAGAACTTGCACCTAAACCCAATGAACCAAGCCCCCCTTGATTGGAAACTTCTGCTGCCAATTCAGGGGTGGAGACACCTGCCATCGGTGCAAGGAAAATAGGATGTTTAATGTTTAAAAGATCGAAAATGGACATGGCTGAGCTTCCGTTCAATGATATTTTTACTTTGCCTAAGCTGAGGGAAATTAGCAAATTATACTCAGTATTTTTTATAAAAATATATCTGAAATACACCTTATGATTTATAACAATAAAAATGCAAAATCCCTTTCATTTTGAAAGGGATTTCAGCGTATCCTAAATAAAAAATAAATGTGATTTTATGTAGAAAATAGGACATTTTCTTAACTAAGAAAAAATTTGTGATTCAGCATAAAATGGATGAGATTGCCCTTTCATGATAAAACGGTTGTGATCTGCTTGCTGCAAAACATCTTGACTTTTTGACTGCTGATCAGAAACAGAAATACCATAACTCAATCTTAACTCTATTTCTTTACCTTTCGTTTTAACAGGATGTGCTTGAACAACTTGTAATAAACGATTGACGATTTGCGCCATATTTTCTTGATTAATATCGTTTAAAATCAAAATAAACTCAGAATCACTCAAACGCCCGACCAAATCAGTTTCACGAATATTATTTACAAGTTTATGAGCGATATGACGTACTGTATCATGGCTTGCTTTTTGAGAATATTGACTGCAAATCTCATCAAAATTATCTATATTAATCAATAAAATTCCATAATTCATCGCTTCTTGTGGATGTAATTCTTTAATAAATTGATTAATACCAAATTGATTATACACTCCCGTCAAAGCATCTATTTCTAAACTTTGATGTGTTTGCTCTTTATGAATCAGTTTTGCAATAAATGAATTTTTCAAAACTTGGTTCACAAATCTATAGATTGTACGGCGTTTTTCTGAATAGATTTTATTTCTCATTGCAGTCCCCTAACGGTTACATTTTTTTATTTTTCATCTCATAAATGTAGCAATTTATCGTGAAACTTCCAACACAAATTTAATACGCATTATTGATACAAGAAGTAAAATATAAAATTAACGTGACAAAATTCACAAAAAAAATAAAATAAATATGAAAAATAATTGATTTTTTTATTCCCAAAATCCCTTAAAAATGTTATGGGTTTATATTTTTTAATGATTCATATCAGATCACATAAATCATATTTATAGAAATATTCACACCATATATTTTTAAATATTTTATAAAACACACTTGATGATAATGTTTTCATTTATTTTATCTATTATTGCATTTTTATCAAAAATTTCATGCTCCTCCATCAACAGTTTTACATTCGATAATCTCTTCAACATGGATATAATTTAGACTTTCTAAATAAATGCTTAAGCTATTTTCTAATCTGAAATTAAGGCATTGTAAATTTTATAAAGATAAAAACATGAAAAATATTCACTGAATCTACCAAGCTATTCACACACTTGTGTTAAAAATTTCTCAATCGCAAATTGAGCAATCTCTGCATCCTGAAATGACTTTACACCTGAAACACCCACAGCACCGACCAATTGTCCTTTATACAAAATTGGTTCTCCTCCTTCTAGCATGCCTGAAAAAGTATCCATGGTCAGAAAACCCATTTGACCATTTTTAATCAGATTTTCAAACACCCCTGATGATCGACGACTGATTGCAGAACATTTGGCTTTTTCCACAGATAAATTTGCAGTCATAGGGGAAGCTCCATCCATGCGCTTCATTGCCAACAGATTGCCCGTTTCATCAACAATGCAAATGCTGACGTTAAACGCCTGTTCAACTGCATATTGATATGCTTGATTTAAAATAAATTCTGCATCGAACAAGGTTAAATAATGTTTGGTTTTCATCTTCAAAATCCTGTTTGAAATAAAAAAAGCCCGTAGAGAAATACAGGCTTATTTTAAACGAAGTAGCGACTTAATTTAGTACACTTTTACTTCATTTCCGCAAAAACTTCTTTCGCCATATCAATGGTGAATTGAATATCTTCATCGCTATGTGCAGCCGAAATAAAGCCAGCCTCAAAAGCTGATGGTGCAAGGTTTACACCACGTTGCAACATGCCGTGGAAGAACTTACGGAATGCATCTACATCACATTTCAACATCGAATCAAAACTGGTAATATCGGTTTGATCTGTGAAATATAAACCAAACATACCACCCACTTGTTGGGTTTTAAATGCAATGCCTGCCGCATCCGCAGCAGCTTGTAAACCTGCAAGTAATTTTTCAAGCTGAGCGGTTAATCTTTCATAGAAACCTTCAGCACGTAAATGCTTGAACATTTCAATTCCTGCACGCATTGCCAATGGATTTCCTGACAACGTTCCTGCTTGGTAAACTTTACCCAATGGTGCGATACATTCCATCACTTCACGCTTACCACCGAATGCACCAACAGGCAGCCCTGCACCGATGATTTTACCCAAAGTAGTCAAATCAGGAGTGACACCATAATGTGCTTGCGCACCACCTAAACCGACACGGAAACCTGTCATCACTTCATCAATAATGAACACTGAACCATGTTCATCACAAACATCACGAATCGCCTGTAAAAAACCATCAATCGGTTTAACCAAGTTCATATTGCCTGCAACAGGCTCAACAATCACACCCGCAATTTCTGAACCAAACTTGGCAAAACATTCTTTTAAAGTGGCAATGTCATTATATGGCAAAGTTAAAGTATGCTTGGCAAAATCAGCAGGTACACCTGCCGAAGTTGCTTCACCTTCACCACTGGTCAATAAACCTGAACCTGCTTTTACAAGCAGTGAATCAGAATGACCATGATAACAACCTTCAAATTTTACAATTTTGTCACGACCTGTATAACCACGCGCCAAACGAATTGCAGTCATGGTCGCTTCTGTGCCTGAGTTGGTCATACGCACCAATTCAATCGAAGGCATAATTTCACAGATCACATCAGCTAAAGTGGTTTCATGTACAGTGGGTGCACCGAAACTCAAACCATCAACAGCAGCGTCCTGAACTGCTTTGATAATGTCAGGATGCGCATGTCCAAGAATCATTGGTCCCCATGAACCCACATAGTCGACATAGCGTTTACCATCAACATCGTACAAATAAGCTCCTTTGGCTTTTTCAATAAATACAGGTGTCCCACCGACCCCATTAAACGCACGTACAGGTGAATTCACACCTCCTGGGATATGTTTACTGGCTTGTTTAAACAATTGTTCTTGCTTGGCAGATAAAGTCATGAAAATGCTCAACTCAAAAATAAAAAGGCATACAAAAAAGCTTAAGCTTTTGCTGCAAATAAATCAGCCCATTCGTGGGTACGCACAGAAACGCCTGATAAAGATCGACCTAATATATCACTGATCACAGCACAAAGGTCGGCACCAGCTTCGATCACAATGTCTGAATTTTCAACAGTTAAGCCACCAATTGCACAAATCGGTACATTTAATGTTGCTTTGGCTTGTTTCAAGGTTTCAAGTCCAATATTGCCCGCTTCTGGTTTGGTATCTGTGGCATAGATCGCACCAAATGCCACATAATTTGCCCCATCCGCAATGGCTTGCTCAGCAAGTTCAATGGAATTATTACAACTGCGACCAATCAAGACATTTTTAGGCAAACGAGCTACAGCATCAACGATTGAACCATCATCTTGTCCTAAATGCACGCCCACGCCATATTTCACAGCTGCTTCCAAATCATCATTAATCACGAAAGGCACTTTATATTGTGCGCACATTGATTTCATATATTCGATTTCATAGGCTTGATCTTCTTTAGCAACTTTTTTACGACGATATTGCAACACTGCAATTTCATAAGTTGCCATCGCACCTTCAAGTTTTGCCAATAAAAGTTCAATCGGATCATCATTGGTGATGAGATAAAGACCGCGCATATCAACTGCCTAAATTTTTTAATCTTTTTGATTATACCTTTGTTATTCTATATTTCATGTTATAAAACCATTAAAAATCAATTTCATTTGTTAAATAATCTTGGATAATTTAGATTATTTGTGCAGGTTTTCAATATACCTCTTCTTTGCTTTAACGTTGCTCTAAAGCTAATCTATCCATTTTTCTGATAAGAACTTAAATTTTAAACAAAAAAATGCTGTGTCTGGAGCACAGCATTAACTTAAAAAAACTAATCTTATTTTATTTAAAATTCTCTGTTAATAATCTAAAAGCTCGGACCAATTTTTGCTTTCATCAAATAGCACTTTACCATTCACAACCGCTTTGTATTGTGCTTTTTGATCATTTAAAGTTGAAATTGTGGTAATATTTTGATTATTTTTAAGATCTATAATCGTCATTACCCCTGCGTATGGTGCGGAAACTATATTTTCATTTGCATCTAATTTTACAAAAAATGGGCTATTCGTATTGTCATAAGCAACATTGAAATCACCAAATTCTCCACCTGTTGCAGCGACTTTACCACTTAGCTGTAATTTAAGATTTTTTGCATCTTGAGGTGTCCAAATCAATTTATAGTGATCAATTGTGTAATTAACAGTTCTAAGTTTTTTACTCGTATCAAATTCTTTGATCACAGCTTTAATTTGATTTACAGAAATAATCGCTGTAGTTGTTGTTTCAGTGACATTTAATCCTCCATTAATGAGCTGACTTTCTCCATTTGCAAAAGTCACTGTCAAGTCTTTAAACTCATAATCACTGCTACTATTGTTCACGCGTGTAAATTTCACGATACCTGAAGCACTTCCTTTATCTTCGTCTTCAAAAATCCCCACACAATTGTTAAATGTAATGCTATCTGCTGTTTTTTGATACGAACCAGAACTACATTTTGCACCATCTCTTGCTTCATCAGTAGCATAAACTAGAGAGTCAACTAAACCATCTGCTAGTGATTCACGTAATACAATTCCACTGACTTCTTTTATCAATGCTTTACTTGCTGCATCCGTTGTTGGCGTTGTTGGCGTTGTTGGCGTTGTTGGCGTTGTTGGCGTTGTATCATCATCATTGTCATCACCACACGCAATCAAAGATAAACTCACTAATAATATCAATAATTTAGCTTTCATAATCTTCCCCTATTTTTTTATCGTCATTTTATTTTGCGAGATAAAATACTGTGAATCTATTCCCTAAATGAGATATAGACTTATGGCATAAATCATCTGAAAATTAATATTTTTGTAAGTATGGATTAAAAATAAGAGAAGCTAAAATAAAATGCTATACTCTACAAAACAATATTGAACCTACAATAAAAACATTAAGAAAATGCAGATCTACAACAAAACACTCGAAAAAAGTATATCTAGACTTCATTATGAGTCATTATTATTTGGCTTCTTAGGATTATTAATTTTTATTTTTTCTGGATCTATTCTTGTTTCTATCTTTGGATATTTAAGTTTATATTATATTTACAAATCATTTAAAGCTATTTATGATAAAAATCAAACTAAATCTAGTTTATTTTTATACAATAAAAAATATATAAAAATCAAAAAAAATATTTCATTTATTCTAAAAATTTTCATTTTCCCACTCCCATTAATTATATTTATACCATATTTAATTCACTCTAATTTTGCAAAAATCCTCATCATAATCTATCTATCTCTACTACTTTATGCAATCTTTTATTATTTCCCTATTTTACTCTTAAATTTAATTTATTCTAAAATAAGATCCTCTTTTCAAACGATAATACTAGAAAATAAAAATGAACAGTTTTCTGAAGCTGAACCAATCCAATTAACCACATCGGAAGAAAAACCACTACCTGCTCCAACATCTTTTGTACATAAGCAAAGAAGAGTCAAAATAAAGCAACCTGTAAAATTTGAGTTTAATCCACAAGATTCTTCACTTAAACAAATATTTGAGTTAAAACAATATTTTCAGTCTAACTTAGGTTTAAGGCATCGAAGACAACTCAATGAATTACATCAAATTTTTCAAGATATTGAAAATAAAAATGCATCAACACACATACTGATCACACAGCGCCAAGCACTAAAAAATGCACAAGAAATATGCTTAGAACAGACATTAGATGCGATTACATTATTCTTAGATATTCCAAAAGAAGAGCGTTTGCGCTTTAATCAAAATTTAAATAACGTGCCTGATCTTTGGTTTACACAAACACTCAATAAATGTATCGCAAATTTACTCAAAGAGATTGAACCGCTCTATACGCATGATTTACAGTCATTACTTGATCATGAAAAATTTTTACAACAGAGTTTAAAACAAGAAAGTGATTTTAAAATAGACAATAAATAATATTTTAAAATAAAAATGAGAATAAGGAGTCCAATGAGAAAAGAAAAAATATTAAAAACTTATATTCATACAGGCTCATTTATGCATAGTCTAAAAGTTATTTTAATAATCTTGATCTGTAGTGTATGTATTTATAGCAAAATAGGATTTTTAAAATTTTTTGGTATTTTTATACTCATTTTTGTTTTCCTTTATCTCTTTCTACTTGGATTTATGACAATATACAATCGAATTTTATTTCCAAATTTAACACATGACCATTTTGAAAAAAACCAAAATCAACAACGACAAACATCTATTTTAAATCCATTATCTAAAGTCACATATGGACAAATCACTCAACCTAAAATCAGCATAGAACAACAATTTCAAAATTTTAAAGCGCATATTTACACTCAACTTGATGCACAAAACCAAGCCTTTTTAAATGAAATTGAGATGATTTTCCAAGACATTGAGCAACGTAAACAGTCTGCTAAATTTAACATGTCCAAAAAATTAAATCGTCAACTCCAATCAGCTCAACACAATTGTCTAAAGCAAAGCATACGACTCCTAAATGCTGATTTATATAATAAAAATAGAACTTTTGAACAACACGAAATTCTGGAAAACTTACTCAAAAAAATAGAATTTTTATACCAAAATGACTTACAATCTTTACTTGATCATCAACATTTCATACAAAAAAATTTAGATGTGAAACAAGTCTTTAAACTAAATCAAACTACAAAGAGTATTTGGCAAAACAATGAGGAATGATAATCAAACATCAAATAAAATTTCAGGAAAGGAAATTTTTATCACTTGTTTCATATCTGTCGCACTCGCGCTATTTATTATCATCCTTCTTGTGATCAATACATGGTTTTCTAATCTCATCGTTATCTTTATGCTCTTTGGCACTATTTTCGGCGTATATCGGTTATATAAACTCAGTAATTTAGAATTTGAAAAAAGTATGCAACATCAACCAGAAGATGATAAAGCAATACAGACTGTGCCTAAACCACCAACCGAATATTTTTTACAATATCAACAACTTGTCTTAAATTATCAATATTTACAAAATACCAGTCTGCAACATCTCAGTAAAAATGCGCAAAATAAACTGAAAAATATCGAAGAAATTATGCAACTAATGAATGAAAAACTACAACATAGCCAAGATCAATCCTTTCAACATGAAATTATGGATATTCAAAGAACCCTAAATGCTTATCTGAGTCCTGCTTTACAGCATTTCATTGATATTCCAAAATTTTTACGAGATCGACAAGTGTTGGATCAACAACAAACACCGAATCAAATCATTGAACAACAATTACAAATGATTGTCGATGAGTTTCAAAGTATTGCCGAATCCATCTATTTAAATGATTTAAATCAATTGATTGATCATGGGCAATTTTTAAAATATAAATTACAACAACCTGAACTGTTTAAAATTAAGCAAAATTCACATGAAAATTAGTTTTATGCAAATAGAAAAAGCTACATTTGATATGCAGCTTTTATTTTCTAAATATATTGATACTATTCAAATCAAAGACTAATTTACTTTTTCATCCACAGAGATAAAGTCTTTTAAAATCAACTGTTCATCTTTTAACTGTTGCTCTACTTCTTGTGATCGAACTTGATCCGTAAATTGCTGTGCTCGTTGTAACTGTGTTGCTAAGTGATCCATACTTTGTTGTAAATTCGGTAAAGCTCGAACTTTAAATTCATTCACTAAATCAATTGTTTCAAAGATTTGATTAAATGCAGTTTGTAATTTTTCAACCTTAATCACACTATTGGCAGATTGTGACTGTATTTCACGCGTTTGCTGATTCAACATTTTACTGGTGGAAACGATCAAATCTTCAGTCGTACTATTGATAATTTTGACTTGATTTAACACAAGTTTTTGCGTTGAAAGCGCTTGAGCAACCACCATCGCCGTTTGTAATGCAGATACAGTGGTCATCAGCGCACGATCAACGCCTTTGATCAACTCTAGATTATTCTTACGAATCAAATCTAATGACATATACGCTTGCACGCTGACTGCTTGCTGAGTCATCAAGTCGGTTACTTTTTGTTTGACATAAAATAAAACTTCTTCTTGCAGCACCATAGCTTTCTGCGGGTCAGACTGGCGAACATTCTCGATCACATGTTCCACTTTCTGCCCCAATTCTTGCCCAATATAACTATATTGTTCAAGTTCTTGCATGGTGTCCCACATGGTACGCTTATCACGTTCTAACGCAATATTATCCTTAATCAGCTCATCTTTGCCATTTTCTAAACTGATTAAAATGACATTTAAATGTTCTTCTGATGATTTATATTTATCAAAATAATCTTCAACACGCTCACCCAAAGGTAAAAATTTTAGCCATTTACGTACAGCAAAAAACTTTTGATTATTGGCAGGATTTAAACTATCTAATGTTTGTTTAAGATCGACCAAACTTTGGCTAATATTTTGACTTTCAGCATCATCATTCAATTGGTTTAAAGATCGAGACAACAAGCGATGACTTAGACGAGATGATTTTTTAACGCTACTCGTCCCCAACTGATGTACGGCATTCACTTTGTCTTGAAATGATTTTTCATGTACAGGTAATTCAATTAAATGCTGTAAAAATTGTTCAACTTGTAAATTTAAATTTTGTACAACTTCTGGCTTGATCTTTACCGCCCCACCCACTTGTTTTTCTTCAACTAAAGGCAATGCATCTGGTGGAGTCAATTCAATTTTCGCCATATTTCCCCTCACAATTTTATTTTATCATGTTTAATTACTTCTTTTATTTCGTATAAATTAATTTAATCCACTAAAATAAAAGAAGTTTTATTTTTCACTTTACTTTTTAAATTTACATCACGCTTAGCTTTCGATTTTATCTCGTGTACGATCTCTTAAGCTCAGATTGCCCCGTAAAATATCCGACAACATGCGCCAATCCGAAATAAAACTATATAAAGGTTGTTTAAAACTCGCAGGCTTATTTTGTTCAAAGATAAAGTGTCCAACCCATGCACAGGCATAACCTGACACTAAACCATAAACAACATATTTGGCTTTGCGTTGGCGAATCGCTTTGCTAAAAAAATATAAACCCACACTACTACCCAATGCATGTAGACGGCGACTGGTAATGTTGCGATGTTCCGTTAAATAAAAACGGTAAAATTCAGAATAATTTTTAATCGGTAATTGAAATTGTGGCTGAACGGATAGATCCCGTTTTGGCTCAACATGGCTATTCATAGCAGATCCTTTTGAATATTTTTTATCCCTTTCACTGTATAGTTTGCATTAAAAAAAGGCAATGTCCTTTTCAGCACAATATGGCGAATTCTTGCAAGATCAACACAGGATTCATCTGCTTTATTTTGCAATATCCGTTACAATTTCAATGTGTCAATTCTCAACGATTTTTGAATTGTTATTTTTAAATGCTTTTTGAAATATTGATATGACATTTTATTCTTTTTATTTTTGGTCGTTTAGGAAAATTCCATGCTTGAAGTTGAGTTAAAATTTCAGATTCCAGAAACTCGTCGCCATGCGTTGCTCAAAGCATTAGATCCCAAAAAATCTGAAACGATTCAATTACAAGCCAAATATTATGACACCGAAGATAAGTTGTTGGCGCAACATTCGGCTGCATTACGTCAGCGTTTAGAGGGAACGAAATGGATTCAAACTCTCAAAGCAATGGGGAAAAGCCAACTGCATCGCTTTGAAGATAATCATGATCTTGGTGAACTAGAACAAGCCCCTGAGTTAAATTTAGCGATTTATCAAGACAATCCTGAAGCATTACACATTTTACAAAATGCTTTGGGCGAACATCGTGAACAACTCAAACTTCAGTTTGAAACTGACATTCAACGTACGTTCCGTGTGATCGAATACCAAGATGCAGAAATCGAAATCAGCATTGATATTGGTGAAATTCGTACTCAGACTGCGAAACAAGACATATATGAAGTTGAATTTGAACTAAAAAGTGGTTCGATTCAATCTTTGCTGGCTTTTAGTTTTGAATGGGTAAAAAAATATCAATTGTGGCTTGATGTACGCAGCAAAGCTGAATTTGGCAATTTACTGGTAGAAAATAAATCGGTTAGTCCCGCTAAACTTACCAAAGAACTGATTTTAAATAAAAAAGAATCTGCCGACTTTAATTTAAGACTGCTCATCGCCAACCAATTACAACATTTACTGCCCAATATCGCTGCAATTTCAGCGCATGTTGCTGAACCTGAGCACTTACAACAAGCCCAAACAGCTTTACACCATTTACATTTAAGTATTTCATTATTCAAAGAATGGAGTAATGATCTTTCGGACAAATGGGCGTATCAATTGGCAGCGTTTAAAAGCCATTTCCAAAACCTCGCACATTTTGAACATATGCAAAATACCTTAGGTGCATTGCTGCAAAATCCTAAAACAGCAGAAAGCTTGGATAAAGATATTTTATATGCCAAAGAGAAATTGAATAATTTAGTGAAATCGACACTAAATGTGCAACATTATTTAGAGCTTCTCATGTTTAGTTTAAATGATGAAAAAAAAATCCAAAGTCATGATTTAAAATGGTTTGCACAAAATACCTTGCAAAATCAGTATAAACAACTACAAGAGAGCTTAAATCATGCTGATCTTGCTGACCTTGAAACCTTAGAAGAACTCGCACTACGTCTGAGTGAATTAAAATTTAGCTTCCCGATTTTAACCACAATTTATGATGTTAAAAATCTACAAAAATATGGCAAAGCACTGAATGATGCTCAACATGCATCTGAACAATATCAGGTACTTGCTTCATCCGCCTCTTATTTACAACAAACTGACTTAGAACCAAGTGACTGGTTTGCTTTAGGTTGGTTAACGGCAAAACAAGAAGTTTATGCAGAAAAGCTACTTGAAGCGACTGAGCAATTTCTAGTCAGTCGTAAATTCTTAAAATAAACCTAAAAGAAATCTATTGCGCAGCGTAATCTATAGCTCTACGCTGCGCTGATTTTCCTGTACCAATTCATCAAAATGAATGACTTCATCTGCATATTGCATCGCAAAATTTGCGTGAGAAATCATGAAAATTGAGGGAACTTCGGCACGGATTAACTGCATCACTTCAACACTAGTTTGTTCATCTAATGCTGCCGTTGGCTCATCCATAATCAACAGTTTTGGCTTTTTTAACAATGCTCGAATAATGCTAATCCTTTGTTTTTCACCACCTGAAAAACTTTTATAAATATGCTGTAAATCATCATCCAAAGTTAAGTTATTTTTCTCTAACAAATTCAATAAATTAAATTTAGATAAATAATCTTTTAATTCATGATCAGTATAATGATGTTGACTATTATGGATTAAATTTTCACGCAATGTCCCTGAATACACCACAGGCATTTGACTCACCACTGCGATTTCTTGAAAAATGTTTTCTGAAAATTGCTGACTAATCTCAATATTTTTATAAAATAACCGCCCTGCTTGAACACGCTCCAACCCTATTAAATAATTGATAAAACTGGTTTTTCCTATGCCCGTTTGTCCAATGGCTACATAAATTTTGTTCTGCTTAATCTGTAAATTAAAATTTTGAATTAAGTTCTTACCTAAATAAAATTCTGCATTCTCAAAATGATATAAAATGGGCTGATCGATGATCCTTTCAGACTTAAATTGATCCGTGTCTAAACTAAAATATTGGTAAAATTTTTCAATGGCAATAAAATCACCTTTCAAGTGAATAATACTTTGTGACACCATCAACAATGGCATGGTTAAAGCAATAATATAGGTACTGATCAGGACAAAATCGCCTGAAGTCACATTTTGATGTTTAAATAAATAGACGGTAAAAAGCATAAATGTCAGCAAGAATGCACCAACAAAGAATACTTGTATCACCATAATCATCGCTAATCTTTTATAACTATTCACCATTTCATTTTTATAATGGCTCAACCGATTCTCATATAAAGTCATTTCATATTGTTGTGCGCCATTCACTTTAATATCATAATTCGCTTGGATTTTTTCTATAAAAAACTGCCCAACTTGATTTTGTGCATTGTACATTGAGGTAAAAATATCATTGCCCTTTGCCGTAAAATAAATATTTAATGCAAATGTAACAAAAGCAAATAGCATAAAATAAATCGCATAATTTAAGGCAATCGACTGTGCTAATACCCACACCATACTGAGTATTTGAAAAATAATGGGAATAAGTACAAAAAGAATCACATAAGTAATCGTGCCGAATGCACCTGCTCCACGTAAAATATCAGTTTGATAAACACCTAATTCTATTTTCTTTTGTTCTGCAAAAGTGGTCTTAAAATATTGTTGTACGCCACCATGTAGTAAAGCAATTTTAAATTTAGTTTGTAAATTTGCCCCTAAAAAACCCTCGACATGATTTAAAATATTCATCAACAACCAGCCTAGTGCGTATGCGGTGGCTAAAATATATAAATTCATCCATGAAAATAACGCTGTCACTGCAAGTTGTGTTGAACCTAATTTCGATTGATCAACAATTTCTTTTAAAATATAAGGCACTGCAACAGACAATAAAGTATGAATCAGTAGAATAAAGCCTAAAATCAGCATATCTTTGATCGGATGTTGATATTGGGTTTTGACCACATTCCAAACTAAACGGTAAACTTTAAATATTTTCAAATCCATATTTAGCCTAATTTTTATAATAACTTGATTTTATTACGCTACTCAATTGTATAAAAAACATTCTCAAAAATACGATTTAAATAACCAATTTAAACAAAAGCATATCGACATGTTTACATACAATATTTTAATCACTTATAACAAACTGTCAGGTATTGTTAAGTTAAACCATTGTTCTAAAACAAGGATACATGCAATGTTTGAAGTCGAATTAAAATTCCAAATTGCCAAGGATCAACAGGATGTATTGCTTAAAACATTACAAAGAAAAAATCCATCGACCTTAAATTTAAATGCTAAATATTTCGATACCGATACATTTATCCTCTCAGAAAAACAGATTTCACTGCGCCAACGTTTAGAAAATACAACTTGGGTACAAACACTGAAACTTCCAACAGCACAACAATTACAACGTACAGAATTTGAAAATGAGTTAGGCGATATAGAACCGACTGAATTAAATCTGGATTTTTATCAAACACAAAAACACTTCGATAAAAAAGCGTTGAAACTTTTAAAAAATATCCAAATGGACTTACACATTCAGTTTGAAACACAAATAAAACGATCTAGCACTTTATTTAATTTTCAAAAAAGCCAAATAGAAGTCAGTGTTGATGTCGGAACAATACAACATCAAGATCAAACTCTTGAAATTTTTGAAATAGAATTTGAGCTAAAACAAGGTTCTATTGAGGATTTTATTTCTTTTATCCTGCCACGGGTAAAACGTTATGGCTTATGGCTAGATACTCGCAGTAAAGCGCAATGTGGTTTTTTACTGGCGCAAAATAATCCTGACAATCCGATTAAACTTCAATCTCAGCAGTCTTTAAATGCAAATAAATCCCCCGAACAAGCGCTAAAAGACATTATGAACAATGGCTTACAACACCTTTTACCCAATAGCACCGCAATTGCTTCAGGAAATTTTTGCAGTGAACATGTGCATCAAGCACGTGTCGCTATTCGCCGTTTACGCAGTGCCTTAAAAACTTTTTCCAAATGGTCAAATCATATTGATCCTACATGGGAAGAACAACTTGCTCAATTGTTTAGACAATTAGGGAATCGTCGTGATCTTGATGTAATAGAGGAAGAATTACTCCCCCAACTCAAAGCTGCGGGTGCGCCTGATTTCGAATTAGCACAAAATAAGTATGAAAATAAAACCAATTTAAGTGCTGTATTTCAATCTATGCAATTTAACCATTTGGTTTTATCACTCATTCAATTTATCAATGAAAATACACATGCAAAAAGCAAAGAAAGTCTCAAGAAAAAATTTGAAAAAGAGATTAAAAAACTGCATCAACAAATCACTGAGGACGCACAACATTATTTGGATTTAAGCATTGATGAACGTCATCGAACCCGTAAACGCTTAAAACGTTTGCGCTATAGTATTGAATTTGTTGCTTCTATTTATGACACTGACAAAGTGAAAAAATATCTTAAAGCACTCAAACCTGCACAAGAAAGTTTAGGTCAATATAATGATTTAATCGTGGCTGAAGATTTCTTTAAAAATATGCTCGAACAAGAACCTAAAGCATGGTTTGCAATTGGTTGGCTTGCTGCACGTCAACAACTTTTATTAGAACAAAATTCACAAGATTTATCGCATTTTTCAGCAGCACAACCATTTTGGTCTACATAAAATGTAGTGGAATTATAGTGAGTAACATACTTGGAAAATATACCTAGCGATATTTTCCAAAAACTTTCCAAGTATTATTATCTGCTAAAGGATCGCTATAACTGTCATTACGCTGTTTTCTCGGTTTATCACGTGCATCGACCAACTCAAAATGCTGCTCAGTACTGAGCACCAAACCATTCACATAAAAACGTGTACGTGTATATTCCGTTTGCCCATGTTGGAAAATATAAGTACGCAAATCAATAAATTCACGATGAGCAACCAATGCTGCGGTATCGTCACTGTCTAACCATTGCTTCATGGCAAGAATTTGTTCAGGCTCAAACTGCCCGCATTTTTCCATTAAACTGGCAAGACCTCGAAAAGTTTTTGACTCTTTAGCACGAGTTTTATTGATGCGAATACGGTCTACATGAAAGAAAAATAATGGTAAATTTAAATGACTCGGCAAATGAATCGCATCTAAAACTTCATCTTCCATAAAAGGTTGAAACAAGTCTTGTGCACGCTCAATCAAACCTGTCCATTGTTGATAATAATCTGCAACTTGTTGTTTTGAACCATAATAAATCGGTAAACCTTCAACATTTGCCAAATCTACTGGTGGCCAAATATTTTGACGTAATAAAGCAATATCACTTTTTAAACTTTGTACTGCGATGGCATCTTGCATGAGGAGTCCTTAAAAAGCTTGATTTAACTACTTAGGCTATTTTAAGTATGCTATAGTTCGTTTATACATACAAGTAATTGAGAAATTTTAAAATGTCAAAAAATTCAAATGATTTTGACGGTTTATTAGAACCTGTAGAAGCCATTGCAGATGAACAGTTTTACCACCGTGCAGATGAGTTCATTGCCCTTGCCAATACACTTTCAGACAGTACAGGTGATGAGGAGTTTGCAACATCAGCCTCTAAAGTCAGCGCATCATTGATGTACGCTAATGCCCGTTTTAATATTTGGCTAACTGCCTGTGGTTATCACAATGCTGAAGATTTAAAAGCCAATAAAGAGCAAGTTTTGAGTTATTTTTTAGAGCAATATAAACTGATGCTTGAAGATAATTTTGATGAATATTCTAACAATTTTGATGAATATATGAATCCACCAGAGGATGAAGTGAAGCATTTCGTTTAATCACGATATTGCCCTATAATACGCTCCTATTTAAATCATTGTTGTGGAAATTTTCATGTCTCAAAAAATTGATGCTACGGATGTCACCGAAGAAGAAGCGTTAAATGCGGTTTTTTTTGAGCGTGCTGACGAATTTATTAAACAAGCCAATGAGTTTTGTCGTCCACCAAAAGGGCAAAAACCTGATCCAAATGAGTTACGTGGACAAGTCAGTGCTGCGATGCTGTTTGGTACTGCCCGCTTTAATACTTGGGTGGCAGCCAATACTTTTAAAGATGGCGATGAAATGCGTGATGCTAAAGAACAAGTGATGTCTTATATTCTTCAACAGTTTCAAATGATGCTTGAAGACAATTATGATGAATATTGTGAACAGTTCGAAAATTATTTACGCTTCCGTAAAAATGAAGAATTTCATACACATAAGCATGACCATCATTGATACATTCGTTCGATTCTTAAAAAAGCCTTGCTCGATGCAAGGCTTTTTAATCATAAATCGATAAAGACATCATTTGTACTCATCGTATATTAGAAATAAAAAAGCTCCCGAAGGAGCTAATACCAGTCAGTTAAGGATTTTTGAATCCTCCCCTTGCGGAACATGTTCCTCACCTTTTCCAAAGGAGGGGACTTTTCATTACTAAAAATCATTTTAGTTACAAGAAGTTCCCCTCTTTTTCCTTGCACCATATATGGTTCAGGGTTAGGGGAGATTTTAGGAATTTTTCAAATAATTTTGCTTAACTGATCAGCATTACCCAAAGGAGCTTTTAAATCATTGAATTCAAAATAATTAAGGCTTAACTACCACCAATACTTGAATCGCTTCTGGCGTAACAGCTAAACCATCAAGTAACTCTAAACCTTCTTTTTGCAGTTTTTGTAAACGACTGATTTCATCTTCACGGATGCTTGGGTTGAACTGTTTTAAATAGGTCAAACGATCAATTTCGTATTGCCATTTACTGCCATAGATTTCTTTGGCTTGTTGTTTCAACTCAGGTAATGTACCTTTGGCAAGCTCAAGTGCTTGTGCATAACGTTGCTCAATCACATCACGGCGTGCTTTCACGACTTGACGACAGCTATTGCTATCTAAGTGATGCAAATATGGTTTTAAAATTTCAGGTGCGATTTTATTGGATAAATCCTGACCCTTTTCACTGAGTAACACACGGATCAATTGCGTTGGTAAGCTTGAAGGTAAATTTAGTGCTTTTGGCGCAACGACATCGACCTTAAACCATACTTCAAGTAAAACAGAACCTTGTGGTAAAGCTGCTGATTTAAGTAGAGCAACATTGGTACTACCAAAAGATTGTGTACGGATCATTTCCATTACACTTTCAGTAAATGGATGCTCTAAAGTGATGTACTGTGCATCTTCACGGATCTGTGCCTGATCACGATAGAATGTTACTGTCATGCCTTCTTCATCAATATCCAAGCCTTGCACTTGCATTTGATCGGTTGGCTTAATGATCACAGTACCATTACTTTGCTCATCAAAATCAATATTGGTCGATGCCATAAAACGCTTCATGAACATTGGCAATAAAGTATTGTCATCATAATCTTCAAGTGCATTAACAATCTCTTGTGCCACCATTGGACGGCAAGAGTTGTATTCAAGCAAACGGTCACGACCTTCTTGCAATTCGTCTTCAAGTGCTTGACGCTGTACATTTACCGCTTCGAGCACATCTTCAAAGCCTTGACCTTTATCTGTTAATAAACAATCTTTTAAATCAACAATAAAGTTTTCTTGCAAAGTTTGCGCAGTTGGCGAAATATTACTAAAAATATTGAGTGCTTCATTATACCAACGGAACATACGTTCTTGTGCTGTTCCCACAAGATAAGGTACATGGATTTGAATACGGTTTTCTTGACCAATACGATCTAAACGACCAATACGTTGCTCTAAGACATCTGGATTTGCAGGTAAATCGAATAAAATTAAATCCGATGCAAATTGGAAATTACGCCCTTCCGAACCAATTTCAGAACACAGTAAAATCTGTGCACCATATGATTCTTCTGCAAAATAAGCTGCAGCTTGGTCACGCTCAAGCAAGCTCATGCCTTCATGGAACATGGCTGTACGAATACCTGCATGAATACGCAGTGCATTTTCTAATGCCTCAACAACAGGACCACTACGTGCGATCAATAAAACTTTTTTATGTTTTAACTGCGTGCGAAGCATTTCCATAATCCACGATACACGTGGATCAGTTTCCATCCAAGCACCATCTAGTTGTGCTTCTTCAGGCCACATTTGCTCACGTAACTTACCATCTTTCGACCAATTCTCAGGTGCAGGCAATGGTGCAGGTTGACAATCACGACCAGGGAAGCCTTGAATCGCTTCACGAGTATTACGGAATAAAATACGCCCTGTACCATGACGATCTAATAGTTCATGAATAGCACGGAAACGTTGCTCAGGTTGATCTTCGATGGCATGACCAAGTAAGGTTTCTACCGCAGCCAAATGCTCAGCTTCAAGTGGCAGATCAGACATCAACGCTTCAGCAATTTTTGCTGTATGGTGATATTGCTCTTCTTCATCTAAGAAACGATCAAGCGAACTAAAACGTTGTGGATCAAGCAAACGTAAACGCGCGAAATGACTTTCTACACCCAATTGTTCAGGTGTAGCGGTCAATAATAAAACGCCTGCGGTTTTTTCAGCAAATTCTTCAACAAGGTCATAACGGTCATTCCCACCTTCTTCTTCGCTCCACATCAAATGATGTGCTTCATCGACAACCAGAAGATCAAAACCTGCTTCAATTGCTTGTTCACGCAAATCATCATGGTCAATCATCAAGTCAACTGATGCAATAATACATTGTTCAGTCAGGAATGGATTGAGTTCAGGATCATGTTCTTTGATCGATGCTGTACGGGTTAAATCAAATAAAGAGAAGTTCAAATTGAAACGACGGCGCATTTCAATCATCCACTGATATTGCAGTGAATCAGGCACTAAAATCAAAATACGTTCAGAACGACCTGTTTTCAGTTGTTGGTGAATGATCAAACCTGCTTCAATGGTTTTACCCAAACCCACTTCATCGGCAAGCAAAACACGGGGCGCAAAGCGTTTACCCACTTCATGTGCAATATAAAGCTGATGTGGAATCAAACCAACACGTGCACCAATCAAACCACGCAAAGGAGAGTTTTGCATATTGGCTTGCATTTGCATCGCTTCAATACGCAAGTCATACCATTCTTTATAATCGACTTGGCTTGCAAGCAAACGATCAAGCGGTTTTGAAAGCTGAATAGATGCTCCGATCCGAGTTTCATTCAAGGATTTACGTTCTTGTGTACCATCCGCAAGTGTACGAATCACATCATAACGTAACACGCCGTGACGATCTTCAACTGATTCAACTGTCCAAGTGACGCCCTCTTGATCTTGTAACTCGTCATTTGGATTAAACACAATACGAGATAAAGGTGCGTTGTTACGTGCATAAACACGTGTTTCATCACTTTTTGGAAAAAGGATGCTAATTGAACGCTCATCGACATCAATTAAAACACCTAAACCTAGCTCTGTTTCTGTATCAGATAACCAACGTTGACCTATAGCAAATTGTTGCAATTTTTCCACCTTTATCTCATGTTAGGACTGAAAACAGTTGCTCAAATCAGGAGAATATTTGAACAAAGTTTTACCCCATTACGCAATACTTTTTGACACAAAGCTCACTAAAATAATGAGCATTTTCAATCTTTGTTAATAAAACAACCTAAAACGGCACAGGACAGTCGAATTGTACACCCTCCTCTGTTTTAGGATGATGAAAGCGTAGCTGTTCTGCGTGTAGGCACAGACGAGGCATCAGCGCTTGTTGCTCAACTGTCGCATATAAAGTGTCACCAATAATCGGATGACCTAAAAACTGCATATGTACTCGGAGTTGGTGAGAACGACCTGTGATCGGAGTTAATTTGACACGAGTGACAGGTTGCCCTTGTATTTCAAAATGTTCGATTGCCTGCCATTCTGTGATCGCAGGTTTATGATGTTCAGGATCGGCGATATGTAAAGGTGGGCGACTTGGATCATAGACCACTGGCACATCTATCGTGCCTTGACCTTGTAAATGTCCTGCGACAATAGCTTGATAAGTCTTTGAAGTTTGGCGTTCTTGGAACTGGCGAGAAATGCTTTTTTGTCCCCATTTAGATAAGCCGAAGACTAAAATGCCTGAAGTATCACGGTCTAAACGGTGGATCAGTAAGGTTTTTGCTTCTATTTTTAATAGCCGATTAATCACACAATCTTGTAAATCTTCTGTTTTTCCCGGAACTGTGAGTATACCTGCGGGTTTTGCGATCACCATAAAATCTTCATCACGATGTATCAGGTGTTCGGTAAGAAAATTACTCAAGGTTCAATTCCGCTGATCGTGCAAACAAGCAGGCAATGATAAGAATCTTAGCTTAAAAATACAATGAATATTTTCGTTTTTTCACTTTGTTGATCTGATTTTCTACCTTTCTTTAGCCTTTAAATTTTTCACACTCAAAACACAGTAGATAATGTTAAAATTCACTCATCTCAGTATTTATAATTACAGAAAAATGTCAGATTTATTTCAAATACAACCTGATATTCAAATCATTACTTCAGAAAATAAACTTATACGAAAATACGAGCTATTACATCATGTTAAAGCCAATCAATTCACAGTCATTTGCTGCAATTTTTATGATGAAAATTTAACGTCCGAACACTATCATCAACTTGAAAAACAAACGCATGAGCTTCTTTTAGGATTTTCACCTCTAGAAAGAGAATAGTTTTCAACCATAGAACAAGCAATTCAAGCACATGATGAAGATTTTGTACTTTAATTAAATAATTCAAGATGAATTAAAACTTAAGAATGATAATATTTTGCCAAGAAATCCATGAAAAATGCTCAATAATGGCTTATTTATAGTAAATTTTGGTATCTTTCAAACTTATCGCATTCACAACGAGCTGCTATAAATACGGTGAAAATAAACTGATGAGTATAATAAATGAAGCACCTAAAACATTCTCTTATCGCCCTTGCACTTGGCACATCTAGCATTTTAACAGGCTGTGCTACAGCAACATTACTCGACAAAGATGATGGCATTCGCACCAAAACAGTGAGTGAAGTCCTCATCAACGACTACGTTGTTGCCTTTGGTAAACCTGCTCAAGTGATCCCAAATATTCCACAAGATAGCATCGTGATTGTTGGACAACAATATAGTTATGTACTCACACACGGCGGGCAAAATTTGCCAAAGTCATCTCTGCACTTGACCCAAAAAATATCCAAGTCACACGTTCACTCGACTTTTATTCCGCAAAAAATGATGGCAACTTCTCAGGTGCACTCAACCTTTCTTATGTCAAACTTAGTGAAGATGTAACCAAAGCAGATCGTGAATTCTTCATTGAAAATGGTGCGGAAGAATGTACCAATTCTAGCGATAAACGTATGGAAGCACAGCGATTTTGTTTTGAAATCAAACTTGCAGGTGTGGTCTACCCTGCGGCAACTAATCGAGATTCATTCAAAGCATTAAGTAAACCTTATCGTGTCAGCATTTATACACAAAAAGAGGAAAAAGATTATTCAGAAGCAGGAGGCAAAGCAGCCAATAAACTCATGTTATTCCCTTTTGCTGTGGCATTTGATGTTGTGACCTTACCTTTCCAAGCGATTCATAAAATATTTGATTAATCTCTTCAATCTATGCAGGATAAACATCACATATCCTGCATCATTCCAATATCTTTTATGATTCCTTTTTCATTTGCTTATTTGTGGATTTTTCTCGTTGCAGCAATGGGCAGTTTTATTTTTTGCTTATTTGCAATTGGGCTCATTTTCAGTAAGCAATGCCGCATAAAACTTAAAAATGGCAATATTTTTCTACAATCTTTATTTGTCAGCAGTTGCTTATGTGCCATGCTTGCTATTGGGCTTTCTTTTCTAGTAAAAACTGCCAAACACGAAAGCCAAACTGAACATGAAGCAACCTATAAAACCCTGACTGCGCCACAGACGATCTTAGGCATCACCATGCCAACTGGGACTGAACTTTATTTATTTGAACCCAATAATTTAGACTCATTTCGTGAAGCGACTTTTCCTACACCTGTGGCTTTTGCAAGTTTTAAAATTAATAATGTACGAATCCCTAGAGGTTTTGAATTAGAAATGTCGGATGATCGTTCAATCACCTTACGTGGCAAAGGTCGAGGTCAAATCGAAGGTTGGCAGTGTAAACTTGAAAATTATATGAAAGTATATTTGGATGAAAAAGCCAATATTTCGGGTTTAGAATTTTGTGTATTGGCAGATCCTGTCAAACTCAAGCAGATCACATTACAAGCCAATGCAGATATACAACGTAGTCAATCCCCCAAATATCCTGATGGTTTCATTGCCCAAAATATATGGCTGATTAGAAATCCAATCACGCATTATAAAAATATCCCCATAGAATGGGCGAATATATATTTAGATAAAAATCATCAATTACTTGGTATAGAAAATGGTACGCTTGCTCAAGATTTACATTTTGGTGGCATAGATTATCCCAAAGGTACAGAGTTTAGTTTTTTAGTACATCCATGGGTTAAAGATCAAGAAACTTGGCTCTTTACACCACCTGTAAACCAAACCGCAAAAGCGAAAGATGGAACAATTTATACGAATCAACAAGCAATTTTACATACACCAAAGGGGCAAATTTTACAGGTTTTAAATGCCTATGATGACAAAATTATGTACCGAAGAAGTAATGATTAAAGTATGGCTCTAAATCAATATAAAATGGATGCATAACACAGGATAAGTGATCTTAATCATGCAAAATATGTAACATATAAATGTAATATACGATTAAAAATTCATATACATATATTTTCTTACATTTTCTATTCGACATAGTATACTGCTAAGATCTATTCAGCTCATCTCTTTCTGAGTGCATTTTCATCGTTATGAAAAATTCTAGTTTATCAAAAACTTTTTTTAAATCTTTCAGTATTTTAGCAATCTCTATCAGTCTTGTTGCTTGTGGCAAAGGCTCATGGTTTGCCGATGACGAGCCACAACTTGAAAGTGATCAAATCCGAAAATTGATTCCGAACCGTGTCCAAAACCGTGAGTCTTGGGCGAAAGATATGTTTGATATTTCCAAAGAACTGAATATCCCAACCACCAAAGACAATGTTTGTACCATGATCGCTGTAGTTGATCAGGAGTCAAATTTTGTTGCCAATCCTGTTGTACCTGGCTTAGGTGACAAAGCTGTAAAAGAAGTCACGACTCGTTTAAATGAAAAATTTGAAGAAAAACTTGGTGAAACTATTGGTGGTACAATTGCCACCTACTTTGAACAAGTACTAAAAACACAGCCTACCTCCGAAGACAATTATCTCAAACAAATGCGTAAAGTCAGAACTGAAAAAGACTTAGATGTATTGTATCGTGAAATTTTTGCCTACATGGCAAAGCATTATCATGTCAGTGCATTAACAGGTGCAGCCAAACTGGTAGGACAAGATATTGGTGAAAAAATGAATCCAATCACTACATTGGGTTCAATGCAAGTGCATATTAATTATGCCAAAGACAATAAACGCAGTAGTATGAGTACCAATGAATTACGTGATGATTTATATACAGAATATGGTGGTTTATATTACGGAATCCATCGTTTAATGTTATACCCTGCAGATTATGATAAAGCGATTTATCGTTTTGCGGACTACAACTCAGGAATGTATTCGAGTCGTAATGCCGCTTTCCAAAAAATGGTAGACAAACTTGCCGATGCCGATTTAGCCTTAGATGGCGATTTATTGTCTTATGATAAAAATGGCGATCCTCGTGCAGCCACCACCACAACTGAAAAAACCATTATTAATTTATTTGCAAAAAATAATATTTTGGTTACGCCACGTCAGTTACGTAATGACCTGAAAAAAGAGAAAGAAAAAGGCTTCGAGAAAACCCAAACTTATATTGCGATTTCCAAGCTTTATAAAGATGAAACAGGCAAAGATCCAATGTATGCAATTATGCCAGAAGTGGTGATTTCTGGTCCTAAACTAAGTCGTGATTACAATACCAACTGGTATGCAAGCCGTGTAAATGGACGCTATGAAACATGTATGCAACGTGCAAAACGTATAAAAACTTAGCCTTATTTGATTTTGATGGCACTTTGTGTAAAAAAGACAGCTTCACAGGGTTCATCTTTTACGCTTTATCAAAACGACATATTGTCAAACAAGGCATTAAAATTCTACCTTGGATTCAAGCGTATTATTTAAATATTTACCCTGCGGATGCGATGCGTCCGAAGCTATTCAAAGCCATGTTTGCTGAAGCTGATACGACTGAACTAATACAATTAGCAGAGGAATATGCTTCTCATTTGCTTACGCAACTCGATACAAAGCTATATCAACAATTTTTGAAGCATAAAAATCTAGGTGATGATATTGTCATTGTTTCAGCATCCATTGACTTATATTTAAAACAGGTTTGTACACTTTTAGATGTCGATTTAATTTGTACTGAAACTGAAGTGATAAATCATACATTTACAGGGCGTTATTCAACGCCTGATTGTAGTTGTGATCAGAAACGTATTCTTATTTTAGAAAAATATGATCTAGATCAGTATGATAAAATTTATGCTTATGGAAATAGCATTGAAGATACAGAAATGCTCAGTCTTGCGGATCACTCCTTTATGGTGGGTAAAGATCAAGACTTACCTATACTCAAAGAACAAAAGAAATTTGCCTAAAATCAACTACATTTTTTCAGCAATCATTTGTGCAAACGAGCAAAAATAAACAATAAAAGAGGAAGTATATGAATAAAATTTATCTATTAAAACAACGCTCTTTTATGTTTAATGATGAAAATTATCATTGTGTACTTGATGGTGAGTATGGTGCGATCACCTATAAAAGTAACCATTTAGAAGATTTAACTGAGCAATGGAAATCCTTAGAATTTCAATATGCCCATCAAAGTTCATGGTTGCACATTAGTAACAATGAAAATGAGTTATACAGCAGTCTCACTTTTCAAAAAGTGATTCAAAAGCATAAGTGTAATAGTACAAATCAATACAATAATGATCAAATATTAAGCAACCTAAATAAAGAAGATTTATTTGATATTTTAATCGAGTTAGATGCAAATGCCTTTTCATGCATTGAATATATAGACTTATCAGAGTTTTATGTCCTTTGGAATACCACAGAAGATCATTACGATATCAGTGATGCAAATGTTCCTGAACTTGAACCACCACAACTTTTTCTGAGTAAAGCTGAAAGCTTAGAAAAACTCATCAATAATTATGCTGTAGCAAAAAATATTCCAGAAAAATTAGTAGGCTCTTTGCAGGAATTAAGTGAATCTCCGACATTGCTACAAGCGATTATCGAACAATATCCATGTTTTCACTTTAAAAATAATCTACTTAAAATCAAGGAAGCGGACACAAATGCAATTCTTGCAATCAATGGCTTATTAAAGATTCCTCTTTTTGCGTATAGAAAATTATCTTTAGATGAAATTATTCAGATTGAACTAAATCTTAATAAAAATTTAGAAACTGATTGTGATGATTTTAAAGAATATCTATAAATAAAAAACCTCGCTAATTTTGCGAGGTTTCCATGTTAAAACTTTACTTTTAAAATCAATAGATTGCCATGTGATTGCGATGAATCATTTCCAAAGAACGTGCTTCACCTAAAACTTGATGAACTTTGTCCGAAGCTAAACCTTTCACAATGTCAGCCGAACGAGAACTAAAATTCACTCGCCCTACAGCGACACGATGACCTTGTGTATCAACACACTCCACCACATCACCACGATCAAAATGCCCTTCAACCGCTTTTACACCCACAGGCAACAAACTACGATGGTTTTCTTTAATGGCTTTCACAGCACCATCATCCAAAACCAAACGCCCTGCGGTTTGTAAATGCGCAGCAAGCCATTGTTGATGCGCTGTGACACGATCATCATCAGTAATAAATAACGTACCGAGTAATTCACCTGCCATTAAACGAGCCAGAACATTGTCACTTTCACCACTTGCAATCAAAGTTGGACAACCAGACTTCGCAGCCAAACGAGCAGCACGGACTTTGGTCAGCATCCCACCACGACCAAACTTACCACCACCACCTGCCATATCAAACAACGACTCATCCATCGCACGAACTGTATCAAACAATTTTGCATTTGGATTTGAACGAGGATCAGAGTCAAACATGCCCTGTTGATCTGTCAGGATAATCAATAAATCTGCATGGACTTGACCTGCCACCATTGCAGCCAAAGTGTCATTATCCCCAAAACGAATTTCATCGGTAGAAACTGTATCATTTTCATTGATCACAGGAATAACACGCCAATCAATCAGGTTTTGCAAAGCATCACAAGAGTTCAAATAACGGCGGCGATCTGCCAAATCATCATGGGTTAATAACACCTGTGCAGTTTGAATGGCATGATTTTCCAAAACGCTTGACCACGTTTGGATCAGCCCCATTTGTCCAATGGCAGCACAAGCTTGCAGACTGGGTAGATCGGTGGGTCGATTCTCTAGCTTCATGCGAACCATACCTTCAGCCACAGCACCTGATGACACTAAAATAATTTCGTGCCCTGCATTGTGTAGATCTGCAATTTGTTTCGCCCAATGCGAAATTGCATCCAAATCCAAACCTTGCCCATTTGCTGTGAGTAAAGATGATCCGATTTTAACAACGATACGTTTTAAAGCCTTGAGCTGACGTTGCCCATCTACCACTTCTATCATCTTGTCCTCAGTTGTACGTTTGCTTAACGTACGTAATACACTTCCATTTCGCCATCATCACCATCGTCTTCTTCATCGTCATCACCCAACATTCCTGCAAGGCGTTGTTGACGGCGCATTTCACGATAAGCTTCTTTTGCGGCAATTGTTTGCTCACGTGTTTCAGCTTCAAGCTGATCACGGAAAGCTTTGATTTCTGCTGCATATTCAGGATCTTCAACTTCACGTTCGTGTTGTTGTTCGATTTGATCCATCAAGTAATACACAACATCTTTGGTTCCTTCAGATGTTAAACCTGAAGTTTTAAATACAGGTCCATCCCACTGTAATTCTGCAAGAATATGATTACACCATTCTTCTCGCTCAGATTCAGCGATTTGGTCAAGCTTATTTAAAACCAATACAATGGGTAACTTTGACAATGTTGGAGAGAATTTTTTCAATTCTTCCAAAATTGCTTTCGCATTATAAGCAGGGTCAGAACCATCAATCGGTTGTACATCGACAATATGTAATAAAATACGTGTACGTGCCAAATGCTTCAGGAAGCGAATACCAAGACCTGCACCTTCTGCTGCACCTTCGATCAGACCAGGAATATCCGCCATCACGAATGAACGATGACTATCTGCATCCACTACGCCTAAGTTTGGCACCATTGTCGTAAATGGATAATCCGCAACTTTTGGTTTTGCCGCAGACACTGCACGAATAAAGGTGGATTTACCTGCATTCGGCATACCCAGCAAGCCTACATCAGCAAGTACTTTTAGCTCTAAACGAACTTCACGAAACTCACCTTTTATTCCATGCGTACATTTACGTGGAGAACGGTTGGTTGATGATTTGAAATGGGTATTCCCTAAACCGCCATCCCCGCCTTGTGCAACTAAAACTTTTTGACCATTTTCAACCAAGTCGCCAATAATATCGCCTGACTCAGTATCGACAATCGTCGTTCCTACAGGTACTTTTAATGTAACAGTTTCACCACCACGACCTGCACAGTTTGCACCTGCACCATTCTTACCACGTTCAGCACGAAATCTACGGGTATAACGATAATCTACAAGTGTACTGGTGTTGTCATCAGCTTCGATAAAAACGCTACCACCACGACCACCATCACCACCATCTGGACCACCAAACGGTACGAATTTTTCACGGCGAAAACTAGCTACGCCATTGCCACCGTCGCCAGCCTCTACGGTAATGACTGCTTCATCAACAAAGCGCATGCTGCCAATCCTCTAAAATCTTTAAAACCGCATATTCTGCCATATTTTGAAAAAATTCTCGAATAGAATTATTCAGCAAAAGCCTAAATTTGATTCATTTTATGAAACTCAAGGCATAATTTTGGTAGATTCAGGTAAATATAAATCAGCTTGCATTAAATTTTTTATTTTCACATGATTTAACACAATCAAATTTAAATCCTTATTTAATTTACAGCACTATTTTGACAACACCTGCTATTGTGCGTAAAATCACCAACGTAATCTCTTCAATATAAGGAAAATAAGATTGCCCATCGTCCAAATTAGTGCTGCGCTTGGACCCGCAGAATGTGAACTTGCTGTAAAATATACCCTGCAAGAATTAGAAAAAGATGCAAAAAAGCAAAACATACTTTTTGAAATCCTTGAATCCAATCCTACCCAACATGGTTATTCTTCTGTTTTATACAATGTTTCCGATGATGCACAGCTTTGGTTAAATACATGGCTGGGTACAATTCAATGGACATTTCAAAGTAAAATTCGCCCCAACCATAAGCGTAAAAATTGGTTTGTGGGTATCAGCCAATTTGCCACACCACAACAACTCCCTGCCGATGACACAATTCATTTTCAAGCCTGTCGTGCCTCAGGTGCAGGTGGGCAACATGTCAATACGACTGATTCTGCCATTCATGCAACACATGTTGCTTCAGGCATCAGTGTAAAAGTCATGTCTGAGCGTAGCCAACATGCAAACAAACGTCTTGCCAAAGAGTTAATTGCTCTCAAACTTCAGCAACAATTAGAAAATAATCAAGCAAATCAAAAACAAAATCAGCATTTACAACACAGTTTAGTTGAACGTGGCAATGCTGTACGAAGCTTTAAAAAGTAAACCAGACTAAACGCAGAATATACGATTTAAATAGCATGCAATAGCACAGAGTTTACATTCAAACCTTTGCCACACTTTGTTTATTCTGCAAAATTTCAGGCAAGCTGCGCTCAATCCAACCAATCAAATAATTCAATTTTTCAGCTGCTTGTGCGCCTAAAAAAGTCAGTTGATACTCTACTTTGGGCGGTACTTCAGGATAGACCGTCCGTAAAATAAAACCATCTTGCTCCAATGTTTTCAGGGTTTGCGCCAACATTTTTTCACTTACCCCCTCAATGCGCTTACGTAATTCACTAAAACGTAGCACACCATCACTTAAACTCCGTAAAACAAGCACCGCCCACTTACTGGTTAAATGCTCCAAAATCTCACGTGATGGGCATTCACTGGATAAAACTTGACCAATTAATTCACTGCACGCATATTGACTCATCAAAATCTCTCCTTTAAGTGAATAACTTACTTTTAGGTATGTACTTACAATTAGAAAGTATTACTTTTAAGATAATAGCATCAAGTTTAAAAAACAGACAAGTCAAAAGGTAAAAATATGAAAACTGCTATTACAGGTGCTACAGGTCAACTTGGTCGCTTAGTCATTCAAACATTACTCAAAAAAACGGCTGCAAAAAATATCGTCGCTTTAGTTAGAGATGAGCAAAAAGCTCAAGACTTACAAGAACAAGGTATTACTTTACGTCATTTTGATTATGATCAACCTGAACATTTAGCGGATGCTTTACAAGAGATTGATCAGTTGTTATTGATTTCTGCTAATGAGATTGGTCGTCGTACCCCACAACATCAGACCGTGATCACTGCCGCACAACAAGCAGGAGTAAAACATATTCTCTATACCAGTTTATTACATGCTGATCGTAATCCTTTAGGTTTAGCGCAAGAACATCGTGAAACTGAAGCGTTGATTCAAGCCAGTGGTTTAACATTCACATTTTTAAGAAATAATTGGTACAGTGAAAATTATTTAACCAATATTGCACATGCTGTTGAAACAGGTACACTTTTCGGCAGCGCTGAACAAGGCAAAATCAGTTCAGCCTCTCGTCAGGATTATGCTGAAGCGGCTGCACAAGTGTTGGCAAGTTCAGGGCATGACAATAAAATCTATGAATTGGCAGGTTCTAATAGCTATAGCTTAAGTGATTTAGCTGATTATATTTCTCAAGCAGCAAATAAAAAAAGTGATCTATCAAAACATCAGTGCAGAAGATTACAAGCAAGCTCTAAATGCTGCGGGTCTACCTTCCGCTTTAGTCGATGTTATTGTAGATGCCGATGTCCATGCCGCACAAGGCGCATTATATAGCCAAAGCCAAGATTTAGAGCACTTACTTGGACGTAAAACCACACCTATTCAAGATCAAATTCAGACAATATTAAATCCTTAAAACTTATATCAAATCAAAAATAATCCTTCTACAACGAGGGATTATTTTATGCTTTACCATTTGTTAGGGATGAATATTTTTCACAGGTAGATCAATCTGTAAATCTAAATCAGCCAATGATTGACGTTTGCTGTTATACATCGTGGCATTAAACTTGGCTATTTTTTTCATGGTCATCGGATCATTGATATTCAACACAGGTTTAAATTTATGCTTTACATAAACATTTAACATTTCATTAAACTCAAACTGCACTTGTCCACTAAACATAATTTTGATGGGTAATTGATAGGTTCTTTTAAGATGAAATGGCACATCAAGCTGTACAGGAATATCCACTTTTATCGGAAATTTTGGCAACAATTTACTTTGATAAATCAAATCTGTTGTAGCATCCAAAGGCATAATCGTATTAATTTTAATATTGGTTTGATAATCAATATCGACTGAAATCGGTGTTTCTACCACAAAACTTAAATCTGCCGCATAACGTCCTTTTAAAGGTAAATTTAACTTACGATCAATGACCAACTCCGTATCTAATTTTCCTACTGCTTGCGTTTCAAGATAATTTCCCACATGAATTTGTGTGGGTAATTCATCAGAAAGTTGAATCTCTGCATTGTGGGCTGAAACTTGCATAGAGGCTTGTAAGTTTAAATATAACCAAAATAAAACAGCCACCAATAAGACAACCAAAATAAAACTCACCAGCAAATTACGTATCGTATGAAATACAGCCATAGATTTACTCCTTTGCTGACTCAGGAGGCACTACTGCTTTGACTTTTTCCGTTTCACTTTGAGAAAGCCGAATACTATTTAAAGGAATTTTTAAATCACCCTTTTGAATTTTCACTGGTAAAGTATTTTTGACATCAACCGTTGCATCCAAACTCGATTTGATTGGAACATTTAAATGCCCTTGAATTGGAATATTAGTTTTTAATGTTGCAGTCAGTGGAATATGTAAATTTTCTTTGAGCACTGTGCGTACAGGTGCATCAAATTTTAAATGTACTCTTTGATTTAATGGGACTTGTAAATCTATTGGTACTTCCATTTTTATGGGAATAATACCTTTCAATGGCAAAGTAATATCTTTACCCATGACCTTGACCTGAACTTTGGTGTCAATCGGCATATTCTGATCAACTTTTAATACTTCTTTTACAGGAATTGTGGTTTGAATCGGCACAACATTATCAAAATAAACATGAGGAGTGAGTGCTTGCTTCACAGGTAAATTCAAGTTTTCATTAATTGGAATTTCGGCATTGACACGACCAGTCACATCCACATCCAAGGCATCATGAATTTTTACTTTAGCTTGTAATGGCTCTTTTAAATCAATATTGACCGCTTGATTTTCAAGTGGAATATAAATATTAAAATGCTTAAAGACCCAGATCGCAATCAGTACACCACATAATGCAGCGAATAAAATAAAGACAAGACCACCCACAATATGTTTAGTTTGCAAAATTCGTCCTTAAACTCAATATTTGTTTTACTTGTCATCATTTTAGTCATAAATGTGATATTTTTATCGTTTTATTGTGTGTATGAAATGTCTATTTGTTCACAAAGCAAGCGTATTATATTCATTTTTTAATTCACCCTATTACTCACCATGATAAATAATAGGGCTTGTTTTTAATCGAATACTTCAGACCAATAACATTGAACTATGGTAAATTTGCCTTCTTTTCTAATCACTAAACCTGCATCTTCAACTTTTTGATTTTTATTCCACTTTATTTTATTAAACTGTTGCTTCGCTGCTTGTGTAGAAAGATCAAAATATAAATACTCACTTAACGTTCTAGAACGCCCCCATGAAAATTCTATTTTCTTTACAGGCAAACCCTTATAAACAGTATTTTTAAGTGTATAAACAGTTGTCGTATAGGCTTGATCTTCATCAAAATCTTTCTTTACTACCTGATTTTTTAAAATTTTCAGAATCTCATCTTCATTTTTATGTAAATCATAATGATCTCGAATCGCACAATTATTTTCAAAACGATCTTGTAAATGCGGTGTTAAATCTAAAGTTGTACTAGATGCTGCATGCGAGAGCGTTGCAAAGCTCATTCCTCCAAGCATGATCATTGAAATCATATTTTTCATAAAGTTTTCCATTCATTGAAAATTATTGGTAATAAGTATATTTAATGTAATTACACGATTTATATTGATATAAAAAAGAGCTTCAATTGAAGCTCTTTTTTATGACTGCTTTAAAAATTAAGCATTTGTTTCAGCAGGAACTTTTGGATAACTTACGCCACCCATTTGTTCAGCAATACGTAATACTTGGCAGCTATAACCCACTTCGTTATCGTACCAAATGTACGCAGTTAAACGGTTACCCGAAGTAATTGTTGCTTGTGCATCAAATACGCCCGCAGTGCGTGAACCGATAAAGTCAGATGATACAACTTCAGTCGAATTTGTATAACCAATTTGACCTTGTAGGTTTGAATTGATTGAAATTTGACGAATGTATTCATTCACTTCTTCACGATCAACTTCTTTATCTAAAGTTAAGTTTAAAATCGCAAGAGAAACGTTTGGTGTAGGAACACGTACAGAGTTACCTGTTAATTTACCTTGAAGTGCAGGCAATGCTTTCGCAACTGCTTTTGCAGCACCAGTCTCAGTAATCACCATGTTTAATGTTGCAGCACGACCACGGCGATCTGCTTTATGGTAGTTATCGATTAAGTTTTGGTCATTGGTAAATGAGTGAACTGTTTCAACGTGACCATTAATCACCGTGTATTTGTCATGTAACACTTTTAATGTTGGTGTAATTGCGTTGGTTGTACAACTTGCAGCAGAAATGATGTTATCTTCAGCTAAGATATCTGCTTGGTTCACACCAAATACAACGTTCTTCATATCACCTTTACCAGGTGCAGTCAGAATTACACGTGCAGCGCCTGGGCATTGTAAATGCTGTGCAAGACCATCATTGTCACGCCATTTACCAGTGTTATCGATCACAAGTGCATTTTCGATACCATATGCTGTGTAATCTACTTCAGCAGGGCTAGATGCGTAGATCACTTTGATGAAGTTACCATTTGCAATGATTGCTTCATTTTCTTCATC
This sequence comes from Acinetobacter sp. CFCC 10889, assembly GCF_003268395.1. Taxonomy (GTDB): domain Bacteria; phylum Pseudomonadota; class Gammaproteobacteria; order Pseudomonadales; family Moraxellaceae; genus Acinetobacter. The sequence continues at coordinate 33,897 of NZ_LQXQ01000008.1, read as the reverse complement.
TACAGAAATAGTCCCTGCAAATGGACCATGAATAGAGTCACGGCGTAATAAAGACGCACGTTTTTCTAAGTCACCGTCAGATGATTTACGTACAACGATTGCTTTTAAGTTTAAACCACGACCCAAACCAGATTGGCTGATGATTAAACGTGCAAGGATACGACCAATACGACCGAAACCGTAAAGTACAACATCTCTTGGCTCTACAGATGCAGCATTACCTGCTAAAGATTGAACTGCATTTGCAACAAATGCATCAACATCGCCGCCTTTTTCTTTAAATTCAACCGCAAGTTTACCCAAATCAACTTCTGCAGAACCGATGTTTTCGATTTTCGCTAAAGCTTCTAAGATTGGGAAAGTTTGCACAACAGAAAGTTCAACATCTAACACACGTGTACGACGATGTGTTTTAAGAATTTGAATCACTGAACGGTTCACTAAAGAACGACCGTAAACAGAAGTGACAATATTTTTTTCACGGTACAATTGTCCGATTAAAGCAATCATACGTTCCGCGATTTCTTCACGGTTTTTCCAACGACCTTGATGCTCTGCGTGTAGGGCGATGATAGTGTCTTTGCTCACAGATACGTCCTCTATTTTATGTATATCTAGACTTAGTTTAAAAACCCCAACATTGTAATGGAATTCTGGTAAAGAATGAATCGAAAGCTGATCAAGCAAAGCACTTTTTGTTGTATATTCATTATAAATTTACAAAATAACCATCATTATTTTAATGATTTCTAGTTTCAATCACCAAATCACATATTTAAATACAGATTTTACCATACGATCGCACTGATTTTACTCAAGGCGTTGCTCTATATTCTCTACATTTCTTTTTAGATTTTGTGTATTTCGCTTTTGTTTATACAAATGCAAACTCCCCTCAATCACTAAAATTCCCACCGCACACCAAATCGGAATATAAGTCAGCCATTCGTCTTGGCTAATCTTTTCGCCCAACACCAAAGATGCCAATGCCAACAACACAGGCTCTAAATAACTCAACAAACCAAAGAGTACCAAAGGCAAATAACGACTGGCTAAAATATAACTTCCTAAACCAATCGCACTGAGTAAACCCAAACCCGCTACTACAAGCCATAAATAGCCATGCTCAATCAGCATCGCAAAAGGTGCATCTCCCATCTGTACCAAATAAATCGCTACAGGCATACAAATGAGCAGATCCCACCAAAAACCACCTAAATTATCCGTTTTAATCTGCTTACGAATCAGGAAATATAGTGAATAGCCCACTGCTACCGCCATCGTTTCCCATGCGATACTTCCCAAACGCCAGATTTCATGCCCCACTCCAAATACAGCACATAACACTGCTAACATTTGTAATTTGGATAATTTTTCTTTATAAAAAACACGACCTAAGAGCACTAAAAATAAGGGCAATAAAAAATAACCCAAGGACACTTGTAGCCCTCGTCCATTCATTGGTCCCCATAAAAATAACCACAATTGAAAACAGGTCAGTGCGGAGGTGATAATCAAAATAAGTAATAAGGTAGGTTTTGCAACGATGCGATGGTAAATGGTTTTTACATGCGCCCAATCACCACTATAAAACATAAATAGCGTTAAAAAAGGCAAAGTTGAAATGATACGCCAACCAAAGGTTTGCTGATTATCAAAAACATGAAGTAACTGACTATAGAAATATAAAACACCAAAAGTGACCGATGCCAAAACGGATAATGCAACACCTTTAAACATCTATCACCTCTCGCTTATTTCATAGAGGTATTATAAGCATATTTATGCAAATGTAATTGAAAATTCAACTATCAATATCAATGAGCAACTTTAAACTAGGGATCAGTCTGCTCGGAACGCACCATGTCTTTAATACTAAAACCGAGAGTTTGTGCATAACGTAAATACTCAGTGACTTTTTGCTCATCAGGATGAGGGGTCCGTGATAAAACCCAAAGATATTTACGTTTAGGTTCACCCACCAATGCCATTTGATATTGCGAATCTATTTTCAAAATCCAATAATCCCCACGAGCAAATGGCACCCAACGCAAAGCTTCAGGTAAAAAACTCACTTTGATCTTTGAGTTATATGGTGCATTGCTGACAAAGCCCTCACCCAAAGAACGTAATTCATTTCCCTCTTGATCTATACAGCGATTATCGACTTCCACATTGCCATATTCATTGATGGTATAACGTGCAGTGACATTTTTTTGACATTCTTTTTGGAAAAATAAGGGCTTACGTGCAACCTCATACCAAAGCCCCAAATATTTATCCAACTCGACTCGTGGCACAGTGGCAAGCGAACGATCTTGTGCATACAATGTTGGACTCATGACCACAGTTGCCAACAACATACCCCGTAAAAATATTTGGCTATTTTTATGACAAATTGTGGGTATTTTTTTGATTAAATTCACACACTACCCTCACATTTTTTCGAACTTATAATTATTAAAATAATCATAAATTTAAGCTCAAATTGTAGCTTTATGTATCTCTACATTCCGTAAAGCTTACAATCTAAGCCATGCTGAGTGCAACTATTGTAACATTAACGCTTTTAAACGCATGATTTCATCACGAATTCGAGCAGCTTGCTCAAATTGTAATTCTTTCGATGCTTTTAACATTTCTTTTTCAAGTTTAGCAATATGCTTAACGAGCAGTTTTGGATTGGACAATAAATGCTGTTCATCCGCACTCATGACTTGCGCTTGATCAATAATTTTTTCATCAATTTGATCATCATCCAACATTTCGCCTGTATCAATTTCTTTCACCACTTGACGCACAGCACTACGTGGCACAATGCCATGTTCTTCATTAAACTGAATCTGTTTGTTACGGCGGCGTTCCGTTTCATCTATCGCTTTTTGCATTGAATCGGTAATGCGATCTGCATATAAAATCGCTTTACCTTTCACATTTCGAGCAGCACGACCAATGGTTTGAATCAATGATCGTTCTGAACGCAAGAAACCTTCTTTATCTGCATCTAAAATTGCAACCAAAGACACTTCAGGCATATCCAAGCCTTCACGTAATAAGTTAATCCCCACCAACACATCATGTACACCTGAACGTAATTCGTGAATAATTTTTACCCGTTCAACCGTATCAATATCTGAGTGCAAATAAGCAACTTTAACCCCATATTCTTTTAAATACGATGTTAAATCTTCTGCCATACGCTTCGTTAAAGTCGTCACTAGAACACGCTCATCCAAGTCTTTTCGAATATTAATTTCAGATAAAACATCATCAACTTGGGTCAATACTGGACGAATTTCAATTTCAGGGTCAATTAAACCTGTAGGTCGTACTACCTGTTCAGCCACTTGTTCAGATTTTTCTAATTCATATTTTGCAGGCGTTGCACTGACATAAATCGTTGCAGGGATGATACGTTCCCATTCTTCAAATTTCATCGGACGATTGTCCAAGGCACTCGGTAAACGGAAACCATAATTGACTAAGTTTTCCTTACGCGAACGGTCACCTTTATACATTGCACCAATTTGTGGAACAGTCACGTGAGATTCGTCAATAATCAACAAAGCATCTTCAGGAATATAATCAAATAAAGTCGGTGGTGCAGCGCCCTCTGGTCGCCCTGATAGATGTCGTGAATAATTTTCAATACCGTTGGTATAGCCCAACTGTTGCATCATTTCCAAGTCATATCGAGTACGTTGTTCAATGCGTTGTAATTCAAGCAATTTATCATGTTCTTTAAAATATGCTTGGCGTTCTTTAAGTTCTTCTTTAATCGTACCAATCGCACGTTCTAAGTTATCTTTTGGTGTGACATAATGACTTTTTGGATAAATCGTAATACGTGGCACTTTACGCACCATTTTTCCTGTTAACGGATCAAACCAACGGATCGAATCGACTTCATCATCAAAGAGTTCAATACGAATCGCATACTGGTCTGATTCAGCAGGGAAAATATCTAAAATTTCACCTCGAATACGATAAGTTCCTCGTAAAAATTCAAGTTCATTACGAGTGTATTGCATCTCGACCAAACGGCGAATCAGGTCATCACGGGCAATACGATCACCTTGTACCACATGCAACAACATACTCATGTAAGCATTTGGATCACCCAAACCATAAATCGCAGACACAGAAGCGACAATAATGGCATCTTTACGTTCTAAAAGTGAGCGTGTTGCCGAAAGACGCATTTGGTCAATATGATCATTGATCGAAGAATCTTTTTCAATAAAGGTATCAGATGATGGTACATAAGCTTCAGGCTGATAATAATCATAATAACTGACAAAATATTCCACAGCATTGTTGGGGAAAAATGCTTTAAATTCACCATAAAGCTGTGCAGCAAGGGTTTTATTATGTGCCATGACAATGGTTGGTCGTTGCGTCTGTGCAATCACATTCGCCATGGTATAGGTTTTGCCTGAACCTGTAACGCCAAGCAAAAGTTGATCATGCAAGCCTCTATTGATCCCATCCACTAATTTTTCAATTGCTTGTGGCTGATCACCCGCAGGCTGATAGTGTGTAACGAGTTCAAAAGGTTGACCATCTTGCATAAAAATACTTCGACATCATAAGAATATGTCTATTATGGGGGCAAAAAAAACACATACAACTATTTTAATTTCTATTATTTTTTATAAATAGCATTTAGATCAATGTTTCTTAAAAGCATGAAAAACAATACCAAAAAGCGAAACTCAACCCAATGATACAAATATCAACACTTTTTCCTTTATTGCCTTGAGTACAACGTATTTTACATCTTCCACAAGCATGTTTAGATATAAGGTTACCTTTAGTAGGCTGTATCGCAAGATATTTCCAAAACAATAATAATTTAATTATTATTTAAAATTCAAATATTTATATTAAATAAAATTTTTAAATATTTACCAGAAAGCAAAATAATGTAAAAAATAAGGATAATATAAGTGATAATTATTATCATTTAGTGTAAGGTTTGTCTAAATTTGTAATTATGTGATAAGCAAAGGTGTTGATATGCGTTCAAAAAAGGTAGCTCTTCAAGGTACAAAAAAAATATTAAAAAATATACCTACAATCCCAATTAAAACAAATCTTTATCTATCAATGTCACTCATTACCTCTACAACATGGGCTAATGACGAAAAACCAGAAAACATTAGTGTTCTCCCTACAATTGAATTTACAGCTCAAAAAGAAAAGACACCATTTAAAAATGGAAATATGGATATCACGAGAACAGAAAATGATATTCAAGCATATAAAATTATTGACAATACCGAGATTGAAAACTCAGGAGCAACATCAATAAGTGAGTTAATTCAAAAAGTTTTACCAATGGCAAGTAATGGTTCATCTGATACAGGTGGAGCACAGGGTTTTACAGGAACTTCAACTCAAATAAATTTAAGAGGTTTAGGTGCTAGTCAAACTTTAGTACTAATTAATGGTCGTAGAACCGCAGGTATTGGTAATAGAGGAACATCCGAATCTACCGACCAACCTAATTTAAGTAGTATTCCCCTTGCTGCTATTGAACGTATAGAAGTATTACCAACCTCTGCATCAGCTATTTATGGTGGTGGAGCTGTAGGTGGTATTATTAATGTTATATTGAAGAAAAATTATGTAGGGAATGAATTAAATATCCGATATGGTAATAACTTTAATGGAGATGCTGATGCAAAAACAATTAATCTTGTCAGTGGTTTTTCATTAGAAGATGGTAAAACGAATGTATTACTGAGTGCCCAATATCAAAATACAGATTCATTATCTGTTGCTGATAACCCATATTATACAACAGAATGGCGTAATCGAATTCTAAAAAACAACCCAAATGTTATTTATGGTGCTAACCGTCCACCCGTAGGAAATGGTATCAATATTATTGCTGCAAAAGGAAATCTTAATGGTTTAGATAGTAATAAAACATTTATTGATAGAAATTATATTTATAATTCAAACACAATAAATAATGAGTTGAGTAAAAACCAAGGGAATTATGCATTAGGGCTAAGTGAAGGTGTCAGTAGTTTTTCCAAAGATACACTCATGATCCCTGAATCAGAAAATACTGCATTAAATATGAGCATCAATAGAAGTTTTAATAAAAAATTAGATGCTTATTTAGATGTTGGATATAACAAGATAGAAAATGAAGGATACTCGTCATATTATAGTGCTTCAAATGTTTTGGTTAAAGCAAATAGCCCGATCAATCCATTTAAACAGGATGTATATGTCACATTCCCTGCATCTTTACAACATAACTCAAGATCAGATTTTGAGACAGAAACTAAAAATTTTGCGACAGGGCTCGTCTATAAAATAACACCCAAATGGGCATTAAATTTAGATTATCAATATAGTAAAAGTGATGTGCAGTACTCATATGCAAGACCTCTTACTACCGTAAAATTAGCAGATGTAGTGAATAATGGTAGCTTTAATCCTTTTGACCCTGCTAGCTTCTATAAAAATATTTATGAATATGCAACTTGGCAAACTGCAACAACTGAACAAGAGTTAAATGATTATAGTATTCGTGCTTCAGGACCTTTATTTAATTGGTATGCTGGAGATGTCAATTTAACTACGGGTATCGAGTATCGAGATTATAAAAGCAAAGGGCAGGCAGATTGGGCATTGGATGTGCCGTGGGAAACACGTAAGCAAAATACACTCAGCTTTTATGGTGAAATGAATATCCCTTTAATATCACCTGAATTGAATTTAGCATATGCAAAATTATTAGATATTCAATTGGCTGCACGTCATGAACGATACAATATGAAAACTAGCAATGCTAAATTTGAAAGTACAACACCAACCATTGGCTTTAGATTCGCTCCGATTGATGATATTTTAGTACGAGCTTCATATAGTGAAGCATTTGTAGCCCCTGCTATGGCAAGATTAGCTCCTCCGATCTTAGGAGTAGAGACCTCCGAAGTTATGGATCCTTTGACAAATCAATTAGTCAATATCACAACAAATGGTACAGGTAATCCTAATTTAAAACCTGAAGAATCTAAGAGCTATAATTTTGGTTTAGTTCTAACACCAAGCATCATGCCTGATGTCAGACTCTCTGTTGACTACTATAAAATTAAGAAAAGTAATAATCAGATTAGTTTGAGCGCTCAAGATATTTACAATAATCAAGATATTTATGCAGATAGAATTCACACTACAGAAAATGGCATCATTGTAGATACAGGATGGACAAATGCCTTAAGTTTAGAAACCTCTGGTTTAGATACGAGTTTAGGCTATACATTAGATACAAGTATATATGGTCAATTTGACTTTAATATTGGATATACCCACGTCTTTGATTTTCTTCAACAGGATAAAATTGGGGCTCCTGAAAATCAAAATGTAAATATTCCTTCTCGTTCAGACGCACCGTTAAAGAATAGAGCAAATTTTGCATTAAATTGGCAACCGATAGACAATCTAAACTTAGGTTGGAATAGTCAATTTTACTCTAGTTATAAATTAGATCCAAATAATGCAGCAAATATTCAAACACAAGGTTCTGAAAAGATTGGAGCACAAATCTATCACGATATTTTTGTAAGAACCGGTATTAAAACGACTGGTAAGAAAAGTAATGATGTAGTCCAATTAACAGCTGGTATAAAGAACTTATTTGATCATAAGGAGTTTGATGTTGCTGGCTCTGGATATTATAGTAAATTTAATGATCCTAGAGGACGCCAACTTTATTTAAATCTAAAATATAATTTCTAAGAGTAGTCGAGTATTAAATTTTTTATACTGGTCTTTCAATAATGATATGACCCGTATCTCAAAACAAAAAACCTTTAAAAAAGAATGAGAACAATGCTAAAAAGCCTAGTTTATTTCTTATTACTAGTTAAGTAATATATATAAAACATATAAAAAAGATCTCTTTATAGGGGTCTTTTTTATTCTTATAAGGGTAATTCAAAGTAAATAATACTAGTAAATAATATATAAATCACAACAATAGACTATTGTTGTTCTCAACCAAATGAATGCTAATTTTTGTTTTACTTGGATACTTAACTCTTTTTAAATTGATCAATACATAAAACATACTTTAAATCAATTCAAGTATTCCTCTTAAACCTTATCGAAAATATCTTTACAATAACTAACAGTAAATACAAGCATGAACCAAATGAGCTACTCAAAAGCCTTAAATAAGAATCCTCAAAACAATAGATTCCAAATTTGATTAGAATCTATTGTCGGAGGCGAATACTGGTAAAAACCTTATTTCTTAGACAACACTTAACATCGCATCTAAACTGTAGCGAAATGATTACATTGCGATTTTATTGAAAACTCATTTGGGATTACTTTGCAGTAGCCAAGACTACATCTGTCTGCTTCATGTGAGCATTCAACTCCTCACGCACCATTCGGCAAACACCACGGCCTTCACTTGCATCTTTAGTGTTTTGGAACATAACATTGACAGCTGTTGTTGCAGCAACAATGTTCAAATTATCACGACTGGCAATGCGCTCTACCAATGCTTGATGAACTTTAGGTTCGCCATGCTCTTTGATAGCTCGTAATAAGTGATAGTGCTCATTATGACCCGCTAGTGCCTTATGAGAGGCTTGCGCTGCATCTAAAGTCTCCGTAATAAAACTCGGAATTATCTTACTCATATGGTATTTCCTAGGTAAGGTATGTAGTTAATTTTTTACGTCTAAGTACACACGATTTGATAAAGTTAAACCAATTGAAAGCTAATTAAAGCCATCAGTTCGAAGATCAGAATAATGCGGTTGCTTGATAAGCTCAAAAGTAAAATTGCGGTGATGAAGGTAAAAATGAAAAGAAATGCAAACACAGCACCAAATTGGTATCAAATAATAGATGATCTAGTGACAGGATCTTCGATTGAGACCACGAACATTACATATTGTCGTAACATTAAATCCCTTCAGTTAAGACGGCGAACTTGCGAGCTATTAGAAAAGAAACTGATTGACCATTACGCAACAGAAGTTACAAGTAAACTTTTACTTCAAATTTTTCTTAAGCAAGCTAAGTGCGCAGTTTACCGATTTAGGCGTCATAGTCTATTCCCTCAACGCCGCAAAGAGCAACATGCATACTTTTGGTTAATTGCATATCCACGACTACTTATATTTTTCAAAGAACATCAAAAACAATTTAAACAACACGAACCAATTTTTCATATTGTAGAATTCTTTGTAAACGAGCAAGCGTCGATACCTAATAAAAAAAACTATAAGCAACGTGCGGCCAAGATTGTGCACGGCATGATTCAAAACTCAACTAATACTTACTTGAATCAATCATCGCTAAAGCCAATTGAAGTTAGTCAATATTTTCCGCTTATTAACAATCGATCATACTTTACGCAAAAATCTGCACAATCTGCAACTTCGGAATTACTTGGCTCGATCTCAACCTTGAATAATAGGCCTATAAGTGAACTCACATATTTTAAAGAAGTATTACTTTCCCTAATATCAGCAGGAAGATTCATTTATTATTATTCGACTCACATAATAACACCGACACCTGAATTAAGTTCTTTGATGATTAAAAGCAACAATTATATAGAACAAAGTAATAAAGCTTTATATGTGCTACCGAAATATCATTGGGAAGTTGAAACACGTACAATTACAAGTGATCTAACCACGTATCTAAGCTATATAAAACACAAAGATCCCGATCTTTTTTTATACAAGAAAAAACATGTTGAAAAAGTTGAGAGGCCTACTAGGGAATTAATCGAATTTGATGAAGGGCTCTTTTTGCCCTATGTGTTTGTCCAACAAATATTTTCAGACTTACTTACAAGTGGAGATGATATGAATAAACGTCAAAAAAGGGTCAATATGTTGACACTGAAATTAGAGTCAACAAATAATATTAATTGGAAAAATTATTATACTCAGCTTTCTCGTTCTGAATTTTTAATGTTTGCAATTTTTTCTTCAGTATTAGGAGCAATCGAAAAAGGATATTTGAAAATTGATAGCTCTACTACTTCACTACTAGACTCCCTTATCTCTAATATCAGCGATTTGTCTAAAAAATCATATAAAAACGATGATATATATTTAAAAGAAACTATCATTAATATTCTTAATTTTATGACCAATATTTTCCTAAAATTTAACAATGAGTACCAATATGGAGAAATCGGAATTGAAGCTCATATTTTTTTATACGTATTCCAATTAAAATACAAGAACACGCGACAGCCAAATGAGTTCCAAAAATTTGAGTTAATATTGGATGAAACTGGTTTACTTAGTGAAAAAACAGCTTCACAAATTGTAATACATTCATATAACTCCAAGATTCATAGGTACTACAATAGCGACATAGATTTAATTTTTAATCCATTAGAGACTATAAATAAAAATTTAGAAATAATTTTTAAGACATTAGATAATCAAAATGCTGATTTATGCTCATTAACTCCAGAAGTTGCCAAACTCATCAAAAAGACAATTAACGTAGTTTACAAAAAGAAAACTCTTACATTAGTTTTTACTGGCGAACGTCATCATGAAGTTTTGACAAACATAAAACACAGATTAGTTGACTATTCCTTAGATAGCACTTTAAAGATTAATTTAAGTATCCAACGCTTCCAGTCCCTCACTACTGAGCTCCAAGAGTTTTTTATTGAAACCCTCACTTAATTAACATTACTACACGTTCGCCTTGTATGTGGACAAATATCTCCCTAAGCGAAGTCTTACCACTATTATTTCGCACCCACGATTAAGAACAATTTTGGGTCTATATTATCACGACATCTTCAAGCAACCGAAAAACATCATCTTTTTGAATCAAATCGAAACTAATCAACTTACTATAAAAAATGTCACAATATCAAATTTTCAAGCACTACCTATCTACATTCTTAGTGGAAATTCAAAAATTCATTCAAGGCTCATTAAGAACACAATCAGCAATATCGAGCTTACTTGCCAATGATGTTCGATTTGAAGTTGATAGCGTTGGAACAGATATAAAAAGCCGGTTCTTGGCTCGACTGACAGCTACGTAATTGATCCTATGTTCTTCATTACTTACTAAATCTGGATTTAGAATGAAATCCAAATCATTTTCCGAATCTAGCACCAATAGCACGTTATTGAATTCATCCCCTTTAGATTTATGGATTGTTTTGTGTAGACTCATGTCTTCAGGAATATTTACACATAGAGCTAATTGCTTATAACTATAGTTATCATAAAAATTCTTTGCATTTCCACCCCTTAACTTAGCAATTTTTATATTTGATAAATTTCTAATTACATCTACAAAATTAGTCAAGGTTAAATCTTTAAAGTTATCATACTCCCTTAGAAGGTCGGATAAATACTTTAATGATTTAGAAACACTGTCATCCTCATCTATGAATGACTTTCTTACCTCTTTGATTGCATCTTTAAATTTGTTCTCTCTAATAAGTTCAATAGCTTTTACGCTTCGACTTAATAAATTACGTCTCTCAGATGTGCTGTCTACTGATAATTTATCAAAAAGATACATATCTAAACCCTGTGCACCAATCTGAACTTTTAGAGCATTAGAAGTAATGTTATTTCTAGAAAGAGTATTTAATTTTTCATTTACACAAATTAAACTAGCTCTTTGTATACACAAACTCCTATCTCCAATAAAAAGTTGTGGATTGGATATATTTCGTTGGCTGTCGGGGTGTTGATTTATGTCAGTCCTTAAACCATTTAAAAAACCAACAATTTCAATGGTACTTCTTTTATTATTTGCAATTTCGTACTCTTGCATATTTATTAGATTGAATGAGTGAAGTTGTCCTTGCTCAGCACCTTGAAATGCATAAATAGATTGTGCTTGATCGCCAATAATCCCAATAATGGTTTCTTCATTTCCAATTTTTGTAAGAATTGCCAGTTGAATTGGATTGCAATCCTGAAACTCATCAATAAAAAAATATGGAAACTTCGATCGTAAAACCTTGAGTACAAACGGGTGTCTTTCAATAATTTGATGGCTGAAAAAAAGTACATCATCATGATGAATAGCACCTTCATTCCAATATATTTTTCTATATTCGATATAGCTTGCGTTTCTTATTGAAACTTTTTTGTTTATTTTTCCTAACCAAGGTTTTCTAGGTTTAAGAATAAGGTTCCTTTGATCATCAAATTGCCATTGAAGATCCATCAAAGCATCAGTAATAATTTTGAAATTATCGGGAGATGACAATAGATATTTTTGATTAGTAGTTGTTAGCCAATCATTAACTTTACCGTACGAAATATAAAGTTCATCATGCCCATCAAGTTTTGCTACATTTAATCCATATTCATGGGCAATTAAATTTGCATATGGCTTAACTATGTGTCTATACAAAAAGCTATGTATTGTTGAAACATCTACATGTTCAACAGATGTTCCCAATCGCTCTAAAATTGTTTCTACTGCAATATTAGTATATGTAGTACAAGCGACTTTTCTTATCTTCCCTAATCGACTTGAGTTGTGAAGCACATTTTTTATATGCTCAACTAGCCAATGTGTCTTTCCTGCCCCTGGACCTGCTAATACCTTGAAATGCTGTTCAATATTTTGCAGTTTTGTGTTTGAAGTAATTGCTTTTACTGGCATAAGGATTCGATTGCCTCCGCAATGTAGCTTGGAACATTAAATTCTTGATACTCAGCAGTTCCTTTTTTCTCTAAATTTTCCAAAAGAATTCGAGATAACTCTAAGGCGTTTTCGCCTTTGCCGACCGAGTTTAGGTATCGAGAGGCAATTACCGCCTCTTTTTTATCCTTCTCGTTCCAAGTTGTATTCGTATTTATACCATTCTTAATACGTGTATTTTCCTCACTAGCTTTCATTAGATTAGTTATATCGTCTAAACCTTTCCCATCACGATTTGCTTTCATTAGTCTCTTAATTTCTGACTGATTTTTCATAACGCCTGTGACTAACAATTCTAATGTAGGATTACAACGAACCAATTCATACTCTAATGTTTTCCCATAAGTAGAGTCTTGACTATAAAATGATATATTTACGTGGGCGCTATATGTAGCTGGTGTTAAATTCTGTTGATATGCATATTCAGCTGTATTTGCATTAAATTCAAATGGGTAACATTTCTTAAAATGTTTACTTTCATCTTCTTCATCAGGATCTATAGGAGCTACAGGATGTTTTTTATATTCAGGATCAATGTCAGTTATGCAAACAATTTTTTTTAGAATTGTATTTGACTTTGTACTATCGAACATGTGTAAAAAGTGATTAAAATACCGTCCGCCCACATTAATCACAGCAACATGATTGTCCTCTAAGGATTTATCAAGGTATTGTGCAAAAACTGACATCAAAAGCTGCTCTGCGAGTCCCTCTACAAATAAGACCTTTTGGGCGAATAACATATCTGATTTGGTAGCATCTAAAAAACGTTGAACATATTTTAAACTTTTTCCATCAAGTGGAAACACCTTACTTGGATAACCTACTTTCACCTCGCCATTTTCATTATGTAGACAAATGATTTCATCTAGTGAAACAGCTGAAGTAATATGAGTAGAGTGTGTAGTTACAAAGATTTGTCTAACTTTGCGAGAATCTTTATTATTTTTTAAAAATTTAAGAAATTTATATTGCATTGCTGGGTGTAAATGAGCCTCAGGTTCTTCGATTACTAAAGTTGCGAATACTTTGGCATTGCTACCCATGTATGACCCATCGGAATTCACTTGCATTTTTGCTAGGAGTAAGGACATAAAAATAAGGTTGTTATAACCTAATCCGTTATGTGTGGCAGGCACCTTTATGCCTGTTTGATACTCAATAATTAGTCTTAAAAATGAAAACATTTCTACATCAGAAATACTGCCATCAAAATTTGGAGTTGCATTATTAAATGAAGCTCCAGTCTCATTTGCATATGACAGAATTTGCTCTTTCCCTTTCTCCATGCGCCCTTGTAGTGCTTGGATCAAATTATCAGCATGCGATACAAATGAATCCTTTTTACTCTTAATCTCTGTTTCTATTTCTTCTTTTGTTTTGGTCTTATCTGACTTAATTTCATAATCCATGAAAAAATCAAATACATTACGTAATAATGTATTTTTACCAGTCAACATGTCACGCTCAACATCACGAATTGCATCTAAGAATTGGAAGTCGAACTTACTTAAAGATTCGCTATCAGCTACAGCTTGGTTAGCTAAATTACCGCCCCACACTTTATAGGTGTATAACCTAATGAAATCATTCTTGATAATTCTCCATGCTACATCTCTGGCATCAGTAGCAGTACCATCTATCGCTACCATTGCCTGATCATATTTGTTTTTTTCTTTCTCAGGAAGAAAGAATTCATACGTAAGTTTAGCTTCAAATTCTGTATCAAGTTTCGTAAGCCAATTTGCAACCATGACCAAATCGTCTTCTTCCTCATGGCACCCTTTTTTGATCGTAACTTCAATGCTTATTTTTGGCGGAGTATTTTTTAACTCTACAAATGTCATATTTTTATTAAAATCATCAACATCGAGCCTTTTGCTCACATCTGGATTTATTACTAAAGAGAGTGCCTTAAGTAGGTTCGTTTTTCCTGCATTATTGTGGCCAATAATGACATTAACGCCATCTTTAAAGATTACTTCTTGTACTTTGAAATTTCTGAAATTCTCGATTTTAATGTTTGATATATACATCTCTCAGTATTTTCCTTTTCTTTGAGTATTCTACAGCTTGTTCAACTAGCACTTCAGCGATTTGTTGCTAGGGCTGGTAATTTGAGATTTCAGTGAATCGCAGAAGATCATTAGTTTATAGAATAGTGCTTGGTACAGAATCACTCTTCATATATAAGCGAGATGCCCCCAGAGTTCAACAGCCAAGTGCAAAAACACTTGATCGTCTTCAGTCCTCCACACACTGAGTATGTTTATATAAGATATTCTCGATATTTTCTATAGTTAAATCAGTGAACTACTCTTAAAAATAATTAGTGGATGATAGTTACTGATCAACTCACAAAATATAAACTTTTCTACATGTGAAACACTACGACTAGCTAAATACTGGTGAAATTGTAGTTTGGAGGTTCAATAGGTAAACTCACATGTTAAAATAAACTATTATTTTTAATTGAAGTGTTTGCATGTTTATTTCAAATTGAAAACTTACAAACCAATTTTTCTGTTAAATTTCCTTAATTAATCTGAGTTTTTCATACCCATTGGCTCATTTAATTGATCAATACGCACACCATATTTATTGAGCATTGTATTGCCACACCACAAACTGCTCTAAAACCATTGAATTTTCTTTTTCCAATCTAATATTCTTAGCCTCCAAAGCATCAATCCTAACTTGAGCTATTTTTAAGCTCGCTGGTACTTTCTCTATTATTTTAGAAAGTCTTAATCTGGCAACAGGCGACTTTTCCCGAGATCAAAAGCATTTTTAATACGCACATATTTGCAAAGTTTGGCGAGTTGGGGGCAGGCACAAGCTCTATCTGCACTTCAATGGCCCTCTAGTGGCGAATAAACAGCAAATAGGTCATTTGTTCCATGACTTCAAGTGGATTGGAAATATCACCACTCCAAAATGCATTCCAAATCTGGTCAATTTTGCTTTTAATTTCGCCTGTAATCACTTAAATGAATCTCAAATTTTCTTTGAGCATATTGTGTTGGATTTGGATTGGAAAAGTTATGTAAAATAAAGATGATGCGACAAGGTTTGGCGTGCCATCGAAGCTAACTATTTTGTAGGACTGTAATGATCCTTAGAATCTACTTGTACCTCATAAAAAATTCCATTTTTATTAGCTTTAAAATGCTTAATCGGTCTTTGCTCCAATTCCGCAATTATCATCAGGTCTTCCACCATTTGGTTACCTAATTCATTTCTTTTTTCTTCTTCTAAATCAATATTTTTTGGCATATTAAAAATCTCTCATTCATTTACTTAAGAATAATCATTACTTATGGGAGTAGTTCTTGTACTTTAACCTCTAACTCCATGGCAATTTCATATAACTTTTCAACAGTAATATTCACTTCACCACGTTCAATCCGTCCCATATAACTATGGTCTATTCCGCATTGTAGCGAAAGTTTTTCTTGTGTTAATTTTTTTTCGACCCGCTTTACACGAATTAATTGGCCAATTTTTAATGATAAATCTGTCATTTGAAACTAAATGCTCAAAAATAGAAATATCACCAATTGAGGATTATATATCCACGGACTATAATCCTCTTTTATTTTATAGAAGCTTAAAATGTCAAAATCCGTCAACTTACCTTTGTATCATGATTTTTTGAAAATCTTTATGGATAATGAAATCATCAATTGGCAAGCAAAACACTTTTGGGAAAAAATGGGGCTTAATCAACGTTATAGAGCTAAACGTTGTAAACAGCTTATGTATGTAGGGTTAAGGGTCTTACTTAAATGTCAATATTTAGAAATTGATGAAAAGCAATCTACAAAAAAAGCATTTAGCTATACGGAAACTCTCAGACTAAATGAACTGAGAAATCAGTATAAGAAACAGAAGCTTGAAAATATTTTTTTGATAAAAGAAACTGAATTTATTAATCAAATTAACGATAAAAAAAACAATTTAACATTCTTAGAATCATTATTATCAAATGATAAAACATTAGAGAAACATTTGATTAATCATAAAGAAAAATTAGAGAATGAAATAAGAAATATGCATTCAAATATTCGATTAATGAAAGATATTATGAGTTAATAAAACAGGTATTATAAAAAATATAATAATAAAATCATAGTGTTAATCTAATGTTTTTCTGCTTGACCTAGGCTTTTTTCTACTATATTTTTTCGTCAAATTTATTCAAAATTCGTCTGATATGCTCAAATCAATTAAACAAGTTAGAGATGATTTTTCTCAATCAGGAACCTCAATAGCTGAATGGTCGAGAGATAATAATTTCTCGCCTGATCTTGTATATCGAATATTGAAAAATAATAAAATTCCTCAGCGCGGTGAAAGCCATAAAATTGCAGTCAAACTAGGAATTAAGGAGCAGAAATTTATGAAATAAGATATTAATTTATATTTTTATTAACGCAGAAAGTATAAAGACCCATGCTGTAACATGAGTCTTTATAGGTTTGTCTATCAATTAGCATCTCAAGACAAATTCATTCTAAAAGACATTGGTTATTTTATCAATGTTTAGGATTCTTTCTGCTGTGTATTTTCCTAAATTTATATTTTTAATGGATAAAACATGCAGATTGTAAAAGTTGTAGATGATAATTCAGGTATTTTTACTGAGATCCCAGTATTACTTGATCAATATAAAGAGCCAATAAAACCTTTAGTCGAATATGCTTTGAAGTTAAAGCGAGATGGTATGAGTCCATCAACAACTAATAATTACATTAAAGCAACTCAACTTTTACTCGAATATATGACAGCAAATGTGGGTGCTTTTTCTTCATCACAAGCCTTATTTGAAAGTTTTAGTAGTCGATTATATACAGGTACTATTGGAAATGATGGTTTAGATCCATCGGGTTTGTATTGGTTGCCTTGCAGTAAACAAGTCGCCAGATCACACATCAATGCTTTGAGCAAAATGACTGATTGGTTAACCGAAAAACAGGGTTCAATGTCAATGAACCCACTTGTTGAGGCTGACAGTTTGACACAACGCCTTAACTACGCTGCTTGGTTTCGCAAGAATCAGCATAACTTCCTTGGTCACATCAAAGATAAGCACATTAATTCAACCGTCCGATATGCTCGTAGCGTTCAAGGTAAACGTCCATTGGGTAAACAATCACAAGAGGCGATAGAGTTTCCTGAGCGTTATTTTGAAGCTTTTTATTTCGATGGTTTAGGAGGGGCAATAGACCGTAGGGTTGTATTGCGTGACCAATTAATTCTACTGCTCATGCATGGCGGTGGTTTGCGTGAATCAGAAGCTTTACACCTGTGGCTTGAAGATGTCTTAATCGACCAATCAAACCCGAATAGCGTTAAGGTTCGCATCTATCATCCAGAGGACGGTAAAGCCCCGAATAACTGGCGTGGACGTTCAGGTAAAATAACTCGTGCTGCTTACCTTAAAGAGAAATACGCATTAAGCCCCCGTAATGACCTCATGTGCAAGAAACGAGTCGGATGGAAAAGCCGAGTCACGGACAGCAAAGATGAATATTTGGAAGTTCACTGGTTTCCGACTGTCTTTGGTGAAGTATTTGCCAAACTTTGGCAAGACTACACTCGATTTCTGACTGCTGTTGAACGTAATCACCCTTATGCCTTTGTGAGCTTCCACCGTGAGCATACAGGCAATCCATATACGCTTAATGCATTCCACGATAGCTACCGTAATGGCTTAAAGCGTATTGGGCTTAAGCCGTGTAAAGCCGATGGCTTATCCCCTCACTCACACCGACACAGCTACGGCAGACGGTTACGCAGAGCTGGCGTACAGGAAATTGTAATTAAGAAGTGTTTACATCATGCCTCGTTGGAGTCACAAGCGGTTTATACCACACCAACAGCAAAAGAAGTTACAAGTTGCCTTAATGCAGCAACGCAACAACTCTTAAACCCAAAAGAGCCAGTTGAGCAAATAAACACACCAAGTTGGGAAGTGTTAACTGAACATGGATTTAACGATATTGACCCCGATGGATTATTTACGGGCAAGAACCCAAAACTAGGAAAGCGCAATGGCTACTAACACAAGAGCTAAAAGGAAAAAGCATGATGGTCGCAGTTCGGATTTAACCTTGCAATGGCTTGTAAATAATCACGGCAAACAATGGGAAACATGGCGACAAATAGCTGAGGAATGGATTAACGCTCAAGATGCAGGAACGTCGACTAAACTTGATGCTTTATGTATTTTTTTAGAGCTTTACCTATGTGGCACAGTGCCTTTTACATCAGACGTTGTGAGCCTATTCGAGGGTAAAAATGGTTGGCAAGCCTCAACTGATGAATTGAAACGTATCGTGCTGGAAAAGACCAATCGTAGTGACACTTCAGGTACAGCAGAAAGATTAAATCAATGTAAACAATTCATTGATTGGGTGCTAGATACTCATTTCAGCGACAAGGACGATTACGGCAAAACTATCCGCTTATACGCCAATCCTTTTGAGCAAGTCAAAGCCAAAAAAAATAATACTGAATCCGTTCATAACCCACTGCCGTATCGTTACATTTGCGATTTACGCCATATCTTGTGTCCTAAACCAAGAGGGCATTTTTCTGATTGGAAGTGGGCACAACAGCAGACCGGGCAAGGTAATCAAGGTGGTGACTGGATTGAGGTCGATGAGAGCCTGCTTGATAAAAACGATCTTGATTGCGTGTGGCGCAGCAAAGAAGTTACTCGTAGTAATAAGCATATCACCATTCATCAAATCTGGTCACCAGTGACCAGCATGGTGTTGTTCATTAAACTGCATTTACCGCTACGTACCTATCAGGTGCGCATGCTCGATTCTGGTGAGGCTGACACACTACGTTATGAGAATGGCAGCTGGATTGAAAACCCTCATAAATTTGCCTTAAATCGTTACAGTAAAGGTGTGTTTCGCCAGTTTAAAGACAATGCCACAGGGCGTGAATCAACAGGCTTGTATATCAGTACCAACAAAACCGCAGACCAAAACAAGGATGAATTTGAGCGTGGTTATGAAATCCCTTGGCAAAACGAAGGTGTGCTGTATTGGCTCGAAAAACTGCGTAATTGGCAAGAGAAATACAACCCCATCAGCAAGCCTACGGACTGTACTACGTTAGAGGCAAAGCACACTATCTCTAAGAGATCGAAAGCCTTTTTAAGCGCGATGGGTCACAGTTGCTTTCTGTTTCGTGATGCGACAGCAAGTAAGCCAGAAGATAAAGTTAAGCCTGTTCAAGGCTCAGCAATATCAAAGGGTTGGTACAAACTACTCTATCAACTTGAGCAAAATCTTTTAGTTTCTGGTGACATCTTATCTGACGGGACAGCACTGCGATTAGTGCATGATTATGGTGAAGCTTATAAACTAGCTAAAAAAAGCACTGAGTTCCCCTTACACAGCCTGCGTGTCTCTCTGATTACCTGTTACATCATGGATGCTAATTGCCCTTACCAGTGGTGTCAAAGCTGTTAGCGGGTCATTCACGCATTATTATGACAGTTTATTACACCAAGCTTACCCCTGCGGTGATGAAAGAGAAAATGACCGAAGCAAATAAATTGCTTGATGATAAATCACAAGAGAGTGTTCGCACATTCCTAAAAGATGCTGAAATGCGTCAAATTAAATGCAAAATGGCATATCACGATGGTCAATCTATTGAGGCTGCATTGGTTAATCGAAACCCTCTTGGTTGGGAAAACCGTCATCATGGTTTGTGTTTAGCGGGCGGCAATACCGTTCGCTCTGATGAAGCCAAAACGGTTGCTGGTTGTTGGAATGGTGGTGAGTTATTACAAGATTCAATAATTCCCAAACTGAGAGTTTATAACCAAGTGGCGCACGGTTTTGAAAATTGTGTTCGCTGTCGTTGGTTCATTACTGATGCTCGCTATCTTCCTGCGCTCAATGCTCACCTTAACTTTATGAGTTATAAAGCCCATGAAGCTGCTAATTTAGCGGTTCAGTTAGAGGGCGAGATAGAGGTAATGGATGAGCTCAAATACGAAGCTGAATGTAAGGGTAAACCATTTACTCAACATAATGAGCTACAAGCACTTCAACGCAGATATGAGAAGCAATTAGTTGAAGCTGATGAATACACAAAAGACTGGATTTCAACCTTTGGGTTGATTCGTCGAATTATCGAAATCGAGCAAGATCGTACTGAAAGCGATACCACGAATAAACTGGTCGCAGTTGGCTCAGTGAGCGACATTAAAGTTGGCTTTGTGGAAACAGATTCAGAATTGTTACAACTGTCTTTGCTTTGTGACGATGCTGAATTTTATCCTGACATACTTGATGATGTTAAGAAGACCCCAACGATTGAGCAAAGAACTCAAAGCCTAAGCCGTTTTATGATGCGTAAGGGCTATATGCCATACCTCCTCATGCTTGATAAAGACCAGCAACTTATTGCGGCAAACGCGATGATGCGCCAAATGGCACTACAAGCTAACCCAACAGACAAACTGGATGGTTACAAACAGGTAGCAAGCTACTTGGAGCTTGGTCAATTTTTGCAAGACAGTACACTACTCGACTTAGGCATTAATGCATTAGAGCACAGTATAAATGCACCTGTTCATGGTATTTCAATTAAATCATTAGGTTCAAATGTTGTTAAAGGAGATTCTCTAAATGCAGGTTGATATTAATACTATTCTGGAAGACCTAAAATCAGGTAAAGCAAGTCGCACACAAGACTCTTTAGATAAGCTGAATACCTTATTAGAAGCTCGATTTAATGCAGGTGAAAAAGATTACTCCATTACAGCGATTGGTCGAGTATCAAAAGCCGAAGGTGGCGTTGGTACGGTTAGCATTCGTAACAAAACGGGTGAGCATTTTCGCCTTTTGATTGATGCGTGGGCAACCAAAGCCAATACAACGATGAAAAAGCCACCTGTACCTCAATCCAGAAAGCTAGATACACCATCTGATATGGATTTATTGAAGCGATTAGATGACCCCGCGATGAGGGCTGTTTTTGGTCAAATTATTGCCGAGAAGAATAAACTAAAAGCAGAAAACCGCATTCTTAAACAAAATGTGGAAGTCGTTGTAGATATGCGACCTAATCGGGTGATCCAAGCCGAACAAGTGCATCAAGAAGTCGAAGTATTACCATCATTAGATGGTGTGCTCCTACAGGCAGATATTGAAGCTTTGGAGGATGCTATTAATGAAGAGAGAATGGCACAGCGAGGTTGGACGGTATCTAAATATGGAGCAGTTAAGGATGAGCATGGGCGACCTCTGTTTAAGAATGGGTTCGTGTTGGCAATACAGAAAGTCTTGGCACAGGTATAACGAACATTCTCTTACTGGGCTTAAAATATCTTTCTAACGCATTTATGGACAGTTTTTTCTGTTTTAGGGTTAAATGAGACTACACAAAAGCGTGGAACATTGCTCAAATAATGATTGTGAAACATGATAAATCATTAAAAAAGCCCAATCGGGGTGGATTGGGCTTGAACAGATATGATAAGAGACTGAATTATATCAAGATAAAAGAAGAATTTCGTAGAAGCTGTATTATTTTAATTTTAGCTATTCTTTACAATAGTGAAGGAATATTAAAGTCTGAAAGATTTTCAGGATCAGGCAGATACTGAATAACATTCAAGTCTCTTACTTCAAACTCACTTAATTTAAAAAAATCTTTCGTATAAATTCCTTTTTTGGTCTTAGGATAATATATTGAAAAGTTTTTTTTATTAAGTTGAAGACTAAAATGTTCTAAATGCTGAGAATAATCATCTAATAATGGATGAATAAATTTATAGTTATTGCTAGAGTATATAATTCTATTTAACTTATTAACTGTAATCCCTCTCTCACACTTATTTATATATCTAAATAAATTTTCTTTACTTTTTAAATATTCAGTAATTTTTAATAAATTACCATCCACAAAATCGACATTATCTTTTTTTATTT
Organism: Acinetobacter sp. CFCC 10889; assembly: GCF_003268395.1. Classification (GTDB taxonomy): domain Bacteria; phylum Pseudomonadota; class Gammaproteobacteria; order Pseudomonadales; family Moraxellaceae; genus Acinetobacter. Next base: position 11,230 of record NZ_LQXQ01000008.1, on the reverse strand, counting down.
TCATATTACATCTTTTACAAGATAAAGTTAAGTTGCTAAAATCAAATGCTAACTCCCTAAAAATAGAGGATGGTAAAATATGTTCAATATCTATTACCATTCTGAACTCGCCAATAAATGGCCTTAAACAATAGCAGCAATGGTTACAACTCGTTAGCAAATAATCTTTGATTTTTGTTTTAACATTTGTTAAGTTTTTTGAGTACCAAATATCTAATTCTGTGTGAGCTAGATCTATAGCTAAGATATCTGAGTTGTCAAATTCCATTAATTAATACCTCTTTGCAATTTCTTACTATTTGCAATGATTTTTTCTTTTAATTCTTTTAACCATGATACTTGATTAAAATCATGAGATGCCTCTATATAAATATCTAACTCAGATATCACTAGCTCTAAAGGTATTTCATCTAATGTTAGCTTATTAAGTAATTCAGTAATTTTTCTGGATAAGAAAGAGCTTTGAGGTGTTAATATTCCAAATATATTCCAGTATATAGCCTCTATACTCTTTTCATTTTCATCTTCAATAACTTTTATATTTGAATTTTTTACATGAAATATAGTATATGAAAGACTTATCTTTTTTTCTTTATCAAAAAATAAGTTCGTTAAAAGTAATGGGGAATGTGTCGCTATATATATTTTAATATCATATAAGTAAAATAAATCACTAATATTTTCTAAATAATCAATTTGCCATCTTGGATGGAGACTTATTTCTGGTTCATCTATAATTAATATATTATTCTTAGTATCCGACAAAGAAATAGAGATAAAAAAAATAGTTAGAATTATATTTCTCTCACCTGAGCTTAATTGACTAAATTTTAGAATTAATCTTGTTTTTTTACTGATAAGGTGTGTTTCAATCTTTTCCCCCCAGTAATATTTAATCAAATACAAAAATTTTATTGAATTCTCTATTTCACCATAAATATCCCCCATAAAATCAATACATATATATTTATTGCCAGAATCATCTTCTTGAATATCTAAATAATCAAGAAGTGAACTAACTATATATGATTCATCATAATCACCATCAAATGTATCACTACTAAGAAAATCTTTTTCTAAAAGATCATCTTTAACAGAAAAGAAAATTGTACTTTCAAATCCAAGATACTCGAGCATTCTAGCTATTTTAAAAAACTTACTTTCGACTTCATCATATTTATTATTTTCAATTAAGTTAAATGTTTGCTTAAGTAGTTTATAAAAAACTGAATTTAGGTCATTAACCCTATGATTTGGAACTAAAAATTTAGATGAGCGCTTTACTAAATTTTTACCTCTTGGGTTGTTAATGGTAATTAAATTGGTTTGATTTTCCTTAAATTGTAAAGCAATATTGTCTAAAAGCCGAGTTTTACCTTGTCCATTTTCACCGATCAAAATATTAATTTGTGATGAACTATCTGTTATTTCACTTAAACTCATAAATTTTAACCAAATAATAATTTTCCTACAATAACCCGAATTCTGCTTAAGGAAATGAGATCATTTATATTGAGAATTATCCATCTTTTGAAGTATAAAAAAGTCTATATTTTAATCTGATAACACTAAAAATCAATCATAAAATTATATTTATCTCATGATTTTAAAGAGAAATCCTTATCCGTGATTCTGGTTACAAGATAAAGATTCTCTTTTTTAACTGTCATCACAGCCATTGGGTTTAACTTATGTTTACCTATTTGACGGCTCACATCACGGCTTTAAGATATGAGGTAATATTACCATCCGCATAACTATAGCTGCGTAATGAGGGATAATTTTGGCAATGATAGACTTCAATCAAATTCGATCTACACCTAAGAGTAAAAATGACAGCTTTGAATCGCTCGCGATTCAACTTTTTAAAGCACATTGTAAATCACCACAAGGCTCCTCGTTCTTTAGTTTGCGCGGCGATGGTGGTGACGGGGGTGTAGAAGCTTATTACAAAACCCCCGCAGGAGATATTCTAGGAATTCAAGCAAAATACTTTTTTAAGCTTGGCAATAGTGAATTTGACCAGATCAAAAAATCATTAACCACTGCATTAAAAAATCATCCAACATTATCTGAATACTGGATTTATATACCATTTGATCTAACAGGTAGAGTTGCAGAAGGAAAAAGAGGAAAAAGTGAAGTTGAAAAATTTGAAGAATGGTGCGAAGACATCAAAACTCAAAAACCAAATCTTCATATAAAACTGGTTACGGCTGAAATATCTAGACAGCAGATATTAGAAATAGACAAAAGTGGTGGTTTTGTAGCCTACTGGTTTAACGAGAATACATTAACATCTCAGAAGATACAAAACTGTATTGACTCAGCAGCCGCCTTCGCTGGTCCAAGGTATTGCAGTGATTTAGATATAATTACAGAAGCCCATGATGCTTTAGATTCTTTTGGAGAAGTTTATGATTTTAAACAGTGGCTCGTTAATATTTGGAAACCATTAAAAATCAGCTTCAGAACAAAAGCTCAATATTCAGAAAAGGTATTCTCCCAGACACCTGAAAGCGAGAGAGTGCAAGCGATACAGCTACTAAAAGTACTTTTAGATAAAACTTCTAGTAAGCACAACATTATTGACCAAACAGTTATTTGTTCAACTTTAGATATCATAAGATCACTTAAGCCGCTCTGTGAAAATGCTGTAAAACAGCAAGAGAAAAAGTTTTTTGCGGAACACGGTGAAGGTAGTGATACGCCTTCATTTAGACAATTCCAGGCTGAATATATGTGTGTATTCCCTGCTGAGAACCTAGATGCCTCAAGGGAATTACTTGCTTCGATAATAGATATTGAAATTTGTCTCAACAGCCCTCTGATTCAGTCCTGCCACGCTCGATCTTTCCTACTAACCGGTCCGGCAGGTGCAGGCAAGACACATTCTATCGTAAGTTTTGCGAAGAGAAGGCTCGACAAAGGCGCTCATACTCTGGTGCTATTTGGGGAAGATTTTGATAACGCGGAACCTTGGGATGTAGTAAGAAGCAAACTAGGCTTTGGAGCCGATGTTGGTCGAGACAAATTACTATCTTGTCTTCAAGCAAGTGCTCAAGCCAATAACTATTGTTTTGTTATTGCTATCGATGCGTTAAACGAAGGAGCAAAAGCAAGAAAGTGGAAAAACAAACTGCCAGAAATAATCCAACAACTAAATGAATATCCTCGTATCAAGATTGTTGTGTCTAGTCGCGATATATATACCAATTTAGTTGTTGATGAACGATTCCCTGGCTATGCATATAGTCATATTGGATTCACTAGGAATTTTCACGATGTCCTCTCCTCATTCTCTCAACGCTACAATGTTGAAAGTGAGATAACACCTATTTTTACAGATGAGCTACGAAACCCATTACTTCTACATTTAGTCTTCAAAACTCACAAGTCGGAGGACTCTTGTTCTCTTGACGTATCGACTAGTGGCTTCTCAACCATTTTTTCTAAACACCTCAAGCAAATCGATGACTCATTGAGAGAGCGATTAGACTATGTTAGTCCTAAAAATATCGTTAGAGCGGTAATGAGCAAATTGTCTGATTTTCTAGCTCATTCAGAAACCCAAACTATAAATTGGGAAACTGCCGTAAATACAGTTAAACCTATTCTAGGTAATGAGCTACTTCCAGAAAGGTTTATTGATGAGCTAGTTAAAGAGCAACTGCTAATTTTATCAGCAACTAACGATGAAAATTTTCTTATTAGGTTTGGTTATCAGAGGTTTGGAGATATGCTGCGCGCATCTTCAATAGTTCAATCCTATCAAGAAACTGGCAATAGTGATCTATCAATCCTTGCAGAAAAGCTGGCGATTTTAACAGATATGGAGAGTGGCGTTTTAGAAGCTCTTGCAAGCATTCTCCCTGAAGAGATCGGTATCGAAATCACTGATAACCGCCTGGGCTTAGACAACGATTTAGCACATAGCCTTTTTGTAAAGTCACTAACTTGGCGTTCAAAGCAAAGTGTTACCCCTGCCATTAAAGAACATATGTTTGGGGCATTAAGAACGGGCGGATTGTGGCAGACTGTTTTTGAAAGCCTATTCCAACTATCTATAGTTCCAAGTCATTATCTTAACGCAGAAAGTTTGTTCAAAGATTTTCAATGGAGACAAGACTCTCCATCAAGAGATACCTACCTTTCTGTCGCCTTATCAGAGTCATATAATAAAAAAGGTGCAATTTGGTTTCTAATTGAAGCTTTGGAAAAAATAGAAGCAACCAATTGGCCCGAAGAAAGTTATAAATTAGCATCCTCGGCTTTACTTTGGTGTTGTTCAGCTACGGATCGTCGAGTCAGAGATCAAGCAACAAGATGCCTTGGCTTGCTTTTTAAACAATACCCTGTGATATGCCTGCATGCAGTAAACACGTTTACTGGGTGTGACGACGACTACATACTTGAAAGCTTGATTCTGGCTATGTATACGTCCTGCTTGCTTTCACCTGAGTCAGTTGAGAACTTCGTACAGCCATTAAATAGATATATTAGAGCAAATAGCAGCTCAAATAACATTTTAATTCGCGAGCATTCCCAGCTATTGAGACAGGAGCTTGTGAAACTAGGGATTGAAGAAGACAGAATATCAAATCAATATGTAACTCCTTCTCTACCATCAACATGGCCTATTCTAAGCGATGTGCAGACCTTGCTTACACTAGAAAATTTGCCCTCAAACATGCGCCTATGGGGTGATCAATTAGGTCCTGACTTTTGGCGCTATGTAGTTGAACCAAGACTTAGAGCCTTTAACTTACAATCACAGAACATAACTCTTGAGAATATTGCCTGTTGGATTATGAGAGAAGCCGAATATATCGGCTATCCCGGATATGGTAATGGAGCCCTCAAGCATGACTTGGCAACTCTTCATAAATATGGAAGAGGAAGAGCAAAGCCCGGCTATGCAGAAACCATCGGCAAGAAATGTTATTGGGTTGCTTTTCACCGATTGATAGGTCTGTTAGCTGCGAATGTAGCACCGGTCCAATCTCGTTGGAAGCCACAATTAACCTCTGATAGATTCTGGTCGTTAGAACTTAGAAAAGTTGATATATCAGACATAAGAGATTTGTCATCAAAGCAAAAGTACCCTCTTAGAAACCTAATAATACAAGAGCTTGAGCTGCCAGAAAGTAATGTGGACTATTGGTTGCAGACTGATGATTATTTCGTTGCAAGCAACGTACTTGTCTTGAATGACGAGAGCAGTACAACTTGGATTAACTTGAGTTTTTATTCAGAGGTTCACGCTAAACGAGATGAGGACGACGTCTCGTTCGACGCTGAAAGCTTCCTTGGTATATCGAGTTATAATGGCTATTTTGTTGACCCTAGCAACACTGAAGCATTCGAACTCCACAATCATAGTAATGACCACTGCTACCGTGTCTACTTGGCGGAGTACCCTAGAAGCCCAGCTTTCAAGCAATGTATTGCTGAACAAGATACGACTATTTCAGATGACCAGAGAATATTCTCTAGCATTCAACTATTGAGAGGTGGGGAGTGGCAGTACGATTACTCAAGCAATGTTGAACAAAGCTCTATTAGTATGCCTTGTCCTGATTTAATTGAGAAGATGAACCTTAGCTGGGATCAAGACAGTGGATGGCTCGATGAAAACCAAGACTTGGCTGCGTTTAGTCATAACATTGATAGAAATTCTTCTTTGTTTATTAGGAAAGACACCTTAGATAGTTACCTATCTAAGGTTGGTAAATCTTTGGTATTTTCGCGTTTTGGTAGAAAACAGATCAGCCAAGGTTTTGCCAACGATGCAAAATTAATGGAAGTCACTAGTAGGTACGTTTACATGCCGAGCGATTGCTCTTTAAAACGCATTAGCGAAGAGACCGAGTACTTGGGCTTTGAGCCTCGTGAAGAACCGGAGTAAAATTTCTGGAAAATAGCTTCAATCCGTACTCTTTTCAGGAAAGATGGTCATAAAAACTAATTTTTCTGGAAAGAGCTTGAATGCCACACTACAAAAGGCGTTGCAGAAAAATTCCAGACTCTGGGTGTTGCAGTATCAAACGAATAAAAAATTATAAAGAAATATGGAACATTTGTTCCATAGTTGTTGTGATTCTCGGAACGGTTGTTCCAAGAACGGGTCGCAATATGAAAATACGTCGAGTTTATTTCAGAGATAATAAGCTGCCTGTATTACAGGCTCAGTTATACGAGGGCCAATTAGTTGTGCGATAAATTTTAGGTGCTAGCTTCTTCATTCGGAAATTATATTGCTGAAGAAGCTCCTAAGAATAGGTTTGTGCAGCAAAGCCCGCCACCAAGCATATTCATGAGATGGAACATTGATGTCAAAATGAGCTAGAACGAGTACAAACTAGTTGTGAGCTTAATTTTATTAAGTCGAGTGTGTTTTATATACCTAGTTTTTATACATATAAAAAAGTAGAAAAACACAATTACTTGATAGTAAATGGTTTTCTACTTTTTATTCAATTTTATACACTTTCAACTAGAAAGAGACGTGCAAACTGGGCTTTTTAGTGGATCAAATATATTTTTTCAAGTATATGATCAATACTGAAATTCTCTGCACCATTAAGCATTAGCATGAATATCAATAATCTACCTAACATATAGATATTTTTCATAAAGCGAATACTTGATCCATTCCTATAACCCTGAAATTAAAAATTTTGATGTAAGACTCCACCAAGTCTGCTTTAAAACAGTTTACAACCATGCTGTTATTGTGAAATGCATAACATCATTAATTAAATAATAAATGAGCTTTTATTTAGACTTATCCGACTCTTAGAGAAACATGCACTCAAAAGAGTAATTTAATGGAAAAAAAATCAACTAAAACGATGCTAGAACTAGCCATTCGTGCAATTATTTTAGGTATACCATTTACGATCGCTAATATCGTTACAGTATCTGCGCATGCAAAAACTGAACAACAAGTGATCACCACAGAAAAAATATCCAATCAAAAATCAGAGGAAAATGAGAATATTGCTCAACTACCTGAAATATCAATGATTGCAAAATCCAAAAAACTTACAGCAAATGTAGGAAAAACCACGCAAAATTTAAAAGATATCCCTCAATCTGTCACTGTGATCTCTAGTGAGCGTATGGATCAACAAGGACTAAAAACTTTAGATGATGTCATGCTACAAACCACAGGAGTTACTCGAGAACAACTTTGGTTAAATAACAACTATAGCTCTCGTGGTTTAAAAATAGAAAATATTCGTTATGATGGTGGTGGTAGTTCAAGCATTCAAAACCGTAATAATAACGCAGATATGGCACAATACGAATCAGTCGCTTTACTTCGTGGTGCTGATGGCTTGTTTGGAGCGGGTGAAGCAGGTGGTGTAATTAATTTAACATCAAAACGCCCTAAAAATACAAATGAAATTAATTCTAAATTTAGTCTTGGTAGTTGGAATAATTATCGTACTGAAATTGATGCCACAGGTGCATTAAATACTGAACAAACCATACAAGGAAGAATTGTAGGAGTATTTCAGGATCAAGATTTTTTCTATAAACCAACGCATAATCGCCGTGAAATGATCTATGGTGCACTTAACTTTGATCTTACTCCTCAGACGACTTTATTTACAGGAGCAAGTTATCAAAGAGATAAAACAGATGCTTTTAATGCCAGTTTACCACGTTGGCAAGATGGTGCTGATTTAAATTTATCACGTAACACCACAATGGGCGCACCGTGGGGATGGATGAAACGTGAAAATATTTCTATATTTGCAAACTTAGAACACGCTTTTAACTCGGATTGGAAAACACAGTTTAATGTCCGTCATAATATTGGTGATGATGGTATTAATACTGCTGAAATGGAGGGTGCTGTTAATTATGATACCCTTGAAAGTCAATGGTGGCGCAATCAAAGTAAAACAGATTTTAAAGAAACAACGCTAGATTTAAATCTGCAAGGTAGCTTTAATTTATTTGAACAAAAACATGATTTAATTCTCGGTATTGATCATAGTAATAGCCATAATGACTATAAAGAAAATTGGATTTATTATGCAGATGGCAATGCTTTTGATCGTGTAGCACCGCCAGAATGGGCATACCCTGCTCAACCTTGGACAACTGACAATACAACGAAAAACCAAAAAACAGTAACTTATGCGTCATTACGCTTACGCCCATTAGAAGCACTTGCAGTCACTTTAGGTGGTCGTTATACCCTTAATGATACAACAACTTTGACAGACCATACCGATATAACAAGTGACAAATACAAAGAGCCTCGCAAATTTGTTCCATATTATGGCATAACCTATAATCTTCTACCTACGACTACACTGTATACAAGTTTTGCAGAAATTTATAAAAGTCAAAGAAACTATTTAGCAGATGTCAATGATAAAGTTGGCTTAAAACCATTAACAGGAAGAAATATAGAATTTGGTGTTAAGCATCAACTTAATTCAAATTTATTGGCTTCGCTTGCCTATTTCGATGTACGAAAAGAAAATGAAAAAGTTTATAAATCACACGGAACATTAGACAATACCAATTCATCTTGTTGTTATGTAGCATCAGGGTCAATGCAAAGTAAAGGTATCGACTTTGAGTTAAATGGCACAATTACACCCAATTGGAATATATCAGTTGGATACACTTATAATGAAAATGAAAATAAAGAAAATTTAGATAAACCCTACAATACCTACACGCCAAAAAATCTTGCTAAAATTTGGACAAATTATAAGCTAGATGACATTATAGAAGGCTTAGAAATAGGTGGTGGGGTTACAGCACAAAGTAAGAACTATATTACTGGATGGAAGCAAGAATTTAATCCTGTAACAACAAAGTTTGATGGAGACTGGGTAAGTGTGAATATTATTCAACCTGATTATGCAGTTTGGTCATTAAGAGCAGCGTATATCATTAACCCTAATCTTGATCTAACATTTAACCTAAATAATCTATTTGATAAAAAATACTATAGTACGATTGGTCAACCAGGTTATGGTAATTTTTATGGTGAACCTAGAAACTTTCTTTTAACATTAAAAGCAAAATATTAATAAAATAAAATCAGCCATATCAATATATGGCTGATTTTTAAATATTTATATTATAAATTGCTCACAATTATCTATTTTTAAACTTTATAACATGATCAAGTATGTTTCTATTTATAGACTTCATGAAAATATAGAAAACTATTTTAGTGATCATAAATCCTCTTTTCTCATATTATCACTTGACCATTACCCAATTCAATTGCAACATGAAGCAAAGCCATATTATGGAATCATAGCAAAATGACTTACCAATATCATGATGAAAGTATTATTAAAAACTTAGCTGAAGATACAGTTTTTGTGTTTGGCAGTAATATGGCTGGAACTCATCAAGGTGGCGCAGCAAAAATCGCACTGAATCATTTTGGCGCAACCAAAGGTGTAGGACGTGGTTGGGCGGGTCAAAGTTTTGCGATCCCAACCATGAATGAACATTTACAACAAATGCCTCTGTCACAGATTCAGCATTATGTTGAAGATTTTAAAATTTATACTAAAAATCATCCTAAAACTAAATATTTCATAACTGCTGTCGGTTGCGGTGTTGCAGGTTATAAAGTTGAAGAAATTGCCCCGATGTTTAAAGGCATCTCACACAATGTGATTTTTCCTGTGTCTTTTCGTCCTTTTGTAGAAAAAACCCTGCCGAAACTCACCCAACATCTCTTACATGCATTTATTCAAAATACTGTTATTTTTAATGATGATGTTGTACAGGCAGTACAAGCCTTAGACCTCAGCGAAGCAGAAAAAAGCTTGGCAAAAATCGTGATTAATACACCAATGTATCCAATCGATAGTAATGGTCGTGATCGCAGTTATGAAATTAGTGATATTTTAAATACACTTAAGAATAAAAATGTTTTAGAATTAAACTCATACAATGAGGAAACAAAAATCCTCGGTGGTGTGATTTTAGCAATTTTAGAGTTGTATAATATCAATGAGCATGATTTCATAGCAGCATGGCATGGTCAAAAAGAAATAGCTCCACCCAAAGCGGCTCACCGTGCTAAAAAATAAAACTATTTAATTGAAATTAAAAATTACTTTATCACTTGGATCATACAAAGGAGTTTAATTATGGGGGAAATTGAGTTATCCATTTTCAACTTAGCCCCTATGGCGATGTGGATCCAAGACTTTAGTGCGGTCAAAAAAATCTTTCAACAATGGACCGATGAGGGAGTTGAGGATTTAGAACAATATTTACTCGAAGATCCTGAACGCTTACAACCTTGTTTAATGGTCATTAATACCATTCAAGTGAATCAAAGCACTTTAGAATTATATGAGGCTGCTGATTTAAATGAAATCTTAGCAAGTTTCGCACGATTACATCATGAAAGAATCAGTATTGAAAAAGTCAAATTCTTTGTTGCACTTTGGAATAAACAAGCACAATGCGTCTGCCCTTCGATCAATTTTACCTGTCATGGCAAACAAATTGATATTTTACTCAAAGCCAGTGTCATGCCTGGTTATGAGGACAGTTGGGAACGCTTGTTACTGACCACAGAAAATGTCTCTGACTACCAAAATGCCCGTCGTTTTGCAGAATCATTGTTTATCCACTCTCCAACAGCACTTTGGGTAAAAGATTATAGTGGAATCAAACAACTATTTACCGAATTAAAAAATCAAGGTATTCAAGACTTAGAACAGTACATTCAACAACATCCTGATTTTTTACTGCTGTGCTTCCAAAACATTCGCTCTATCGATGTAAATCAAGCATTGCTCAATTTATTTAATGCTGCCAGTAAACAGCATTTCTACCAAAATGTACGCACTTTACTCAATGAAAATGGCAAACAACATTTTCAAAATGAACTACTCTATTTATGGCAAGAACATTATCATTTAGAACGTGATTGTGAATATAAAACACTGGATGCCAAAACAATTCATTTACGTGAACAACTGATGATTTTCCCAAATGCACATCAAACATGGGATACAGTACAAATCGCCTATACTGATTTTACCGCGCGCAAACAGCTTGAAGAATATTTAGAGTTCATGAGCCATCGTGATGAACTGACACAACTGTATAATCGTAATTTCTTTAATGCTGAAGTGAAGCGTTTACAACATGAAACCGTCTATCCAACAGCATGTATTTATTTAGATATTAATGGACTTAAAACCATTAATGATCTTGG
>NZ_LQXQ01000007.1 GCF_003268395.1 Acinetobacter sp. CFCC 10889 | reverse complement strand
CAGCTTAGAAAATACCCTGTATTTTCAATAGTTAAATGCGTGAGTTCACTGCCGTATAGGCAGCTTAGAAAATCAAGCCTGTGTCTTGGAAAAAGCACGATTTGTTCACTGCCGTATAGGCAGCTTAGAAACATATTTGCTGCGCTTTTATTGCTTGCGACTGTGTTCACTGCCGTATAGGCAGCTTAGAAAAACTGGGCGCGCTATTTGCGATGTCATGCACAGTTCACTGCCGTATAGGCAGCTTAGAAATGTTGTTTGCAATTCAAAAGCATAAGTACGTTGTTCACTGCCGTATAGGCAGCTTAGAAAGCTTAACTTCTCGTTTGCTTGTTTAGCGCCATCGTTCACTGCCGTATAGGCAGCTTAGAAATGAATCAATCGGAATCATGGTGATATTTGGGAGTTCACTGCCGTATAGGCAGCTTAGAAATATAGCGAACCACGAGAAGCCCCGCAACCCCTGTTCACTGCCGTATAGGCAGCTTAGAAAAAAAGGTAAAAATGGAAATTCTAATACTGCTAGTTCACTGCCGTATAGGCAGCTTAGAAATAAAACATCAGCGGGCAAACTATAAAATAATCGTTCACTGCCGTATAGGCAGCTTAGAAATATAGCGAACCACGAGAAGCCCCGCAACCCCTGTTCACTGCCGTATAGGCAGCTTAGAAATGCAACAAGAGTCGGTGACGATGCTAAAACAAGTTCACTGCCGTATAGGCAGCTTAGAAAGCCCCACGTTATCGGTGCTGCTGTTGTGTTTGTGTTCACTGCCGTATAGGCAGCTTAGAAAATGTTCGAAATAAAACAGGTGGAACTCAGGCGGTTCACTGCCGTATAGGCAGCTTAGAAATGAAGAAAGTACTAACAAAACAACAGTCATCTGTTCACTGCCGTATAGGCAGCTTAAATAAGTGAATATAAGATTATTCACTTATTACCAAGGGACTACTAATCAGTAAAATTTATAAAAATATAGATTACTTATGTTTAGTGTAAATAATATCTGATAAATCAAAACCCAGTGTTTTAGCATAATCTAGATATTCATTTAATATTTGTTGATCAATGTTTGGATCACGACTTAAAACCCATAAATATTTTTTATTAGGACTTCCCACTAAAGCAGTTTGATAATTTTCATCCAGTTTCAAAATCCAATAATCGCCACGACCGACAGGAAGCCAACGAACTAGTTTAGGTAAAAATGTTACTTTAAGCTTACTATTTTGAGGTGGATTTTTAACAAAAGCTTCGCCAATTGATTGATTTAATTTACCATCTTTACTGAAACATTTATTATCAACTACCACATTTCCTTTATCATTTAATGAATAATTTGCTGTGACATTGTAGTCACATACTTTTTGAAAATATAAAGGTTTTCTTGCAATTTCATGCCACTGACCTGCATATTTATTGATATCAACTTTTTTTACTGTTGGAATATCATTAGTATTTGCATTTGCTAAAGTTACTAAGCCTAATGCAATAAGTCCTCCAATAAGGAGCTTTTTTTTAAACTTCGTTCTAGACATAATTTTCTCTTAAACTGAGTAATAAAATAAAGATTATTAAATGTAATTCAAATTAATTTAAGTTCTTGTATTTTTTTGTTATTTTAAATTAATACTTGAATACATATATAAGTCTTTTTACCTGATAAAAAAACCTTTCATCCATTACTAGTTTTTTTGACTTCATTATCTGGAGGACGTTATAGGTATATGCAAATATTTTAAATTGAATACTTTGATCTTATTTTTTCCCAATGTCCCACATTTTGTGTTAAATAATTGATTCTAATTTTTGACATCAACAAGATACAGTTAATAGCTATAACTGCAACATATAGAATATTAAGAAGTTGTAAAATAGTAAAAGAGATGTCTTAAAATTAAGCTGATTTAGGGAAATCTCATGTTAGTTGTTTTGTTCTTAAAGGCTGTGGATAAATACGTGGCAACACCAAAATTACACCAATAAGTTTTAAGTACATGATTATTATAAGGAGTATCTATACAATGATTTTAGTGACTGGTGGTTTAGGCTTTATAGGCTCGCATGTGGTGATTAGCTTGCTTGCTCAAGGGCAAGAGGTCGTCATTGTGGATAACTTAGCCAATGCAAATTTACAAACTTTAGAACGGCTTGAATATATTGCAGGCATGTATATTCCATTTGTAAAAATTGATGTTCGTAATACGCCAGCTTTAAATAAAGTGTTTGAACAATATTCCATTGATGCTGTGATCCATACCGCAGGTTTTAAATCACTTGAAGAATCTAAACTCAAACCACTTGAATATTATAATGATAATGTCAGTTGTATCATGAGTTTATTACGTTCTATGCAACGGACAGGCGTGAGAAGTTTGGTGCATTTATCCAGTTTAGCTGTGTATGGAAAATCAAGTTTAGAGCTGCATGAACAAGTTGATTTTAATTATACTTATCCAAATCCCTATATAAAGTCACAACAAATGATTGAAGAAATCATTCAGGATACTTATAAAACAGACAATGAATGGCGTATTGCAATTTTACGTTTGGGGAATATCGTTGGTGCATTTGAACACGGCGTATTGGGTGAGTTTGTAAATCCTTTACCTAAAAATATTGTTCCAATGTTATTACAAGTCGCTGCAGCTCAGCGAGATGTCATTGAGTTACAAAACCAAGCAGATACTGAAGATGGGACAGTTGAACGTAGTTTTGTACATGTTTTAGATGTGTGTGAAGCAATTCAAGCCAGTTTATTTTGGCTACAGAACCAATTTAATATATGTGAAGCCTTTGATATTTCAGGTGAACAAAGTTCGATCCGTAATTTGATTGGTATCGTGAAGGACGTTACTGCTGCTGAAATTACAACCATTGAAGCGGTGTATAAATATGAAGAACTTGCGCAACTCGGTTCAAACAGCACAAAAGCAGAAAATATTTTAAAATGGGCTGCAAAGCGTTCATTGCAAAAAATGATTCAAGATGAATGGAAATTTTATCAAAATACTTTAAATAATGGTTAGGTTAGACGTTATGAGAAATGTTTGTATAAAATTATATTTGATAATGATTATTGTTTACATATTTAAAATTATTGATTAGCATAAATAGATCAAGACATTGAACACTTTGTCGATCGATGCTCATTATTTAGGTTTTACAAGAGGTTAGTATGCAGACACGTATTGAACATGACACTATGGGTGATGTAGAAGTTCCAAGTGAGGCGCTATGGGGTGCTCAAACACAACGTAGTGTGCAAAATTTTAAAATCGGTCATGAACATTTACCTCGCCCTATGATTCGTGCAATGGGTTTAGTGAAAAAAGCCGCAGCAATCACCAATGCTGAATTGAAACAAATACCAGATGAGCTTGCGAACTATATCGTGGATGCCGCAGATGAAGTAATTTCTGGGCAATGGGACAGCCAATTTCCATTGGTGGTATGGCAAACAGGTTCGGGTACGCAAAGTAACATGAACTGTAATGAAGTCATTGCTAATATTGCCAATCAAAAATTGGGCAATGCTTTGGGTTCACAAAAGCCTGTTCATCCGAATGATCATGTCAATCGTGCACAATCAACCAATGACTCGTTTCCAACAGCGATTCATGTTGCAGCAGCTTTACATATCAATGAGTTATTGATTCCTGCGGTCAAACGTCTGCGTAATACGTTAAATTTAAAATCACAAGAATTTCAAGATATTGTAAAAATTGGACGCACCCATTTACAAGATGCAACGCCGTTGACTTTAGGGCAAGAATTTAGTGGTTATGTACAACAATTGGATAATGGAATCAAACGTTTAGAACAAGCTTTAGTTTGGTTATATGAGTTACCACTTGGTGGTACAGCGGTGGGCACAGGTTTAAATGCACATCCTGATTATGCGGAAAAAGCAGCAGCGCAATTGGCACAATTAACAGGTTTGGCATTTATTAGCAACCCAAATAAATTTGAAGCTTTGGCTGGACGAGATGCTGCGGTATTTGCTTCAGGTTCACTTAAAACTTTGGCAGCAAGTTTAAATAAAATCGCCAATGATATTCGTTGGTTAGCGAGTGGTCCACGCTGTGGTTTTGGGGAAATACACATTCCTGAAAATGAACCAGGCTCAAGCATCATGCCAGGCAAAGTCAATCCAACTCAATGTGAAGCGATGACGATGGTGGTTGCACAAGTGATGGGCAATGACACCACAATTAACTTCGCAGGTGCGGCAGGGAACTTTGAGTTGAATGTATATATGCCTGTGATTGCATTTAATTTAATTCAATCCATCCAGTTATTGGGCGATGCATGTAATAGTTTTGATGAACATTGTGCAGTCGGAATTGAACCAAATCGTGAAAAAATAGACTATTTCTTGCATAACTCTTTGATGTTGGTTACAGCACTCAATCCTGTCATTGGCTATGAAAATGCAGCCAAAGTTGCAAAAACTGCTTATAAACAAGGTAAAACTTTAAAAGAAGTTGCAGTTGAACTTGGATTGGTGACTGCTGAACAATTTGATGAAGTGGTACAACCTGAAAAAATGGTGCATCCGAATGCGAAGTAAGTGGTATAACTAATCACAATCTGTACAGAAATCATCAGCAATAGTTTCTATCTATAAATGAAGTGCGTACAATACGCACTAGAATTTTATTGCTGATGATTGGTTATGCTAGATATATATTTGACGGATGTTCAAAAAAATGTTCAATTTAAGGATTATCCGGGTGAACATCCTGTTAAATTTATTTTGAATTTTAAAAAGATTTTCCCAAGTGTTATGGAACTACTTTTACCTGTGCTTCCGTCAGATGAAGATTTAGAAAAAATGACATGGGAATCAACCACTCAAGATTTTGCCACATTTAAACTTTTACTCAGTGGTTGGGGCGTGATCGAATTGCGTTTAAATGCCATTGGTCAATTTAAAGATAAAAACTATGCAGATCAATTGGTGAAAAAAGCCCAAGCCAAACGTAAAGAATTTGCAAAAGTACAAAAGCAACTTGTAACAGTTGAGTTGGATTATTTATTTATGCATGAAATTCATGCTTTGATTGATACTGAATTGGTCGAGCTTGGTGAAAAATTCTATTTACCAACTTTACGTGATTTGTGGAAAGATCAAGTAAAAGCCAATGTTTTAAACGCTAAATTTTAATTGAGCATATTTGCTTATTTTAGGTAGATGCTCAATTCTACATCAGTGTTGAAATGCCAATAAATCGAATGACTTTATTGGCATTTTTTTATGCGGTTTTATATTTTAAATGCTATTAATATGCTTATTTTTTATAAGCATAGAGATGAATTTAAGGTATTTTTGTTCTAATGAAGTCTTAGAATGATGAAAATGACTGTAATATAGATTGTTTAATTTTTCTAATGATTTGTAGCGTTTGGTCTCGTATTTCCCCGAGGAAATAGCAAAGGAATTTCAAAAATGTCGAATCAGTTTTTAGATTTAATTCAAAATAGACGTACAATTTATGCTATTGGATGTGATGTAAAGCTTAGCACAGCGCAACTGACTGATTTGATTCAAACAGCGATCAAGCAAAGCCCATCATCATTTAACTCACAGTCTTCTCGTGCAGTGATTTTGTTTAATGCCGAACATGAAAAATTTTGGGAGTTAGTCAAAGCAAAACTACAAGCCTATGCTAAAGATGAAGCAGGTGCTGCAAAAACCAATGCTCGTATTGATCGCTTTAAAGCAGGATTTGGCACAGTTTTATTTTTTGAAGATTTGGATGTGGTAAAAAGCTTGCAAGATCAATTTTCATCTTATGCAGATAATTTTCCGATTTGGGCAGAACATTCAACAGCAATTGCACAGTTTGCAACATGGACAGCATTAAATACAGAAGGTTTAGGTGCTTCACTACAACATTATAATCCAATTGTGGATGAGCAAGTGCATGCGGAATGGGAAATTCCAACAACATGGCAACTACGTGCACAGTTAGTTTTTGGTTCGGTTGAAGCTCCTGCGGCTGAAAAAACCTATATAGATGATGCAGTGCGTTTTAAAGTGTTTCAATAGAATCTAAATGACTTATTAAAACGAGCTTGTAAATAGCTCGTTTTTTATTGCTTAATATTATATATAATGTCTATAAAGTGTTGCTTTATAATAAAAAATAAGCGTCATAAAATGTCGTTTTGCTTAAAAATAAGACTAGAGTTTAAAATTTATTCTGCTAAATTAATTACAACTTGAATAACATATTATTATAAATATGGAACAACTGAACCCCAGCGATTTAAAGGCGATATTACATTCTAAACGTGCCAATATTTACTATCTTGAGCACGCCCGTGTCATGCAAAAAGATGGTCGGGTACTGTATCTGACCGAAGCGAAAAATGAAAATCAATACTGGAATATTCCTATAGCCAATACCACAGTGGTGATGCTTGGTACAGGTACGTCCATCACTCAGGCAGCCATGCGTATGCTTGCGAGTGCAGGCGTATTGGTCGGTTTTTGTGGTGGTGGCGGAACGCCATTGTTTATGGGTTGTGAAATAGAATGGATGACACCGCAGAGTGAGTATAGACCTACTGAATACATGCAGGGGTGGATGCAGTTCTGGTTTGATGATCAGAAGCGTTTAGAAGTTGCTAAACAGTTCCAGCTTGCACGGATCGAATTTATCCGAAAAATTTGGGACAAAGATCGGGACTTAAAAACTGAAGGTTTTTTTCTGGATGATCTGGATATTCAAAATGCATTAAATGGCTTTGAAAAGAAAATTCCAAATTTAAATAAAGTCGGTGACTTATTACTTGCCGAAGCTGCAACCACTAAACAACTCTATAAAATCGCAGCAACACGTACAGGCTCGAAAGATTTTAGCCGTAATCCTGAACAAGGGGATTTAGCCAATGACTTCCTCAATCATGGCAATTATTTAGCCTACGGCTTAGCTGCTACCACACTTTGGGTTTTGGGGATTCCACATGGTTTTGCGGTGATGCATGGTAAAACTCGTCGTGGGGCTTTGGTCTTTGATGTGGCGGATTTAATCAAGGATGCTGTGGTTCTGCCCTATGCTTTTATTTGCGCCAAAGAAAAAATGACCGAGCAAGAGTTTCGTCAGCAAGTTTTGCAGAAATTTACCGAACATCGCTGCCTTGATTTCATGTTTGATCAAGTGAAAGCGCAAGCTTGTAAAAATCATGATGTAGATGGGGATGCATTATGATCGTGACCTTTATTTCCCAGTGCGAAAAGAAAGCCATTCCTCGTACTCGCCGTGTACTCGATGCTTTTGCAGATCGGATCGGGGATAACACGTGGCAAACCGTAATCACGGAAGATGGTTTGATTGCGGTGAAAAAGCTGCTTCGTAAAACCGTGACTAAAAGCACTGCGGTGAGTTGTCATTGGATACGTGGACGACGTAGAAGCGAGTTGCTGTGGGTCGTGGGGAATAGAAATAAGTTTAATTCAGAGGGGATTGTTCCTGTGAATAGTACCCAAAAAGAAGTATTTATGGATGTGATGACAATGAAAGCAAAGAAAGACGAATTTTACGCAAATACACAATTACAACCTTTGGCTGAGCATTCATTTGCAATTGGCTATTTAGCACAGCTACTGTTTAAAAAAGTGGTGGATAATGAAGAATATGAAAATCTTTCCAAAGTGGCATTTTTAGCAGGTTGTTTACATGATTTGGGAAAGCTAGATCCTCATTTTCAGGATTGGGTAAAAAAAGCGAAACAGCCGGATGATATTGAAGATGGGCAACATATCGAAAAAGGTAAATTTAGTTTCGATAAACATCCACGTCATAATGAAATTTCATTGTTGATATTTAATCTTTTAGAGCAACAATGTAAAAATTTAAATAATCGTCAGAAAGAAAGTATTCAACATGTTTTGTATTGGCATCACGCAAAGCCATATCGTCAAAATGATGATTTTACAGGCAGTTATAAGGCATATGAATATTTAATTAAGAATATTGGTGCGGAACAATTTGCAGTGCTGATAAAAAATAGTACTAACGTTATTAAACGTATGAATGGAATTGCTAAACACTTCAATTCAGTAGAGTTAATAGAACAACATTTACCTTGGAGTGACGAGGACTGCACAGGATTGATTGAAAATTTTGAATATATGTTCAAAAGTCGAAGCTTTCCCGATTTTAAATCTTATGCAAGTACAGATTCAACGGATGTATTGACAGGTAAAATTCAAACTAATGCACAGCATAATTTATTACGTGCTTGTGTGATCAGTGCTGATCGAATTGTATCTAAGCAAACAGCGCAAGATTTGGTGGATTTTATTGCTGAAAAACGTTTGGATGAATTGTTGGAAGATCAGGAAATTTTATCTGATTTAGCAGAACATTTGAAAAATGTAGCAACGAAATTCCCTGATAGTGAAAGAACACAAAAGCAGAATCAAGTTGCGCAAGAGCTTGCAGATTTACGTGATATTGCTGTACTTGCAGGTCCTGCGGGTTGTGGTAAAACCAAAATTGCTTTGGAATGGGCAAGACTGAAAGATGCCAAGAAAATTATTTGGGTATGTCCACGTGTGCAAGTGTGCCAAGGGATTTTTGAAGAATTAACACAGGATTATTTACCTGATGCAAAAGTTGAAATTTTGACAGGTGAATTTAAATATATTCATGAAAACGGTAAGACGCTCAACGAACCAAAACCATTTTCGGGTGATGTCGTTGTTACCACAATCGACCAAATTTTAGGTTCGATTGTGACACATACCAATGTCAATAGTTTATTGCCTTTCATGGATGCACATGTGGTTTTTGATGAATATCATGAATATATTGGCATGGAGATTTTTAATCTTTTATTTGCAGAACTCATCGCCAATAAGAATATGCGTAAACGTTATGAGAAAAATACATTATTGGTTTCTGCAACACCACATTACTATTATTTGGAAAATATTTTAAATGTACACGAAGATGATGTGATTGAAATGTTATCTTTTAACCAAAGTCAGTATCAAATTGATTTTATTGAGTATGATGAATCTGTGATTGAAGGTAATCCATTTTATCAAACTTATTCGGATCAAACTTTTATTATTTCCAATACTGCACAAACGGCACAACTTGGCTTTATTTATCAGAAAGATCATGAAAATAGTGTGTTATTTCACTCCAAATATAAGCGTAGTGATAAAAAGCAATGGTTTGATGAAGTCTTTGATTCCTTTAAAAAGAATGGTTCACAAAAATATGCTGTTTTAAGAAGTGGTCCTATTGTTCAAGCCTCATTAAATATCACCAGTCAACATATGTTGAGTGAAATGACTTCGCCTGAAAACATGCTGCAGCGTATGGGGCGTTTAGATCGTTTTGGTGAAAATGATGCAGTGAATATTTTACAGGTTGCGATTACTGAAAATGTTAAAAATGGTAGTTGCAAAGGTTCATTGGCTTACTTTTTAAATCAATTGAATAGCTTACAAACCACAAAAGCATGGTATGACTTTTTGCAAGATCGTTTAAATGGAAAAGTCTTTAAAATTGCTGAGTTATATACGCTTTATCGTGAATTTTACGCACACCAAAAACAGTTGAGTGATAAGTCTGCGGTTATTCAGGATATGGACAAGGCTTTAAAGAAAAGCATTGATTTATTGAATAAAAAAGTCACTGAACCGACTAAAGTCATGAAGTCTAAAACGGCTGAGAGAAAGTCTAAGATCAGTAAAAATTCATTACGTGGTGACAGTCGTTTTGTGCAATTGGCTGTTTTAAATTTGAATGATTTTAAACAACCTATTTTTGAAAATGAATATGCTTATACACCACCTTTGGATGATAAAACTGAATATGACAATCTGACAGAATCTTTAAATATTATCAGAGATTTAGGATTGATTACTTTTATTGCGCAGAAGCATGGTAATGTCGATTCGACACATCCAGTCAAAGGGATTCCTGAGAAAAAACAACAAGCTCGTTGTGCTGTATTGGAGAATTATGCACGAGATGCCGATTTCCCACTGTATTTAAGTTATATCGAAGATGATCTTAATAAGGTAGGTGGAACAGGAGTTCGACATCCTGAAGCAATCTATTACGCAGTCACAGATCAACAGCCAATTGGCTCAATCTCATTGGATAAATTAAAGTTTTTAATGATGAATTTTTTGTAAATGTCTAATATATAACATTTTTAAGTATAGGTGCGCTAGTGATTGGTGCATCTTATTCATGGTATAGAATGAAAATATATGAGTTTTAATATATAAATAAAACTCTTATGGTGTTTTTATTTTAGGGCGTGTATAGTCTTACTAAATGGAACAAGGTTATACCAAATTTTAAGCTGCCTATACGGCAGTGTATGTAATAAGAAAAACTCTTATTTTCTAAGCTACCTGTACAGTAGTAAAACTATTATACAAGAGTGAAAAAGATAAAGGACAATTATTACATATCGCTAAGATTAATTATTCAACAACAAAACAAGAGGGGAAATAACATGGCTAAAGTAACAGGCGTGAAAAGTGTAGACTTTAAAATTACAGCGTATGGTTATGGGGTTGTGAATTGGAATGGTCCGACATCATTGACAGGAAATGATGGTAAGACGGTTGATAACCATACTTTACCTAAGTTACGTGGATTCAGTAATTTATCGGGTAAAATTAAAGAAGAAACAGGTTATAAATATCGTAAAGAAGCATCAGATATTAATTTTGATGAAACACCGTTATACATCAGCCAAAACTGTATTCGTCATCATTTATTCCGTGATCAGTCATTTGACTTACATTATGCAAAAGATAAAAACTTGATAGATGTTGTTGCTTCGATTACAGGCTTAATTCGTGGTTATGTTGTGCCATCAAGTCAATGTAAACGTACAAGTCCTTTATTAATTACGGATTTTATTGATCAATTGGGTAATGGTAATTTCGAACAGCTTTCAAATGCGAGTTCAAGTGAGGAAATTACGCAAGCCGATGGTACAAAAACATATAAGCGTGGTGAGAACTCAATTTTCTCTAAAACCACATTTGGTGATACTGAATACGAAGCTTATGGTTCAATCAGTATCGAACAACTGCAATTCATTTCACTTGATAAAAAATTTGATCGTGCATCTATGCTGATTAAAGAAGGTGAAGGTGAAAAGATTGCTGAAACCGTACAAAACTTTATTAAAAGTTTAGATCCAATCAAAGATCCGAAAGCAATTTTCCATAAAAATTATGTGCGCAAAGGTACGATTTTTAATGAGGGTGAAGTCGGGATTTTATTGGATAACACGGCAATAGATATTCTCGTAAATGAAACTTTAAACATGCTTCAAGAATTAGTCATCAAACAAGCCAAAGGCTATATGTGTGTTGATACTTTGGAAGTTGATTATAACGATAGCCAAAAAATGATGCGGATTAAGCGATATCCTGATCAAGCTAACCTAGAACCTCAAACAGATTATGCGGTTTATTTTGAAGCGCAATAATGAGGTGAGTGATGCAGATTATTATTGAATATGAATCTTCATGGCGTAACTCTTTTTTAGATGGTGAAGATAATACAGTTAAGCGTAATTTTATTGGCTCAATGACAGCATTAGGCGATAAAAAAGCTGAAAACTATAAGTCTAGAAATATTACCAAGAATACTGTAATGGGGATATTGAATAGACTTATTGGAGATCAGCGAAAATTGTATGATGCTAGAAGTCGTGATGATTATTATTTTAAAAGTATTGAGGATACTTTACAGGATAGTGATATTCATGATGAATATGTTTTAAGTCAAGAAGTTGTTTATTTGAGAAATATTTCAGGAAGTACAGATCAGAATTCTTTTACAGGAATGATTAAGTTAAGTGATCCTTGGCTAAGTGTAAATTATGCAAAAGAATTTTGGAGTGTGTTATGGATGAATTTGGATGAATTGATTCAATTTATTCAACATACAAATACTGAATCAGAAGTTCCTCCAATTCTAGATCCATTAAGTATTTTGCAAAGATTGGAAGAGGTGAAAAAGATAAAAGTTTCAACAACAGATGAAATTACGAAAATAGCTGAAATTTTATCTAGTCGTTATCCTAATTTTGCTTTAAAAGAATCTGCAAATAAAGTGGGTGTGTTACCTTTGTATTGTTCTGCTCTATATTTGAAATTAGATAGATTATCTGAAATGTATGATACATCTATTATAAGAGCATCTAGAGGTGGTTTGACAGGCATTTCTCATAATGGATTTACTCCTAAGAATTTAATGGAAAGATTTACTACGGGGCAACAAAAAATCGTTTGGGGTAATCCATACATTAATTCTAAGTTTATAAAAGGTGAGGGGGAGATTAAACAACTTCTTCATAAAGCGAGTGGTAAATTAACGATCAATCTGAATATTTCTAAAGAACAAGCGAGAGATTTAGAAGAAAAGATTGAAGATGCAGGCGTATCCTCTTTTTACTTGGGTAAAAAAGGGCTTGCGTATGTTACAGATATTCGATGAGGTCATTTGAATGAAATATTATATTGAAGTGACTTTGATGAAAAATGATGATTTTTCACCTTATGAATTATGGTCACGTATCTATACGCAGTTGCATATCGCATTTGCTGAAATTAAAGATGCGGATAACAAAGTCAATATTGGACTTTCTTTTCCTCAATATCGTTTTAATGTCGAAAAAGGCATTGGCTTTTTAGGTGAAAAAATTCGTCTTTTTGCAGAAACTCGGGCAGATTTGGAAAAAATAAATATTCAAAAGTGGTTAGAGCGTTTAACGGATTATTTGCATATCACATCTATTCGAGAAGTGCCTGAAGCTAAAATTGCAGGTTATGCAACCTATAGTCGTAAACAGGTCAAAACCAATGCTGAGCGATTGGCACGTCATCGTGTGAAACGTGGTGATATTGGTTTCGATGAAGCATTGGCACGTTATAGCAATGTGGTCACGGCTACGGACTTGCCTTATATCCAAATGAAAAGCTTAACCTCTGACAAAAGCTTTAAACTGTTCATCGAAAAGAAATCTGCGACAAAATCTGAAACTCAGGTTTTCAGCACTTATGGTTTAAGTTCAGCACATATACAAAGTACTGTACCTGAGTTTTAAACTTATATTGCTGATGAATATAAAAAAGAGAACCTTTGAGTTCTCTTTTTCTTTATTGATATGAGTTAAGCCAATGCTTTAGCTTTGACATATTTGCCATGTAAAACATAATAAATGAAGATACATAATAAAGCTGCAACAGCACTATACATATAAAGTGTCGAATAACTAATTGAGTTTAAAGCCAAACCTAAGAAATAAGGACCAAAACCTAAACCAGCATCCAAAAAGATAAAAAAGGTTGAAGTTGCAAAACCCATCCGTTCGATACTGGCACTTTTAACAGCTACGGTTTGACAAACAGATTGGATATTGCCATAGCCCAAACCAAGTAATGCTGCGCATAACAATAACATCCATGAATTTTGTACTTGGCTTAATAAGAATAAAGCAATTGCCATAATTAAAAATGCAGGATACATAATAATATTTTCACCTTTACGATCCATTAAAGGACCTGTAAATGGACGAGAAATTAAAATTGCAATCGCATACATGAGAAAGAAGACTGAAGCAGTTTCAACGAGATCAATTTCTTTGGCATAGAAATTCACAAAAGATAAAACCCCAGAATAACAAACCGAAGTCAACAACATAATGAAAGAAATTGGCAGGGCTTTTTTCTCAACAAATTGTGATAGCCAACTACTTTTTTCAACAGTTACTGTGGTTTGAATAGATTTTTCTTGCTGTGGTAAGTCGGGGATTTTCACAAAAAATGCTACGATTAAACAAAGCATTGCAATGATGGATGACAAAATAAAAATAGCATGATAACCAATATGTAACATCATCCAGATCGCTAAAAATGGACCAATCGCCGTACCCAAAGTACTGCTCATGCTGTAGTAGCCAATACCCTCACCACGTCGTGTTGGAGGAAGGATTTGAGCGATGATTGTGCCCAAGACAGTGGATGCCATACCCATCATAAAGCCATGCATAAAGCGTACGACGAGAAGCATTGCCACATCAAACTTAATAAAATAAAAGCCTGAAAAGATTAAAAATCCTGTTAAACCAACAATCAGTGTAGTTTTACGTCCAAAACGTGCTAAGAACTTACCCACCAATAAGCGTCCGATCAGTGTACCAACAATGAATAACCCTGAGACTAAGCCTGCTTGTGCGGTACTCGCACCAAGTTCTGCAACCACATAACCAACAATGACCACCACCAAAAGGTAGAAAATAAGGACCAATTGGAAATTGATTGCACTGACTAAGATAAAATTTCGTGTCCATAAAGGGACTTTACTGTTCATATCACACCTGATTTCATCAGTTGAAGTTGTTGCATAACCGATTCCATGGTGGATTTTGCATCATGCTGTTGTTGCGGTGAAACATCCGTTAAAAGTTGCTGTTCAAAGGCATCTATGCGTATAGAACAGCTTTGATAAAGCTGCAAACCTTGCTCAGAAAGGGCAAGCATTTTTTGACGCTTATCTTCAGTCTCCAATTGTGTCAGTAGATTCATCTGTTGCAAGATTTGCACACGTTTGGTGATCGAGGGTTTGGAGACATTGAGATATTCAGCAATATCCAGTGAAGTACAATGTTTTTTTAAATGAATCACATAAATCACTTGCCACAGTGAATAATTGAGCCCTAGAGGTTCTAGAATTTGGTTAATTGCATCACTGAGCATACGGGCACATTTTAAAATCAAAGCACGCAAGGTTTGTTGTTGTGGCATAATAGTTAACTAGGGTAACTAAATTAATGTCACTATACGCTTCGGATTATCAATATTCAAGTGCATCACATTTGCATTTTAAAAGGGGCTTTCATACACTCAAACCATGTAAGAGTGACATTGGATTTTAAAGATAAAATATGCAAATTTTGTATGATGAATTAAGTGAAATATAAAATATGACCAAATATAGACAACGAGCAAAAAAGAAAAAATTTGATCCCAATAAGATTTATTTGCATCATTTAAGACAACAATGGATGGAACAGGTTGCTGTAGAAAAGCAAGAACGTATGGATCACATGTTTAAAACACAATACAAACAGCAGTTTCCATTGCCACTGAAAGGTAAGCCTGCTTATGTGATGAGTAGCATCATTAAATATCTGATCTTAGTTTTTATTGTTTATACGGTTGTATCATTGAGCATATTGATTGGTTTTGATGATGCTTTTATTGAAAAATATTGGCGAATATTGGGCAGTGTTATATTGATATTGCCTATTTTTATTCTACTTCATCGAACGATATATACATCTCAATCCAAAGTAATCATCCAAAACTTTCAGATTTACCCTGATACTGTCGCGATTCTTTTTACAGATGGTTCAACTGAGCAGATCCATTATTGTGATATTGATTCTGTTCATATGGTCTCAGTAGGAAAAACACATCATATGGAAATACGCTATACATTAACACATAAGAAGGAATTACAAGATTATCCTCGAATGTTTGAGTTGGATTTTACGTTCAAGAAAGTGTTTTTTCTCAAAAATAAATATCAAATGTATAGTGCTTTTTTACAACAATTACAGATTAAAAATCCGAGTGCACGTATTGATACAGGATCTTGGTATAAAAGCGCTTTTAATATGGAAAGTTTTCAACTAAATGAAAGACGGTTATTGATTATTAAATGGTCAAATATCTTATTTTGGGCTATTTTTGTTATGACGATATTTGTTGTGCTCTTTTATCCAGAATATAAACATTACTTTAAATAAAAGCTAGCACAATTCCTTAGCATAAAAATATATAAGTATTGCTGTAAAGTGAATAAAGATGCTTTAAAAATATTGAAATATAGACTATAGTAGAAATGTAAAGTTGAGTGATGCGCTTGGTTTTTAATCAATGCGAAAGCCATTATGGTTTGTCTCATGATGATTTAAATTTTAAGTGAATCTTCACTCTTACCTTTGATCCAATAATGGGCAATCAATTGTGCTAAGACGTAGTGGGCTGTTGCTTGCATTTGCAACAGTATTGTTACAGCTTGCGGTTTTTTTACAACCGTTACTCCCTGAGCAATATCAAATTGCTCCGGTCTGTGAGCATATTACCCGTTCATTGTTACATTCTCAGCGTCAGCATACAGATGCGCGTGACAACAGTTTCATCCATCATTTTTTACATCTCGATCAGATTCAAGACGATTGGCAAGATGTACACCAACTGACTCATCATCAAAACAGTCACCATCACGATAGTAACCATCAGTGTCAGTATTGTGTGGTCTATGGCAATTTGGTATTACCTCCTGAGTTGGGGGTCAAAGAGATTTTGGATCGTATACAAGTCCGTTTGATTGCCTATAGCAAAACCCATCAACATGTTTACTTCGCTTTACAGCGACTGTATCTCCTGCCGCAAGGTCGAGCCCCACCAAGCCTCTTTGCATAATTTTATGTCGTGAATTGTTGTGTTTTATCCATATATTTCAGCGATAAAAACAACAGCTCAATTTTCGAATTTTATGTAGAGATTTATTATGCAAATGCAATTATTCCCAATAAATCGGGGAAGAGATTTGTTCCGCCTATTGTTTTGTTTGTTGGGTTGTAAATTGACCGAGTTGGTTAAAAAAACTGCAATCATAAATCAACAGACGGTTGTACCGCATTGTGTTTATGCTAAAGGCGTAAAACAAAAACTGCACAATGCCGTATTAAAGAATGAATGGCTTGAAAAGGTTGAGGTGGTGTTATGTTAGGACTTACAGCACTTGAATTGGCACGCATTCAGTTTGCTTTCACTGTGTCTTTTCATATTATTTTCCCTGCAATTTCCATTGGTTTAGCGAGCTTTCTTGCTGTGTTGGAATGGCGTTGGCTAAAAACCAAAGACCCTGTATATCAAGACTTATTTAAGTTTTGGGTCAAAATCTTCGCCGTGGCTTTTGGTATGGGCGTGGTATCCGGTGTGGTAATGAGTTATCAGTTCGGTACCAATTGGAGTGAATTTTCCCGTGTAGCAGGTTCTGTGACAGGTCCATTGCTGACTTATGAAGTTTTAAGCGCCTTTTTCTTAGAGGCAGGCTTCCTCGGTATCATGCTGTTTGGTTGGGGGCGTGTAGGACCTCGAGCGCATTTCTTTGCCACAGCCATGGTAGCAGTCGGAACTTGTATTTCGATGTTTTGGATTTTGTCCTCTAACAGTTGGATGCAAACCCCGCAAGGCTTTAGCATTGAAAATGGCATCATCGTGCCGCAAGATTGGTTTGCAATCGTATTCAACCCATCATTTCCATATCGTTTAGCCCACATGGCTGCAGCAGCATTCCTTGTTTCAGCACTTTTAGTTGCATCAACAGCAGGATGGCATTTGCTCAAGGGTCGCCGTGATGCTTTGGTGAAAAAGTCATTTTCCATGGCAATGTGGATGATTCTCATCCTTGCACCTTTACAAGTGATCATTGGTGATAATCACGGTTTAAATACTTTGAAACATCAACCTGCCAAATTGGCTGCCATTGAAGGGCATTGGGAAACCAATAAAGGCGAAGGTATGCCGTTATATTTATTCGGTATTCCTGATATGGAAGCAGAAGAGACGAAATATGCGATTGGTATTCCAAACTTGGGCAGCTTGATCATGACCCACAGTATGGATGGAGAGGTGAACGGTTTAAAGGAATTTGCCAAAGAAGATCGTCCAAACTCATTGGTGGTGTTTTGGAGTTTCCGCATCATGGTCGGATTAGGCGTATTGATGATTCTCTTGGCACTATTTGCATTGGTATTACGCAAAGGTGGCAAGCTGTATGAAAATAAATGGTTACACCGTTTTGCCTTTGTGATGGGACCTTCAGGTTTCATTGCCTTACTTGCAGGTTGGTTTACCACTGAAGTCGGTCGTCAACCATGGGTGGTTTATGGCGTAATGCGCACTAAAGATGCCTTGTCGCCAGTATCTGCTGAACAAGTTGGTTTAACTTTGATTATTTTCGTGGTGGTGTACTGCGTGGTATTCGGAATCGGGATTTATTACATGCTGAAACTGATGCATAAAGGTCCTGAGTTTATCCATGCAAGCCCTGAGGGCATAGTACATAGCGAAGAAGCGGTGATTCTTGCTTCTAAACGTCCACTCAGTACAGTGGAAGAAAGCCTAGATGTTGATGCAAATACTCAAAATAGCAATGAACAGGAGCGTAAATAATGATTGATTTATCTCTGATTTGGATTGTTATTATTGCCATTGGCGTATTTATCTACGTGGTGTTGGATGGTTTTGATTTGGGAATCGGGATTTTATTTCCATTCTTCAAAGATCAACACGAACGTGATGTGATGATGAATACTGTCGCACCTGTGTGGGATGGGAATGAAACGTGGATGGTACTTGGTGGTGCTGCATTATATGCGGCATTCCCGATGGTCTATGCCACTGTATTATCCGCTTTATATTTACCGATTATTTTCATGGTCATCGCTTTAATCTTCCGTGGCGTGGCTTTTGAATTCCGCTTTAAAGCCAATCGTACCAAGCATTTGTGGGATAAAGCTTTTATTGGTGGTTCTATTCTTGCGAGTTTTTTCCAAGGCATGATCTTGGGTGCGTATATCCAAGGCATTAAAGTTGAAAATCACATGTATGCGGGTGGAGGGCTAGATTGGCTGACTCCATTTACTGTATTTACAGGGATTGGGGTGGTTGTACTTTATGCCGCTTTGGGATGTGGTTGGTTAATCTTTAAAACCGACCATGACTTGCAAGATCGTATGTATAAACTGATGCCGAAAATGATTATTGCTTTATTTGTAATCTTTGGGGCAGTGAGTATCTATACACCGATGGCGCATCCTGAAATTGCAGCACGTTGGTTTAGCCAACCGCAGTTGATGTATTTTAGCCCTGTACCAATTTTGGTGGTGATATTTACATGGCTCGTTCTACGTGCATGTAAGAATCGTGCTGAATTGAGCCCATTTATCTATACTTTGGCTTTGGTTTTCCTTGCTTATACAGGCTTTATGATCAGTCTATGGCCATATATCATTCCGCCATCCATTACGATTTGGGATGCAGCAGCACCACAAAGCAGTCAATTATTTGCTTTAATTGGTGCATTGATTTTGATTCCAATCATCTTGATTTATACAGGGCTGTCATATTGGGTATTCCGTGACAAAGTCCGTGTGGGTGATGAAGGTTATCATTAAGTTTAGTGCAATCGGTTTGCTTAGGTGGTGTAAATAGCCTAAGCAATTTAGATACTTCATTGGCATATCGAACATAGAAATAGAGGTGACGACATTGAAATTATCTCAAACTCAATGGTTTATCATTTTATGGCTAGGTGGTTTTCTAACACTTGCTGTGATCGCAGGATTTTTTAGGATGTTGATTCAGCTCGCTTATTAAAAAGAGCTGAATTGATTATGTTGTGATCAGCCTGAGCAAGTGGCATTTTGCTCAGGCTTTTTATTGCATTCAAATATAAAATTGGCAATATAATAGAAAAATAACTCTCTTTTTCTATGTTATGGGTTGTATTCTAAAATCATATTTCATTTAAATCATATAAGGGCATTGCATGTATATCGGCAGTACAGCACCTGAAAGGGCAGCGCGTTTTTTGGTATTGCAACAATCTGATCCCCCCAAAGAAGTACAGCAATATATACAGAATCATCAAATTAAAAATTTGATTCTCGATGGGCAGCACTGTGATATTTTTAATTCACAAAGCAATGACTTTATTGAAATATTTAACGATATGGAGATTGTGCATTTAGCCAATTTGAGTATTAAAAACAGTGCATTTTTATACCAATTTCAAAAGGCATGCAGACTTGAAATTAAGCATTGCAAATTTACAGGACGAGAGCCGATTGATTGGCAACGACTGCCCCAATTACAGGAACTTTTTACACGATACAGCCCTCGATTTGAGCATTTATTTGATCATCCACAGCTGAATTGTCTTTTTCTTGAAAATTTTACGGTGGAGGGATTCCAATTCCCACAAAATAACCAAATCAAGACTTTAGCGCTTGAAAAAAGTGCGCCGTGTGAATGGGTAACACTGCGCAATTTTCCGAATCTAATCGCTTTATATTTGGTGAATATCAAAAGTTTACAAGACATCAGTTGGTTGAAACACCTAAAAAATCTACAGGATATTGAGCTGAGCCGTTGTAAAAATGCAAAGCAGGTGATGCAGAACTTGGCTGAATTACCACAGCTTGAAACGATTTATTTAAGTGAAATGGGGAATTTTGACTGTTTATTGCCTTTACAACGATTGCGTCAACTCAAAGAATTCACCATTGAAAATGGTGGAAAATTGCAAAATCCTGAAGCTAAATTTCTAAAACAGATGCAAGGGCTTAAATTTTCTATAGAAATGTCCAATGCAACTTTTAGCAATGACTATATTTAATCTAAATAATATCTAAAATGAATCAGAACATCTTAAGACAGGGCAGAGGAAATGGTTGATTTAACAGCAGATATTATTCCTTATCAAGCGATTGCACAGATCCAACTCGGTGCAAATATTGAAGTATATCGAGATGAATTGCTGATGATGGGATGTGAACATAAGGAAAATATATTTTCAAATCAAAGCATTGAGTATTTTCATTTACAGGGTGTACTGAGCGTGGCATCTCGTGATGGCGTGATCATTGGGATAACGGCTGAAACTGAATATCAAGGAAAATATGCGGGGCAGGTCTATGCAGGCATGACCTTGCAGCAGTTGAAAGAGATCAGTTTAGATCTCGTTATGGCAAATGGCGCTTTGATTTTAAATCAAAATTTTGGCATGGTACTTTGGTTGGCTTCACCCAATGACGAGTTATATGACACTGTTTTAGAACTGCCTGATCATGCCGTGATTGATTCGATTACGGTGGGAAATTATGATGAATGGAAATTTTTTTGTTAATTTTCAAATCATTTGATTTTGAGCAACTTTCTCCATAATCAGATCCATTTATACCGATCAAAATAGCCTAAGCAAAAATAGAAATAAATTGCTCACGCAAAAACACATGCCTCGAATTCTTCAATAAATCTTTAGACCAAAACATTCCAATATTGATCAAAGGCAAATTCAAAGGGTGATCAAAAACTTCAATATTTTGTGCAACCGACAAATGACTCAGAACTTCTTGTGGAATGGTCAACACTGCATCTTGATCACGGGCTAAAATTTGTAAAGCCGTAGAATAGTGCTGACAACGCAGTAAAATTTGCCGTGAAACATTGTGTTGTTGAATAAAAGAATCTTCCAATAAAATACCTGTACGCCTTGATGAAACACCTATATGTTTTGCTGAAAAATAGTGTTGTTTATTCATCATTTTTTGTTGGCTACAGACCACAAATTTATCTTGAATCAGGGTTTGAAACTCAATGTTATTGCCATAATTTTGTTGCAGATCAATTGCAAAATCAATTTGTTGTGTCGCAAGTTCAGCTTGAATATTTTTACGGTCAAGTTTCGTGCTGAGAAATTGAATATCCAAATTTAAAGTTTGGAAATGTTGGAAAAGTCTTGGAAATATCAGCGGTTCGATTTCATCATGTATGGCAATTTTTAAGGTTTTTACCATGCTTGGATTAAAGTCTTGCTGCGTATTGGAGAGTTGTTGCAGCAGTGCCAATGCGTGCACGATTTGCGGATAAATCTGCTCTGCAAAAGGGGTTGGGCGCATTTTTTGTTGATGACGGATAAAAAGGTCATCTTTTAACAGTAAGCGTAAACGTTGCAGTGCATGACTGACCGCAGATTGACTGACACATAGGATTTGTGCGGCTTGGGTAATACTGCTTTGTTCATAAATCGCAATAAAAAGTGGATATAAATTAATATCAATACGGTGGAAAACCGATAAATCCAAGTCAGTTTTATTATGAATAGTATTCATAGAGCAGTATTTAATAAAATCATTTTATTCATAGTAAAGTTGATCGTATGCTGTTGTAAAGCACCACACACATTTTCAAGGATATAAAAATGTTTGAACTTTCAGTACGTGCGCAGGATTTTGTAAAACGTACCCAAGCTTTTATTCAAAATGAAATTGAACCTGTAGAAACAGAATTTTGGCATGCGGTTCATCATTTAAACCAAGGTGGCGATTGGACAAAATGGCAATGGCCGACTCAACTTGAAATTTTAAAAGATAAAGCAAAACAAGCAGGTCTTTGGAATATGTTCCTGCCTGATGCTGAATTGGGTCAAGGTTTATCGGTACAGGAATATGCCCATATTGCTGAACTTTCAGGGCGCAGTTTAATTGCACCAACCGTATTTAACTGTAATGCGCCTGACAGCGGCAATATGGAAGTGCTTTGGCGTTATGGTTCAGAAGCGCAAAAAGAACAATGGTTGAAACCTTTATTGGATGGAAAAATCCGTTCCGTCTTTTGTATGACTGAACCTGAGGTTGCCTCATCCGATGCCACCAATATGCAAGCAACGGCGGTGGTCGATGGTGATGAAATTGTCTTGAATGGACGTAAATGGTGGTCTTCAGGTTTGGGTGATCCCAATGCAAAAATCATTATTTTTATGGCACATACCCCTGATGAAAGCAAAGACCGTCATCATCAACATTCGATGGTTCTCGTTCCTGTTGATACAAAAGGCGTGACCATTGAACGGATGCTGCCTGTATTTGGTGATTATGATGCACCACACGGTCACGGTGAAGTCAGCTTTGATAATGTTCGTGTACCTGTGTCCAATTTTATTGGCGGTGCAGGGCAAGGTTTTGCCATTGCGCAAGGGCGTTTAGGACCGGGGCGAATTCATCATTGTATGCGTTGTATTGGTGCTGCTGAAAAATCCTTAGAATTGATGATTGATCGTGGCATGAGTCGCCAAGCCTTTGGTAAAGAAATTCTTAAACTTGGTGGCAATCTTGAACGTGTTGCTGAAGCTCGGGTTGCCATTGATCAAGCACGGCTGTTGACCTTGTATGCAGCGTATAAAATGGATACTTTAGGCAATATGGCAGCTTTAACCGAAATCTCTGCGATTAAAGTCGTTGCGCCATCTGTACTTGAAAAAGTGGTCGATATGGCAATACAAATTCATGGTGGTGCAGGCGTGTCAAGAGATACACCACTGACAGGATTC
This sequence comes from Acinetobacter sp. CFCC 10889, assembly GCF_003268395.1. GTDB lineage: Bacteria > Pseudomonadota > Gammaproteobacteria > Pseudomonadales > Moraxellaceae > Acinetobacter. The sequence continues at coordinate 83,492 of NZ_LQXQ01000007.1, read as the reverse complement.
TTTGCGCAGGCGCGTGCTTTACGTTTGGCGGATGGACCTGATGAAGTGCATAAAGGCATGATCGCAAAATTGGAGCTGAAAAAACGTGGTTATGGTGGTGCACGTCAAAAGTAAACTTTAATTATTTGAAAAGTCATTTCCCTATGTAATGATGGACATGGGGAAATACACAATTGAAAATCAAAAATCAGGGAAAACGCATGTCAGTGATTGATATTGGTGGAAATGTACGTGAAGGTGAAGAACTCGATATTCGGGCAGTCGGTAATTGGCTGATTGAAAATGGTTCAGAAATTTCAGGACCTGTCGAAGTCACGCAATATTCAGGTGGTGCTTCAAATTGGACTTATCGCTTAAAATATGCCAATGCTGATTTAATTTTACGGCGTCCACCCAAAGGTACCAAAGCCAAATCTGCTCATGACATGGCACGAGAATTTAACGTGCAAAATTGGCTTGCACCGTATTATCCTGTATTGCCTGAAATGGTTGCGCTATGTCAGGATGAATCGGTGATTGGTTGCGATTTTTATGTCATGAAACGCATTGAAGGGATTATCCCACGTGCCAAACTGCCGTATGAGCTCAATTTTCAAGAAGAGCAAGTCCGTGAATTGTGCATCAATGTTTTAGATAAATTGATCGAATTACATCAAGTTCCGTTTCAAGGCACCAAGTTGGAACAGCTTGGCAAAGGTGATGGTTATTGTCGTCGTCAAGTGGAAGGTTGGGACAATCGTTACGAGAAAGCCCATACCATCAATGTACCAAGTTTTAAATTTGTCCGTAAATGGCTGAATGAAAATATTCCTGCGGACTCCACAAGTTGTGTGATTCATAATGATTGGCGCTTTGATAATGTGATTCTCGATCCAAAAAATCCAACCCAAGTCATCGGTGTATTGGATTGGGAAATGGCGACCATTGGTGATCCATTGATGGATTTGGGTTCAGCATTGGCATATTGGGTCGAAGATACCGACAATCAAATTTTTAAATCGACCCGTCGTCAACCAACCCATTTAAAAGGTATGTTTACCCGTAAAGAAGTGGTGGAATATTACTTGGAAAAAACAGGCTTACAACCTGAGAATTGGACGTTTTACGAAGTTTTCGGCATTTTCCGTTTGGCGGTCATTGCCCAACAAATTTACTATCGTTATTACCACAAACAGACCAATAATCCTGCCTTTAAAGATTTTTGGATCGTGATTCATGCCTTACATATTCGTGCATTAAAATTGATTGGTATGCAGAAAATTGAAGCCAATGAAATTGCACATAAATATATGACAAAAATGAAGGAAATTTTAGCAAAATGACCACGATTTATTTGGTTCGTCATGGACAAGCGTCTTTTGGTGCAGCAAGTTATGACAAACTCTCTCCCAATGGTGAGTTACAGGGAAAAATTTTAGGACAGTATTTCGAAAAAATTTTGAAAGAAGCGCCTTATGTTGTTGCGGGTTCGATGCAACGCCATCAACAAACGGCCAATTTTGCTTTGGCGGAATGTTTTCCTGAAGTTCAAATCGTGACAGACAGTGCTTGGAATGAGTTTAATCATCAGCAAGTATTTGCACAGTATGATCCACGCTTTAATGAACCGCATTTACTGCGTGAAGACGTTGCCAAAGAAGAAAGTCCAAGAGCCTATTTAGCCAAAATTTTTGAAGGGGCAATTGGACGTTGGACAGGGGGAGATCATCATCATGAATATGACGAGTCTTGGCCAAACTTTAAAAATCGTGTTGAAACGGCGTTACAAAATCTCTGTGATGAATTGGCAAAGACGAAGCCTCGCTATGCAGTGGTGTTTACTTCGGGTGGTGTGATCTCGGTTGCAGCGGGGAAATTGTTGGAACTCAGTCCAAATAAAACCTTTGCGTTAAATTGGGCGATTGCCAATGCAAGTTTAACCACGTTGCGTTTGGTGGGAAATGAACCACAATTACTCAGTTTAAATGAACACCATTTTATTAAAGCAGCAGATCCGCAACTTCTAACGTGGATTTGATATAGCATTTTTTATAATTGATTCAAATTCACAGTATTTAAAAAATTTGGATTCTAGATAGTTTTTTGATACTCGGAGATGTCGTCCGCAACTGTTTGAGGCAAGACTAGATTCGATGAATAATGTTTCTGCGATTGCTAATATCAACAGATGGTATTTGACGAGTTTTGCGGATGACAATGGTTTTGCCTACTTTTCCCGAAAGAAAAGTAGGTCGAGCCGAAGGCTATTCGCCTAATTAAAATTTTAGATGTATGACTCCGCAGAGTGGATAAGATTTAAATATTCAATCTACTGAATTATTTGATATAGATTTATTAAAATTTTTAGAAAATTAAGGAATACAATATGGCAAAAACGATTTTGATTACAGGTGCAAGTTCGGGGATCGGTGCAGGCATGGCACGAGAATTTGCCCAAAAAGGCTATAACTTAGCGATTTGTGCAAGACGTTTAGAGCGTCTTGAAATGCTGAAACAAGAACTTGAATCAAAATACGGCGTAAAAGTCATTGCAAAAACATTGGATGTAACTGCTTACGATCAAGTATTTCAAGTCTTTCGTGAATTTAAACAAGACTTTGGCTCGATTGATCGAATTATTGTCAATGCAGGTGTGGGTGATGGACGTCGTATTGGCAATGGTAAATTTGAAATTAACCGAGCAACGGTTGAAACCAACTTCATTTCTGCTTTGGCGCAATGCGAAGCGGCTGTCGAAATATTCCGTGAACAAAAGTTTGGTCATCTCGTGGTGATCTCATCCATGAGTGCCATTCGTGGTATGCCAAAACACTTAACGGCGTATGGTGCAAGTAAAGCAGGTGTGGCTGCATTGGCAGAAGGCATTCGTGCGGAACTGATTGATACCAAAATCAAAGTTTCAACGATTTTCCCGGGTTATATCCGTACTGAAATTAATGAAGGTGCGAAAAAATTACCATTTGAAGTGGATGTGGAAACAGGCTCGCATTTATTGGTCAAAGCCATTGAAAAACAACCTGTGAAAGCCTATGTTCCGCAATGGCCATGGTTGCCATTAGGACTTGCAATGAAAGTATTGCCACTGAAAATTGTGAATAAATTAGGTTAATGATTTAGAAAATTAATCTTTTCAATGTCCAAAAATTGAATAAAAGGAGAGTTTTAAAGCTTTCCTTTTTATTTGCTTGATTATTTTTTCTTTAAATATATCGCTTGTACATAACCTTCAGTTTCTATGCCATCAAGATCAACAGAAACTTTTAACCAATAGTCATTGATCGTATTGCCATAAACATTGACCATCGTATTACGTGGAATTTCTGCCAATACTATGCCATTTATAGAAGCCTGATCACGCAATGAAATCTTGGTAGTCACATGTGCCTGATAAATATCATGCATAAAAATAACATAAGATTCAATAAAATACGTTGTTAATGCTGATTTGTTGAAATTAAAACAATACAACAGAAAAAGTAGATCCAATAACCATTGTTGATATTTTGCAATCGCAGAATTATAGCGATCCATTTTAAAATGAGGATCTATACTGAGTTTTGATGCTGTACTTACTTGGAGATCATAATCCGCCAAAATTTCTTTAAACTGCTGCTGCTGATGCTTGAACGGATCTGAAGATAATTTTTCAGTTTCAGCTAGACGTTGTAACTGTAGTAAAAGAAAAGGCTGTGTCTGAATTTTTTCGATATTTTTTAAAATATCATTCACTTGTAAATGGATGCTCGGTATTGCATTGGTATGGTGAATAAATTTTTTTAATTTTTCTATGCATGGTTTAAGTTCAATCAATTTTTCAAGTGAATGAATAAATGTGTTGACTTCATTTTCCTGCATCTGATGCTCAAGTTTTTTAGCCAAGACATACCCCTTGAACATTGCGAAAAGATGATAGGATTATAATTTAGTCAATATAAAATACCTGATTATTCTAAGCTTTAACCGTATAATTAACAATAACACGCCTTGAATAATTCTATTTCTGAAAATTTCATGTTACGACTTAAATTGCTCACATTCGGCTTGCTTCCTTCATTAATATTACAAGGCTACCAAGTCAAGAAAAATACCCCACGTTTAGCCGAAGCCTTGGGTGATCGCCAAGGTGTGATTGGACAGGGCGAAGCTTTATCCATTTTGATTTTAGGTGATTCGGCTGCGGCAGGTGTAGGCGTAGAGCAACAAGAAAATGCCTTATTAGGCGCATTATTGTTTGAGTTAAAAAATGACTTTGCTATTACCTACCAACTTGAAGCCAAAACGGGGGATACGACTTTACAGGTATTGGAACGAACAAAATTATTAAACAATCAGCACTTTGATGTTGTCATCACTTCAGTGGGTGTCAATGATGTCACCAAGTTGATTTCACCGCAAAAATGGATTGGGCAACAACAGGCTTTTTATCATGAAATAGAACATAAATTTTCGCCTGATTTAGTCCTTGTCACAGGTGTCCCGCCCATGCATTTATTTCCTGCGTTGCCGAATCCTTTGGCATGGTTATTTGGGCAATATTCCACGGCGATGAATCAGAAATTAGCAAATTTTGTGGCTCAAAAATCAAGTTTTGAATTCATTCAGTTTGATTTGGCACATTTCAAAGCACTCAACCTTGATATGGCTGAAGATGGTTTCCATCCAAGTAAAGAGATTTATCAGCTTTGGGCGCATCAAATTTCTCAATATATTTTGAATAAATTTTGATGTTAGAATAATTGAAAATCCAACAATGAGAAAATAATGAATTATTTTGCAAAAACACTCTATTAGGTTTTAACTACCTAATGAGAGCAATATGGATAAACTTAAACATCTTAAACCGCAATATGTAAAAGTTGTTAAAAAAGGGCTAACTGGTGATTATGACGATGAATTTTTTCCTAATCGTCAAGACAGAATAGACCGCAAATACAGTGTAAAACAAGAAAAAAGTAATTTTTTCTTGCATGAGATTGAGTATAGATATTATTTTCTTAAACTCAGATGTAAACGCGGTCGACCATTGATGGATTCTTGGACGGCTGGTTATGCTCCATTTTCTTGCTATGGCGGGAAAAATTGGAAGCATCAATCAAAAAGAAAACATCAATATTTTCGACTAAAAAATTTAGATTAATGTTTTAGCAAAAGGAAACGTCATGTTTCCTTTGTTTTATTGAAACTTATTTTCTTGTAACAATCAAATCCAAACCAAATGCATTTAATAATTTTAAAATAGATTGGAAAACAAGACTTGGATACAGTTCTAATTTCATTCCAAACTTTGGATTGAATGTTATGATTTATGGGTAAATATTAAATCATGAATATTTGATCAATGACTGAATCCATCATCGAAACTCATCCATTACAACCATTTTTACCTAAAAATGCCAAGCTTTTAATGCTCGGTAGTTTTCCACCACCAAAAACGCGCTGGAAAATGGATTTCTATTATCCGAATTACCACAATGACATGTGGCGGATTTTTGGTTTGATCTTTTTTCAGGATAAAGACTATTTTTTGGATTTACCTAATAAGAACTTCAAAGAACAAAAAATACGTGATTTTTTAAATGAAAAGGGCATTGCGATTTTTGACACGGCGTATCAGGTCATCCGTTTAAAAGGTAATGCTTCAGATAAATTCCTACAGATTGAAACACCGACTGATTTAAAATTATTGTTGGATCAAATGCCTGAATGCACAAATATCATGACCACAGGGGACAAAGCCACTGATACCTTGATGTTGTCCATGCCTGAGGGAACTAACAAACCGCAGATGGGGCATGCCGTACAGACGACTTTTGATCAGCGAGCTATTACTTTATATCGAATGCCTTCATCGTCTCGGGCTTATCCATTGGCTTTAGATCTGAAAGCTGAAGCGTATCAAAACTTATTTAAAGAGGTTGGTTTTTTATAAATTTATAATTAAATCAATATTTAAGTAAAATAGGGAAATGCGATTACATTTCCCTATCCATAAATTATTCTATACTGTTTAGAAATTGACTAAATTTTTAATGGAAAAAATATCATCCAAAGATTGTTTACTCAGTAAGTTTTCATCTTCGATAATACTGAGAATACTTTTACCTGTTTCATTGGCAGCTTTGGCAATACGTGTTGTTGTTTCATAACCAAGGTATGGATTCAGTGCAGTGATAATACCGATTGAATTATCGACTAAATTTTTGCAGTGTGATGCATTCGCAGTTACGCTATCAATACAGTAATTTTTAAACATTTTGACTGTTTTTTCTAACAGATCAATCGACTCAAATAATTTAAGTGCAATCAAAGGTTCCATAGCATTGAGTTGTAATTGCCCTGATTCTGCTGCTAAAGTAATCGCTAAATCATTCGCAATGATTTGATAACATGCGATGTTTACTGCTTCAGGAATAACAGGGTTCACTTTGCCTGGCATAATCGAGCTGCCTGGTTGGCGAGGTTCTAAATTGATCTCATTAATACCTGTACGAGGACCGCTTGAAAGTAAGCGTAAGTCATTGGCAATCTTTGATAATTTAGTTGCAGTACGTTTCAGTAAACCTGACAATAATACAAAATCACCCATATCAGAGCTGGCTTCGATCAAGTGTGGCGCAGTCATCATCGGTCTTTGCGTAATATCTGATAGTGCTGCTAGTGCCTCTTTTTTATACTGTTCAGAAGCATTGATCCCTGTCCCAATCGCAGTACCACCAAGGTTGACATAACACAGCGTTTCAGAAGAAATATCTAATATTTTTTCGATGTCTTTCTTTAACGTGACTGAAAAACCTGAAAACTCTTGTCCTAAAGTCATCGGTACAGCATCTTGCAACTGAGTGCGTCCCATTTTAACAACATTGGCAAATTCAATGCCTTTTTGCGCAAAACTTTCGATTAACTCATTGAATGGCTGAGTTAATTTTTCTAAACTGAGTAATAAGCCTAGTTTAATTGAAGTCGGATATACATCATTGGTGGATTGAGACATGTTGACATCATTATTTGGATGTAAATTTTTGTATTCACCTTTTGCATGCCCCATAAACTCTAAAGCAATATTTGCAATAACTTCATTCGCATTCATATTGGTCGAAGTACCCGCACCACCTTGTAACATATCAATTTGAAATTGATCATGGTAGTTGTCTTGTATTAATTCATTGCATGCAAATTGAATCGCTTTTAACTTTTCACTAGATAGTAGATCAGTACGATGGTTCGCTTCTGCACAAGCCAATTTCACCATCGCAAGTGCCTTGATAAATAAAGGAAAGTGATATAATTTTGTTGCACTTAAATTAAAGTTTTCAAGAGCTCTTAATGTTTGTACGCCATAATAAGCTTGAGCAGGAATTTCTTTTTGACCTAATAAATCTGATTCTAAACGGTGCTGAGACATGAATATTGTCCAATGAAGATTTAATAAAAGCATAAAAGTAAAAAATCAGCCTGACCAATGCAAAAAATGTAAAATGCATGCATTTTTTGCATACAATGTAGATGTTTTAATCAGAGGAAGAATGCCCAATGAGTTTAGATATTCGATGGATTGAAGATATTTTGGCACTTGATAAGATGAAGTCTATTTCTAAAGCTGCAGAAATCCGTTTTGTCACACAGTCCGCATTTACAAGAAGAATCCAACAAATTGAGATGGATTTAGGGCAAGAAATTCTGATTAGAAATGGGAAAAATATCGAATTTAATGAAGTTGGACAAGTGCTTTTATCTACTGCGAAAAATATTAAAGATCAACTTGATCTGACATTGGGCTTACTGAATAAACTGAATACACAAGATAAAATTATTAAATTTTCAGTTTCACATTCTTTAATGTCGAACTATTTTTCGCAAGTCGTGAAATTTTTACCTGAAAAATTAAAGGATTTCCATCTTGAAATTATTACTAATAACGTGGGTGAGGGACTAAAAAATCTAAAAGAGGGCGGTTGTCATTTTTTAATTTGCTATGCTGATACTACTTTATTAAATTCCTTGGATGAGGACTTAATTGCGCATTGTAGATTAGGAGAAATGGATATTATTCCTGTATGTACAGTTGAGCAAAATTATGATTTTGAAAAAGATGAGAATATTCCATTATTAATGTATGGCTCTAAAGCCTATTTGAGGAAATATGTAGATCAAAAAATTCAAATGCTTGATTATAAAATTTTATATGAAACAGATAATGCACTTGATTTAAAAGAACTCGTTTTACAGGGTTTAGGTGTAGCATGGCTGCCTAAAAATGTTGTAAATAATGAAATTAAACAAAAAAAATTAAAAATAGTTGGGAACGAGTCTTATTATTCAAGGCAAGAAATTCACATTTTAAAAAGTAAAATAAATGTAAATCCTAATTTACAATTGGTTTGGGAGAGTTTGACACACGCTTAAGGAGGAAACAAAAAATTAATCTGTTATAAAAAATTAGCCAAAATTTGTGTATAGATGAAAGAGAATAAGCTTTCTATACTATAACAGCGTAAAATAAATGCATTGGAATCATGTATGTTTAAAACAGAAATACTTCAACAACTCAGTGAAGTTTTTAACAGTGAAATATGTTTTGACGATATTTTAAAATGCCTAGATCTCGATTTACATGAGCTTACAACACGGTTATTGCATGCTGCTCAATGTAGAATACAAGCACAGGCTAACTGTACTGCAATTATTCAAAGTGCGATTCATTTACAAAGTTATGACATTGCTTATTTATTTTCGCCTTTTATTTTGTCTAATTTAAATCAGAAAACAATTTATACGACACCGAAAACCAAAACGGTATCTAATATTTTCAATCAATATTTTGATACTAGTGAGATGGAATTAGCAAAAAATACTGAAATTTTGCAGGATTTGAATTTCTCCATTCAGTTTAGTGATATAGAACAGGACAATACTGTATTTTTATATCAATACCTATTTGCAGCTTTATGTAATAAAAAAGTCAAAAATATTTTTATTCTCTCAGAGATTAAAACTCATTCAAATCAATTAAAAAGCTTAGAGATACAATTTGGTGTACGTATTTTTATGATTTCTTCAACGCATAAAAAATTAGATATTTTAGATTTAGATATGCGTAAATTATTATTTAAAAATAAAGATGTACAATACGTAGAACTATGTGCTGATTTTGCAGAAATGAATGCTCAAATTTTAGTGCCATTGGTTACATTGACACTGGATCAGGCAACACATCTAGTTGATGATATGTTTTATTCTGAACATGTTTTTGAAAAATTATCAGTTTATAGTGAATACATGACAACTCGTATCTTTAATGCTAAGCAGTTGTCTACGGCATCATGAGTAAAAAAAAGCGATTAGATTCAAATTTATTTGCAAAATTTTCAATAAATGCCTCTCAGATTTTCATTATTTTTTTGATTTGGGCAGTAGCGGATCAATTGCAGTCCATTTTTAATATTCAAATCTCGAGTAGTATATTAGGATTTTTTTTATTACTGTTTTTACTACAGAAAAATTTTTTGAAAGTTGAATATGTTGAACACGGTGCAAATATTTTACTGGCAGAGCTTTTGTTATTTTTTATTCCACCTGTTGTCGGTATTATTCAATATCAAGACCTATTAATCAAAGATGGTGTGAAAATTCTGATCGTCGTTTTTATTAGTACATGTTTGGTGATGTTGAGCTCAATATTTACTGTCCGTTTATTGATGAAATCTTAGGTTGTTAATGAATATTTGGTCAATATTTTTTCTTATTATCACAATTATTGGTTATTTTTGTGCTAAGACATTTTTTCTAAAAACACAAAAAATTTATTTTTCTCCAATTATTACAGTTCCTATTTTATGTATTATTCTCATTTATCTCAGCAATAAAAATTTCATAGATTATTATCACTATACGCAATTTTTAGTATGGATGTTAGCTCCAATTACCATTTCTTTTGCAGTGCCTGTATTTCATTATCGAGAGATGATCTGTAAAAATTTTAAAGTTTTAATCCTGAGTTCATGTATTTCCATGAGCATAGGTATGCTCAGTAGTTGGTATTTAGCTTCAATTTTTCAATTAGATAGCATCGTGAAAAATAGTTTATTTGCTCGTTCAATTTCTATTCCTTTTGCACTCATTCTCACTGAAAAAATTAATGCATCTGTAAGTTTAATTCCATTATTTACAGTCATTACAGGTTTGGTTGGTATGTTGTTTGGTGATTTGATCCTGCAACTCTGTAGTAGTGGTCATAACAAAATCGCCAATGGTACTGCTTTAGGTAATGGTGCACATGCAATGGGTGTTGCAAGGGCAAAACAACGTCATGCTGAAGAGGGGGTAATTGCTAGTTTAGCAATGATTATTTCAGGCATCATGATGGTTTTTATTGGTCCAATTGTGTTTAAGCTACTATAGTCTGATACTAAGAGTAATCCCTAATCTAGTTAAAATTCACAATGAATAAAGGCGGCATATTATTTTTTGTGGAGAATAAAGATCTTCTGATTAACGAACGGCGATTTATTTATAGTAAAAGTTGCGCCAACACTTGCTGTTGATCGGGTGCAATCTCTGATATCCCATTTAACATAATATACATTATGCGAAATCTGCGCTCTATTTATCGAGGCTTAGGAAAGAAAAGCCACGCAATAAAAACAATGAAAATTAAAGCTAAAATTAAAAACTTCATAAATATCTCCAGTGAGAAATGGTTACTGGCATCTTATTAATGGGGGTCTCTAAAAATCCCATTCCCCACGAGCAAACTTGCGGTATTGATTGTTTTTTAGCCAACATTATTCAATCCCCATTTCACGCATAACATCGTTTTCTTCTTTGACTGAATCGCAGTATTCAGCGACAACAGCAGACTTATAGCCCCACTCCTGCATCACCATCTCAAGATGAAAAAGAACCTTTTCAGATTCAAATGCAGGATTCCCCCCAATGATCAATTGGCAAGCACGGTCAAAAACAACTTTGGCAACAGATTCAAATGATTTTTGTGTTTGTAATTCAGGAAATGTCGATAGACGTTGTTGCAGCTCTAAAAGCTCCAATGCATCAATGTGACGTGCCTGATGTAAGTCGTACATCAAGTCGTATGCTTCTGACCAAGCATCGAATCGTTCTGAGCGCAAAAAAGGATCACTGTGAAAATAAGTGATCAACTCTTCTATCTTTGCTAAAGCCTGTTGTTTTTCCATTTTGTAATTTGTCACAAGTTACATTTAACAGGAAAATAACATGTTATATGTTGCTTGCCAATATGTAATACGATATAAATTACAAATCACATTGGAGCAAATGAATGTCCACAACTGTAAGAATTCGAGATGAAGAGGAAGAAATGCTTCAAGAAATCACATTAAATATGATGATTGAAACCAAAATGCGTATAAAAGAATCTGATGTTCTTCATGCACTTATTAGAAAACACCTTAAAGATATTAAGACATCTGATGTATTAAAATATCGTGAAGAAATACTAAAAAAAGACTAATAATCTATGTTGATCCTGATTACTAAATATAGGGCGATTTATTCGCCCTTTTTTATTGTGTAGCTTGCTTTCCCATAATGCGGACTATGTTAAATGCACTGCAATTGTCATAAACAAAAATGCCCTTTTCTGGTCGGGAAAAAGGCATTTTTAGCAGGTGCAGTGCAAGTAACATAATCACGCATCAACATTATGCGAAATTATTCATGTATTTGATTTATATAAATAAATTATGTATTAAACACCATAAATAATTTCACTATCGCTATTTTAGTTTTTTATTTTAGTAATGAATAAACTGAGATGGTTGTTATTATTCTACAGTTCTCTGATATTTCCTCATCAAGTAAAAATTGCTTATCAAAGCTCCAAATGCCAAAATCAATGACAATACAACCAAACGCATTGCCATGATTTCTCCCTCTGGTTGTTGTAAAAATGAATAAATCGCGATGGGAATAGTACGGGTTTCATCGGGAATATTACCAATGAATGTTATCGTTGCACCAAATTCTCCAAGACTACGACTAAAACCTAAAATACAGCCCATTAAAATACCCGGATATGCCAAAGGTAAATATATTTTAAAAAATATTTGCCTGAAACTTGCACCTAAAGTTTGTGCAACTTCTTCCAAGTGCCGATCTGAAAGTTGAAATGCCAAGCGAATTGGTTGCACAAGTAAAGGAAAACCAACAATCATTGAAGTCAGTACTGCCCCTTTCCAATTAAATGCTAACTCAAAGCCTATCGCAGATAAATATTGTCCAATAAACCCTTGATTACCAAATAGAATCAATAAGAGATAACCCAAGACCACAGGTGGTAGAACCATCGGGAGTTGTAAAAAAGCTTCGACAATGACTTTAAATTTAAAATCATAACGTGCCAGAACCCATGCCAATCCAATAGCGAAAGGCAAACTAAATGCGGTTGCAAACAGCGCAACTTTCGCAGACAGATATAGTGCGCTGAGTTCTTCGGGGCTAAATAGGCTCATCGATCAATTCTATTGATTTATGGATTTACAACAAAACCATATTTCACAAAAATTGCTTTTGCCTGCGGATTGCGATGCACAAATTGATTAAATTGCTGTGCATCAGCATTGTTTTCACCTTGTTTGGTCAAAGCCATTGGATAAATAATCGGATGATGACTATTTTGTGGAAATGTCCCGATAATTTTAACTTTTTGACTGATTAAAGCATCGGTTTTATAGACGATTCCTACTTCACACTCACCTCTTTCTACAAATGCCAAAGCTGAACGTACATCGTCAGTTCCAACAATACGACCCTTTAAATTGTCCAACCAATTGAGTTTAATCAGACTTTGTTTGGCATATTTTCCAACAGGCACGGATTCCATTTGCCCTGTACATAAACGCCCTTTAAAGGCTTGAGCAAAGTTAAAATTTGGTTGTGCTTTAAATAAAATATTTAAATTTTCTGGACTGATCACCACCAATTGATTGCTTAATAATGGTTTGACCTGTTGCTCATGAATCATTTGCTTTTTGATTAAATAAGTCATCCAGTCCACATCGGCAGAGAAAAATACATCACTTTTTGCACCTGCTTCAATTTGTTTAGCGAGCGCTGAAGATGCACCAAAAACAGGGATAATATCGGTTTGAGGATGTTGTTTTTCATAGATCCGGACAATATCCGTCAGTGCATTGGTTAAACTTGCAGCGGCATAGACTTTAACGGTTTCAGCATGACCGAAGCTCACAAAAGAGATCAATCCACTCGCTAAGAGCATTTTGTTAATCATTGAATTTCCTCTTTTATTGTTCATCATCAATAAATTTGTATTAAATAAAAATACCCTGCACGATTTGCCCTGCTTGCATCTGTTCATGTGCTGGAATGCGTACGAGACTATTGGCGTGCATCAAATTACTCAACATGTGAGATTGTTGTTTGCCTAAACTTTTTACTGTTAAATTTGCCTGTTCAAAATGGGCTGACATTCTCAGAAAACGCTCCCGTGTATCCGCTTTTAAATCATGACTGAGCCTTGCCTGAAACCATTGCGGGAGCTGTTTTTGACCTTGTAACGCATTTAATAATGTTGCCGTATAAATCTGCATACCCACATAGACCGCAGCAGGATTGCCCGGTAAACCCAACAAATAACAATGTGTTTGATCAACTTTGGATAGTTCGGCAAAAAACATAGGCTTGCCGGGTTTCTGTTTGATTTTCCAGAAGATCTGTTCAAAGCCTAAATCTAAAGCCACAGGACGAATAAAATCATAATCACCAACAGAAATTCCGCCTGTGGTCAAAATCAGTTGATAATTTTCAGTTAAATCATGCAGTAAGGTCTTTACAGCTTCCGCTGTATCTTGCACATGGAAAATATCGACCTGTTGGTTACGCTGTGCAAACCATGCTCGAATCAACGGCGCATTGGCATCAAAAATTTGACCTGATGCAAAGTCCTCTATCGATTCAGCCACTTCATCGCCTGTAATCACCACAGCGATTTTAGGATATTGATAAACTTGTACCTGTTGAATGCCTGCCATACTCAAAGCTGCAATTGCCCCAACTGAAAGTTGTTGACCTTGCTCGGCCAGACTTTGTCCAATGGCAATTTCTTCACCAACATCTCTCAGATCAGCATGTTGTTTTAATTGTTCTGTAATTTTAATTTGATTTGAATCAAGTAAATCTACGATTTCCTGCCGTGCAATCGTAGTTGTTCCTACAGGAATTTTTGCACCTGTAAAAATTCGCATGGCTTGACCTTGCTGCAAAAATAGATCGGTTGTTTGCCCTGCCCGAATTTCTCCAATCAGATCAAATACGGTTTCTGCTTCAATCTCATCCTTTGCACAAATTGCATAACCATCCACCGCACTTTGTGAAAATAAGGGTAAATTGATCGGAGAGTAGACATTTTCAGCCAAATAACGATTTAAAGCTTGTTGTAGTGGAATGCTTTCCACTGATAAAGCTTGGGTTTTTTCTACAATTAAATTCAAAGCTTGATCAACAGAAATTAAGCCGTGTTCTGCACCACATCCTGACATTATAAATATCCCCCTTGATGTGGAATATTCTTTTGTACATCAAATAGATGAACTAAAGCAGGTAAAACCGCAGTTAAGGATTCCAATGCACCCTGACGACTCCCTGGCAAAGTCATTACCAAACTATTTGCAATATAACCTGCCACGCCACGACTCAACGCAGCATAGGGTGTACGGCGTTGCCCAAAACTGCGAGAAGCTTCCATCAAACCGGGAATTTCACGTTTTAATAAAGGTTGAATGGTTTCTACTGTCAGATCTTTCGGTCCAAGCCCTGTACCACCCACAGTTAAAATCAAGGGATAGTGATTTTTTTGTTGTTCGATTAACGCTAAAAGTTGCTCAGGTGAATCAGCAATGACCTGATAGGCAATATTGCTAAAATTGGCTTCCTGTAAAATTTCTAAAACATTTTGTCCTGCGGTATCCGGCTTTTTACCTGCGGCAACAGTATCGGACAACACAATCACCGATGCAGATAAACTGTCTTTTAACACTTGCGTAAAATGTGACTTCCCACCTTTTTTCTTTTGTAATTGGATACCATCGAGTAATAAATCTTCAGGTTCACAATGTGGCTTCAACATATCGTAAAGGGTTAATCCTGCCAAACTGACTGCTGTCAAAGCCTCCATTTCCACACCCGTTGGACCAATGGTTTCTACGGTAGCAATAATTTCGACATGCTTTTCAAACAGTTCATAGTCGACATCAGCTCGATAAATCGGTAAGGGATGACATAAAGGAATGAGTTCATCGGTTTTTTTCGCCCCCAAAATCCCTGCAATACGTGCTGTTTTGAGTGCATCGCCTTTTTCAGTATTACCATTGCGTAACAGTTCGATGCAATGTGACGGTGCATGTAAAATCCCTGTTGCCACTGCGGTACGGTAACTATCTGCTTTCATGCCCACATTTTTCATTGCACATTCCTCTATTTCTAATTTTAAAAATCATGCTTTAAATGATAAAGAATACCTTTGGAATTACATCCATTCTTGTTCAGTAAAATCTATATCAGTGTTATCTATATGTTGATGACTATATTCAAAATCATGCTCACAATGATGATGGGAATGTGATTTCATCTGTTCTGAATCAGCATAATCTTTACGAATACAACAGCCTGCAACATATTGACTTGTGCCATCCACATAAAACTCCTCTTTCCATACAGGCACTTCATGTTTTACTCGTTCTACCGCTTCCTCACAGGCAGCAAAGGCTTCACGGCGATGTGCTGCATAGGCAATCGCAATAATGGCTTTTTCACCAATCCCTAATGCCCCAACCCGATGAATTACCCGCACATAAGACACGCTATACTTGTCTTGAATCTCTTGTTCAATTTGACGAATCATTTTTTCTGACACAGGTGCATAGGAGGTATATTTCAATGCCTGAACCGCTTTGCCCTCATGATGATTGCGTACCGTTCCAATAAATATGCCAATACCACCACATTCAGGAAAAGCCTGAATCGTATCGAAACTCTCTAGACTTAAAGGTACGTCCTGAATCCGTTTAAAATCTTTGATGGGTGTTTTAACTTGAATATTCATCAACTTAACCTCCTGCAACAGGGGACAATAAAACTAAGGTTGTATCTGTATTCAATAGGCTTTGACGTGGAATAATGTCCTCGCCTACCGCACAAGCACAGCGTTCCAACAGCGCAGAAGATTCAGGATATATCCGTACCACATCAGCGAGTACATCACGAATCATCACTTGAGATGAAAATTGCAGATTTAAATCCTGTGGTAGTTGTCGTTCTATTGCTCCAAAACACTGCACTTTAACTGTAATCGCTTTGCTACTACTGCATTGATCTGTCATCTTAACCTCCAATCATATACATACTAATTTTGCGAGATTCGCTATTTTTCGCAGATATTTTAAATGCTGATTCTTCCTGCTGAATCACATCAAAACCTTGTTTTTTATGCCAAATATATTCCAACAAAGTGTGATGTAGCCTAAATTCTGCATCACTCTGCTGTGTATTTAATCCTTGAATTTGTGCTTTTAGATCCATGCCTTTCGGTGCAAATAAGCAGTTATAAAACTCTCCTTTTGCAGTTAAACGTAAACGATCACATGTCCCACAAAAAGAATTGGAAATCGTGGAAATAATCCCTATCGGATGACCATTAATTAAATATTGCCGAGCAGGTTCTGAAGATTTTCCCTGTTGGGTTGTGACCTCAAAATCTTGTTTCAATGTATTTAAAATCTCTTGTTCAGTCACGACATGCGCTTTTGACCATTGCGCATCACCATCCAAGGGCATAAATTCGATAAAACGGACAACACAGTGATTTTGGATTGACCAATGCGCCAAAGGTAGAATTTGATCTTCATTCATGCCTTTAATCAGTACAGCATTGATTTTAATCGGTAATCCAACCTCTTGAGCCTGTTGAATGCCATCAAGTACAGCTTGTAGTTGCTTTTGGGTCAGTTTTAGAAATTGCTCTGCATCTAAACTGTCTAAACTGATATTTAAATCATCAAGTCCCGCTTGTTTTAATGCCGTAGCATATTGCGCTAAATAATGCGCATTGGTCGTCATCGAAACTTTTTTGAGTCCATTTTTTTTAAGCTGTTGTAACTCGGTAATAAAATGCACCACACCTTGGCGCATTAAAGGCTCGCCCCCTGTAATGCGAATATGTTCAATACCACGGCGTACCATAAAATCACAAAATTGATAGAGTTCTTCGAAACTGAGTAAATCCTGTTTTCTCATCCACTGTGGATGTTCAGGCATGCAATAAACACATTTAAAATTACAGCGATCTGTCACTGAAATTCTCAGTTTGCGCTTTTGGCGACCAAATTGATCCTCAAAGGGACTTGTGCCATTTTGTATATTGCGATGTGATATTGCGTTCATACACAGACTCTTTCGCACTGTTTAAGTTCAATTTTTAAAACTTAAAAACTGCGTCATTTTATTGACAATAAAATTGCAAAAAGTGTTCCAACATTACGCAAAAGAGAGTTTTTACTGAAAATAAAATACTGATGGTTAAAATCTAAAGAGATTTCAAGAGTCGATATTGTTGTAATTCATCCAAAGAATTAATGCTGTGAAAAAACAGTGCGTGATTTTTAAAAGTTGCAACTTGAGCGTGCAAATCAGCAAAACACTGTTTTAAACTGCGCTGCTGTTGTGCAAGATGCATAGCGATTACCTGTACAGCACTGCGCTTTACCAAACAAAATGGATAGAGTGCTGTTCCATTGATTTCTACATACGCCACTTCTGCCAAAGCATTACGTGCTAAAGCCTGATGCAGTTTTTCAAGCACACGTTTGGGAATAAATGTCACATCACATGGGACAAATAACACATAATCACTTTGCACATGTGACCATGCACTTTTCATTCCCATCAAAGCACCATGAAAACCTTGCTCATCATCTTGATAACAATGAATATTGGGAATCAATTTTTGATAAATAGCATCATCCCGATGACTATTGACCCACACCTGAGTGACTTTACTTTTAAGCTGTTGATGAATTTTAATCAGTTGGATTTGATCATCAAATTTTTGCAATAATTTATTTAAGCCATTCATGCGCCGTGCCTGACCACCTGCCAAAATGACCAATTCCGTTGGTGGATAATCTTTTCCCATGCTGATATTTTTCAGAATTGTTTTCATTCAGTCGCCTCCGCTTGACACGCTTTAATCAAACCACTAATTTCAGGTAAGCATGAACCACAGTTGCCACCTGCTTTTAAACAGGCAGTGACTTGTTTTTCATTGGAAATATTATTTTCTTTAATGGTCTGAATAATGCGATTTTTGCCGACTTTAAAACAACTACAGACCAAAGCACCTTCCTTATTGCCCATCGACATAGCTTGTCCTGCAAGTAAAGCCTTACGATGCATCGCACTTAAACGTTCACGTTTAAATAAGCTCGCCACCCAATCCCGATCAGGTAAAAGTGCTTTCGGTGCAATATATAAACTTGCCACCAATTGTCCATTTTGCAACACCACCGTGTGGCTAATATGTGCTGTTTGATCTTCAAGATTGAGCCATTCAAAACTCTCATCTTCAAAAGGCAATAATTCTTTTAAACGTTCTGTAGTTTGACTAAAACGGTGACGATCTGCGAGTTCATAACGTACCGCTTTTGCCGTCTGAATCTTTGTCCACCACACGACATTTTCAATGCTATTTTTGACTAAATGAGCAAAATTATCTCTGACATAAAATACGCCTTGCCACTGCGTATAAAATGGATGAATGATCACAGGCGTATGTTTAAATTCAGGTTCTCCTGAAATGGCATCTACTACAGGATTCACCACTTTACCAATCCGTGCATCGGAAGCGAATTGATCATTCCAATGAATCGGTGCAAAAACCTGTCCACGGCGAATATGATCACTTACAGTTGCACGTAATACACAGTTACCCCATGCGGATTGAATCTCCACCAACTCCCCATCTTGAATCCCAAACTTTAAGGCATCTTGAGGGTGGATTTCACAAAAAGGCTCGGCTTTATGCGTACTTAAATTGGCAGATAAACCTGTACGTGTCATCGTGTGCCATTGATCCCGAATTCTTCCTGTATTGAGAATCAGCGGATATTCAGAATCTGTTTGATGCACAGGATCAATCGCCACAGTGCCAATAAATTTTGCCCTATTATCGACATGGCTAAACTGACCATTGGAAAATAATTGTGCATAATCATCATTCGATTGATCAGGTCGAACTATGGGCCATTGAACAGGTTTAAGTTGGTTATATTCCTCAAAAGAAAGATCTTTCAATCCTTGTAAATTAAAATAACGGAAATGTTTGATCTCCGAACGCTTTGAAATTTCAGCATTTTGATAAGCAGAAAGTTGGGCATGTTCGATAAAAATCTCATGACTATTTTCAAAATCAAAACCACTAAAACCTAATTTTTTCGCTACTTGTGATACTGCCCACCAATCGGCTTTGGCTTGCATCGGTGCATCTAAAAATGCTTTTTGACGGGAAATACGGCGTTCTGAATTGGTGACTGTACCGTCTTTTTCCCCCCAACCAAGTGCAGGCAATAGCACATCTGCATATTGGGTCGTATCTGTATCTTGGCAAATATCAGACACCACCACAAATTCACATTTTTCCAAAGCACGCTTGACTTGATCTGCATCAGGTAAACTCACCACAGGATTGGTCGCCATAATCCAAATGGCTTTAATTTTACCGCTTTCAACAGCTTCAAATAGGTCGACCGCTTTTAACCCCGCTTGCTTGGCAATATAAGGACTCTGCCAAAATTCTTGTACTAATTGTTGATGCGCAGGATTTTCAAGTTCCAAGTGAGCCGCTAACATATTCGCCAAGCCACCGACTTCACGACCTCCCATCGCATTGGGCTGTCCTGTCATGGAAAAAGGTGCTGCGCCTAATTTACCAATTTTCCCTGTTAATAAATGACAATTAATAATACTATTGGTTTTATCTACCCCACGAGAAGACTGATTTACACCCATAGAAAATAAGGTCATCACCTTTTCAGTTTGGGCAAATTTCTCAAAGAATAATTGTAATTTTTCAAGGGAAATCCCTGTTTTAACAGCAACATCTTCAATATTTTTTTCAGCTAAACTACTGTCTAAAGCTGCATTTAAACTTTGTGTATGATTTGCAATAAATTCATGATCTTCATAACCATTTTCTACAAGATATTGCAATAAACCATTAAAAAGCGCCACATCTTGACCAATTAAAATCGGTAAATGTAAATCAGCAGCTTCACAAGTCGCTGTAAAACGTGGATCAATCACCACAACGAATAAATCTCGCTCTTCTTTGGCTTTCATAATTCGTTGATATAGAACAGGATGACACCACGCTGTATTTGAACCTACAAGCACCACCATATCGGTATGTTCAAAATCTCGATAACTTGCAGGAACGAGGTCTTCCCCAAATGCACGTTTATGTGCTGCTACAGCAGATGACATACATAGTCTTGAATTGGTATCGATATTGGCTGTGCCGAGATAGCCTTTGACAAATTTATTGACCACATAATAGTCTTCCGTCAGCAACTGTCCTGACACATAGAAAGCAATACTGTCACGTCCATATTGATCAATATAATGTTGAATTTTATCTGCAATTAAATCCGTTGCGGTATCCCATGAACTTACCTCACGTTGAAGTTTACGCCCTAACATTGGATGTAAGACACGAGTTTCTAAACCTAACGTGTCGGCTAGATTACTGCCTTTGATACACAGTTTTCCGTAATTCGATGGATGCTTTTGATCCCCAACCACTGATACTTTTTGTCCTAGAGCAGTTTCCTGTACTGTTGCGGTGACACCACATCCAACGCCACAATAAGGACAAGTTGTATCTGTTGTTTTGATTATATTTTCTGTGGAGCTATGCAGTTCCATTACAGGGATACTATTCATTTTCTGCGATGCTCCTAAATTGGGTATCTTTGGTTCAGTCCACTGCGATCAATGCAAAAATAATTTTTTGTACATAAGCTTTAATCCTCCCCATCCCTCCTTTAATAAAGGAGGGAGTAATTGCATCACTACAAAAAAGTAGATACACGATACTCCTCCCTTTTCTAAAGGGAGGTTGGGAGGGATTTAGCTAATAAGTAATGAATCACCCTGCTTTCTTTAAAGCAAAATCCTTACCAAAGAGCAATTTATTACGAATCGAAGAAATTGGTGTTTGATCAGAAATCAGTTCTGCATACCATGCACCGTCTTCAGTATCACCGAACAACACCGCACCGATGACTTTATCTTTTTGAATAATAATACGTTTATAAATCTGACGTTTTTCATCATTTAGAATAATGTCTTCAAAATCATCTTTAGGTTCAAAGTTGCCTGCTGAGAACACATCACAACCACTGACTTTTAACTGCGTTGGCACAGTTGGCGCTTTAAAGGTTAAACTACCATGCTCTGCCAAGTGTGATGCACAAATAAACGCCTGTCCCCAAAGTGGCTCAACCAAGCCAAAAGTTTGATTACGATGTTCAATACATTCCCCAACCGCATAAATACTTGGGTCATAGGTTTGCATGGTGTCATTGACCAATACACCACGATTACAGCGTAAACCTGCACTTTGTGCCAACGCCATATTCGGACGAATACCCACCGCAAAAACCACTAAATCGGCTTCTAATACTGTGCCATCTTTTAAACGGACTTGTTCGACGTGCCCATTTTCACCCAATAAAGCTTCAGTATTGGCTTCGGTAATAATCTGAATGCCTTTTGCTTCAATGCTATGACGCAACATTTGGCTTGCTTTAGCATCTAATTGACGCTCCATAATGCGATCCATCAAATGCAATACCGTAACATTCATACCACGTTGTTTTAGACCGTATGCAGCTTCTAGCCCTAATAATCCACCTCCAATAACCACGGCATTTTTTTTCTCTTTGCAATAATCCAGCATGGTATTGACATCATAGACATCACGGAAACTGATCACACCTTTTAAATCTGCACCTGAAATCGGTGGAACAAAAGGTTTAGAACCTGTCGCTAAAATCAGACGGTCGTAATCGACCATTAAGCCTTTTTCGGTATAAACCTGTTTCCGTGGACGGTCGATTTTGACCGCAGGATCACCTGCAATAAAGCGAATATTTTTATCGCTGTACCATGCATGAGGATGCAACATAATGTCATCAATGGTTTTATCCCCCGATAACACAGGTGATAACATGATACGGTTATAGTTACCCCATGGTTCTTCACCGATCACCGTCACTTCATAGCGATCAGGTGCCATATCGAGTAAATCTTCTAAACAACGCATCCCTGCCAAACCATTCCCCACTAAAACCAACTTCATTTTTTCTTGTGAGGATACATTGTTGGTAATATAAGTTTTTTGTGGTGTCGGACTGATCATGACACGACCATTTTCAATTTTGCTGGGGAAAACCAAGAGTTTTTGATCTTTATCTTCCAAGCAACGTCCTGTCGCCAAGCTAAAATGCTGTTTGTAAATCGGTGACGCCACCACCCGCTCGCCTTGTAGATCACCAATAATGCCTCGAGCCATGACAAAGGCTTTACTGAACGGGTCTTGATTACTTAGGGCATAGACACGTTTTTCATTTGCAACACGAAAAATGGCAATTTGCTGTTCGCCAATCAAAGCACCTACACCTGTATTCGCAGTGATATCATCCAAAGCGCAAATATCGACCCAATCTAATTCATTCATATCTTTTAAAATCGTCATTTTATTATCCTTTTATTTAAGCTCTATATCCTTTCCCCGTCTGGGGAAAATTAGAAAGAGGGCTTAAAACTAACTAAAAGTTTTTACTTTTATAAATTAAGCCTCAACCACAGGAATACGAGTTACATCACGTTCTGCGTCAGTTTTTGGACGAATTTGCCCACGCACTTCTGCAAATTGGATGTGTGGATCTTGCTGTTGTTCTGCTTTGGCATTGACGAAGGTCACAAAGCGTTTACGCACCTCAGGGTCTTCAATTGCAGTACGCCATTCATCTTGATAAGTACCGACGACATGGCTCATACGGCGTTCGAGTTCATCCGCTAAACCTAAAGAATCGTGAATAACGACATCTTTGAGGTAATCTAAACCACCTTCCATATTGTCACGCCATACCGAAGTCCGTTGTAAACGATCCGCCGTTTGGATATAGAACATAAAGAAACGGTCGATATATTTGATTAAAGTTTGCGTATCCAAATCAGAGGCTAAAAGTTCTGCATGACGTGGTTTCATCCCACCATTACCGCACACGTATAAGTTCCAACCTTTTTCAGTGGCAATCACACCCACATCTTTACTTTGCGCTTCGGCACATTCACGAGTACATCCTGAAACTGCCATTTTTAATTTATGCGGAGAACGTAGACCTTTATAACGATTTTCTAGGAAAATGGCTAAACCCACAGAATCATCCACCCCATAACGACACCACGTACTACCCACACAGGATTTCACGGTACGCAATGATTTACCGTAGGCATGACCCGATTCAAAACCTGCATCAATCAGTTTTTGCCAAATTTCAGGTAGTTGATGCACTTGCGCACCAAACATATCAACCCGTTGTCCACCTGTCAGTTTGGTATATAAACCATATTCTTTGGCAATTTGACCGATCGCAATTAAGCCATCGGGT
The DNA here is from genome assembly GCF_003268395.1 of Acinetobacter sp. CFCC 10889. Lineage (GTDB taxonomy): Bacteria > Pseudomonadota > Gammaproteobacteria > Pseudomonadales > Moraxellaceae > Acinetobacter. The sequence continues at coordinate 59,769 of NZ_LQXQ01000007.1, read as the reverse complement.
GTGACTTCACCGCCTGCCATACGTGGCACAACAGAATACGAACCATCTTTTTGGATATTCCCTAGATAATAGTCATTACTGTCTTGCAAACCTGCATGGCTCGATTTAAGGACAAAGTCATTCCAACACGATGCAAGAATATTGGCTGCCGTTGGTTTGCAAATATCGCAACCCAAACCATGCCCATGTTGTTGAATCAAATCATCAAAAGTCTTAATTTCATTGACACGTACCAAGTGATACAACTCTTGACGTGAGTATGCAAAATGTTCACAGAGATGATTATTGACGGTTACACCTTGACGTTGTAACTCAGATTTTAGAACCTGTGTGACCAATGGCGCACAACCACCACAAGCCGTTGCTGCTTTGGTACATTTTTTTAGTGCACCTAAAGAAGTCGAACCATCCGCAATAGCACTACAAATATCCGCTTTAGACACGTTATTACATGAGCAAATCGTTGCACTATCAGGCAGTAGATCAACACCGCTACCGCCTGATTTTGCACCTGATTGTGCATAACCTGGCATGATTAAACTTTCAGGATTTTCAGGTAATGCCAACCCGTTTAACATCATTTGCAACAAGTCATTATATTCTTTGGCGCAACCCACCAAAACTGCACCAAGCAGTTTGGTTTTTTCAGCATTCACCACGATCTTTTTATAGGTCATGGATTCTTCATCAGCATAAAAATAGCTAAGTGAATTTGGTGTCATCGCATGTGCATCACCCACAGAGGCTACATCTACCCCCATCAGTTTTAACTTGGTACTCATGTCTGCACCTGCAAACTCAGTACAGCTTTGCGCCATGACATGTTTTGCAGCAATACGCGCCATGTCATAACCAGGTGCAACTAAACCGTAAATTTTATTTTGCCACAGCGCACATTCACCGATTGCATAAATATCAGCATCAGAGGTTTGACAATAATCATTAATGACAATACCGCCACGCTCACCGATGGCTAAACCACTGATCCGTGCCAATTCATCACGGGGACGAATCCCTGCTGAGAATAAAACAATGTCAGTTTCAAGTTCAGAACCATCACCAAATTTCATCACATGGGTGGCATTTACCCCCTGTTCAATAGATGATGTTGCTTTTTGCGTATGAACGTTCACCCCTAAATTTTCAATTTTAGAACGTAAAACTTTACCGCCCAAATCATCAATTTGCACCGCCATTAAACGTGGTGCAAACTCGACGACATGCGTCTCTAAATCTAAATCACGTAAGGCTTTTGCAGCTTCTAAGCCAAGTAAACCACCGCCAATCACCACACCTGATTTTGCATTTAAACTTGCAGCACGAATTGCATCCAAATCGTCAATAGTACGGTAAACAAAACAATTTTCACGATCATTGCCTTGAATAGGTGGAACAAAAGCATAAGAACCTGTGGCAAGAACAAGTTTGTCATAGCTAATTACATCACCATGATTAGTGGTCACGGTTTTATTAGCGGTATCAATCGCTGTAGCTTTGGTGCTTAGACGTAAATCAATACCATAAGCATCCGCAAAATCTGAACGGCAAAGGGTTAAATCTTTTGCTGATTTACCTGTGAAATACTCAGTTAAATGTACACGGTCATACGCCAAACGTGGCTCTTCTGCCAAAATGGTCATTTCTACGTCATCACTTGCATGTTCCAACACAGATTCAATGAATTTGTGACCCACCATGCCATGACCAATCATCACTAATTTCATCTCAATTCTCCTCAATTTTTATCATTATTTATCTATTAAGCTGCACTGTTTTGTTTCATGGTTGCGGAAGCTTGTTCCATCCGACTACGCTCCAATAGCGCTTCTTCAAACAATTTTTGTTCTTTTTCTTTATGTTCCACTGAGAAGCGAATCATCAGCACACAACTTGCAGCGATTACCACTAAACCACCGAGTACCATCAAGGTCGTTTGAATGTCTAACATCCCTTTGAGTAGGAAACCTGCTGCCACTGCACCAACATTTCCTCCTGCACCAATAATGCCTGCGACACCACCCAAAGCATCACGGTCAATGAATGGTACGAGTGCATACGTTGCACCGCATGCCATATGTGTAAAGAGTGCGAATACCGTCATTGCAAGTATCGCAAGGATTGCTGTATTCATTTGTGAGAATACAATCAGGAATAAACCTTCCATCAAGATCATTGCGAATAACACTTTGGTACGACCATCTAAACCTTTTTGAGTCGCAACTTTGTCGGAAACAATGCCACCCAAAGCTCGAGCAAACAGTGCCAATAAACCAAAAATGCCTGCTGCCATCCCTGCTTCTTTTAAGCCAAAGTGGAAATGATCTACGTAATACATTGCGACAATGTTATGAATAAAGATTTCAATGCCAAAACAAGCTGCATACGCACCAAATAAAATCCAAACACGGTAATTTTTTGCTGCATGTTTGAGAATGGCAATCCCACCTTTTTTATCGCTTCCCACTTGGATGCCTTGCGTACGCAGCTCTTTAAAATCACCTTGTGGACAGTCTTGGGTAAATTTCCAATACATCGCTCCAACAATCAGCATCAATACACCGGGTACGATCAGTGCAACTCTCCAACCCATCGCTTGCTCTACACCGAACATCACCAATGCACTAAGCATCAAAGGCATTAACGCTTGTGTAGCACCACCACCGGCATTGCCCCAACCTGCTGTGGTGGCATTGGCAGTCCCGACTACATTCGGTGCAAACATAATGCTTGTATGGTATTGCGTGATGACAAAGCTTGCGCCAATCGCACCGATCAATAAGCGAAAGAATAAAAAGGATTCATAGCTATTTGCAGAAGCCACACCAAAAACAGGGATACTGCCGATGATCAGTAATGCGGTATAGGTTTTACGTGGGCCGTATTTATCACAGAGTGGGCCAACAATCAGACGTACAAGAATCGTGATCGCAACGGCAGCAATATTAATATTGGCGATCTGATCTTTGGTTAAATGAAATTCACCTGCGATGACAGGCATCAGAGGTGCACAGGCAAACCATGCAAAGAAACAGACAAAAAATGCGAGCCAACTCATGTGGAAAGCACGCATGGCTGCACTGCTGAAATTAAAAAGACTGATTTTTGTGGCTTTTTTCGTATCTAAATTTGAAGACATCGCCATCTCCTACCTGAACTGAACGTATTGGGTTTTCCAAAAAGCAAATAAAATAAATGATGCTTTTCAGATCGATCAGAGCGGACGTCGTTGGCCGTCTTACAAATTTTAAGAGTCGTCTTTGACTCATAGGAGATATAGCAATGACTATGCCAATATTCGAAATTAATCTTAAATCATTGTTTTTATTTACCAAATAAAAAGAAAATGAATTTGAAGAAATAAAATACACATAAATTGATGAATTAAAGTCATTACAAATATTCTCGCCCACGCTTGCTAATGCAATGAATTTGCGCATTTTGCATCATTCAAGTGCATAAGCATCTGGATAAATGAACAAATTGTTTGAGAAACCTGTACTTGACTTGCCACACCACCCATTTTTGCAATGGCATAATAATTGCTATGGCTTGTATTACCCTCAGGCTTTTCCTGATTCATCATGCCAAAACTTAAAATAGCCTTGATTGATGATGATTCTGAACGTGCAGAATTCGTCAAAAAAACATTGATCGAACATCAGTTTGACGTGGTTGCCTGTCTGATCACTGACCAACTGAATATTTTTTACTTACAACAAATACAAGCAGATGTGGTTTTATTGGACATGGATCACCCGCAACGGGATGTCATCGAAAGTTGCGTCGGTCAGTTTGATTTACCGACCGTTCTTTTTACCAAAAACAGTCATCAAGACACCATTAAAAATGCCATAGATGCAGGGGTCACGGCGTATATTGTCGATGGGATTGATCCAAACAAACTCGATAGTATTTTGCAGATTTCCATTCAACAATATAAAAAGCATAAAAAGCTTGAAGATGATTTAAAAGATACCAAAACCAAACTTGCTGATCGTAAAGATATTGAAAAAGCAAAAGTTTTACTCATGAAATTACATCAGCTTAATGAAGAACAATCCTTTCAGTTGCTACGAAAAAATGCCATGAGCCATCGTATGACCATTGGTGAAATGGCACGCAGACTTATTGATGCGCAAGCACTGCTACAAGGTCAAATAAAGGATGCAAAATGAATCATTTAGAAAAAACAGATATTCAGTTGGGCTATGTCCCACTTTTGGACTGTATTGCACTGTTATGGGCACAGCATCAGGGTTATTTTGCTGAACAGGGTTTAAATGTGACTTTGGTCAAGGAAGCCTCTTGGGCAAGTTTGCGTGATCGTTTGGCTTTTGGTTTTTTAGATACAGCACATTGTTTATCGACAATGCTGCCAGCAGCCATGATGGGTTCAGATCACATTGGCATTCCCTTTCAAACGCCGTTGGTATTAAGTGTCAATCGTGCATTTATCAGTATCAGTCAAAAATTATGCTTTGATTTAAATATTTCAACACAAGATAGCCCAAAACAATCTGCTGAAAAAATTGTACAGGCAATACAACAACAGCAAACTATTCATCTTGCACATGTTTTTAAATATTCAATTCATCATTATTGTTTAAGAGAATGGTTGGCTTTGGCGGATCAACACATTGCACAGTCAGCAAAATTACTGACTTTTCCACCGCCTTATATGGTTGAAAGCATTGCCAAACATACGATTGATGGTTTTTGTGTTGGAGAGCCTTGGAATATTCAGGCTGAAATTCAGGGTTATAGTCATGTCATTGCTGAAAGTAAAGCGATTATTCCAGAAGTTGCTGATAAAGTTTTAGCGGTCACACAAGATTGGGCAATACAATATCCTGCAACGCTCAATGCACTTTGCACAGCGATCATGAGGGCACAACAGGATTTGCAACAGATGTCTACAATTGATTCTGCGATTAATATTAATGAAGTGTGGAAAATACTCGTTGACTATAACATTATTCGTTTTGATTGTTCTGAGTCAGTTCATGTGCCTGAATTTCATAAAATTCAACATATTATTCAGCATTTTGTGTCGCAAGATGCCACACCCAAAGCCTCAGATTTTGAATGGATGATTGGACAAATGCAGAAATGGGAGCATGTAAATCTTGATCATCAAAACATTGCTGAGATTGCACAACGATGTATTGTCATTCATTAAAAAAATCACATTATACAAAGACTTTAAACAACTCTTGGCTTTTGGATAAAGGTTAAAATCATCATGATTTTATTGTAAACCTCCTCCCAATGCTGCAACCAACTGCGCCGTATTATTTAACTGTGATTGCTGTAATTGTAAAATTGTTTGCTCAGCCTGTAATCTGAGATTTTGCGCTGAGATCACTTCCAAATAGCTCACTAAACCTGCGTTATAACGTCGCATTGCCACTTGCTCATTTTCAATTGCCAAAGCCAATAATTTGTTTTGTTCAACTTGTTGCTGTTTAAAACTTGATGCCTGTAATAAAGCATCTTCGACTTCTTTCCAACCCGTTAATATCGACTGTCTATAAGCTGCTAATTTTTCAGCATAATGCGCTTGTGCCTGTGCGATTTCCGCATCACGTTTACCACCATCAAAAAGCATCGCTGTCGCTTGTAAACCCGCAGACCACAAGTATTGTGGTGATGAAAAAAGATGAGCAAAAATCTGATTATTTAAATTCCCATTTAAACCTATTGTTATATCAGGCAACCATGCGGTTTGCGCTAAACCCAATTCAGCATGTATGGATGCTAATTCTCGTTCTGCACGAATCACATCTGGACGTTGGATTAATAATCGACTTGGCAACTGTGTTGGAAGCTGTGGAACAGTCAAAGTCTGCTTTTGTTTCCTTAATTGGAATTGAGCAACGCTTTTGCCTTGTAACACAGCCAAAATATTTTCTTGTAAATTTCGATTTCGGGTAATTTCAATCTTTTGGATGTGTACCTGTTTTAATTGAGTTTCTGCTTGAATCACATCAGCTCGTGCGATCATGCCTGCATGATATTGATTCTTTAAAATCTGAACCGAACGTAGATAACTTTTTTCAGTTTGCCCTAGTACATCTGATTGTGCATCTAGTACACGAATCGTCCAATACGCTTCTGTCGCTAAAAGCTGTTGATTAAGTTTAATCGCATCCAAATCCGCTTGATTTGCTTCAAGATTGGCTTGTTGCCCTTCGATGGCTTTCGCCACTCGTCCCCACAAATCTGGCACCCAACTGGCTTGAATACCTAAGCCAAATTGACTACTTGTTGAGGTGTTTTTTGCGCCATTACGGTTTGCAGAACTCGTTGCGGTAATATTGGGGATACGATTGGCACGTTGTATGTCAAGTAAAGCCTGTGCTTGTTGATAACGTGCTTCAGCTTGCTTTAATGTGAAATTTTCTAGATTTAATTGTTGCATCAATTGGCTTAAGACAGGGTCTTGATAAATTTCCCACCATTGCCCAGCAGAAATTTGAATGGTTGAGGTTGGTGTCCAATTTAAATCTGCATATTTATATTGATCATCTGCTTGTACAATTGGAATCTGATATTCAGGCGGATGTACGACAACATGAGAACTACATGCGGTTAAAATGAGTATGCAACTGAGGCTGATCACATTTTTATAAACTAAACTTTGCATCATATTTCCTATTTCCCTCAACCAATTACATGCACTTTTTTCGATTTTTTAAAAAATTCAGCACTTTTTTCTAAAACTAGATACAACACAGGTGTGGTATATAAGGTGAGTAATTGCCCAAGCGCCAAACCACCTACGATCACGACACCTAAAGGCTGACGTAATTCAGCACCTTCGCCCCAACTGAGTGCCAATGGAATAGCACCTAATAACGCTGCGGTATTGGTCATTAAAATGGGTCTAAACCGTAGTTCCGCAGCTGATAATATGGCTTGATTAGCTGATTTTCCTGCCCGCCTTTCCTTCAAAGTAAAATCAATAAGCAGAATGGCATTTTTCACCACTACACCAATCAGTAAAAACATGCCCAACAAAGCGATTAAGCTAAAATGAAAACCAAATGTCCATAGCGTTAATAATGCCCCTAAGGCAACTGCGGGGATGGTGGATAAAATCGTAAAAGGATGTACCAAGCTTTCATAAGTCACGCCTAGAACAATATAAATCAACAAGATCACCGCTAAAATCAGTACAGGTGTAGTTAATCCGCTTTGTAGACTTTGGGCTTCTGCCTCTTTATCACTGGTCATAAATATTTCGTTTGGTAATATGACTTCAGGTAAAACTGAACGAATCGCAGCATCGGCTTGTTCATTGCTATATTCAGGTTTAACCACATAACCAATGCCCATCGCTGCATATTGATTACGGCGGTAAACTCGATCATTGCTGATACCATAAGACCATGTGGCAAAATTACTCAGTGGAACTGATTCACCGTGCTGATTGGGTACGCGGATATGCGCTAATGATTCAGGTTGTTCAGTAAAGCGTTTATCGACTTCCATCACCACATGAAACTGTTGTGTTTGATCATAAATCGTTGAAATTTGACGCTGTGAAAATGAGTTATTTAATACACCGGCGATACTTTCTATATTTACCCCTAAGCGTTGAGCAGCCTCACGGTCAATATCAAGCGTTACGTGTTGTGCACCTTCATCGCCCATGGATTCAACCTCTTCAAGTTGAGGTAGTTTTTGCATTGCCAAAGCAACTTTAGGTACCCATTCACGTAACAAAGCCACATTGTCAGATTGCAAAAGCAACATATAATCCTGACCACTACCACCAAATGGATCATCAAGTTCAAGTTCCTGTTTTACACGTGCCGAAAAAATTGCGCCTGCCTGCCACGGCGCATTTTGTTTCAAACGCTCGACAACATCATGCGCACTTTGACCATCGCGTTCTGCTTTAGGTTTTAAACTCACCATCAAAGATGAATTGGTTGTACCACCTGAACCTCCTGATGTACCTACGACATTTTGCACAGCAGGATCTTTTAATAAGTACGCACTAAAAGCCGCAATTTTGGGCTGCATAATTTGAAATGAGAATCCATCATCGCCCCGAATAAATGCATCAACTTGCCCTGTATCTTGCTCAGGTAATACACGTTTAGGCAAAGTCTGATACACATAAACAGAACCTGCGATTGCACTGATCCACAATAAAATCGCCAGATAACTGTGTCTGAGCATCCATTTTAATGAGGTGATATAAGCCTGATTAAGCTTCTGCATCCAACGATGACTATATTGATATAAAGTTTGAGCTTGATCGTTTGGCAATGGTTTCAAACAACGTGCCGATAAACTTGGTGTAAATATTAAAGAAATGACAACAGATAAAATAACGATGAACACTAAAGTTAAAGAAAATTCTCTAAATAAACGCTCAATCACACCGCCCATAAACAAAATAGAAATAAAGATCACCACCAAAGCTAAATTCATAGCAATCAAGGTTGTACCGACTTCCTGAATCCCCTTTACAGCAGCTTGAATGGGTTGCTCACCTTGTTCAATATGACGCTCAATATTTTCAAGCACCACGATTGCATCATCAACGACAAGCCCAATGGCAACAATGACCGCCATAATCGACAAATTATTCAGTGAGAACCCTGCCAAATACACCAAACTGCTTGCACCAATCAACACCACAATCAAAGCAACAGCAGACACCAATGCACTTCGTACTCGCCCAAGCATCAAAGCCACCACAATCACCACTAAAATGATCGAAAATAATAAGGTCTCTCGTGCTTCGTCCAAACCTGCCCGAATAATTTTCGAACCATCCATTACTGTGGTGAGTTTTGCATCCTCAGGCATCATCATTTGTAATTCAGGCAATCTTTGTTTAATTTTCTCAATGGTTGCAACTGTATTGGCATTGGGTTGTCGGCTAATTTTAATAATGACCGCAGCTTGACCATTATGAAAACCACTGACATAACGGTTTTCTACTGAATCTTGAACCTCTGCAACGTCTTTTAACCGTACAATCGTTTGAGCACTTTTATGAATAGGAAGATTGGCAAATTCTTCAGCTGTTTTTAATTGGTTTGAAAGTGCCACTTGCCAACGTAATTGCTCAGTTTCAATCACACCGAGTGCTTGTGTACGATTGCTTTTAACAATCGCTTCACGCACCTGTTCTAAACTTACCCCTTGTGAAATCAGAGCATTGGGATTTAAGGTAATCCGCACAGCGGGCATAGAAGCACCGTCAATCGAGACTTCCCCCACCCCACTCACTTGTGCCAAATTAGGTTGTAGCAGATCACTGGCAACTTCGTATAATTTACCTGCCGATAAATGCTGTGAGCTCAATGCCAAATAGAAAATAGGACTTTGACTTGGATTAACTTTGAAATATTCAGGTGGGCTTGGCATACCTGAGGGTAACTGAGACATTGCAGCATTAATGGCGGCTTGTACTTCTCTTGCGGCTTCATTAATATCTGTTGCCAAATCAAAATGTAGCACCACTTGCGCTGAACTTTGACTGCTTGACGAGTTAATGGCTTTCACCCCAGACACGCCCATCATGGCACGTTCCAGTGGTGTTGCTACTGTAGCAGACATACTCTCAGGGCTTGCACCGGGTAAACTTGCCCGCACCACAATGGTTGGAATATCTGCTTGGGGCAAGGCTGCAACAGGTAAGCGCAAATATGCCAAAACACCTAATAGTACAATTGCAATGGCAATTAGCACACTTGCAACAGGTCGATGAATAAAAGCTGAGAGTAATTTCAAGACTCTCTCCCAACATCATCACTTACAAATGAGCTTGTATCTGATTGGCTAAATGACTGCTGTAAGCGATCGAAAAACAAATACACCACTGGTGTAGTAAAGAGTGTCAGAACCTGACTAAGCAACAATCCCCCCACCATGACAATGCCAAGCGGTTGCCTCAGCTCTGCTCCTGCACCTGATGCCAACATCAATGGAATTGCCCCAACCAACGCTGCGAGTGTCGTCATTAAAATAGGACGGAAACGCATGAGTGCTGCTTGATGAATTGCCTGTTGAGGTGATAAACCCTCATTGCGCTGAGCAGCTAAGGCAAAGTCCACCATCATGATGCCATTTTTTTTCACCAAACCAATCAACAAGATAATGCCAATTAAAGCGATCATGTCTAAAGGTCGATTGACCATAAACAAGGCGAGTAAAGCTCCAATTGCTGCTGAGGGTAAAGTCGAAAGAATGGTAATAGGATGAATAAAGCTTTCGTACAAAATTCCCAATACGATATACATAGTGACAATCGCAGCAATCACTAACCAGAATGTATGTTGTTTTGAATTTTCATAGGCTGCCGCAGCACCTTGCAATTTCACTTTGACATCGATCGGCAAATTCAGTTGCTGTTCAACTTGATGAATCACCTGAATTGCATCACCCAATGCCACGCCCTGTGCTAAATTAAATGACACCCCATTGGCTGGAAATTGTGATTGTTGTTGTAGCAGAATCGGTACACGCTTTTGAACAATTGTTGCCACTGAACTGAGTAGAATCGGTTCACCATTTTTATTGTGGATATAAGTTTGTGCGAGAGCATCAAAACCTTGTGTCGCCTCTGGAGCGAGTTCCAACACGATGCGGTATTGGTTCGACTGCGTGTATAAAGTGGCAATTTGTCTTTGTGCAAACAAGTTTTGCAGCGCTAAACTAATGTCTTCAATATTTAAATCTAAACGTGCTACTGCATCACGATTGACATCAATAAAAGCTTGTAAGCCCAATCCGCCACCATCACTGGTCACATCAGCAAATTCAGCTTGTTTACGCAAAGCATCGACTAAAATAGGTGTCCATTGCTCTAAATCTGCACTGCGAGTTGCAGTAAGACTCAACTGATATTGTGTTCGGCTAATTTTATCTTCAATACTCAGCTCTTGCACAGGCTGCATCCAGCCTTGAATACCTTTGATCTGATTAAATTCTCCTCGCAAACGAGTCATCACTTGTGATGCGGGATCACGTTCAGCATAAGGTTTCAGATTAATCAGGATTCGACCATTACTGAGCTTCGGATTATTAGCATCAATGCCAATAAAGGAGGACAAACTTTCAACCGCAGGATCTTTTAAAATTTGTTGTGCCAAAGCCTGTTGACGTTCACTCATGGCTTGGAACGAAATATCATCAGGTGCTTCTGTCACGACCTGAATCACGCCACTGTCTTGTACAGGGAAAAAGCCTTTTGGAATCATCCAATACATGACTCCTGCCAAGATGACTGTACTCAGCATCACTGCTAAAGTGAAAATTTGGTGTTTAAATACCCATTCTAAACCTTTGCCATATTGCTGAATCACCCAATCCAAACTCCATCGGCTACGTGAAGCCGTGTGTTTCGTATTTTTAAGTAAATAAGCGCACATCATCGGAGTAAGCGTGAGAGAAACGACGAGGGATAATGCTATAGCCGCTGCTAAAGTCACGGCAAATTCATGGAATAAACGCCCCACGACATCGCCCATAAACAATAAAGGAATGAGAACGGCGATTAACGATATGGTCAGTGAAATCAGGGTAAAACCAATTTCTCGTGAACCTTTGAGTGCCGCTTGTAACAAGCTTTCGCCTGACTCTCGATGTCGGGCAATATTTTCCAACATCACAATCGCATCATCAACGACAAAACCTGTGGCAATGGTCAGCGCCATGAGGGTTAAGTTATTGACTGAAAAACCTAGAAAGTGCATCAAAACAAATGTACCGATAATCGACAGCGGTACAGCAATACTTGGAATAATGGTGGCAGAGAGATTTCTTAAGAATAAAAATGTCACCATCACCACTAGGCATACTGCAAAAACCAATTCTTTTTGCACATCATGAATCGAACTACGAATACTTTCAGTTCGATCAGTCAAAATACGAATTTTGACATTGTCAGGGAGATTCTGTTGTAGCTCAGGTAAAACCTGTTTAATTTGATCAGCAACCTGAATCACATTAGCATTCGGTTGACGTTGCACATTCACTAAAATTGCAGATTGGCTGTCTGCCCATGCTGCCATATAACGGTCTTCACTACCTTCGATAATGGTCGCAACATCTTTAAGGCGAATGGGTGCTCCATTATTCCAACGAAGAATTAAAGCTTCATAATCCGCAATTGAACGAATCTGATCATTAGCATCCAACATTGTGCTACGAAATGGTCCATCAAAACTACCTTTTGGCTGATTTGCATTGGCAGAATGAATGGCAGATCGAACATCTTCAGCACTCATTTTATAACTTGCTAATGCAGTTGGATTCATTTGCACTCGGATTGCTGGTCGCTGTCCACCAGCAAGACTGACCATTCCTACACCTGTCAATTGCGACAGCTTTTGCGCAACTCGAGTATCCACCATGTCGTACACGGTCGTTAAAGATAAAGTTTCTGAGCTAATCGCAAGGGTGATCACAGGAACATCAGCAGGATTGACTTTGCGATAAATCGGTGGCGTAGGTAAATCACTCGGTAATTTACTGCTCGCAGTACTTAATGCAGACTGGACTTCTTGCTCAACGACACCCAATTCAGCACGGAGATCAAACTGCAATGTAATCACAGATGCCCCAACTGAACTATTGGAGGACATCTGTTTTAAGCCTGCAATTTTCCCCATTTCACGTTCAAGTGGTGCAGTAATGGTTCGTTGCACAGTATCTGGATTTGCACCCGGCTGAAAGGTATACACCTGAATAATTGGATAGTCCACTTGCGGTAACGCAGATACAGGAAGCATTCGCCAAACAAGCAGACCACTCACTAGCAATGCCAACATCAGAAGTGTTGTCGCCACTGGACGTAAAATAAAGAACCTTGAAATATTCATGATTTATCCAGTAGCAGATTCCGTTACAGGACGATGTTTTTGCTCATCAGAAATAATTTGAACTTCTTTACCATCTGAAAGTCGGTCAATTCCCTCAAGTACCACTTTTTCAGTACCGTCTAAACCTGCTAAAACTTCGATCTGACCATTGCTACTTAAACCTAATTTTAGGCTTCTAACCTCGGCTTTATGGTCTTTGTTGATGATATAAACATACGTGCCTTTTGCACCATGCTGAACGGCATCACTCGGAATACTGACAGCATTCTGAATGGTCTGTGCATTTAAACGAACATTGACAAATTGATTTGGAAATAAGCGATCATCACGATTATCAAATGTCGCCTTTAGCTTTAAAGTCCCTGTACTAACATCTATTTGATTGTCCAAAGCTTGCACATGACCCACTGCGAGCTGCTGCTGTTCAGCTTTGTCCCATGCACTGACTTTGACCTGTTGACCTGATTTTAAGGTTTCACGTAATCCTGCGAGATGATTCTCAGCGATGGCAAACTGCACATAGATCGGGTGAACTTGCGTGATGGTCACCAAAGCAGTGCTTTCATTGGCTTGAATCAAGTTTCCTACATCTTTTTGCTTAAAACCAACACGTCCCTCAATCGGTGAATAAATTTTGCTATACGACAATTGTAGTTTTGCTGCATCAACCTGTGCACGATTGGATTGGATTTGCCCTTTAAGCTGATTTACCAAAGCTTGCTGTTGTTCAACTTGTTGCTTTGCAATAGAATCTTGCTTAAATAATAATTGATAACGACTAAGCTCATTTTCTGCACTTTGCAGTTGTGCAAGATTTTGCTGTCTTGTACCCTCAGCCTGTGCCAAAGCCACTGTAAATGGTGCAGGATCAATTTGAGCAAGCAATTGCCCTTTTTTCACCCATTGCCCCTCTTTAAAATGAACCTGTTGCAATACCCCTGAAACTTGACTTTGCACATTCACAGTATGGACAGGGACAACGGTACCAATGGCTTTAATTTCAACATCTAAGTTATTGCGCTGTACAGGGACGATACGTACAGGAACAGGCTTACTCCATTGGCTATATTCTTCTTTGGGTTTATTGGAGATCTTTTTCCAATACATCCCCCCAATAATCAACACAATCAATAAAGAAAAGCCAATCCCATATTTCAATTTTCGACCAAAAGAAAGATGCTTCTTTGTTACATCTACCGTTGAATCACTCATAAAAACTCACTCATTTACAGTCGAAAAAATTGCAATCCAATCACAATCAAAAAAGCCATACTTGATAAATTTAAATTCAATCGTGCTTGATAAGATTGAATAAAGACGATGATGCCAGCGATGAGCGTAATCACACCAAACCATGCAGCAATGCCTATAGAGATTCCCCATGCCCAGATACAGTGCAATAATGAAAGTGCTAGAAAACTCCATCCCAAAACTTTGATGATCTGATTTTTTTTCAAAGACAATGGTGCTTTTAAAACCAATTTTGCATTGCGTTCCATTGAAAGATTCAAAGCGAATAATCCGATATAGCTCAGAAATAGCGTGGTTAAAATATTGATCGACACAATGCTCATGACAACTCCTCTGAACGCGGAATTTCAGTCACATCATCTGTCTGAGCAACACGTGGTTTTTTGGCTTTTTTAACAACAGGTTTTAAAATAGAATCCCGCTTGCTCCACACGCGATAACTTGCCCACGCAAAGATGACCCCAAGGAAAATAAATCCCAAATCTATACTGGCTAAAGCGAAATCTTGATGACGCAGTGATACAACCAAATGACGATCTGTCGTAATAAAATTAAGGATAGGCAACAATAAATAAGCCAAAGCAGCAAAAGCCAATATCTCAATCCAAGCTCGGACAATGGGTCGACTCAAGGCATAAACAAAACTCAACAATAACGTGATATATAAGCAATGCACTTCCCAATTGGCACGGCTGGCAAAGTCGCTAGGAATCAAACGATTTGCCCAAAAATACACCGCGATGGCAAGAGGTAAACCTGCAATCATGGCAATATTTAAGCGTTCAACAAGTGCATGCCCAAAGCTCATTCGGTTTGACTTTAATTGTTTTGGTCGGCGTTTGACTGTCCACAGCACTAAACCTGTTGCAATCATGGCTGTGCCTAAAAGTCCTGTCAGCACATATAAAATACGTACAAATGGTGATGCAAATAAGCCCTCATGTAATCCCAGTACTGTTGTACCAAAGACCATTGGTGCTTTATCTTCATTGGACTTTTCCTGAACAATCTTTTGACCTGTATATAAATCAAAACTTAAAGATGTTCGTTTTCTTGCAATCGTGTCACTACCCGTTTGGTAGAATTCAATTTTTGCAGGTGTTTTACCTTGATCAGGGTAAAAGTTGACTTGACTGACTTTATCAGTCCCGCCCCATTGTTGTTGTACTGATGCAAGCAAAGGTTGAATAGGGACAAATTGCTGCTTAATTTCTCCCATATTTGGAGAAGCGATAGCATGATCATTGTTCCGAAAACTCGGATATAGTTCTGCATAGTAACGGTCTGTATTTTTTTCACCTGCGCCGTACACGATTGGCACACCCAAAGGCATATAAGCATTGGCAAAGAAAATTAAACCGCTATAGGTGATCATGATATAAAAAGGTAAAGCAATCACACTAATGACATTGTGCGCATCCAACCAAGAGCGTTGACCTTTGGCGGGTCTAAAGGTAAAGAAATCTTTAAATATTTTTTTATGGGTAATAATGCCCGAAATAATGGCAACAAACATAAACATCGTACAAATGCCTACGATCCGAATACCCCAATCATAAGGAATATAGTGCAAAGCATAATGCATACGATAAAGTGTAAAACCACCACCCGTTTCACGTGGTTTAATTTGCTCTGAAATAGGTTGACCCGATGAAACATCAAGCACTTCTTTCTGATACTTACCCCGTTGTCCTTCTTCTTTTGGTGGCAAGCTCCAATTCACTGCAAATGCATCTGCACCACGTTGATTGGTTTGTAGGTTAATCCCCCAACGTTCAGCTGTTTGTGCTTCAGGATGATGCATTAAATACGCATAGGCTTTATCAACCTGTTCTTTTTCAGAAACCAATACATTGGACTGTAAAGCTTGTTCAGGCTGCATCCAGCGTGTCAGTTCAATTTGAACATAACCTGCTGTGCCCGTTAAAAATACAAAAAACAAAACCCAACCAACAACTAAACCTGTCCATGTATGAAGCCAAGCCATACTTTGACGAAAGCCCTCTTTCATATGCTCCCCCAAGTTTTTAAGGCACTCACGATACAACCAAGACTCAATAACAGACCAATGGATAAGTTGACTGCTTTCAAAGTACTTTTCATACTAAATACAGCCAAGATCAACACCAACCAAACAATAAAACTGAGCAAAAAACCTGTATATGTGGCAATTGCCTGTTGACTTGGAAAGAATAATCCCACCATAGCAACTGTTAAATTTGCCACACCAAAACCACCAAATACGGCAAGTAAAATGCGTATAAACACAGTAAATCGATAATGCTGTTGAGCATTGAGTTTGAAAGAATGGGATTTCATGACTAGACCACTAACATTGCAAACGTAATACAGTGATTACGCATCGTTACCTACTAAGACGGATGAGATCGATAAACAGCTCAAAATAAATGTTACTTTGTGTAAGTAATAATATTGCATTTAATAATGATTATCATTAAGATTCAATAAATATTTTATTAAATTCTATTTCTTTCTTGAAATTGGATTTGATTGATTCTGTTTTTAAGGCTATTCGATGAATTTAAATGTACATAAACAGTTATGGTTTAGCCATGTTTATCAAGCACATCAAACGACTTTACTCTCTTGGTTTAAGCATAAACTTCAACATCATCATCAATCTGAAGATTTAAGTCAGGAAGTTTTTTATCGTGCTCTAAAAAGCCATTATCAACATGAAAATATTCAAGAACCCAAAGCATGGTTACTCGGCATTGCCAAACATGTCATTATTGATCATTGGCGTCATCAACAAGTTGAACGTTTATATTTAGAGGCATTAGCCCAATTGCCTGCTGAATACTATCCATCTGCTGAACACGAAATCTGTATTAGAGAAACTTTATTTCAAGTCCATAAAGTCTTAGAAAAATTACCCGCACGAGCAACTCAAGTGTTTTTATTATCACAACTTGATGGTTTGACTTACAAAACCATTGCAGAACAGTTGCAAATTTCTGAAGCAACCGTAAAACGTGATATGAAGCTTGCTTTTCTTGCTTGTATAAACTTACAACAACAATAATTTTAATTCACTTATGACAAATCCAGAAAAAATATCCGAACAAGTTTTAGATGAAGCGACTGACTGGCTCGTAATTCTACATTCTGGAGAAGTCACTGGTGAACAATATCAGCAATTTGAACAATGGAAAAATCAAAAACCTGAAAATGCACTTGCCATTGAGCAAGTGCAAAAATTCATCTCAGGACTCAATGAACTACCCGTAAATTTAAAACATCAATCTTTTGCTCATTCAAAGAATGAATTTCATCAAACTTTAAAAAATAATACGTTATTGAGCATAATCGGTCTTTCTATGCTCACATTTTTTTTGTATCAATTACCTTGGTCAAAATGGCAAGCTGACTATCACACTGATATTGGTGAAATTAAGAATATTCCTTTAGAAGATGGATCTAAATTAACATTAGCAAGCAATAGCTATGTCAATATTCATTTTTCACATCAAACTCGAACGGTTGAATTGATCAGTGGTGAAATTTATATAGAAACCGCAAAAGATCAGAAAAAGCGTCCTTTTATTGTGGAAACTCAATATGGCGATATGCAAGCTTTAGGTACACAATTTTCAGTCCTACACGAAAACCATAAAACAAAGCTCAATGTATATCAGCATGCAGTTGCAATTCATGCACATCATCAACCATCCACTCAAGTTATTCAACAAGGGCATCGTGCTGTATTTGATGATCATTTTATTTCTAAATCGATTCCTTTAAAAAATGATCAACCTTATTGGACACAGCATTTACTGGTTGCTGAAAATTGGCCCTTAAAAAAAAGTGTTACATGAGCTTTATCGTTATCAAGAAGGACATTATTTCATAGATAAAGCGATTCAAGATATTCCTGTTTCTGGGGTATTTTCATTGTCAGATCCCCAACAAAGTTTAGAAACACTCGCTTCTGCACATCAGCTTAAATTAGATTTTTATAGTTCGTATATGCTCTATGTTAAACAATTAGATCATAAAAAATGAATTAATTATGAACTCTTTTTTCATCTTATTCGACTTACTAGATAAATGTGATTTCAGATGAGATAATTGATGCAAAATTTCCGTGTAAAAAACTCCTTAATTTTAGCTATTCGAGCGGCTTTAATTGGTATTCCAGTAATCAGTTGTAATTTAATCCCATCTATCAGTTATGCGGCTACAGCACAAAATATTTCGATAGAAAAAGGCACGCTTGATCAAGTTCTGAAACAATTGGCAATTCAAACGAAAACTACAATGAGTTATGACACAGCTCAACTCATACAAAAAGCGAGCAATGGACTCAAAGGAAATTATTCTGTAGAACAAGCTTTATTGTTAATTTTAAAACCACATCAACTTGAAGCAATTAAACTTGAAAATGGTGGTTATATTATTGAATTAAAAGATAATGCAGTGCATCAAACAGCAAAAATGCAAACACATGAAATGCAGAATAATGGACAAAGTAATTCTGTATATGTCGCTTCGGATGCACCTGTGCAATTACCCACAGTCACTTTTACTGCAAGTAAAAAGAAAAATGATGTGATTACCACAGAAGAAACTCACTTGTATACTGCTCAAGCCACGACTGCTTCGACAGGTTTAACGCTCAGTTTAAAAGAAACACCACAATTGGTCAGTGTAGTGACTCGCCAACAAATGGAAGATCAAAATCTGAGTCAACTCACAGATGTCGCACGCCAATCAGCAGGCTTAACCATTAAACAAGGTGGAAATATTGGCTCAGATAATTCTCCTATTTATGCTCGTGGTCAAACTGTAGACAATTATTTATTGGATGGTGTAAAGCTACTTAGCTCTTATTCAAGTATTTTCCAAAGCCAAGATACTGCCCTTTTTGACCGATTTGAAATCGTTCGTGGTGCTAATGGCATAATGACAGGTGCAGGTACAGCCAGTGCAAGTATCAATATGGTTCGAAAAAAACCATTCAAAGATTTTAAAGCCTCAGTTAGTGCGAGTGCGGGTTCATGGGATACATATCGTACAGATCTCGATATTTCCACACCGCTCGCCTCATCAGGTAATGTACGTGGTCGAGCTGTTTTTGCTTATCAAGATGGTGACTCTTATATTGATCGCTATAATGAAGAGCGAAAAGTTGCTTATGGTGTTATTGAAGCAGATCTATCGGATAAAACGACAGCAAGCTTAGGTATAAGTTATCAACAAATTGATATGACTGGTGTTGCTCGTAGTGGTTTACCTACTTACTACACAGATGGTACAGCGATTAATTGGTCACGATCAGATTCTGCTTCTGCAAATTGGTCTAATACAGACCGCTCAACAACAGGCTATTTTGCCAATATTGAGCATCAGTTAAATGAACATTGGAAAGCCAAAGGGACGATTTCACGGACAATTACCTCATCTGATGAAATAGTTGGCTATGTATTTTCAGGTTCAGGCATAAATAAAGATACAGGCGCTGGCAGTGTACTGTATGGCACCCGCTGGGATTATAAACCAACTCAAGATTTATTTAATTTAACCCTGAATGGCTCATTTGATTTATTTAATCAAACGCATGAACTGATCGTTGGAACAACATATGCTAAAAGTGAAAATAAACGCCCTAGCTCAACGGGTTGGAATATTAGTCCTATAGATAATATTTTCGCTTGGGATGGTTATAATCCTCCTAAACCAGAACTTAAAACCAATGGTTGGTATAGTACTGATGAAAAAAGTTTGTCCGCTTTTAGTGCACTACGTTTAAAACTGGCTGACCCACTTGCGATGATTATTGGAGCTCGATTTGATGATTGGGAGCGGATTTCAAAAACCAATCCAGAAACAGGAGGTATAGCAACCAATAAAAAACAAGCAGAAAAAGAAGTTATTCCTTATATTGGCTTAACCTATGACGTTACGCCAAATTGGACAGCTTATGCCAGCTATACCAATATTTTCAACCCGCAAGACCGTTATGATATTCATGGTGAATTTATTGAGCCTGTGATCGGTGACAGTACCGAGCTAGGTATTAAAGGCGCATTCTTTAATAACCAACTGAATCTTGGTGCTGCAATTTATCAAACCAATGAAGACAATAAAGCAATCTTAATCACAGGGGCTGAACAAATTACATTGCCTAATGGGCAAAAAGTTTCGCCATACCGTGCTGAATCAGGTACCAAAAGTCGTGGTTTTGAGCTAGAAGCAACTGGAAAACTTACTGATTTATGGCAAATTTCTACCAGTTTTGCACGTAATCTTTCCCAAGATAATAAAGGTCAAAGCTTAAATAGTGATATTCCAAGCAATACTGCTAAATTATTTACCTCTTATACATTACCGCAGTTCGATCAAGCTTTAACGATAGGTACAGGCATTCGTTGGCAAAGCGATACTTATGCATATGTTACACGAACCAATAAGTTTAAATCTGAACAAGAAAATTATACTGTTGTTGATTTAATGGCTCGTTATAAAATCAATGAAAACCTCACAGCAAATTTAAATGTGAATAACTTATTTGATGAAAAATATCATTTATCGACTTTAAATAGCTACTATGGTGAACCTACAAACTTCCGTGTTGGTTTAAAATATGATTGGTAAGTTTTAGATGATTTTTATTTCGCTCAAAACGAAAGTAGATTTCTGCAAAACGTTAATACCATTAAAGGCTGTAGGATTGCCCTATGATTGAGGCAATCCCCTCATTTCTTTGAGATTCTTTATATTCTTTTCCTCTTGTAGCAGGCAACATCGTCACTTTGCCTGCTACATGATTACAATCTTTGCAATGAATTCTCATTTCTCATGCACTACGTGTATGATGAGTCACAGTTTATTATTATTTAATTCTGATATGAAAAATACACTTTTTGATCATCATCAAATTGGCGTGGTTTCTACTTTCTCTGCACTGACCAACACAAAATTTCAAGGTGAGATCAATGCTCTTTGTTGGCAGCGTGACTTAGTGGGTGATTTTAAAGAAATTGTCAATAAACTTGAATTAGATGAAAATATAACTGAAATTTCTGTCGATGATCTGTGTGCTTTACAACTTTCAGAAAATGCCAATCTTGCTCGAAACATGATCTTAAAAGATATACAGTTACTGACTGATTTTGGTGCATCGCCCACACTGAATCTTTTAAAAAATTATGAACGTGATGAGGAACTCGATTTTATTTCAACCGATGTTTATTCTTTTCATGTTGATCGTTCACCAATTGAAACAGATACCTTTTTATGTACTTATTACGGTGCTGCCAGTGATATTGTGTCCAATGATCAGGTTCAGCAAAAGATTTTAATTCCTGAAATTCGAGCAAAATTACAAGAATTACATGGTGGTTTAGATGCTGAATTTGAAAACTTTTTAGAAGAATATTTTTTCGATTTACATTATCAGCCGAACATAGATGCAAAGCCAACCAATTTAGGTGTTGGGCATCTGTGGCGTTTAGCAGTCGATCATCCTACACAGCAGGTTTTACCTTGCGTACATCGAGCACCACAGGAAAATGAGGGTGAATATAGATTATTGTTGATTTGTTGAATAAATCAACCCAAAAGCATCACTAAATCTTGATGAAATTGGGTTGATTTTCATGTGAATAAGATTTTTATTCTAAAT
Source organism: Acinetobacter sp. CFCC 10889 (assembly GCF_003268395.1). Taxonomy (GTDB): domain Bacteria; phylum Pseudomonadota; class Gammaproteobacteria; order Pseudomonadales; family Moraxellaceae; genus Acinetobacter. The sequence goes on along the minus strand of NZ_LQXQ01000007.1, from coordinate 38,022 downwards.
AAAACGTTTTCAGTGGTGGATAACCATTAAACTCAACCGATGCATAAGATGTGGTATATGCACCCGTACTTAACCAATATAGACGATCCCCCATCACCAAATCTTTAGGTAAAGGATAAGCGATTTTTTCATACATAATATCGGTTGAGTCACAAGTTGGACCTGCCAAAACCACATTAGATTTAGCTGCATTATTTTGCATTTTAGGCGTATAAATCGGATATTTAATCATTTCTCCCAAAGTTTCAATCAAGCCATTAAATACACCCACATCGGTATAGATCCAACGCTTTTCATCCTGCTCAGATTTATTGGAAATCAGCACAATTTCCGAAACAATCACACCTGCATCTCCAACCAGTGAACGACCAGGCTCTAAAAACAAGGTGATTTTTTGCTGAAAATATTCATCCAAATAGCCTTGTATCTGCTGCGCATAGGTTTGAATACTGTCAATATCTGCCAAATATTGTGCAGGAAATCCCCCTCCTGCATTGATTAATTCAAGTTGAATGCCATGTTGCTGTGCAAGGGTTTCAAAGACCTGCTTTACCGTTTTCAGTGCTGTACGCCATACGGTGACATCATTTTGCTGACTGCCAACATGAAATGATACGCCGTAGGGTTGTAGCCCCATTTTTTTGGCTTTCACCATTAGATCAATTGCCATCTGTGGATCGCAGCCAAATTTACGTGATAATGGCCAATCAGATGTTGTTCCTGATTCAACCAAAACACGTACAAATACACGAGAATTTGGTGCACACTGTGCGATTTGTGCTAAGTCTGCCTCTGCATCCGTAACAAATAAACGAACACCTTTGTCGTATGCATATTTCACATCTGCGGCTTTTTTAATGGTATTGCCAAAAGAAATGCGTTCAGGTGCAATCCCACAGGCAAGCACTCGGTCTAATTCATAGATCGAAGCAATATCAAAATATGATCCAAGCTGATCTAAACGTTGAATAATTTCACAACTTGGGTTAGCTTTCACTGCATAAAAAATATGTGCTTTGGGGAAACTCTGTTGTAGTTCCTGATATTTAAATTCAATCCGATCTAAATCGACCACTAAAAATGGACTGGGTTTATTGGCAGCAAAGTTTTGGATTTTTTGCCATTGTTGTGATGAATAATAATTTTCTAGTTGCATAGAAGATTCACTCGCTTTTCTTGTAATACGTTGATCATGCAGGACTGAGCTTTAAACGGCGCTGCCAATCTTCTAAAGTAGGTTCTTCAACCAAATCTTGGAATTCAACACTGATGCCAAGTTCACGCCATTGTCCAACCAAAGTCATTAAACTGACTGAATCTAAACCCAACATAAATAAATTGTCATCGTTTTGAATTTCACTTGCGTCTATTTCAAGTTGTTTTGCAATGGTTTGACGTAATCCCTCTAACGTTAAATCTGCGTGGCTCATTTTACCGTCTCCATTTTTAATTCTGTTTTTAACGCCGTTTGTAATTCAGTCAATACTGTTGCGGTGTCTACCACTTTGGCACAACGACCTGTGGCATATTTCAGTGCCATTTCATGTTCTTCTAAACTAAAATCTGCCAGTGCATCCCCCACTAAAAAGGCTTGCATATCCAACATAAAGGCTTCAGCCGCAGTTAATAAACAGCCAATGTGTGCATAAACGCCACAAATCAGTAATTGATCACGTCCTGCATCCTTAATCCGTTGTTCAAAATCACTTTTCTTAAATGCGCTATAACGCCATTTGGTCAAAATGGTATCTTGTTCTTCAGGCTGTAAACTCGGAATAATCTGTACAATATTCGGGTCAGCCGCCAAACCTTTGCCCCAAAAATCGGTGAGTAATTGACGATGTTCTGTACTTTGATCACCGGGTTGAGCGGTGTAATACACAGGAATTCCTTGTGCATGGCATTGATCTAACAACTGACGACAATGTTGAATCAGTTCAGGAATCGGCGCTTGGCTTTGATCATAAAAATCTAAGAAATACTGCTGTAAATCATGTACCAACAGTACGGCACGACTCGGATCAATTGTCCAATTCACTTTATTGGTGGGAAAATGTTGTACTTGTGGCATCGGATAGCTTGCGATACGTGGAATAGCCATGTGTGATTTACCTAGTTATTTATAAAATTTAAAAAATGTATTTATGCAACTAAACGTTGTCTGAGGGCTTTTTTGTCAATTTTGCCCAAAGCGGTATAAGGCATGTCTGCAACAAACTCGATACGATCAGGAATTTTATACGTCGCCAACCCATAGTTTTGAACATATTGTCGAAGTTGCATCATTAAGCGAGTTGAACTAGGATCGGCTTCATCTGTACGCCATTGAATATAGGCACAACTTTTTTCACCTAACATGGCATCTGGCATTGACACCAATGCAGACTGAATCACTTGCGGATGCTGGTTCAGCACTTGTTCGACTTCTTCTGTGGCAATCTTTTCACCACCACGATTGATTTGGTCTTTACTGCGCCCTTCTACAATGATGTTGCCTGCCGCATTGATCCGTACCAAATCCCCTGTGCGATAAAACCCATCTACTGTAAATGCATTACGGTTATGTTCTGGCGCATTGTAATAGCCTCGAATGGTATAAGGACCTCGAGTCAATAAATGCCCCACTTCACCTTGCGCAAGTTCTTGATCCTCATCATCCACGACTTTGATCTCGTCATCAGCACTAATACGACTGCCTTGTGTTGAAATAATTTGTTCAATATCATCATTATAACGGGTGTAATTCACCAAGCCTTCTGCCATACCAAAGACTTGTTGCAAACGACATTGATAGTGTTCTATTAGTTGTCGTGCTAAAGCATCTGCCAAACGTGCGCCACCGACTTGTAAAACTTCTAATTGTGCAAAGATATTGTCAGCACCTTTTTGTACAGCTTCAGCCCATGTTGCTGCTAATGCAGGAACCAATGCCACATGCGAAATTTTATGCTGTTGAATCAATGCAAAACACGTACTTGCTGAAGGATCTCGCGATAAAACTAAAGTTCCGCCTGCATAAAATAAACCCAATGAGCCTGCAGAACTCAGACTGAAATTATGAGCTACAGGCAGCACCATTAACATTTTAGTATGTTGATTCAGTTCACAAATGTCTGCACTAGCACGTACACTATATAAGTAGTCATCATGTGTACGTGGAATCAGTTTTGGTGTACCTGTACTACCGCCAGACAGTTGAAAAAATGCAACATGACGTGCAGTTAATGCAGGCGATACTACGCGCTGCTGTTGATATTGCGCCGTTTCAGGCCATGTATCAAAACCTGTTGTTGCAGCATCTCCAACTACAATCACTTGTGTCAAAGAATTACAACGTGTCTGGCATTCTTGTGCTAACTTACGATAATCAAAGCCCATAAATTTATCAGCACAGATATATAATTTTGCTTGCGTTTGGTTGATAAAATGGCTGACTTCTGCATGACGATGTGCAGGTAGGCTCATCACAGGACGCATTCCAATACGTAATGCAGCAAAATAAGCGATAAAAAATTCTGCAATATTTGGCAGCTGAATTACGACACTATCGCCAATTTGATAGCCTTTTTTCGTTAAATACACGGCGAATTCATCAATACGATTTTGTAACTCTCTATAGCTAAAATGCCGATCAGCACAAATTAAAGCCGTATTTTCGGCATATTTATCTGCACATTCGATGAAAAACTCACTTAAGGTTTGTCCAAGCCAATAACCCTGTGCAATATATTTTTCAACAAACTCTGGCGGATATTGCACGATGCCATCCCACAGCTTTTGTTCTAATTTTTGTTCCGATAATGTTTGTTCAGACATGGCTGCACCTTATTGATAGCTGAGTTGATCAGCATTTAAACCCAATGCATTCAGCATGGTTTTGAACTTAGCAATCGTTTCGTTCAACTCACTGGTCGGTTGTGATGCTGCAACAATTCCTGCACCCGCATATAAACGTGCAGAATGTTCAAAAATACGTCCACAACGGACATTCACAGCCCACGCACCATTGCCTCGAACATCACTCCATCCCATCGTGCCTGCAAATAAATTGCGCTGAAAAGGCTCTAATTCTGAAATGAGTTGTCGTGCCAAAGGTGCTGGCTGACCACAAACCGCAGGTGTAGGATGTAAAATAGAAGCCAAATCAAAAACATGCATTTTAGGATCTTTCAATGTGCCTTTAATTTGTGTCGCCAAATGCCATACAGTTTGGGTTTTGATCAAAGATGGCATTTTGGGAATAGTTAAACTTTGACACAAAGGTGATAGTTGATCTGCAATCGCTTCAATCACTACAGCATGTTCATGTTGATCTTTCGCTGAAGCCAATAAACGCTCCGCCTGTGCTTGATCTTCAGTTGCATCAACACTTCTTGCTAATGTCCCTGCAACAGGATTGCTAAACACATACTGATTTTGTTTGGCAACCAAGAGTTCAGGACTTGCTCCCATGAACCAACCTGATTTTTTCGGGTCTTGTGCCAAAGCAAAGGTATAACCTTCGGGATTGTTGTGAAATAAACGATAGAACAATTCAACCACGGAGAATTTATGCGTGCTGTGCAAATCAATCGCACGTGCTAAAACCGCCTTTTCCAATGCAGTACTTTTCATTAACTCCACAAGTTTCGTCACTCCATTGACATAATCTGCTTGTGGCGGCACAAGGGTTGCCTGAACTTGTGAATGTGCTTCATTTGATTCTGAGTGTTCCAAACCATCTATAACATAAGTATTTTTTGCTTCAGCAATCGACATCTCAGGTAAATCACGATGATCAAAAGGTAAACTCCCGACCAAAATCAGCTCAGAATTACCTATCTCTTGAATTTTTTGTTGAAGTTTCTGTTGTGCATGCTTTAACCATGCGTGTTGCTGCTCCTCAAAAGACAACGCTGTATCACGTTCAAATTGAATATTTTCTAGCAGCTTTTTACTAGAAATCGCCCCTGTAGGTGTAGCAAATACGAATCCTGCTACATCGGCTTCAATTAAGTCTTCCTTGGTTATTCCAATCATGTTTTTAAATACTGATGGTTCTACTGGCAACATATTTGCGCTCGCATTTTCAATTATGTTTTTTAACAATTCAGCACTGTAGATATTTGACTAACATAGCTGAACGCGACTAATATAATGATTATTATTCTCATTTATTAATGATAATCGTTATTTTTTGTAAATAAACATAAGGATTTTAAATGTCTTCAGTCTTTATTGTGACAGGTGCTGCACGTGGAATTGGTGCTGTTGTTGCCATAAAATTACTTCAACAAGATCATCAAGTCATTGGAATTGATCTTAATTCTGAACTAAACACATGGGACATCGTGCAGCAACTTAGTCCAGCACAACAACAAAATTTTCATGCGATTGCACATGACATTTCTCAAACAAATAGCTTAATTGAACATATTCAACAGTCACCGTGGGCGGATCAACCTATAACAGGTTTAGTCAATGCCGCAGGTATTTTGGAAATGGGCAGTCTGCTCGATACCACAGCAGCACAATGGCAGCACAATTTAGCAGTGAATTTTATGGGACCCGCCCTATTATCACAGTGGGTTGCCAAGCAGATGATGCCACACAAAACAGGTGCAATTGTCAGTATTAGTTCCAATGCAGCACTCATTCCACGTATGAATATGGGACTGTATGCCACGACCAAAGCAACCGTGAGCCATTATTTTAAAAATTTAGCCTTAGAACTTGCACCACATGGGATCCGTTGTAATTTAGTTTTACCAGGCTCAACGCTGACGCAAATGCAAAAACAATTATGGACAGATGAGCACCCCCCTCGTGGTATTGTTGAGGGAAATCTTGAACAATACCGTAGTGGTATTCCACTTGGGAAAATGGCTGAACCTGAAGATGTCGCCAATGCCATTTTGTTCTTACTTTCAGATCAAGCTCAACAAATTACTATGCATGAATTGGTCGTTGATGGTGGTGCAACTCTCGGCGTTTAATTGGTTTTTGTATCAGCACTGCCAGATTTATACTGGCAGTTTTTTTTCGATGCTTAAATCATCTGCTGTTAACTCAGGTTGCTGCAACCAGAGGCGTAACATGCGCATAAAATCATGCCAATATTCACCTAAAGACTCAACATCATAAAGTTCTTTATGACCATCCACAGCGAGGTATAAACGCTCTACACCATCGACAAATTTATTGGTAATGGCAATATCAAAGTCTTCAATTGGACCTGCGGAAATCGTAGTTTTGGTGAGTTTGCAGCCTTCAAATTGTTCAGGCAATGGATAGGGAATCCAGTTCACAATCGGACCAAAAAGAATATTTTCCATCGGTTCAAAACCATCAAGCACATAACGCATTTGCTCAAAATAGCTGTTTTGATGGGGACGAATTTCACTAAAACGCTGTGCCAAGAGTTGTACTATTTCAGCTAAATTTTCCTGTCCTGTTCCTGCTAAACGCAAAGGTAGAATATTCATCACTAAACAGGGAATACGCATTGCAGCCGTACCTAAACGTGACATCATTGGCACACCAAAACATTGCTGACGATCACCTGACTGTTTGGCAAGATACTGCATCATGACCGCCATGACCACCATAGCACTGGGCAGTTTTAATTCAGCTGCCAAACGATTCATATTTTGTTGTGTATCCCAATCAATCACATCCTCATAACGAGGACCTTGGTAAAAAGGCTGTTTGAGTTTGCGTTTTAGACGTTTTTTGGGGGCAAGATCATTGGAAAAATTGTCCCGCCAAAACTGTAAATCTTGCTCTGCTTTGGGAGATTGTAAATAACGTTGTTCATCTGCCAAAAATTTATCAAAATGCTCAAAGGCTTTATTTTTTAAGTCTGTCGCATTTTTTAAAGCTTGATAATAATCTAGAAAACGGCTGATCATTAGTCCATAAGCATAACCATCCAATGCCACATGATGCGCTCTAAAAAATAAACCATATTTTTCATCAGCTAAATGAGCAAAAATATAGTCGTATAGATGACCTGTGCTTAGGTCAAACGGTGGTTCAACGGCTTGATCCGCCCAATCTAAAATGCCTTGTTCATCTAAATGTGATAAATCAACAAATTGTGCTGCTCGCAAACCAACATCATCAACACGATAAGCTTTACCCTCTATTTCTAGTGCACGCCAATGTAAAGCTTTAGCTTCTTTGAGTGTCATTTCAATCGCTTGATGAAAAAGTTCTCGATTCAGTGGTCCTTCGATCACCAACCATTCTGCGGTATGAAATGGATAGCTACCATGATAATGATGCCCTTTCCACATACTGTGTTGTGCACGAGTTAAAGGTGCGAGAGATTGCATTGTTTGCATGAGTGATCGCCTAAATCAAACAATTTTTATAATGGTCTATAAAAATTTTCACTATATTTATTGAAAAACTTTAAATGCTTTTTTGCTTATACAAGCATCTATATAAATTATTAAATATAATTATTATCATTTGCAAATGATATTTATTAACATTACACTAAAGCCACACGATTTGCCCTCGATCAGTCAAATCTTGTCGCCTCACATATCATTTTTCAAAGAGTGGACTACATATGGCAAATATTTCTCTCCCCTCACCACGATATATCTATGTACAGGCATCTGAGCAGCTATCGCCACATGTGCAACGGATCTATTTTTCCAGTAATGATTTTTCTGACTTTCCCTTAAATCAGAATGGTGCACACATTAAATTATTTTTTCCTGAACAGGCGGAACTTAAACCGCTACTCCCAACACGTAATGCACAAGGTAAAGTGATTTGGGCTGAGGGCAAAAAACCTGTAACACGTACCTATACTATTCGTGATTTTTTGCTTGAAGAACAACTCTTAGTGGTGGATTTTGTCCGTCACACTGATTTTGGTATTGCAGCAGATTGGGCGATACATGCCCAAAAAGGTCATACCTTAGGTTTAGCAGGTCCAGGGGGACGAGAACGCTTTAATCCTCAAGCAGATTATTGGGTCTTTATCGGTGATTTATCCTCCCTTCCAATGATTGCGGCATCATTGTCGCAACTTCCTAATCATGCAAAAGGTGATATTTGGATTGAAATTGATGATGCAAAAGATCAAATTCCATTGTCACACCCCACAGCAATGACAGTGCATTGGTTGATAAAAAATACTGATGTAGAACAATCTATTAAAGACTCTTTGGCACAATTAAACTGGGATACACAACGTATTTCTGTGACTTTGGCAGGTGAAAATTCACGTGTTATTTCACTTGGTCAATTATTTCGACAGCAATATCAGGTCAAAAAATCACATTTATATGCTGTGCCATATTGGAAACAAGGAGCAACAGAAGAAGATTACCATCAAGAACGCCATACTGTGATGGATGAGTAAAATTTACTTTTGAATAAGACGGAGATTGTTAAAAGTGAAGTTTATCTAGAAACTCAAAGGCTTAGATGTGAATGTAAAGTTTGAAGTTATTTTAATATTAATCATCAGTGGCTTGATTACGATCATTGTCACTGAGTTTTTATTTCAAAGTTTTTATCATTAGAAAGTAAATGAATCCATCATAAAGTTCCTCTCTTGCACTCTATATAGCTCTAAAATGAGGCGTAAAACTCTGCAAGAGAAGAAAGAGATATTTTTCTGAAATAATTCAGTATGACACTACATTAGACTTTTTATTGTCTAGCAAAAATATTAAAGAAAGCCTTTCACCAAAAAGAAACTGCCTACACAGAGCAATAAAACGGCAAAACATTTTTTTAACATTGCTGGTGATAATGCATGCGCAGCTTTTGCACCGAATTTTGCAGTAAAGAAACTCATGACGCTGATGCCTAAAAAAGCATAAACATGAATAAAACCAATGGTATTAGGCACATTCACCTGCGCATTCATTCCAAAAAGCATGAACCCTAAAGCACCTGAAATCGCAATTGGTAGACCACATGCAGCTGAAGTACCGACTGCTTTTTGCATGACCACGCCATAATGCGTGAGATATGGCACAGTGATACTCCCGCCACCAATACCAAAGATTGCGGAAGCGATACCTATCCCCGCTCCTGCACTAATTTGTGCCGGTGTCGACGGTAATGTTTTAGTATTGTCCACGACCTTTTTCGAGCCCATAAACATGGTGTACGCCACCCAAAGCAAGAATACGCCAACAATCATTTGCAAATGAAGCCCAGATAACCAACCTGCAATCCCTGCTCCAAAGAAACAGCCCAATGCCATACCCGGTGCAAGATTTCTAAATACCGACCAGATAATGCCATCTTTCTTTTGATGTGCCATTAACGAGCTGACTGAAGTGACAATGATCGTTGCAAGTGAAGTACCCAATGCCAGATGCATGACAACATTGGGATCATAGCCCATTTGGCTAAAGACGATATATAGAAGCGGGACAATGATGGTACCACCACCCACGCCAAACAGCCCAGCTGCAAATCCTGCAAATGCGCCGATGATTAAAAAAATGATGAGTTCCACGAGTTACTGACTTTATAAATTGAGAGAATAAGATTTTGGAGCGTTAGGTTTGCACACACAGCGTATAGGGTTTGAAAATACACAGACGAATGACAAACCCTGGATTTAAGCGATTTCTGTTTCACCAACCTGATGATAAGCACGATTAAAATAAACCAAAGCTTGATCTTCCTGGTTCTTTTGAATCGCAACAATTGGACAGATAAAAATGGTATGTGTGCCTACTTCCTGAATATCTGAAATTTTACAATCGAAACTGACCAAAGCATCAGCCAACACAGGTGAACCTGTTTCAAGTTCAGACCATTTTCCAAGTGCAAAACGCTCATCTGAACTGAGTTTAGATGATGCAAATGCATTGGAAAGTTGCTCATGTTGAGCACCTAAAACATTCACAGTCAAAACTTTATTTTCAACAAAATGCGTATGAGAACGTGATGATTTATTCATACAGACCAATAATGTCGGTGGTGTATCAGTTACACTGCACACAGCAGAGGCTGTAAAGCCATGAAAACCAGATTCGCCAACGGTGGTCACAACATTGACCGCACTCGTTAACGAAGACATTGCATTTTTAAAGTCTGTTGCATCAACCATGACCGTGTTCCTATTCGCCTAAAACATTGTATTTGAATTAAATTCTGAAATACTGTGCTGTTTAGATCTAACTGTGTATCGGAAGTTCCCTCTTCTTCGTAGAAAAAGGAACTTTGAATGTAATTTCAATAAATGATTTAAATGTCGGATTAACGCGTTAATTCCTGACGGATAATTTCTGCGCCTGCACTGAGGGCTTTCAATTTACCACGTGCAACTTCACGACCAAGTGGCGCCATACCACAGTTGGTTGAAGGATAAAGTTTATCAGCATCGACGAACTGTAAAGCTTTGCGCAATGTATCTGCAACCTGTTCAGGTGTTTCAATCACATTGGTCGCTACATCAATCGCACCCACCATGACTTTTTTACCACGAATCAGTTCAATCAAATCCATTGGTACACGTGAGTTTTGACATTCAAGTGATACGATATCGATTTTAGACTGTTGCAGTTTAGGGAAGGCCTCTTCGTATTGACGCCATTCTGAACCTAAAGTCTTTTTCCAATCGGTATTGGCTTTGATGCCATAACCGTAGCAAATGTGTACCGCAGTTTCACATTTCAGACCTTCAAGCGCACGTTCTAAAGTTGCAACACCCCAGTCATTCACTTCATCGAAGAACACGTTAAATGCAGGTTCATCAAATTGGATAATGTCCACACCCGCAGCTTCAAGTTCACGAGCTTCTTGGTTTAAGATTTTAGCAAATTCCCAAGCCAATTTTTCACGACTTTTATAATGACCGTCATATAAAGTATCGATCATGGTCATTGGACCCGGAAGTGCCCATTTAATCGGTTGATCAGTCAATGAACGTAAAAATTTAGCATCTTCAACAAATACAGGCTTTTGACGTGATACAGCACCCACCACAGAAGGTACGCTTGCGTCATAACGATCACGAATTTTCACCGTTTCACGTTTTTCAAAGTCCACACCATCAAGGTGTTCAATGAAAGTCGTTACAAAATGCTGACGGGTTTGTTCACCATCGCTGACAATATCAATGCCCGCTTGTTGTTGTTCATGTAATGACAAACGCAGTGCATCCAATTTACCATCTACAAGTTCTTGATCTTGCAATTTCCACGGCGACCAAAGTTTTTCAGGCTCTGCAAGCCATGAAGGTTTCGGTAAGCTGCCTGCTGTAGATGTAGGTAATATACGTTGAGTCATCTTTAATCTTCTATCTTTAAATTCATCTAAAAAACGTAGGATTCATGCATAAGCTCAAAAGAACTAAATATTTAAACAACCACGATTATTGAAAATATACCTATAGTTCCTTCTCTTGCGCCATATATGGCTCAGAGATGAGGAGGTAACTCCGCAAGAGGATGAGGGTTCATATAAATCCTCTCCCTAACCCTCTCCTTTTAAAGGAGAGGGAACTTCCAATACAAATCAAAAAATTGAACTAAATAATATGCAAGAAATCCAATATTAAAATTAAGCTGTGGTTACGCTGCAGCGCTTTCTTGCTGTGCTGTTTTTGCAACAAAGTGAGCAGCCCATTCATTCAGAATGTCTTTATAAGGCTGAATGAAGTTTTCTTCAGTCCATTTGCCCTGTTTTACTGCCAATTGACCACGTTCAACACGGTCATACACAACGCGAGTCAACGAGAAATCTTGATAATTCAAACTCGGTTGATAGACCAAACCTGCAACTGAATTAGTATTGTAAATTTCAGGACGGTAGATTTTCTGGAAACTTTCCATGGTGCTGATCGCACTGATTAATTCAAAATCGGTATAGTCAGTAAGCAAGTTATTTGCAGAATAGAATGCTAAAGGTGCAGTCGCATTTTCAGGTTTGAAATAACGAACGCTTAAACCCATTTTTGCAAAATAATCATCAGTACGTGAATATTCATCATTTTTATATTCCACACCAAGTACAGGATGTACATTTGCAGTGCGGTAATATGTTTTAGATGTTGAAACACTTAGGCAAATTACAGGTTGTTTTTTAAACTCAGCTGTAAATACATCTGAAGTCACAAGGTGTTGATATAACTTACCGTGTAAGTCACCAAAATCTTCTGGTTTTTCATTGGTTTTACAACCTAAATTAGGCAATACCACACTAAAGTCATAATCACGTACATAAGAAGAAAAGCTGTTGCCGATCATACCTTCAAAACGTTCATTGGTTTTATGATCGGTAATGGTGCTTTTCAACATTTCAATGAATGGGAAAGTTTGACCATTACCCTCTACGTCTAATTCCGCAGAGATAATATCAATTTCAAGTGAATAACGATCTGCATTTGGATTATCGCAACTCGCCAAAGTATTAAAGCGGTTATTAATCATCGCCAAAGTTCTACGTAAGTTTTCTTCACGATGTTCGCCACGTGCTAAATTGGCAAAGTTAGTTGTTAGACGTGTGCTGTCTGCTGGAAGATAGTTTTCATCAAAACGGATACGTTTAAGAGAACATGCAAATTTTTGGCTCATGGGAAATACCACCTAATTTCTAAAATAAATCTAAATTCTTTCAATGCAGATATTTATACTTGAAACCTAACATGAATAAAAATGATTTAATCTAAGGTGAAACTGAGTAAAATTCACTTTGTATAAGTTAATGAGAACTATATAAAAATAAATATTGAAAAAACCTAGAAAATACTCGCGTATAATTAACAATAAGCAATTGAAAATAATACTTATCTTAATTATGTAGATAGCTTTGTAGATTTAAACTTCGCTACACATTGTGCAATACGCTGTATACCCTCTTCAATTTTACTTTGTTCAATAGAACCAACCCCCATTCTTAAATAGCACAAATGATCTATTGTTGAATTGATAAAAAAGGCTTGACCTGTTTCGATAAATACGCCTTGCTCCTTTACCTGTTGAGCCAATGATTGTGTATTGATATTTCGAGTATTGACCCAACAGGATGAGCCACCATTGGCAGAATTTACAATCCACTCTGGGAAATGTTCGTTTAAAGTTTTAATCAAAAGCGATGTGCGCGCTAAATGAGCTTCATGTTGACGGCGTAACATACTGTGGTAATACCCCATCTCAATAAAAAATGCAAAAACACGTTGGGTGAACAGATTTGGATGTCTGAGCATTAATCGTCTTAAAAAACGTAATTCCTTTATCAATTCCGTATTTGCAACGATATAACCTAAACGTAATCCTGGCGCGAGTGGCTTAGATAGACTCCCCACATAAATTACACGACCACAATGATCTAGGCTTTTGAGCGAGGGCAACATATTTTTTTGCACAGAAATTTGTGCATCATATTCATCTTCTATAATAATACTGTCGTATTTTTCAGCCAATTCAAGCAGTTCTGTACGACGTTGTGCTGACATTGAGATTCCAGTTGGACAATGTCGACTGGGGGTAAGATACACATAGTTACATCCTTGGATCTGTTCTGGATGAATTCCGTCTTGATCGATATCTAATGCTCGAATATTACTAGTACGCATCGAAAAAATATTATAAGCATCTGGATAACATGGATTTTCTATACCTACTACAGCATCAGGATGACATAAAAGATCAGCGATCATATACAAAGCATGCTGACTACCAACAGTAAGTAATATTTCATTTTCATCGGCAAATATGCCTCGAGTAGGTAAAATATGCTGTCGTATTGCTTGAATTAAATGCATATCATCGCCCTGTTGTGTTAAATCTTGTGCCCATAATGATGCATTTTTTGTTGCTAAGGCTTTGAGAGAACATTCTCTCCATGCAGCAGCAGGAAAATTTTCTGGATCATGTTGTCCATAGATAAACGGAAATGGATAATTTTCCCAATCCAAAGGCTTAATTAAATTATTTTGTTGGGATAGTTTTTTAGAGAGACGTTTTGACCAATCATATTGTTTATTAGGATTTAGCGCATTGAGTTGCTGAGTTTGATACAGTATATGACAGTCAAAATGTACAAAATGTCCACTACGGTGTCGTGACTCTAAAATATTTTCCGTCACCAATTGTTGAAATGCAATAATCACTGTATTACGTGCAATTCCCAAATGTTCAGCAAAAAAACGGCTCGATGGCACAGGCTCACCTATTTTTAAAAATCCTGTACTAATCGCAGTAAAAATCATACGGCAAACTCTGCCTTGTAAATTTAAGCCAAGGTCTATGGTTTCTTGATATAAACGAGACCAAGTCATCGGTATCATATTGAGATGCGTCATTCTCAAAATCCCCATATTTGAGCACTTATAAGTATATTTCACCTGAATAGTGCAATAATTTATAAAAAAGCCTTAATCAACTAAAATTTAAAAATAAAAAAGAAATATGCATTAAACATGCCAAACACAATAATAAAAATATATAAAAATCAATTAAATGTGACTAAATATCTGGTTCTATTAAAAGTAGGTCACTGGGTCTACGCCTATTTTTAAAGTTTATCTACATTGTAATCACTGCAATATTTCAGCAAAAGACTAAGGGAAACTCATGGAAAATAATCAACGATTGGCATTGCTCAAAAAATTTTCAAAAGCATGGAATGAACATGATGTAGAGACACTTATGGCATGTATGCATGAGGATTGTATTTTTGAAACAGTTGCTGGTGATGATGTTTATGGACAACGTATTTCAGGTTTTACAGCCGTTCGTGAAGCATTTAGTAAAACATTTACCAGCTTTCCTGATGCGCAATGGTTGAATGGGCAACATTGGCTCAGCGCAGATCAGCAACGTGGGATTTCTGAAACAACGTTTGTGGCAACAGCACCAGATGGTGGTTTGATTGAAGCAAATATGGTTGATGTTTTCACATTTAAAGACGATAAAATTTTGATCAAAAATGCCTTTAGAAAAAATCGCCCTGTGCAAAAGAAAAATTTTACAACTAAGGAATGAAGACAATGAATAAAAAATTAATATCACCCTCTTCTATGCAAAACGAAAGTTTTTCACTGCATGGACATGTATTACAGCAACAGCAAATATTGAAAGACTACAATCCAAATTTCGACCCACTTACTGATAAAATCTTAACAGGTAATGAAAACTATGCACCCACTTATTGGGTGGCTACAGCAGGGACTCCTCCTGAAGATGATGGTCCTATTTTAACGGATACTGAGGCGGATATCGTCATCATCGGCGGAGGCTTTACAGGTCTTGCAACGGCGCTTGCCTTAGCAGAAGAACATGGCGCTGCTCCACTGGTACTTGAAGCCAATAGAAGTGCATGGGGCTGTACCAGTCGTAATGGTGGACAAGGTCAGAATGCTTCTGGACGGCTCTATCGTTCACAATGGATTCAGAAGTGGGGGCTTGATACTGCAAAACAATTAGATGCAGAAATTCGAGATGGATTTGAGTATTTTAAAAGCTTAGCCTCAAGTATCGACTGTGATGCTCAAGATAAAGGACATTTATATACAGCACATCGCCGTAAGAAAATTCCATTTTTAGAAAATGAAGCCAAAGTGATGAAAAATGTCTTTGGCTATAACACCCGCATGCTATCACAACAAGCTCTGCAAGAAGAATTTGTGAATGACCAAGAAGCGGTTGGCGCATTATTTGAACCTGAAGGTGTGGGAGTACATCCGCTTAAACTTGCTTTTGGTTATCTTAAACGTGCACGTGCAGCAGGTGCCAAAGTACATACCTCTAGCCCTGTATTGGATTGGGAAACACGCAATGGTGTGCACTATCTGAGAACACCACAAGGCATTATAAAAGCAAAGCGTGTTGCTGTTGCGACAGGTGGCTACACCCCCAATGGTTTACATCAAAGTTTGACGGGAAAAATTATGCCGATCTTATCCAATTCGATCGTCACTCGTCCATTAACAGCACAGGAACTCAAAGACGCTGGATTACACAGTACAACGTTTATTACAGACACTCGAACCTTACGTCATTATTACCGTTTATTGCCTGATGGTTCTGTGCAATGTGGTAGTCGTAGTGCACTTACAGGTGCAGATGCGCATAATCCGATTCATTTAGAACGTTTAAAAGAAGGACTATATCGTAAGTTTCCAAGTCTACGTGGAATACCTATTGCATATTCATGGTGGGGTTGGGTGGATGTGAGTCATGACATGATGCCTCGCATTGTACAACCAAATCCTGATGAAACAATCTATTACGCCATCGGTTATGGTGGTAATGGCGTGTCATTTTCAGCAATGGCAGGAAAACGTTTAGCAGAGCGTGTCATGGGTATTCAACGTAAGCAATTCGATTTACCAATTTATCGTACTGCACTGCCATCACATCTATTTAGCCCTTTTCGCCGTATGGGGCAAGCTTTGCTCTATCGTTGGTATTACCTACAAGATGAGATTTTGTAAAACAGCACATGAAACATTTTAGGCTTTTATTAACAACTTCTAACTGAATGAATTATCAATACAATTACAGGAGTGGTATAGCATGGATCATTCTGAACATTCACTGAAAAGTGGTTTAAAACCTCGCCATGTACAAATGATGGCATTGGGCGGGGTGATTGGTATGGGGCTATTTGTAGGCAGCTCCGTTGTAATTCAATCTGCTGGTCCAGCAGCTATTTTATCTTTTTTGATTACAGGCATACTCATCATTTTAGTGATGCGAATGTTGGGTGAGTTGGCGACTGCATCCCCTGCAACAGGCTCTTTTTATGCATATGCTCGTTATGCATTTAAAGACTCACCTTTTTTATCACGCTTGGCTGGTTTTATGACAGGTTGGATGTATTGGTACTTTTGGGTCATCGTCATCGCTCTTGAAGCCATTGTGGGTGCAAAGCTCATGGCATATTGGATACCAGATGTACCGAGTTGGATCATTAGTCTAGTTCTTCTTGTGTTATTAACTGCAACAAATTTATTTTCCGTGAAGTCTTTTGGAGAGTTCGAATTTTGGTTTTCATCTATCAAAGTTGCTGCCATCGTGGTGTTTATTTTTCTGTGTGGCTTATATCTCATAGGGTTTTGGCCTGATCACCAAGCCAATGGCTTTGGCGAAATGCTGAGTCATGGTGGCTTTATGCCAAATGGTTGGGGTCCTGTTTTATCAGGTGCAGTTGCCGCAACAGCCTTTTATTTTGGTGCTGAAATTGTCACTATTGCTGCTGCTGAAACACAAGATCCTGAAAAATCAGTAGCAAAAGCAACCCAATCTGTGATTACACGTGTATTAATTTTCTATGTTTGCTCCATATTTTTAGTTGTATGTATTGTTCCTTGGAATAGCCCAGATATGGCAACGCCTTATGTCAGTGCATTAAAGGTTTTAGATATCCCTTATGTTGCTGGCATTATGAATGCTGTGATTTTAGTTGCTGTCTTAAGTTGTTTAAATTCGGGTGTATATGCTGCAAGCCGTATGCTATTTGCATTAACTAAAAATGGCGATGCACCACGCAGTTTGACCAAGTTATCTAAAAATGGAGTTCCAATTCGTGCCATTTTATTCAGTACATTATTTGGCTATATTTCTATTTTAGCTTCGTATTTTTCACCTGATGGCGTCTTTCCTTTCCTTGTTGAATCCTACGGTACAGTTGCATTATTTGTTTATATTCTGATCGCACTTTCACAGATTCGTCTACGCCGTGATCTTGAACGTACAGCACCTGAACGTTTAAAAATTAAAATGTGGTGCTTTCCTTATCTCAGCTATGTCGCAATCTTGGGCATGATCTGTATTTTAGTCGCAATGGCTTTTATTCCTAACTTACAAAAAGCATTTTGGTTCGGATTAGCTAGTTTAGGTATTTTATTCAATATTTTCCTAATCAAAGATTATATCGAACTCACTCGTTTACGCCGTAAGTATTCAGAAGCCTTTCTCACGACCTCTCCATCAAACAAAGCCTAATCATTCGTTTACATTCTGCGGTCATTTCACCGATGACCGCATACCTCTTAGGAATTTTTCTATGCTATTAAAAGATAAGCTAGCAGCTTTTGCTGTTATTTTTATTTGGGGCATCAATTTCTTTTTTATGAAACTCGGTGTAAATGATCTTAGTCCGATGTTGCTCGGTTTCCTACGTTTTTTGATGGTTATTTTTCCTGCAATTTTATTGGTTAAAATCCCTAAAACCTCTTGGAAATGGTTATTGCTCTACGGCATCGTTAGCAATTTTGCTCAATTTGCATTTATGTTCAGTGCTATCCATACTGGAATGCCCACTTCCTTAGTGGCCTTGGTGGTTCAATCACAAGCGTTTTTTACCGTTGTCATTGCTTTTTTATTTTTAAATGAACAAGTTAAATGGAATCAATGGCTTGCAATCCTAATTGCAGCAATTGGACTATTCATTATCGCTTTTGGGCAGCAGCATACAAATATTCCCCTGATCGGACTGCTCTTAGTATTATGTTCCGCACTGGCTTGGGCTTTTGGTAATATTGTAGTGAAACGGATTGGGAAAATTAATCCCATCGGCTTAGTTGTTTGGGGCAATATTCTCACACCTCTGTGGTTTTTACTTTTAGCAGTTCAGCAACAAGGATGGCATGGTGTACAGCATGATTTGCTCAATATATCTTGGCAAGGCTTAACAGCAGCAGCTTTTTTAGCCTATTTTGCCACGATTATTGGTTATGGTTTATGGGTTTATTTATTGGCTAAATATCCTGTTGCTAAAATTAGTCCCTTGTCTTTGTGGGTTCCTGTAATTAGCATGATCTTTGCTTATTTATTTTTAGATGAACACTTAAATATATGGCAATGGTTAGGCTCAAGCGTGGTGATGTTTGGATTAATGGTTCATTTATTAGGTGATAAACTCATTCATTTTAAAGCTAAAAATATAAATAAAAAACATTCGATAGTCTAAAATTTATGAAATCAAAAAAATCTGAAGTATCTTACTTCAGATTTTCTAAATATATAAAAAACAAAAATATAGGATAAAATATTCTAGCTTAACTTTTCTCTACACTACCCAACTCAATATTTTTTAAAATTGCACAATCCGCCTGATCATTACCCGAACAACAATTAGCTGAATGTTGTAGCAAATCGACCATTGCTTGTAATTGTGCAATTTTATCATTCAAGACTTGAATATGCTGTAAGGTCAGTTGTTTTACTTCAGCACTTTGACGTTCGTTATTTTTCCACAAAGACAGCAATTCTTTCATCTGCTCAGAAGAAAAACCCAAATCTCGAGCATGGCGAATAAAATTTAAAGTTTTTAAATCTTGCTCTGAATAAACTCGATAACCTGAAGTCGCACGTTTTGCAGCATCCAACAAACCGATTTGCTCATAATAGCGAATCATTTTATTGGAAATGCCAGACTGCTTAGACACTTGACCGATATTCATATTCAGCTCCTGATTGATTTTCAAGGTTCAAATCTGATGACTTAAACCCTGAAAATACGACTTGTTATGCGTCAAATTTGATTGCATGAAAATATTTTAAACGTAAAGCATTACCCAAGACAAATACTGAAGATAATGCCATCGCACCTGCGGCAAAGATTGGTGACAGTAAAATACCAAAGCTTGGATATAAAATCCCTGCGGCAATCGGAATCAACGCGATATTATAAATAAATGCCCAAAATAGATTCTGGTGAATATTACGAATCGTCGCTTTACTGAGTGCAATTGCATTCGGAACACCTTGCATATTGCCTGACATCAAGACGACTTCAGCAGCTTCCATCGCAACATCGGTACCTGTACCTATGGCAATACCAACATCTGCTTGTGCCAATGCAGGTGCATCATTGATCCCATCACCCACAAATGCCACACGACCATATTTTTGCTGTAATTGTTTAACCACATCGACTTTGCCATCAGGCAGAATTTCAGCCTCGACTTGATCTATCTTTAACTTTTTGGCAATGGCTTGAGCAGTATGGCGGTTATCGCCTGTGATCATTGCCACTTTTAAACCGAGTTGATGCAATGCTTCGATCGCAGCATAAGTTGATTCTTTAATCGGGTCAGCGACAGCAACAATAGCCGCAAGCTTTTGCCCAATTGCCACATAAATTGGAGATTTACCATCATTCCCCAATCGTGCTGCTTCGGCTTCAAATGCACTAACATTTACACCAATCTCATGCATATAACGGTCAGCACCGATTTGTACCGCTTGCCCTGCAACTTCAGCTTGAATCCCTGAACCTGTTACTGAATCAAAAGCTGTGACAGGCAAGAAACTGATATTTTCCTGTTGCGCTGCTTCTACAATCGCCAATGCAATTGGATGCTCAGACTTTGCTTCAACCGATGCGACAATTTGCAAAACTTGACCACGTTCAAAGCCATCCATCACCTGAAAATCAGTTAAAGTCGGTTTGCCTTCGGTCAATGTTCCTGTTTTATCCACAGCAACGACTTGCACATCTTGTAAAAGTTGTAATGCTTCGCCTTTACGGAACAATACACCCATCTCCGCACCACGACCCGTACCGACCATGATCGAAGTTGGTGTTGCTAAACCCATTGCACATGGGCAGGCAATAATCAGTACCGCAACTGCATTCACCAAACCAAAGGTCAACGCTGGATCAGGACCAAAAAACAGCCAAACAAAGAATGTTAAAAGTGCCAAACCCATCACTGCAGGGACAAACCACATGGTGACTTGATCCACTACAGCTTGAATCGGTAGTTTAGAACCTTGCGCTTGCTCAACCATGCGAATGATTTGTGCTAAAACTGATGATTCACCTATCGCAGTCGCACGGATATTCAATGTGCCATTTTGGTTAATCGTGCCACCAACCACGGATTGACCTACAACTTTTTCAACAGGAATCGGTTCACCCGTAATCATAGATTCATCAATATAACTATGTCCTTCGACCACTTCACCATCTACAGGCACACGCTCACCTGGACGAATTTCGACAATGGTATCACTTGTCACATCAGAAATTGGGACTTCTAAAATCTGTCCGTTCTGGTGAATACGGGCAGTTTTGGGCTGCATACCAATTAGATGCTGAATGGCTTGGGAAGTACGTCCTTTGGCTTTTGCTTCAAAATAACGCCCTAGCAAAATTAAACTGACAATAACCGCGGCTGCTTCATAATAAACATGCACCGTACCTTTCGGTAAAACTTGCGGTAAAAAGGTTGCCACTAATGAGAAGCTATAAGCAGCAAAGGTTCCTACTGCCACTAACGAATTCATATCAGGTGCAAAACGTAACAGTGCAGGAATACCTTTTTGATAAAATCTGCGCCCAGGGAAGATCAATACTAAAGTTGTCAGTACAAACTGAATCAACCAACTTTGATATTGCCCGATATTATGCATAACCCACATGTGAAATGCAGGAATCATGTGAGAACCCATTTCCAATATAAAAACAGGCAAAGCCAAAATCAGTGAAATGATTAAGTCGCGTTTTAACTCTTGTAATTCATTGGCTTTTTTATCTTGTTGTTCCGTTTTATTACTGGAAACAAGTTTGGCATCATAACCTGCTTTTTGCACCGCTTGGATTAAGCGTTCACTACTGACATGAGCATCTGTTTGAATCCATGCTTGCTCAGTTGCCAAATTAACATTGGCTTGTTGTACACCTTCAACTTTTTTCAGTGCTTTTTCCACACGTGCTACACACGATGCACACGTCATTCCTTCAATCGTCAGTTCAATGACGGGGCTTGCAGCTACATCATAACCTGCACGTTCAACAGCTTTAATCAGATCTTCACGTTTTAAGGGTTTTGATGAGCTGATCACTGCTTTTTCAGTTGCAAGATTCACATTTGCAGTTTCTACCCCCTCAACTTTTTTCAAAGCTTTTTCAACACGCCCAACACATGAAGCACATGTCATCCCCTCAATCGACAATGTTTCCTGATATTGTGATGCTGTAGTCTGTTGCGAGCTCATATTCGACCTCCCATTTAAAATTCTGTTTTAAGCATACAGATTGACATCATGGTAAGGTCAAGCGATTTTTTAAATAGATTTTAAGTCTTGACCTTACCACCATGTTAAGGTTTAGACTTGCTCTAAACGATACTTCTCTTGGAGAATGAAAATGAAATTATTGATCGAAAATATGACTTGTGGTGGTTGCGCACGTGGTGTAACTGCAACCATTCAAGATGTAGATGCCAATGCTAAAGTTGAAGTAGATTTGGCAAGCAAAATTGTCACTGTAGATACCACTGCAAGTACTGATCAAATTACCAATGCTTTAGCAGAAGATGGTTTCCCTGCCAAAGTTCAGTAATTCATAACGAATACATTTTGAATCAAAAATGCAAAAAGCCAAATGTGAATAAAAGCATTTGGCTTTTGGTATTAAATGTGAAATATAAAAGCATTTACAAATTCTTATGACATATTTTTAAGATATTCCCATGGGAAAATGCCTTTATCATGTCCATCATTAAAACAAATCTGTATGCCATAACCTTGACTGTTTAATTGTATGACTTGTACATGCTGCATACTTGAAATTGGTAATTTTTTGATTTTGTTATAACGACAAAAAGCGCATGGACAGGCTTGGCGTAATTGATCATGACTTAATGTCACTGTTTTTTCATTTTCCCAAATAAAATGAATTAAATCATGTTCAACATCAAACCGAATATCTGTCGGTTTTGTGGGTAAATTAGTGTGCATGTTCACGCTCCACAATTTGTCCTAAACCAATCCGAATGGCTTTACGTACTTCAGGATCAGCGTCATCAGCATGTGCCTGTAATAATTTTTCAGCACGTTCTCCACCGATTTCGCCTAAAGCCAATGCCACTTCTTTACGCAAATTACTTAGATCAAAATCAAAATTGTGTGCCAAACCATCTAAGGCTTGCACCGATTTTAATACACCTAAACTGCGTGTCACCGCAATTCTCACTTGCCAATAGCGATCATATAGCAATGCAATGAGATCAGATTCGAGCATCTGCAACTTTAATTTTCCAATGGTTAATGCTGCCTCCACCCTAAGTTGCCAATTTTCTGATTGTAAACCTTGTGCTAAGGCATGAATCACAGCATCAGAGGGTTGTTTGACATAACCCAAACCACCTGTCGCAATACGGCGAGTTTCTAAATCAGAATCATGCTGTGCAATTTGACTTAGATTGTCTACAGCTTGTTCTTGTTGCAGCCAACTGAGTGTACTCACAGCTTCTCGTCGAACCAAAGCATCGCTGTGTTGCGTATGTTGAGTAATTTGAGCATATGCCTCAACATAACGTAAAGGTTTTAGTGCTCTTAAAATGGCAACTTTTACAACACTTACTTCATTAGAGAGGTAAGTAACTAGAACATCAGCAGATTTTTCCTGTTTGACTTCACTTAAACTTTGTGTTGCTGCATTAACCACACTAACATCCTTATCTAATAAAGCCTGTGCTAAAGCCTGTAAACTATTCGAGTCCTCCCAACCTTCAAGCCTTTTTGCTGCTTCAACACGTACCAAAGCAGATGGATCATGTGCTACAGCATAATGCAACCAAGGCAATAAATCTTCCCGTTCCTCATCAGCGATATTCATTAAAGTGACAAAACGGCGTTTCTCATCAGCTTGATTTAATTGTTCTAAAAAGCCCAAATCATCGTCATCTAAATGATCTAATTCTGGGTAATGAAAATGCATATTCTTATCCTTCTGCTGTAGCTTTTTTAGGAATGCCTAATGGATTGAGACGGCTCATATCTTCTAAAATTTCCCGTTTAAGCGCATGCATACAGTGTTTCTTTAATTGGGTAAATTCTGCCGTAGTGACAATATCAATGTCACGTGGACGACTAAAATTTAACGGAATTTCTTCAATAATCTGCCCTGGACGATGGCTCATAATCAACACACGATCTGCTAAAAATAAAGCTTCATCAATATCATGGGTAATAAACAACACTGTGGTTTGAATATCTTGCCAAATATCAAGCAATAATTGCTGCATACGAATCCGAGTTTGGGCATCCAATGCACCAAATGGCTCATCCATGAGCAGCACTTTAGGTTGATTAATCAATACACGAGCAATTTCCACACGTTGTTGCATCCCGCCCGATAATTCCGCTGGAAATTTTTGCTCAAAGCCTGATAGGCCGACCAAATCAATCATACATTGTGCTTGTTTTAAACGTTTGCTTTGTGCAATGCCCTTCATTTTTAAGCCAAATGCCACATTTTCAATCACACTTTTCCACGGAAATAGAGTGTGATGTTGAAACACTAAACCACGATCAGGATGTGGCTTATGCACAGCTTCACCATCGACTTTTAATTCACCAGAGGTAAAACCTAAATGCCCTGCCAATGCACCGAGCAAGGTCGATTTTCCACAGCCTGACGGACCCAAAAGACAGACAAACTCACCTGCTTGAATTTGTATATTGACTTGATTTAACGCTTGAAAGCGTTGCTGTCCTTGTCCTAAATGGAGTGACAAATTTTGAATATCAATTGCACCTTGTTTGCTCGACATTAAGATTTCCTCAATTGATACCACGGGGTAAATTTCTTACCAACCCAACGTACAAAGGCACTACTGAACATACCTAATGCGCCAATCAACAACATCCCCACCACAATACTGCTGTAATTTTGCAGGGTGAATGATTCCCACGTAAAATAACCTATGCCTAACTGCCCCGAGATCATTTCCGCTGTCACCAAACAAAACCAGCATGTGCCCATACCAATCGACAAACCTGTAATCATATTTGGTAATGCTCCAGGAATGATTACTTCTTTGACAATGGCGAAATTTGAAGCACCCAAACTTTTTGCTGATGCCACCAAACGTGGATCGACTGCTTCAACGCCATGAATGGTATTCAGTAAAATCGGGAAAATAGCACCAATAAAGGTGATGAAAACCATAGATGTTTCCGATGATGGGAAAATTAAAATTGCCAAAGGAATCCATGCCACCGCAGGAATAGGACGTAACACTTCTAACGGTGTGAATAAAATTGTGGCAATTTTTTTATATTGTCCAATGATTAACCCCAAAATGACACCCATCACACCCGCTAAAGCAAAGCCTATCAACACACGCAGTACACTGGCTTTTAAATGAGCCAAAGCAGTTGGCATTTGAAAAAATTGCACAAAAGCATCTACAACTTCAAGCGGTGTTGGCACATTACTAAAATTTATTAAACCTAAATTAACCTTAAACTGTGCCAAAGCTTGCCAAAAGATAAGGCATAAAATCAGTGATGTTGCCCCCAGCAAAAACTGATGTACAGATCGTGTGTGCCTAGCATCCCATTTCACTGTAAAGGTTGGATGTACAACCTTTTGATTTTTTTCAACTAAACTTCTCATAACGCTGCTCCTCATTGTTGGCAACTTAGCTGGACAATGTGCTTGCTTTTATTTCACAAGTTGCTGAACGGATTTAAAATCATAGACTTTTCCACCCTGTGCCTTTGCCCATTGTGCTGCATCATCTTTGAGTAAAAACGCTTGAATTTGTCCTGTTTGATTGGTAGCAAACCATGCAAGATTAGACAATAATTTAATATCGGATTGAAAATCCTGACTATAAACCACACGGATTTTTTTGCCTGTTTGCTCAATTTGTTTTAGATCCTTAAAAGCATGTTCAGCAGTTTCATAACTACGGACTTTATCTTCGCCATTGACCCAAATTTGTGTGACATGTTTAAAAGTTTGAATTGGCTGTCCTGTTAGTGCATCTTTAGCGACTAAAGGTGATTTGCCATAATTTTTTAAGGCTTGTGAATAATCGAGCTTAGATGCTACAAATGCCTCTTTAATATATTGATCGGAAATAAAACTATTAACGTCAATCTTACCGTCATTTTTACCCAATATTTTTAAGGTATCTACAGCCGTTTGTGTTGCCTGACGATATTCAGGTTTCCATGTCAAATCACGGTTTTGCAAACCTAAAGGTCCATGAAATAAATACACCACTTCCGCTGGAATACCTGTTTTATCTGCAATAAGTTGGCTATATTTTTCAGGTTCTTTTTGAATCAGCTGATCCGCTTCAATAGTCGCTTGCAAATAAGCTTTAATCACTTCAGGGTGTTTTTCAGCATAGTCTTTTGCCACAATAGAACCATGAAAAGTGGGTGCTTTAGACTGTGCACCATCATAAATTTTGCGAGCAAATCCTTGATAAGCAAACAATTCACCAAAAGGCACAAAGTCTGCATGTGCGGCAATTTTATTACTCTTTAATGCAGGTCCTGCCACTTCGGGCGCTTGTGCAATAATTTTAATGTCTTTATCTAGTTCCCAACCTTGTTCTTTGACCACACGTAATAGCAAACCATGTGCTGTCGAAGCAAAAGGCACCGAAATTGTTTGACCTTTTAACTCAGCAATCGAATTTATTTTTGAATCTTTCGGTACAACAATGGCATTTCCACTGCCTGTCGGGCTTCCTGACAACGGATTTAAAAATAAACTTTGTTTACCCGCTTTCTGAAAAGCCACCAAATTATTGACAGCTGGAAAATCAGCCATTGCACCGATATCTAAACGATCTGCCACCATTTCACTGGTTAATGGCGCACCTGAAGTAAAGTTTTTCCATTGGATGTCATATTTGACATTTTTATATTGCCCCTCTTTCGGTAAATATTTATCCAATAAATTCAATTCACGAATCAGTAAACCACCTGTTGCACAGTTGATCGTTGTATCTTGTGTTCCGATTGCAACACGGACTGTTTCAGACTTGGCATTTGTACTTGTTTGATCTTGAGCTGTGCCTTGACGATCACAACCTTGTAATCCCCCAAGCAAAGCCAATGTTGTTAATGTACTCAATATCGTTTTTTTAGAATGAATAATGTGCATGTTTAATCTCTATTTAATCAATTTTTATTTAAATTTCGCCCTATTCCCATATTTTTATTTCAAAAGATAAGGAATATTGACGTGAATCGCATCTGTCGGGCAATCTTTCTCACACGGCATGCAATACCAACATTCATCAAACTGCATAAATGCTTTATTGGTTTCTGGATCAATTGCCAATAAATCCATCGGGCAAACATCTACACAAACCGTACAACCCTTATCCGCAATACATTTGTCTTCATCAACTAAAACAGGTGCAACTGTGCGGTGATTCACTTCTTTAAAAATAAGCGCCATAATCATTTTCCTTTTATTCGTTTTTTAATTTGCGATAGCTAAATCTGCTTGCTGTGGCTGTTGAATACGCAACTGTTCATAGGACTGTTGTTCTAACTGATCAATTGCAACCACATAAGGTTCAATGGGCTTTTTAAAACTAACCATGTCGCCATTTTGATCTTTTTTAAGATGTGCGTGACAGAACCAATCTTCATTATTTTTTTGCGGATAATCAGCACGATAGTGGTATAAACCCCAGCGGCTTTCTGTACGAAATAACGATGCACGAGCTGCCATTTCTGCACAATCACGGATGACTGAAACTTCGGCTGCACGCATGAGTTCATGTGGATTTCTTGCCACAATTTGGTCAATATCCCGTTTAATTTCTTCAAAACGGCGTAACCCAATTTCCATTTTTTGACGAGTTTTTGGAGGTTGTAAATAATCATTCACCATACGGCGTAGCTTGTATTCCACTTGATCGGAAGGCAAACCTTCCTGTCGCTGTAATGGTGCAAAAATGCGTTCACGCTCAGCCTCAATTTCTGTTTGATTGAGTTCAGATTCAGTCACATTTTCAACATATTGCGCTGAGTTCTCGCCTGCAAACCAGCCATAAGTAAATGCACCTAACATATAATTGTGTGGTACAGCAGCCATATCACCTGCACTATATAAACCTTTCACTGAGGTTTCCGCTTTTTCATTGACCCAAACCCCAGAAGCACTATGACCACTACAAAAACCAATTTCAGAGATATGCATTTCCACCATATCCGAGCGATAATTTGTGCCACGACCTTCATGGAAACGCCCTCGACTAGGACGTTCATTGGTGTGTAAAATCTCTTCAATCGTTTGAATAGTTTCTTCAGCCAAATGATCAACTTTCAAGAATACAGGACCATTACCACTTTCAAGTTCTTGGTAAAACTCCCACATCATCTGACCACTCCAGTAATCACATTCAATAAAGCGTTCACCTTTAGCATTGGCGGTATAACCACCTAATGGACCTGTCACATAAGCACAGGCAGGACCGTTATAATCTTTAATTAATGGATTAATTTGAAAACATTCAAGATTAGAAAGTTCCGCCCCTGCATGATATGCCATGGCATAACCATCCCCTGCATTGGTTGGGTTCTCGTAAGTTCCCATCAAATAACCTGAAGATGGCAAACCTAAACGTCCAGCAGCGCCACAACACAAAATTGCTGCCTTAGTTTTGATCACATAAAAATCACCACTGCGACAGTCAAAACCAAGTACACCATTGATTGCACCATTGTTATCTTTCAACAATTTGGTGGTGACGATACGATTATTAATTTTCACTTGTGCTCGTTTCATCTGACGATACAGTACTTTTTTCACATCATGCCCTTCAGGCATTGGCAATACATATGCCCCCATGTGATGAACTTTTTTGACTGCAAATTCACCAGTTTCATCCTTTTCAAACTTGATGCCCCATTGGTCAAGTTGTTGAATGGTTTTAAAACTATTTTTGGCATATTCATAAATTGTAGTCTGATTCACCACACCATCATTGGCGATCGTAATCTCTTTGGTATATTGTTCTGGTGTGGCATAACCTGGAATAATGGCATTATTTAAACCATCCATACCCATCGAAATTGCACCACTGCGTTTTACATTGGCTTTTTCAATCAGTAATACTTTTAGATTTGGATTTTTCTGTTTGGCTTTAATTGCTGCCATTGGACCAGCTGTACCACCACCAATCACCACAATGTCATATTCTAAATATTGGGTTTTCATTTCTTTTTACCTTTTATTCTAATTAGCGGAAAATACGTAGCTGGTACTGGAAGCTTTCGCCTGAGAAGTACAAGTATTCGTAGTCAATCGGTTGTTGCTGTGCATCATGAGTCAGTCGTTCAACCCGTAAAATTGGACTATGTACATCAACTGCAAGTAACTGTGCGAGTTCATCATCTGCTTGAATGGCATCAATATTAAGGTCGGCATAACCTAGTGGCAGATCCAACTCATTTTCAAGTACAGTAAAAATATCGCTAACACGTAAATCCACCTGTTTTTCTTGTATTTTTATCCCTATGACTTCAGGTAAATAAGTCAACTCATACGACACAGGTTCGTTATTCAACAAGCGAACACGTTTAATTTCAGTAACTTGAATTCGCACAGGCAGCTTTAATTTGGCTGCAACTTTGAGTGGTGCTTCGATTAACTCCATTGACAACACTTCATTCAGAATTTGATGCCCTGTTGATGACATTGCCTCTGCAAAACCCTGTAATTGGGTAATATTTTGATAAGCTTTCGGTTTACTGACAAAAGTACCTTTGCCATGCACTTTAAAAATTAACCCTTCTTGCGACAACTTATGTAAAGCCTGCCGAATAGTAATACGGCTCACTGCAAATAGTTCTGACAACTCATTTTCAGAAGGTAACTGGCTTAAAGCTGAATAATCACCTGCTTGAATTTTTTCCTGTAACTGGACTTTAACTTGTTCATACAATGGCAATGGGCTAAATTTGGCTGAGTCAGACATTTCAATCAACTTGTTATAACAACTTGATCAAATAGTAGAAGATGATTTTTTAAAATAGAAATATGAAGATGTGCTTTTATTATGAAAAATTATGAATTTTTAAATTGTGATAACAATATGCTATTTATTAAAAATATTAAAAATCAAATTATTAAATATAAAATAGTGCTGATTTAGGTCTAAATTTTATTATATTTTTCAATATAAAAATCAATAATCTAGGATTAAAAATTTGGTGTTTTGCATAAATTACACTCAACTCATCACATCAACCACTTTAAAGCATATCGTGTAAATGCTGCTATAAATTATACACTTACACGATATTTTATTGATTTTGTCTTAAACATTGAATTGAAAAATATGAGTCACTTTATTTCTTCGTATTTGGCAAAAATAATGAACCTATACCAAGTAAAGGTAAAAATGAACACAAAATAAATACCCATTCAATGCCTTGATGATCTGCAAGATAACCCAGTGCTGCAGCAGCAATGCCACTGATTCCGAACATCAAACCAAACATGAGTCCTGCAATCATGCCTACACGTCCTGGTACAGCTTCTTGCGCATAAACCACCATTGCAGAAAAAGCAGAGGACATCACCAATCCAGAAATCACAGATAAAATCAGTGTCCATGTAAGATTGGCATAAGGTAAAATCAGTGCAAAAGGTGCCATGCCTAAAAAGGAAATGATAATGACTGCTTTACGTCCAATTTTATCTCCAATTGGTCCGCCCACAAAAGTTCCTAAAGCAACAGCAGCTAAAAAACCAAACAAATAGTACTGTGCCATTTTTAAGGAAAGATCAAACTTTTCCATTAAATAGAATGTGTAATAATTACTTAAACTCACGATATAGGTAAATTTGGCTAACATTAAAATCGCAATCAATCCCAAAGCACGATACAAGGTTTTGCCCTGTAATTTGACTTGAGCTGTATTCACAATACTATTTGTGGTTGCATGTTTTTTACGCTGTATCGTCCATTTGCTGACTTGATACAGCACCCAAATTGCCAATAGTGCAAATAACATAAACCATGCAGTTGCCGCTTGACCATTGGGAATAATAATTGCTGCGGCTAATAATGGACCAATCGCTGAACCGGAATTTCCACCAACTTGAAATGCCGATTGTGCAGTACCAAATTTTCCACCTGATGCCATACGTGCTACCCGTGAAGCTTCGGGATGAAAAGTTGAAGAACCTATTCCGATTAATGCAGATGCAAGCAATAACATGCTAAAGCTATTGGCAAAAGCCAATCCTGCAATCCCAATTAAAGTCACACCCATTCCCATAGGAAGCAAATAAGGCTTAGGATGTTTATCAGTATAAAAGCCAATCCACGGTTGCAATAAGGATGCTGTGACTTGATAAACCAATGAAATCAGACCAATTTGTGTAAAACTCAGTTGAAAATCTGTTTTCAACATTGGATAAATTGCAGGTAAGACTGCCTGAATGAGGTCATTAAGCAAATGTGCGATCGCGACAGCAGCGATCATGGATGTCACCATTTGTGAGGGCTGGGTCGAAGTTATATTCGATGTGCCGATTTCACTCGATTGCGGATTTTGCATGCTGCATTTTCCTATACTAACTTTAGGAAAATGCATTATAATTCGTCATATCAAAGCTTATATTCCAAAAATCATCGCTTAACTGACATTATAAAGAAATAGTTTATGATCAATCTTGCAAAAACGGCAGCATTGCCTCTAGTGACATCATTGGCTTCGCTACGCAAACATGGCAGTGTGATTCCAAAACATTGTCATGATCGTGGGCAGCTTTTATATGCGGTTGAAGGTCATATTCGTGTATATACGGCGGAACATATTTGGATTATTCCACCACATTGTGCACTGTGGATTCCTGCCTATTATGAACATAGTGTCCTTTCTTATGGGCAAGTTGTACTCAACTCTGCGATGGTGGAGGAAAATGCAGCACAGACTTTAGGCGAAAACTGTTTTTTGGTTCGAATAAGTCCATTATTACGTGAATTGGTCTTACGTTTAAATCGCCCAAATGCCACCATAATAGTTGAAAATACACAAACACTGGCTTTAGACCAAGCATTACAATTGCTTATTTTCAATGAAATTCAACAATCTCTAAATTTTTCTTTAGATATTCCTTGGCCAAGCGACCCTCGCTTAATTCAAATTTGTGCAGAATTAGTTGATCATCCTGATACACAAAAAAATATGGATACATGGGCAGATCAAATTGGTACTAGTTCTCGTACCTTAATTCGGCTGTTTCAAAAAGAAACTGGGCTGAATTTTCGCCAATGGTTACAACGTATGCATGTAGTTTTGGCATTAGGCTATTTGTCTGAGCATTTACCAATTTCACATATTGCCCATAAACTTGGTTACCATAGTAGTAGTGCTTTTACTGCGATGTTTAAAAAACAATTGGGTGTTCCACCCAGTGATTTTCGCAAATAATTTTTTAATTTAAATTCAATAATATAAATGATATTTCATTTGTATTTATATCAACTCTACTCTTAAAATTTTCTAATCATTAAAAATAATGCACATAAGCAACACAAAATTTAACATTTAAATCTAATTTTATACGTATATTGTGCCAAGTGTACTCACCAGTACACTTTGAATTTTAAATAAAAGGACTAGATATGAAACTTGTTAAATTTGCACTTGTAGGGGTTGCTTTGATTGCTGCTGCACAAACTTTTGCTGCTGAAACACAATCAACGGAAACAACAGTAAATGCAGAAGCTGTAACACCTGATACGGCTACTTCAGCTTCAGAAGCTACTGCAACTGAAACAGCAGAATAATCGCCAAGATGGAGATTTATAATTTTATTTATAAATCTCTATCTCATGGGTAAAAATTCTACATAATAAAAATATATGCGAAAATTGATTATTCCTTGATATTATTCAACGATGTAAAACAAAATATGTACGCTATGACCGCACTCAATGCCAAATCATTTATTATCGATTTATTACTCGCTTCAGGTGGTCAAACCTTATCAATCAAACAGTTACTACAAGCTGCAAAACTATTAGACATTCGTGAAAATAATATTCGTGTTGCAGTTACCCGCTTGTGTGCTGAAAATAAAATCGAAGCTGTCGCACGTGGGCAATACAAATTAAGCGCGAATACTGAACATTGGGGTTCGATTATCATCCATCGTAATGTGGCAATTCGCAGCACTAAAATATGGAATCAACATTACATCGCTGTTTTAACGATAACTTTAGGACGCACAGATCGTACAGCATTGAATCAACGAGAAAAAATTTTACATCGTGCAGGTTTTCGTGAATTAGAAATAGGTTTTTTTATTCGCCCAGACAATTTATCACTTGATTTAAATCAGTTACAACATGAACTTATTCAGCAAGGTTTGGAAAAAGATGCTTTATTTTTACAAATTTCTGATTTTGATCAGGCAATTCATCGCAAAATTCCAACCTTATGGGAAAGTCAACAATTAAACCAACGCTATCAAAAATATCATGTGAAAATTAGTCAATGGTTAACACATTATCAAAACATGGATATCGAAAATATTGCTCGTGAATCTTTTTTATTGGGTCGAGAAACTATCGCATTGATGCTGACTGATCCTTTATTGCCCTCACCTTTTGTCGATGAACAACTGCGTAGTGAGTTTTTTAAAGTTGTTTTAGCCTTAGACCATATTGGACAAGAAACATGGCATAAGCTCAACCATTAATCTCAATTTAAACAACTGTTTTATATATATTTAAAATGAAAAATAATTTCATTACATATTTTTTATAAAAACAAATTGACTGTAATATTTATTCATCTAAAATCCAAAGTAGCCAATAAAAATATTAAAGGACTAAAATGAATGCACGAATCAGTGTCACAGAATTGTTTTCTCGTGAAGAAATTAATGAACTTACCACGCCATCTGACTTAGCTGGCTTATGGGCGGTGGGTTCAACATGGGCAGTGATTGCAGGGACTTTTGCAAGCGTGGCGGTGTCTTGGGAATATTTACCAACATGGGGCAAAGTACTGATGATTGCTGCGGCTTTGGCAGTTTTGGCAGGTCGTCAATTATGTTTAGCAATTTTAATGCATGATGCTTCACATCATAGTTTGTTTAAAAGCAAATGGTTAAATGATGCGACTGACTGGTTTTGTGCCAAACCAATTTGGAATGATTTACACAAATATCGTGCGCATCACATGCGTCATCATGCCAAAACGTCATTGCCTGAAGATCCTGATTTAAGCCTCGTTGATAATTTTCCAATCAGCAGAAAATCGCTGATACGTAAATTCACCCGTGACATCACAGGTCTAACAGGTGCAAAATTTTTGTTTGGACGTCTGCTCATGGATCTAGAATTGCTTGAATGGACAGTTGCCAATGATCAACGTAAAATTCCTGTAGGAAATCGTAAGGTTTTAGATTTTGCCAAAACATTACTGAAAAATAGTTCAGGGGCCATTCTGACTAATGCTGCAATATATTATGCATTGAAAAAATCTGGTCATGCTAAATTGTATTGGTTGTGGCCAATTGCATATATCACACCATTTCCGCTATTCATTCGTATTCGTTCTATGGCAGAACATGCAGGCATGCAAACCAGTCATAATGCCTTAACCAATACTCGAACCACGAAAGCCAATCTGATTGCACGTGCTTTGGTTGCACCGATTCATGTGAATTATCATCAAGAACATCATTTGATGGCATCTGTACCCTACTTCAAATTACCTCGCATGCATAAACTATTACGTGATCGTGGTTTTGTGGAACAGCCGCCAACGTATTTAGATGTGATCAAGTTATTGTCAAATCAATTAATTTCACCAAAAGAGCAAGAACATAATTCTACTGTGTAATTTGTTAATCATGTTACAAAATCAAAAGTCTAAAATCTTAATATAATAAAAATGAGACAAAAATGCCTGCAACTCAACAAGAAATTCAACAATTTTTACAGTTTATTTTTCCACAAGTGAATGATAACTTTACGATTCATTCAGTAGGAAATCAATCTGCTGAACTCTATTATAAAGTGGATACACAGTCTTTACGTCCAGGTGGAACAGTTGCAGGTCCTGTACTAATGGCATTGGCTGATTTGGCACTTTATGTGGCGATTTTGGGTGAAATTGGCATCGTGTCATTGGCAGTGACCACCAATTTGAACATCAATTTTTTGCGTAAACCTGTAGGTGATCAAAACTTACATGCTATTTGTAAATTGATGAAAGTTGGCAAAACTTTAACGATGGGCGAAGTATCAATATTTTCTATGGGTGATGAAAATGCGGTAGCACATGTTACAGGAACTTATGCGCTCCCCACACATTAAAAGTATAAGATACCGTCTTCAATCTAAATAAATTTTCTCAGAAAATTCGATACCAATAAGTTATTAAACATATATTAAGGTTATTTTTAAACAATAATCATTTTATAAATAGCCCTTCTTGATCATCACTTTTAGATTTTCACTATCTTGGCTGTGTTTGAATATAAATTCAGCCTGTTCAATATTTTTTTGAATCTCATGCAGGTCTGATTTATATTTTTTATATAGATCTTTAACTTGAATTTTATGAGTTGAAAAAGAATGTCGTCTCCAATCAAAAGTATGCACGATTTCAAAGATTTGCATTTCAATTCGTTCAATCTGATCTTGTAAAGAAATATTGTAATATTTTAATTGTTCATCAAATTCTTTTGTTGATTGTTTTTTACTTGTCACATACTGCATTTGCAATTTCAATAATGTAAATAAATCCTTATTTTCATAGGCTTGATTTGTGATTTGTAACAGTTCCGTTTTTTCTATCTTTTTCTGCTCATCACTTTCTCGATCAGGATGAATGACAGCTGCAATTTTGGCATAAATACTTTTTAAAGACTGGCTTGCCATTTTTTGAGCAAGCTCTCGCTTTTCTTGCTGTTTTTTCTCTTTAGCATGTTCTCGCTGTTGTTGTTTTTCAAACTCACGACGATCTTCCTCTGTACATTGATTTAAAAAATCCTGTTCTTCTTGTGCAGCAATTTTTTGATTCAGTTTATCCATGAAATCTTCAATATCGTTTGGATCAAACTCAAAATCAATAAAATCAGCTTCTATCCCCAGTTCTTCATGAATCACACTTTTTAAATTTTCTTTTTGAATTTCTACATTATCTTCATGATAAACAAAATTTTTTCGAGTTTGTCTTTTATGAAAATATTCAAAAATGTGTTCAACGTCTTGATACTGCTCTTCTGACAAACTATCTACATTTAATAATTGTTCAGCAAGATTTTTAATCATGCCATCTAATAAAATTTTTTGTCTTGCTGTGAATTTACTTTGTGCTTTATGCGCCCATAAGTTTTCAAGTTGTTGAAATAAAATCTGATGTAATTTTGCATACTTAGGCAGCAATTCTTGTCGTGCCTTGTGCTGAATATCTTGCTGCGCAGCTTTCCATTCGTTTAATAAAGTATTTTGTTGTTCTAATTTTTTCAGCAAACGGTTAAATTTTTTATGTTGCGCTGATAAGTTTTCTGCATCTTGGTATAGAGAGATTTCAAGTTCTTGGCGCATAATTCAATAAACAGAAAAGGAAGATTGATGTCATTATAAAATTGATCCGATGACTTAACAACTTAGATTAATATTTTTAATTATAATTCAATTATTTAAGTATCAACATTTAAGATTATTAATTTTGATTATTTTTAATACAATTAGCCTTAATTATCAATATTATTCTATTAATAGAACACTGTGTCATAGTAATACGAATTTTTCAGCTCTAAAACCTTGATATATTGTACTTATATTCTAAATAACACGGTTTTAAACATGAAAGTTCTACATATTGATTCAAGTATTTTAGCGGATGCTTCTGTTTCTCGTCAGCTTAGCCAAGCGATTATGACACAATTACAGCAAAAACATGCTGATTTAGACATCGAATATCTAGATCTTGCAACCCAACACATTCCACATTTAACGGGTGAGATTTTAATGGGGCAAAATGCTCAACAAACAGCTTTGAGCGAAAAACTGATCCAACAATATTTAGATGCAGATATTGTGGTGATCGGTGCTGCGATGTATAACTTTGGTTTATCATCAGCATTAAAAGCGTGGATTGACCGTATCAGTGTGGCAGGTAAAACGTTCAAATATACTGAAACTGGTCCTGTTGGTTTAGCAGGTGATAAAAAAGCATATATTGCAAGTAGCCGTGGTGGTGTGTATGGTGAAAATAGCCCTGCGGATTTCCAAGAAGGTTTATTAACCACAGTATTAAATTTCACTGGTGTGACTGATATTCAAGTGATCCGTGCCGAAGGTGTAAATATGGGGGCTGAACTGAAAGAGAAAGCGATTGCAGATGCATTAAATACTGTAAAAGCGATCTAAACAAAATAAAAAAGCATGGGAAAATTCTCATGCTTTTTATTGTAATTTATTCAAGTTTACGATTTATACAACAAACAGGACTAATTTTTATATTGATGCTGCCCACCAAAAACTTCATGCGTCAAACGCCCTGTTTGTATTTCTGTATGGGGTTCAACCTCTTGCAATGTATTTAAACAACGCTGTGCCAAGTGAATATATTCCTCAGTCCCTTTGCTTTTCCACGCAATTTCTTTGGCTTCCAAATCACGAATCACTTTTGCAGGACTGCCCAAAGCCAAAACATTGGCAGGAATGATCGCTTTGGCTTTGACGGTACTGTTCGCCCCAATAATCGTATTTTCACCAATTTCAGCATAATCCAAAATCACGCTGTTCATTCCTACTAAAACATTTTTGCCAATTTGACAGCCATGTAAAATCGCAGCATGTCCGATATGTCCATATTCTTCCACAACAGTCACGCTATTGGGGAATCCATGAATCACGCAGTTATCTTGTACATTGGCATTTTTCTTGATGTGAATGCCACCAAAATCAGCACGTAAGGATGCAAAAGGTCCGATATATACGCCTTCTTCGATGATCACATCACCAATTAAGACTGCTGTGGGGTGTACATAAGCTTTTGGGCTGACGACAGGAATCACACCATCAATTGCATAACAGGTCATATTTTAGTCCTTTAAAAAATAATAACATTGTGAAAATATAAATAATTTATCTTGAGTTTTATATATGTCATATCATTCTAAAATATAAACTTCTCACTCAACGGCAACATCTATATCACTTAATGCAATAGCATCATTTATAGTGAAATCAATAGACTTCTTGCAAAAGTTAGTTTCGGTAAGATTTAGATCAATATTGAAATGTTCCCTCTCCTTTTAGGAGAGGGTTAGGGAGAGGTTTTTATTTAT
>NZ_LQXQ01000006.1 GCF_003268395.1 Acinetobacter sp. CFCC 10889 | reverse complement strand
ACTAACGAAGAGAGTTAGGGAGAGGTTTTTATTTATGAACCCTCATCCTAACCTTCTCCCAAAGGGAGAAGGGACTCCCGATATTTTTTTGAATAACGCAAGAAGCCAATATAAAACTATATATTTGTGATAAGCCATTTTATAAAATCAAACAGCTAACTCTTCCTGCTTTAAACCACCAAAACGTTTATAAAATTGCGGATGCAGTGGTGGCATTGCCCCTTCAGAAGTACGGGCAAATTCCATAAAGAATTCTTCACCGCTCGACACCACCAATTGATATAAATTACTGCTCAAATTACGGGCATTTAACGACAACCAATTGGATGGTAATAATTCCGATGGCAAATCAGGATCTTTGAGCAAAATACGGCGATATTGATGAATCAATAAAATCCGAATTTGGAACGCCTGAACTGCATCTAAATCATCGGCATTTTCAACAATATTCATAAACTCACGGAAGTCTTTGATAAATTTGTCATAACGGGCATGTAACTCTGCCACTGACCAATTGGTTTCCACCATGCGTTTAACTGTTGGATAAGATTCTTGCCAAAGTTGTAGTGTTTCAGCTTTGAAAATCACCACTTGATCGGTCATTTTCAGATTGAGCAATAAATTTTGCAGTTTTAAGTGATCACAGCCCGGATATGCCATCACATTACTTGCGATATTGGCAAAACCTAACCATTCCAACTCTTTCTTTAATACCAATTTATTTTCAAGATCAACCGAACTGAGCAGTACCAAGTCCCATTTTTGATCCCATTCGATATGGTTGAAATTATAAATTTTAGCATCCGCTTGTACAAAGCGCTGTCGACTCGTTTCAGTCACTCGATAGTAGCTGGTGCGCCCGATTTTCTCGGACACCAACCAACCATTTTGCACCAAACGAAACACCGCAGTCCGCACCGAACGTTCATTGAATCCAAACACATCCATCAATTGAATCAGACTTGCAAGACTGATAATGCCACCATGATGATAAACGCAATCACCAAATACCGTCATGATCAAAGACGTACCACTCAGCGCTTCTTTGCCAATAAAATCATCAATTGCCTGTTTGAGTTTTGGATTCATATCGTTTCACTATTACCTTATATTTTTCAACCCATTCTATGCAGCATCAGCGTAACCACTAAGCAGACTTACAGTGTTCCTGAACAACATGTCGAATGTCAAATACACGTTGTGCTTTGCCTTCTGAACGTGGCAATGTGCCTTCCTGTAGAATTTCAACACTGACTGAAATTCCCACCATAGTCTTGATCTGACTTTTCAGTTGTGTCGCCAATTGTTGGGTTAAATCAGGATGAATATCTTGACGCATTTCAGTACGAATATGCAATGTATCTAAATGACCTTGCTTACAAATTTGAATTTCATAATTCGGCAAAAGTTGCGGAATATGTAAAATTTGTTCTTCGATCTGCGTTGGGAACACATTTACCCCACGGATAATCATCATATCATCACTGCGACCGACAATTTTATCCATACGGCGCATTGGACGAGCAGTTCCTGCCAACAGTCGAGTCAGGTCACGGGTACGATAACGAATCACAGGCATCCCTTCTTTGGTAATGGTGGTAAAGACTAATTCGCCTAATTCACCATCTGCCAATACTTCACCTGTTTCAGGGTTGATGATTTCAGGATAAAAATGATCTTCCCAAATGGTTGGACCATCTTTACTTTCAAGACATTCCATCGCCACCCCCGGTCCCATCACTTCCGACAAACCGTAAATGTCCAATGCATTGATACCGAAGCGATCTTCAATCTCTTTACGCATTTCATTGGTCCACGGTTCAGCACCAAATACACCCGTTTTGATTGAGCATTTTGCCGTACCAAATTTTTTCTCTAAAGCTTCAATGATATTTAGACAGTAGGATGGCGTGACCATCAACGCAGTCGGTTTAAAATCATTGATTAATTGCGCTTGTTTGTCAGTTTGCCCACCTGACATTGGAATCACGGTTGCGCCTAAACGCTCAACACCATAATGCGCACCCAAACCACCTGTAAATAAGCCATAACCATAAGACACTTGAATGGTATCTTTATTGCTCAAGCCTGCGGCACGGAGTGAACGTGCGACCACATCCGCCCAAATGTTAATATCATTTTGCGTATAACCCACCACCGTTGGCTGACCTGTCGTACCCGAGGAAGCATGGACACGGACAATCTGTTCCTGTGGCACAGCAAACATGCCAAAAGGATAGTTATCACGTAAATCTTTTTTGGTGGTAAATGGAAATTTGGCTAAATCTTCCAAGCTTTTCAAATCATCAGGATGCACACCTGCATCATCAAACTTCTTTTTATACACGCTACTGTTGTCATAAGCATGTTGCAAAGTCTTTTTCAGACGTTGTAATTGCACACTGCGTAATTCATCAATAGATGCAGTTTCGATTTGTTCCAAAGCATTATTATTCATCTTATTTCTCCTTGAACAGCCATCCTTTGGCTGTCATTTACAATCCTGTTGTGTCTTAACTTTTAATCCATAAAAAAGCTTAAGCGACATTTTCCAAAATCAGCGCTACACCTTGCCCAACACCAACACACATGGTGCAAAGTGCGTATTTCCCTTGACGACGTTTGAGTTCATGCATGGCAGTGATGACCAAACGTGTTCCACTCATACCAAGCGGATGTCCAAGTGCAATTGCACCACCGTTTGGATTGACCCGTGCATCATCATCTTTTAAACCCAACTCACGCATCACCGCCAAAGACTGTGCTGCAAAAGCTTCATTCAACTCAATCACATCCATTTGATCCAAACTTAAACCTGCAAGTTTCAAGACTTTTTGCACCGCAGGCACAGGACCGATGCCCATATATTTAGCTTCCACACCCGCACTTGCTATCGCAATCACTTTGGCAAGTGGTTCTAAGCCATTGTCTTTGGCAAAATTTTCACTCGTTAGTAGTACGCATGCTGCGCCATCATTGACACCCGATGCATTGCCCGCAGTCACCGAACCGCCTTCTTTACGAAATGGCGCTTTTAACTTTGCCAATGCTTCAAGTGTGGTATCTGCACGGGGATGTTCATCCTCAGTCACTTGAACCGTATTTTTCTTACGATCCGTAATATTTACAGGCAAGATTTCTGCTTTAAAAATACCACTTTGCTGCGCTTTTGCGGTTTTTTGTTGGCTGTTAAATGCAAATAAATCTTGATCTGCACGACTGATTTGATATTTTTCAGCCACATTTTCAGCCGTTTCAGGCATGCTATCCACACCAAAATTGGTTTTGAATTTTGGATTGATAAAACGCCAACCAATCGTGGTGTCATAAATACTTGGGGTACGGCTAAATGCAGCTTCAGGTTTCGACTGCACAAATGGCGCACGGCTCATCGACTCCACACCACCTGCCAAGACAAATTGCGCTTCACCTGATTTGATCGCACGGGCTGCCAAACCAACAGCATCCAAGCCCGAAGCACATAGACGATTTACGGTAATTGCAGGAACAGCATCAGGTAAGCCCGCCAATAATGCAGCCATACGTGCCACATTACGGTTATCTTCACCTGCTTGATTGGCACAGCCTAAAATCACTTCATCCAACTGTTCCCAAGGCAAATCAGGGTGTTGCTGTTTTAAATATTCAATTGGCAACGCTGCCAAATCATCAGCACGAATGCTGCTCAACGCACCTGCATAGCGACCAATCGGGGTACGAATTGCATCACAAATAAATACCTGTTCCATTATTCTTCTCCCTTAGCCTGCTTGTTTCAGTGTTTGAGCTTCTGCTTCTTCATCTGTGTGATGAATAGATTGCAGTGCGACTTTTTTACGTAAATATAAGCTTGGACGATAACGTTCCTCGCCATAGATACGGTATAAATTTTCAAGCGTGGTTAAAATCTGTATATAACCGATTTGAGTCGCCCATTGGAATGGACCTTTCGGATAATTCACACCATATTTCATCGCTGAATCAATATCTTGTTCAGTGGCAATGTCATGTAAAACCGCTTCACAACCTTCATTCACCAACATGGCAATGCTACGCATCACAAATAAAGCAGGATGATCTTTGACCCAAATACTTGTCACGCCCAACGCTGCAAAAAGTTGGCTGACTTTTTCACGATCAGCGGTGCTACATAATGGCGAAGCGGTTAAAACCACAGCCTTAGCTGTTGTCCAATCGGCATGCCAATCCATTAACACCACTTTTTCATGGGTATGGTCAATGTCTACAGACTGCCCTTGACTGAGTTGAATGGTAATATCATCCAAACGAAGCTGTTCATGATCTGCAATTGCATTGGAAATATGGATATTATCCGCATTTTTAAGACGTTGAATCAGACCTGTGTCATGCGCCCATTCACCAACAACCTGTAGATTGAATGTTGCAGACTGAACAGCAGAAAGGTCCGCTAAATGATAGCTTGGTGTGCGTTCTGCCTGATGATAATCATAAAAACCTTGTTGGCTTTTGCGACCATAACAACCTGCATCGACCAATTCTTTTTGGATCAATGATGGACGATAGCGTGGCTCATAGAAAAATTCTTGATAGACGCTTTGTGTCACAGAAAAATTGACATCTTGCCCAATTAAATCCGTCAGTTCACATGGACCCATGGCAAAATGACCACATTCACGCAAGATAAAATCAAGCTGTTCAGGCGAGGTGACATTTTCCTGCAATGCACGAAACGCTTCCGCATAATATGGACGTGCAACACGGTTCACGATAAAACCCGGTGTTGATTTTGCTGTCACAGGGACTTTTTTCCATACTTGCATCAAGCTAAATAATGACTGTGCAATTTGTTCCGAAGTTTTTAAACCACGGATAATTTCCACCAATTTCATCACAGGTGCAGGGTTAAAGAAGTGCAAACCTACTACACGCTCAGGATGTGGAATCACTGAAGCAATTGCGGTGATTGAAATCGAAGAAGTATTTGAAGCAAAAATAGTCTGTTCTGAACATATCTCTGCAAGCTGTTTGAATAAACTTTGTTTAACTTCTTTCTTTTCCACTACAGCTTCAACGATCAAATCTGCAACCGAAAGCTGTTGAAGCTCTGCAACGATTTGAATATTGCCAAGTGTAGAATCAACCACGGCTTGGGTCATTTTTCCCAATTGTACACGTTTTTCAAGTTGTACTTTTAATTGTGCAAATGCAGCATTGGCTTTTTCAATATCCAAATCAAATACATAAGTTGCATGACCATGCATGGCTGCGAGTTGGGCAATGCCCATTCCCATTGTCCCTGCACCAATCACAGCGACTTTTGCTTGCTGTAAATTGAGATTTTGCATGATCAGCATCCTCTAAATTCAGGAGTACGTTTTTGCATAAATGCTTGTACGCCTTCTTTATAGTCACTTGAACGCCCTGCCAAACGCTGTAAATCACGTTC
Organism: Acinetobacter sp. CFCC 10889; assembly: GCF_003268395.1. GTDB lineage: Bacteria > Pseudomonadota > Gammaproteobacteria > Pseudomonadales > Moraxellaceae > Acinetobacter. The sequence goes on along the minus strand of NZ_LQXQ01000006.1, from coordinate 101,372 downwards.
TAAAATCAGTTGTTCATCCAAATTATTGTCTGCTGCGGCATTGATGGCTTTTTTGATCAATGACAAACCATAAGTCGGTTGGGTTGCCAAATGTTCCGCCATTTTTGCAGCTTCAATTTTTAATTCTTCATCTGCAACACATTGCCAAATCATGCCCAATTGCACCGCTTTTTCAGCAGGGATTTTATCGCCCAACATCGCAAGTCCCATCGCTTGTGCACGACCGACCAAACGTGGCAAGAACCATGTACCACCTGAATCAGGCACTAAACCTAAGCGACAAAATGCTTGGATAAATGAAGCTGATTGCGCTGCAATCACCACATCACACGCTAAAGCAATATTTGCCCCTGCGCCCGCTGCCACACCATTTACTGCACAAATCACAGGTTTTGGCATTTCCGTAATCAATTTAATCAATGGGTTATAATATTTTTCAATCGAAAGACCCAAGTCAGGTGCATCCGCATTTGGATCAACCACACGGTCACCCAAATCTTGCCCTGCACAAAAACCACGACCTTCCGCAGAGATCACCACCGCACGGATATTCGAATCTTTAGCCCATGCTTTCAAAGTTTGTGACACTTCCTGATGCATGGTTTCATTAAAGCTGTTTAACTGTTTTGGACGGTTAAACGTTAAATAACCGACTGCATTCTTTTCTTCTGCAATAATTGTTTGGTAATCCATCACACACCTCTAAAATTTGGTTGTCTTTTTTCTAAAAATGCATTGATGCCTTCTTGGCGATCTTGGGTCGCTGCAAGCCAAACAAAATGCTGACGTTCTTGCTTCAAGCCTTGGCTTAAAGTCACTTCATGAATAGATTTCAAAGATTGTTTAATGACACGGATCGCAAGTGGTGCTTGCTTAGCAATTTTTTCTGCAAGTTCAATCGCATATTGCACGGTTAATTGAGTCGGGCAAATTTGACTTGTGATGCCATGTTGCAAAGCGGTTTGCGCTGAAATTCGCTCACCTGTCATCGCCCAACGCATGGTCAGTTGTTGTCCCACTAAACGTGCTAAACGCTGTGTGCCACCTGCTCCCGGCAACATCCCCAAACCAATTTCAGGTAAAGCAAATTGTGCATTTTCACCTGTCAGTACGATGTCACCATGTAAAGCCAACTCAAAGCCTGCGCCAAAGGCAAAGCCATTGACTGCAACAATGATCGGTTTGGAAAACTCATCAATCTGTTTCCATAATAATGGGCGTTGATCTTGTTGAATCGACACCACATCCAAAGCTGCAAGTTCATTTAAATCTGCACCCGCAGCGAAACAGCTTTCATTGCCTGTAATCACTACGGTTTTAATGTTTGAATCTGCATCCACACTTTTCAGTAAAGTCACAAGTTCTTGTAATGTGGCATTATTCAAAGCGTTGCGCTTTTCAGGGCGATTCAGTTCGATCAGCATCACGCCTGATTTCACCTGTTGGCTTTTTAAGAATTCCATCTCATTGCTCCACTTGATGTTTTGATTTGATTTTTATTAGAGTTTTTCAATTTCTAAAATATCAAATCCTGATTCATCAAAACTGTATTCATCAATGTTCTGTTTTTACACGCTGTTTTAAATTCTCAATTTCAATCTCGTGATTGAATCTTGGAACCTATTTTTTAGTCATCAAAACTGATTCGCACATTTGGCGTTACAGGACGTGCCTGACAACTTAAAACATAACCACGTTCAACTTCTTCAGGCTCTAAGCTGTAGTTGATCGCCATGTCGACCTGACCTTCCAAAACTTTACATTTACAGGTTGCGCACACACCGCCTTTACATGCGTATGGTAAATCTGCACCTGCACGAAGCGCTGCATCTAAAATGCTGTCATCTTCTTTCGATACTTCAATGATCAACTCACGACCATCAAGTACGATATTCACTTTTTCTTCATTACGGCTTTCGATCTGTTCCGCAGTGGCTTTTTTCGCTGTACCTGTATTAAAGCGTTCAGTGTGAATTTTGCTGCGTTCAATACCAAGTTCAGGCAATACGGTTTCAATCGCATCCATCATTTCATCAGGACCACAGGCAAAACAGTGATCAAAATCTGCATTGATCAAATCCGCTTTAAATAATGACTGTAATTTTTCAGCATCAATACGACCATTAAATAAAGCACTGTCATTCATTTCACGAGAAAAAACATTCACCAACTGAAAACGATTTTTAAAGCGATCTTTCAAATCCATAATTTGCTCAGCAAACATGGTTTGTTTCCAAGTACGGTTGCCATAAATCAAAGTAAAATTGGCATCTTCCTGTTGCAATAACACGGTTTTGACAATGGATAAAATCGGAGTAATACCACTGCCTGCGGCAAAGCCAAGATAATTTTTACCACCGACTTTGGCAGCTTTTTGGAAGAACACGCCTTGTGGTGGCATGACTTCAAGCTGATCGCCTGCTTTTAAATTGTCATTTGCCCAATTTGAAAATTGACCTTGATCAATTTTTTTAATGGCAATGCTCATGTCTTCATTGTGATCACTGCAAATCGAGTAACAACGGCGAATTTCACCTGCATCGGTTAAATGACGAATGGTGAGATGTTGCCCTGCTTGATATTGAAAATCAGCTTGTAATTCAGGGCTAACCTCAAACGCAATACAAATTGCCTGCTCAGTTTGAGGCGTAATTGATTTTATGGTTAATGGTATAAATTGACTCATTTGAAAATCCCTCTTTCTGTTTGACTATGAAAATGCGCTGTTAAATACATTTAAAATAGTCAAATGGTTCTAAGCAGTCTTTGCATTGATATAAGGCTTTACATGCAGTCGAACTAAATTCACTTAATAATTTGGTGTGTACGCTGTGGCAATGCGGGCATTCAATGCCATCGGTCAATGCCACATGAGTACCACAGCTATGCGCTTCACCTTTTGGCGGTGCGATGCCGTATTTTTTCAATTTGTCTTTGCCGTTTTGGCTCATCCAATCGGTTGTCCACGCTTCGGATAAATCCACCACCACATTGACAGGGGTAAGTTGATGCTGTGTAAATGCTTGTTCAATTTCAGCTTTTAATACATCTGTTGCAGGGCATCCGCTATAAGTTGGTGTCAGTCGAACCACAAGTTCATTGTCCTGATTGAATTCCACACCACGAATCATGCCCAAATCCACCACAGACAAAACAGGGATTTCAGGATCAGAAATTTGTGCCAAAACATCCCAACATTGATCAGTACATTGTCGAATTAAATTCATGGAACTTGCTCCTTGTTCTGACAGAATTACCAATTCATATTTGGATAACTGCGTTGCATAGATTGCATTTCAGCCAAAACATAGCCCAAATGTTCAGTATGCAAACCTTGTTTTGCACCACGGCGATACGCACCCAATTCAGGAATGTTCAAGCCATAATGTGCAGCTTCTGCATTTACAATGTCTTGCCACTGTGCTTTTAACAAAGTGATATTTGGAATCACACCATCTTGTACCAATTGCTGTTCATCTGCGCTGAGATCAAAAAGCTCTTCGGTAAAACGCCACAATTCATTTAAACCATTTTGGGTTCTTTCATGCGCTTCTGCTGTACCGAGGCTTAAACGCTCCATCCAAGCGGTTGAAAAACGTAAGTGATATTTCACTTCACGCAAAGACTTGATAGCAAAAGCACGTAGTTCCGCATGGTTGCTATTGCTTAAAGCGGCGAAGAGTAAATGGTGATAATGATCCATTAACCATTGACGCACGATGGTTTGCGCAAAGTCGCCATTCGGTTGTTCGCAAAGCAATAAATTGCGATATTCACGTTCAGTGCGGAAAAAAGCCAATTGATCTTCATCACGCCCTAAACCTTCGACTTCACCTGCAAGGCTGAGCACAGTACGGGCTTGACCAAGTAAATCCAAACCAATATTGGCAAGTGCAATATCAAGTTCCAATTCAGGCGCATGACCACACCACTCTGCCAAACGGTGCGATAAAATCAGTTGGCTGTCTGCCAAATGCAAAAGATATTGAGAAAATACTGAATGATTCATTTGCCTACTCCTTACATGTGCTCAATGCCATCAGGGATATGGTAAAAAGTCGGATGACGATAAACCTTATCCAAAGCAGGATCGAAAAATTCTTCTTTTTCCTCAGGTTGTGAGCAAGTGATCAGCTCAGATTTCACCACCCAAATGCTGATCCCTTCATTACGACGGGTATAGACATCACGGGCATTTTGCAAGGCAATTTCAGCATCAGGCGCACGTAAGCTACCCACATGACGATGACTTAAACCTTGTTTACTACGTACAAATACTTCGAATAACGACCAATTGTTTTTATTGTTCATGAGAGAATCCTTCCTGAAATTTAAAACGATAATGAACCAATGTGCTGTGGATTAAGCGACTTTTGCAGTTTCATCAGCTTGCTGCTTTTGTGCATACACCGCTGCTGAATCACGCACCCATTTTCCGCCTTCCCACGCTTTGCGACGTGCTTCGATACGCTCATGGTTGCAAGGACCTTTACCTGCAAGGATGTCATTGAACTCATCCCAATTGATTGGACCTGACTCGTAATGCCCTGTTTCTTCATTAAAACGTAGATCAGGATCAGGTACAGTCAAACCCAACATGTGTACTTGTGGCACAGTGTTATCAACAAATTTTTGGCGTAATGCATCATTACTGAATAATTTGATTTTCCACTGCATGCTTTGCGCACTGTTTGGAGAATTGTCATCACTTGGACCAAACATCATTTGCACAGGCCACCAAAAACGATTGACCGCATCTTGCGCCATTTGTTTTTGCTCAGGTGTGCCGTTTGCAAGTTGCATCATCGCCTCAAAACCCTGACGTTGATGGAAACTTTCTTCTTTACAGACACGAACCATGGCACGTGCATAAGGACCATAAGAGGTACGACACAATGCCACCTGATTTACAATCGCAGCACCATCCACCAACCAACCGATTGCAGCAACATCTGCCCAAGACAGCGTTGGATAGTTGAAAATTGAAGAATATTTCATACGACCTGCGATGAGTTTATCCATCATGTCGTCACGATCTGCACCCAAAGTTTCAGCCGCACTATATAAATACAAAGCATGCCCTGCTTCATCTTGCACTTTTGCCAACAATACTGCTTTACGTTTCAAACTTGGCGCACGTGTAATCCAATTGCCCTCAGGTAACATGCCAACTACTTCTGAGTGTGCATGTTGTCCGATTTGGCGAATTAAAGTTTTACGGTATGCATCAGGCATCCAATCTTTTGGTTCGATTGAAATGTCCTTTTCAAGCGCTTGATCAAAATCTTGTTGATGATTTTTCATTGTGTCCTCACTTATCCCAAGTGTTTATGAGATTTAAAGTAAAACGATACGAATAAAAAATCAATACTATTTTATATGTATCATATTAAAATTTTCAGCAAAATTAATTAACTTACTGTATTTCAATAATATTAATTTTTAAATATTTGTTGTTACAGCATTTTAATGGAAAAATATTTGACAATTTAAAAATAAAGGAACAAATTATGAATCATCAAAATTAAAAATTTATGTAAAACGTATCATAAAAGGAGTTAGCCATGCTTGAGCTAGATGCAGGATCAAATCCAACCGAGCACAATGCAGATCACGATGCTTCCACACAAGCATCTGACGTGAAAAAATTAAGTTCTTTGGTTTATGGACAGAACTTTATTGCACAAAATGAGTTCCGTACTGTTTACCATGCCATTACAGGTGATGCGATTTATCAAGTCAGCAGCCAAGGCATCGACACCAAAGCTATTGTTGAGTTTGCAAAAAGCAAAGGTTCAGCGATTGCCAATCTGACGTTCCATGAACGTGCCAATGCTTTAAAACAAGTGGCGCAGTACCTACTTGAACGCAAAGAAAATTATTATGAACTTGCAAAAGCCACAGGCTGTACCCGTAAAGATGCTTGGATTGATGTCGAAGGCGGAATCGGTACTTTATTTGCCTACTCAAGTTTAGTCCGCCGTGAACTGAGCGATGAAACTGCTCTCGTTGAAGATGCATGGATTCCATTGTCTAAAAATGGCACCTTTGGCGCAAAACATATCCTCAGCCCGAAAGCAGGTGTTGCGGTACACATTGACGCTTTTAACTTCCCGATTTGGGGAATGTTGGAAAAAATCGCACCAACCCTTTTGGCAGGTGTGCCATGTATCGTCAAACCTGCGACAGAAGGCGCAGAAATGACCCATGCTGTAGTTGCTGATATTTTGGCAAGTGGCTTCTTACCTGAAGGTGCTTTACAGCTGATCTGTGGTCAGACTTATGATTTATTTGAACATTTAAATGCACAAGATACCGTAACCTTTACAGGTTCAGCCTCTACAGGTCAAAAATTACGTGCACATCCACATTTAAATCAATATTCAATTCCTTTCAGCATGGAAGCGGATTCGGTGAATAGTGCGATCTTGACTGAACAAGCCAATGACGAAACCATCGACCTATTTGTACGTGAAGTTTTCCGTGAAATGACCACCAAAGCAGGTCAAAAATGTACTGCGATTCGTCGTGCTTTTGTTCCTGCAAATTTGTTGGATACTGTACAAAGCCGTTTGGTTGCGAAGCTACAAAAAGTCGTGGTCGGTAATCCTGAACTTGAAAATGTCACCATGGGTGCGTTGGCGAGTGTTAAACAAAAACATGATGTGGCTGAAAGAGTTGAACAACTCAGCCAAGATGCTGAAATTGTTTTGGGTAGCCATTTACGTCAAGACTTTAATATTATTGCAGAACACCCTGAAAATGGTGCGTTCTATCCACCTACAGTTTTAGTGTGTAAATCACCAAACGAAGCCCAAGCCATTCACCAAGTTGAAGCATTTGGTCCTGTGGTCACTTTAATGCCTTATCACAATCTTGCCGAATTGGCACAGTTAGTGGCAAAAGGTGAAGGTAGTTTAGTTGCATCTGTAGTTCGCAATGCGGATGAAAATGTTGAACAAATCATTGCCAAAATTGCACCGTGGCATGGTCGCGTACATGTCCTTGATGCTGAAAATGCCAAAGAAAGTACAGGTCATGGTTCACCACTTCCATTGCTTGTGCATGGTGGTCCGGGACGTGCAGGTGGCGGTGAAGAATTGGGCGGTTTACGTGCAGTAAAACATTATATGCAACGCACTGCGATTCAAGGTTCACCAAATGCGATGACCCAAATCGGACACAGTTGGACGATTGGTTCGCAAGTGTTTGAAGATCGTGTTCATCCATTCAAAAAATCATTTGATGAACTGCGTGTTGGTGAACGTTTATTAACAGCTCGTCGTACGGTGACTGAAGCAGATATTGTGAATTTTGCCTGTTTGAGTGGTGATCACTTCTATGCGCACATGGACAAAATCGCTGCGGCAGATTCACTGTTCGGTGATCGTGTTGCGCATGGTTACTTTATCGTTTCAGCAGCGGCAGGTTTATTTGTCGATGCTGCACCGGGTCCTGTGATTGCCAACTATGGTATGGACAACTTACGCTTTGTCGAACCTGTGAAAATTGGTGACACCATTCAAGTGGAACTGACTTGTAAGCAAAAAACACCAAAACCATTGCGTGATCCTGAACAAAAACCGCATGGCGTGGTGGTTTGGGACATTAAAGTCAAAAACCAACGCAATGAATTGGTCGCAACTTACGACATTTTAACTCTTGTAAATCGCGACTAAAGTTGTGTGATTTAATGTTTTTTAATCCTCCCCTTGCGGAACATGTTCCTCACCTTTAAAAAAGGAGGGATGAGTAGCACTGCTACGCAAGATTACTAGAATTGATTTCAGTCGTGGTCTGTTCCCCTCTTTATCAAAGATGAGCAGTCAAGCTGTGTAAGTGGGTAATGCAAGTCAGTTAAGGTTTTTAAATCCTCCCCAACCCTCCTTTAAAAAGGAGGGAGTTCCATTACTGAATTTATTTCAGTTGCGGTCTGTTCCCCTCTTTTTCAAAGAGGGGTTAGGGGAGATTTTAAGAATCTATCCAATAATTTTGCTTAACTGATCAGCATTAGTGCAAATGGGAAGATTTTAAAAATTGATCAAAATATTTAATTAAATTTTCCATCCTTTTAAAGGTAAAGAAATTTCAATTCACAGCACCATTGATAAAAGGCACCTTTCCAAATATGGATTTTGGAGCATCATTGAAGGATTTCAAAATGAATAAAGTCTATCCAAATAGTCAGGCAGCACTGTTTGATATTGTTCAGGACAATATGCTGATTGCTGTCGGTGGTTTCGGTTTATGTGGCATTCCTGAGTTACTTATTCAAACCTTACGTGACTCCAATGCCCAACAACTGACTTGCATTAGTAATAATGCAGGCATCGACGGCATCGGTTTAAGTTTATTACTTGAATCACGCCAAGTGAAAAAAATGATTTCCTCTTATATTGGTGGCAATAAAGAATTTGAACGCCAATACCTCGCAGGTGAACTCGAAGTCGAACTCACACCACAAGGTACATTGGCTGAAAAATTACGTGCCGCAGGCGCAGGAATCCCTGCTTTTTATACCAAAACAGGTGTAGGAACAGCGGTACAAGAAGGCAAAGAAGTCCGTAATTTTAACGGACAAAATTATCTACTCGAAGAAGCACTAAATGCTGATCTTGCTTTGGTTAAAGCCTATAAAGCGGATAAAGCAGGCAACTTAGTGTTCCGCAAAACTGCCCGCAATATCAACCCTGACTGTGCGATGGCAGCCAAACTCACCATCGTAGAAGTAGAAGAATTGGTGGAAATTGGAGAATTAGATCCGGATGATATTCACCTCCCCGGTATTTATGTCGATCGTATCGTGGTTAATCCAAATCCAAACAAACACATTGAAATTCGAACCGTCAAAAGTGCTGCATAAGGAATACGCTCATGGCTTGGACACAAGAACAAATGGCACAACGTGCTGCACAAGAGTTACACGATGGCGATTATGTCAATTTAGGTATCGGTTTACCGACATTGGTGGCGAATTATATCGACCCTGAACTGCACATTTGGTTGCAATCTGAAAATGGTTTATTGGGTATTGGCGAGTTTCCGCTTGAGGAAGACGTTGATGCAGATTTGATCAATGCAGGCAAACAAACCGTCACCACCAAATCAGGCGCATCATTTTTCTCAAGCTCTGACTCATTTGCCATGATCCGAGGTGGTCATGTCGATGTGGCAATTTTGGGTGCAATGCAAGTGTCTAAAACAGGTGATATTGCGAATTGGATGATTCCGGGACATAAAGTCAAAGGCATGGGTGGCGCAATGGACTTGGTCGCAGGCGCTAAAAAAATTGTGGTGATGATGCAACATTACAATAAAAATGGTGAAGCCAAAATTTTAGATCAATGCACACTCCCCTTAACAGGACAAGGCGTGGTCAGCCGAATCATCAGTAATTATGGTGTATTTGATATTATTGACAATACAGTACGTATTGTTGAACTTGCGCCTGACATCAGTCTTGAAGAAGTCATTCAAGCTACAGGTACGACTTTAATTTATGACGAAACTACGTTAGATGCTGCTTAGTTTCTTGATGTTACTAATTATCGCTAAAATTAAAAATAAAAGGTGGAATAAGGGTATTCAAAATACAACCTCTCCCTACCCCTCACTTACGCCTCATTTTAAAGCAGTGCTTTAAAACTTGCTCAGGAGATAGAACTCTTAATAATGGAAGTCCCTTCTCCCTTTGGGATGAGGAGGTAACTCCGCAAGAGGATGAGGGCTTTTAAATAAAAACCTCTCCCTCTTGCGAAACTATGTTTCTCATCCTGAAAGGAGAGGGAACCTTCAATATTGGTTCAGATCTTGCCGAAACTAACTTTCGCAAGAGGTCTAATTATTTTGAAGTACGGCACATCAGTCTCGTAGGAACTTCATTACTCATTATAGAACTATGATTGGCATACACACTAACACCAATGCGATGTATTAAAAACACATCCATTTCCTCCCCTAGATAAAAGACCTTTTATCTAGGCTTTTTTGCGATTAAAACAATAAAATATGATACATTTTTAAATATTAAAAATTATTCTTACATCATATTATTTTAAATAAACAACACTTTTCAATAAATTAAAAACAGTAAATTATTGATATATAAATTTTATTTAAAAATAAAACCCAATAAAACAAAGTTCATAAATTTATTTAAAAGATACAATTTTAAATAAATATTATTTTAGGTGTATCTTTTTGAAAATTATTAAGCATAATTAAATAAATTGATTCATGACGAATCATGGCGACAAGGATATGGTTCCAATCAAAAACTAAAAAATAGATTGAAGCCGCTCGCACAAGACAAAAAAGGAAATGCTATGGAAAATTCTCAAGTAGAACTGCACAGCCCGACGCTTGCATTACCCCATGCGTCACGTACCCGTAAAATCGCAATGGCAACCATCGTCGGTACCACCATCGAATGGTACGACTACTTTATCTATGCCGCAGTTGCAGGCTTAGTCTTCAATCAACTGTTCTTTAAACCTGCAGGACCTGTCTTTGCAACCCTATTGGTTTTTGCATCGGTGGGAATCAGCTTCATTTTCCGTCCTTTTGGTGCATTCATCGCAGGCTATTTCGGCGATAAATTTGGACGTAAAACTGTACTTGCCATCACCTTGATCATGATGGGCGGTACCACAACATTGATTGGTCTATTACCGACCTATGACAGCATCGGCATTGCTGCACCGATCATTTTGATTTTACTGCGAATCTTACAAGGCATCTCCGCAGGTGGTGAATGGGGTGGCGCAGTGTTGATGGCAGTTGAACATGCACCGACTGAAAAACGTGGACTGTTCAGCTCGTTCCCACAACTTGGCGTTCCACTTGGTTTATTGCTTGCATCTTTGGTCCTCGTGGTCATGACAGGCTATGTATCACCGGGTGAAGAATTTATGGCGTGGGGTTGGCGCATTCCATTTCTATTGAGTATTTTACTGTTCGCTTTGGGTTATTGGATTCGCCGTTCAGTTGAAGAAAGCCCGATTTTTGAAGAATTAAAGCAAAAAGGCACGACTCAAAAACCAATCCGTGAATTGTTTGGTCAATACAAAAAAGTCATTTTCAGTTCAGCACTGTTGATCGCAGGAACAACTGCACTAGGCTACATGACTGCGGGTGGTTTCATCCAAAGCTTTACCACCAATCCAAAAGGTTTAAACCTCGACCGCCCGACCATTCTTGGTTTAGTCAGTATTTCAGCGGTAATTTGGACATTCTTCACTTGGTTGTCAGCCGTTCTTTCTGACAAATTTGGACGTAAACCGATTTATATCGTGGGTTCAATCATCCAAGTCATTACTGCGCTTGCACTATTTTCATTGATCAGTACAGGTAACTACGGCTTGATCATGTTGGGCTTGGCACTTTTATCTATGGGTATCGGTATCACCTACGGCGTACAAGCAGTTTTCTACTCAGAACTGTTCCCTGCTTCGATTCGTTTCTCCGGTATTTCAATTACCTATGCGATTGGCTCGATCATCGGTGGTGCATTTGCCCCGCTCATCGCAGCAGCACTTATTGGTAAAGTAAATGGAATTTATTTGGTCAGTGCTTATTTGACTGTAATGTCAGTGATTGCATTCCTTGCGATTTGTATTTTCAAAGATCGTACAGGCATCGCACTCGAACCTGATGCAGAAGACGTTCAAAAACAATCGCCTTTCATTTGGAAATAAACTTAAGTCAAGGATGCCTTATGTTAAAAAAACGCTCATTTTCAACACTTTTTTCCGCACTGATGCTGATCAATGGCTGTGCCATGATGCAACAACTCCATGCAGAAGATGAATGGAAATTCACCCTGAAAAATGCCTATATCGACCGTAATTTTGATCAGTCAAATGTCAAAGATACAGGCAGTTGGTCGCAAGGTGCGTCATTATTTTACACTTCAAAATTTTATGACACACCACTACAGATTTTAGATCAGCCGATCCAAATCGGTGTCGATGGTTCGGTGCAATATGCAGTCCGCCTCAGCAACGATAAGCATGTAGATGATACGGTGCTGCCTTTTGATCCGATCAAAAAAGAACAAGCCGATGATTATTTAAAATACGGTGGAACGCTGAAACTGAAATATGATCAGGCAGAACTGCGTGTTGGGGAATTGTGGCTGAATTTACCGATGACCACCGTCGACACAAGTCGTCAGCTACTCACCACCTATCAAGGGGTAAATTTAAAATTTCCTGTGATGGAAAAATTAAAAGTTGAACTTGGACATGTCACTCGTAATTCACCACGAAATAAGGAAGATTTCTATAAATTTTCTTATACGCAAAATGGGGTAAAACACTATTCAGATGGCTTGGACTACATCAACTTTGTCTATGATGTAAATAAAGATTTGAATGTGAATTACTACTATGGGCATTTGGATAATTTATATGACAAACATTATTTAGGTGTCGAACATAAATATCCGATTGCTGAAAATATCGCACTCCATTCCAAATTGCGCTATTTTAATTCACAGGACAATAGCAGTGCATTAGACATCGACAGTCAAAACATCGGCCTGTTGGAAACGGTAAAAGTAAAAAATCATAGTATTGGCGTAGGCTATCAGCAGATCGTGGGCGATGCCTACCCTTTACCCGATGGTTTTTTACCTGAGTTGTATTTTATCAATTGGAATGTCACCGGCTTTTTCAAGAAAAATGAAAAATCTTGGCACTTCATCTATGGTTATGATTTTAAAGACTATGTACCTGGTCTGACGAGTACTGCCAAATATGCCATGGGCGATGATATTAAAATGGCAAATGGACAGGAAAATAAGGAATCTGAGTTTAACTTATTTACAAGTTATACCTTCCAACAACCGATGCTCAAAGGTTTTTCGATACAACATTTATTTGCCAAATATGATCAAGATCATGGCAATGACTTTGTGGAAAATCGTTTCTTTATCAATTATCAACGTAAGTTTTAAGCCGATGTAAAATATGAGCAACTGCATCAACATGATGTTGTAAATCAGTTGCTCATAAAACAATTCAATAACGATCTGTGCACTTATCTTCATAAAAATATGTTTAGAATCCTGATTACAATTTCAGCGTTTCTATCACATTTTAAGCTCAATATTTCAATGCAAATGTGACTATGCCAACCAAGAATAGATCTTCATCGACCTTTACAACAGAATAGAACCATCGCTTATCACAACCTCATCTACACCTATTTGCGACATTTTTATGATCGTAAGCTCAATAATTTTTCTTTATAATAACAAATCAATTTAAATGAAAATCTATTCCTCATATCATCAGAATATTCAATTAAAACAAGGATGAAAAAGAAAAATGCAACAACAAATTAAAGACGGCTTAATTTTTCATGATGAAGACAATCCACATGAAAAAATCATTTTCAATTTTTATACTTGGGTCAGAATTGTAGAAGCAAGCATCGTGAAATATGCACATAAAACCCTACAAGAAGCGCAGCAACTTGTCGCTGAATCAGGTGTTTGTCAGTATCCTGTTAAGAGTGCTTTAAGCGCTGCAATGATTTCCCATGATTATGAATACCATTGGGCAATGTTTCTTGCCTATGGGAATCATTATTGGGAACGCGGCATTTCTTCTGATTTACCCGACAATTATTATGATTGGGTGGAGCAGTATTGTCTCGAACAAGGCTTAGCACCGAGTAGTTTTATTTTTTATAATGATGAATTAGATCATGAAGATTGGACAATTCCTGATTTAAATTAAATCTTTAATGCGCTCATTACAAAAAAATAAACGCCCGATTGGACGTTTTATTGATAGATCCATCTAAAATAACTTTTTAAGAAGCTGCAACAAATTTTGCACGTGCTGCATGCAATTTTTTATAGCTGTCGATCAAACGTAAATGACGATCTAAACCCTCAAGTTGCATATTGGTTTCAGTTAAACCATAGAAACGAATGCTACCATCCATGGAGCCAATCACCGCATCCATACGTTCATCACCAAACATACGGCGGAAATTGTGCTCATAATCATTTAAATCTAAGCCTTCATCTTCATCCAGTTCAACTTCCAATACCACATTTAAACATTGATAGAACAAACCACGTTCAACTGTATTGGTATTGTATTGTAAGAATTGTTCGACCAATTCTTTGGCTTGTTCAAACTCTTGCAGGGCGATGTAAATTAATAATTTAAGTTCAAGAACAGTCAATTGTCCCCATACTGTATTGTCATCAAATTCAATCCCGATCAAGGTCACGATATCTGTATAATCATCGACTTCGACTTCTTCTAAACGCTCAACCAAAGCTTCAAGCTGTTCTTCATCCAAACGGTGAATATTTAAAATATCCTCACGGAAGTCCAAAGCTTTATTGGTATTGTCCCAAATCAAATCTTCAACCAAATAAATTTCAGAATAATCAGGCACTAAGATACGGCAAGCAGTTGCACCCAAATGCTGATACACCGCCATATAAGCATCTTTACCCATATCTTCTAAAATGCCAAACAAGGTTGCAGCTTCGGCTTCATTGTCACCATTGCCCGTAAAATCCCATTCCACAAAGTCATAATCTGACTGCGAACTAAAGAATTTCCATGACACCACACCACTTGAATCAATAAAATGTTCTACAAAATTATTCGGCTCAGTGACCGCATTGCTGCTAAAAGTTGGCTTTGGTAAGTCATTCAAACCTTCAAAACTACGTCCTTGTAGTAGCTCCGTTAAACTACGTTCTAAGGCAACTTCAAGTTTTGGATGTGCACCAAAAGAGGCAAAAACACCACCTGTACGTGGATTCATGAGTGTTACACACATCACTGGATATTTTCCACCAAGTGATGCATCTTTCACTAAAACAGGAAAACCTTGTTCTTCTAAGCCTTTGATCCCTTCCACAATACGTGGATATTTTGCCAAAACCGCTTCAGGTACATCGGGTAATGCAATTTCACCTGCAATAATATCCCGTTTAACTGCACGTTCAAAAATTTCAGACAAACATTGTACTTGTGCTTCCGCTAAAGTATTGCCTGCACTCATCCCATTGGAAAGATATAAATTTTCAATCAAGTTAGATGGGAAATAGACTGTTTCACCATCCGACTGGCGTACAAATGGTAATGAGCAAATACCACGAGCTTTATTGCCTGAGTTCGTGTCGTATAAATGTGTGCCTAAAAGTTCATTTTCAGGATCATAAATTTCACGGGTATAATCATCTAAAATTTCAGTTGGTAATTCGCCATTTGCTCCCACTTGAAACCATTTTTCATCTGGGTAATGTACAAATTCAGCATTGGCAATGTCTTCACCCCAAAACTGATCGTTATAGAAAAAATTACAGTTTAAACGCTCAATGAATTCACCCAAAGCCGATGCAAGCGCACTTTCTTTGGTTGAGCCTTTACCATTGGTAAAACACATTGGCGACTGCGCATCACGAATATGTAACGACCACACATTCGGTACAATATTACGCCATGAAGAAATTTCAATTTTCATGCCCAAACCAGCCAAAATCGCAGACATATTGGCAATGGTTTCTTCTAAAGGCAGATCTTTTCCTGCAATAAATGTCGTACTTTCTTTGGCTAAATCAGGCATGAGCAAGGCTTGTGCATCTGCATCAATGCTTTCGACTTCTTCAATAACAAACTCAGGTCCTGTTTGAATGACTTTCTTAACCGTACAACGGTCAATTGAACGCAAAATGCCTTGACGGTCTTTGTCTGAAATGTCCGCAGGCAATTCAACTTGAATTTTAAAAATTTGTTTATAGCGGTTTTCAGGATCAACAATATTGTTTTGTGATAGGCGAATATTATCGGTAGGAATATCACGTGCAGCACAATAGACTTTAACAAAATACGCAGCGCATAAAGCGGATGATGCTAAAAAATAGTCAAATGGACCGGGTGCAGAACCATCACCTTTATAGCGAATCGGCTGATCAGCAATCACCGTGAAGTCATCAAACTTCGCCTCTTGTCGAAGATTGTCGAGATAATTGACTTTGATTTCCATGTGAGCACCTAAAGCTTTTATGTGTATTTACAAACACATAAATTGCAAAATATTTAAATCAGTCGAATTGTAGCAATTGACTAAAAACAGAAAAACGAGCTGACCAATGAAGATTGAATATTTCAATTGATCTCACTCGAAAAGAATGGACACTATTATAAAGGGATTTTGGACAGTTGATAATGTTTGTCTGTAATTCCTGATGATTTTGCTTAAATTTTCAATAAATGCACTTATAGGATAGAGAAACGGAAAAAGTGGATAGAGCCCAAGGTCTGATTCGGGTTTCAATCATCTCAAAGATGTATTGAAATGGAGAATAACGAATGGAAGCTCGCAATACTGCCCAATGGCAAGAATTTGTTAATAATTGTTTGGATTTCCGTCCTGAAGATGGCGTGTATCGCATTGCTCGTGAAATGTTCACAGAAGCAGAATTATTTGACTTAGAAATGGAGCATATTTTCGAAAAAGTATGGATCTATGCCTGTCACGAAAGTGAAATTCCAAATAATAATGACTTTGTAACGGTACAAATCGGTCGCCAACCGATGATCATCAGCCGTGATGGTTCAGGTCAACTGCATGCCCTTGTCAATGCCTGCGAGCATCGTGGCGCAACCTTGACCCGTGTGGCAAAAGGCAATAAATCAACTTTTACCTGTCCGTTCCATGCTTGGTGTTATAAATCAGATGGTCGTTTGATCAAAGTTAAAGGTCCAAGCGAATATTGTGATGATTTTGATAAATCAGCACGTGGTCTAAAACAAGGTCGTATTGAAAGCTATCGTGGCTTTGTATTTGTGAGCCTTGATACTCAAGCAACAGATAGCCTAGAAGAATTCTTAGGTGATGCTAAAGTATTTTTGGACTTGATGGTAGAACAATCACCAACAGGCGAACTTGAAGTTTTACAAGGTAAATCTGCTTATACTTTTGCAGGCAACTGGAAACTACAAGATGAAAATGGTTTAGATGGCTACCATGTCAGTACAGTTCATTATAACTATGTGTCTACCGTACAGCATCGTCAACAAGTGAATGCTGAAAATGGTCAAGATATGGACACGCTTGATTATAGTAAATTAGGCGCAGGTGATGGCGACACAGATGATGGTTTCTTTAGCTTTAAAAATGGTCACAGCGTTTTATTTAGTGACATGCCAAACCCAACAGTACGTCCGGGTTATGAAACAGTCATGCCGTATTTGGTTGAAAAATATGGTGAAGATCGTGCTAAATGGGCAATGCATCGCTTACGTAATTTGAACTTATACCCTAGCCTATTCTTTATGGATCAGATCAGTTCGCAATTGCGTATTGTTCGTCCTGTGGCATGGAACAAAACGGAAGTGATTAGCCAATGTATCGGGGTAAAAGGTGAATCTGCTGAAGCCCGCCGTAACCGTATTCGTCAATTTGAAGATTTCTTTAATGTATCAGGCTTAGGTACACCAGACGATTTGGTTGAATTTAGAGAACAACAAAAAGGTTTCCAAGCCCGTTTAGAGCGTTGGAGTGATATTTCACGTGGTCATCACAATTGGAACTACGGCACAAGTAAAAATGCTGAGATTCTTGGGATTAAGCCTGTAATTACAGGGCGTGAAATTACCCATGAAGGCTTATATGTCAACCAGCATGGGCATTGGAGAAAACTACTCCTTGATGGTTTAAATAAAAGTGCTTTGAAAATGCATGACATTACGTTCCAACACGCAGAAACTGAGGAGATCTAAGCATGAACATGGAATTAACCTTTGCTGTGACTCAGTTTTTAAACCAAAAATCTGAATATTGTGATAATTTTCAATGGAATGAGTATTTAGAACTGTATGATGAAGACAGCCTTTATCACATTCCACAATGGATCGATGACCATACTTATGTGACTGATCCAAACCAAGGTATGTCTTATATTTACTATGAAGATCGTACAGGTCTAGAAGATCGAGTCTTCCGTATCGAAACAGGCAAAGCGGCATCTGCAACCCCCTTGCCACGTACTGCACATTTTATTAGCAATGTTCGTGTGAAAGAATTGGCAGATGGTTTGATTGAAGCCAAAGTCGTTTGGCAAACGCTATACAATCGTCAAGGTTTAGAAGGTTGTTTCTACGGTCATGCCACTTATACTTTACGTCAAACTGAAGACAGTTTCCGCATTCGCAAACAACATACAGTGTTGCTGAATGACAAAATTGATTCTGTTTTAGACTTCTACCACGTTTAAGGAGTTTTAAAATGGGACATTCTGTCGCACTGAATTTTGCAGATGGTAAAACATTTTTTATCTCTGTCAATAATGAAGAATTATTACTCGATGCTGCGATTCGTCAAGGCATTAACCTACCACTCGACTGCCGTGAAGGCGTCTGTGGTACCTGTCAGGGACAATGTGAAACTGGCATTTATGAACAAGAATATGTCGATGAAGAAGCGCTCAGCGCACGTGATTTGGCTGAACGAAAAATGTTGGCATGTCAAACCCGCGTACAGTCGGATGCCGCTTTTTTCTTTGATCATGATTCAAATATTTGTAATGCAGGTGATACTTTAAAAATTGCTGCAACAGTCACAAAAGTTGAGTTAGTGTCTGAAACCACAGCAATTTTACATGTCGATGCAAGCAGTCATACACAGCAATTGCAGTATTTGGCTGGACAATATGCACGTTTGCAAATTCCAGATACAGATGAATGGCGCTCATATTCATTTGCCAATCGCCCAAATGCAAACAACCAATTGCAATTTTTAATTCGATTATTGCCTGATGGCGTGATGAGTAATTACTTACGTGATCGCTGTCAAGTCGGACAAACCATTGTGATGGAAGCACCTTTGGGCAGTTTCTATTTACGAGAAGTTGAAAAACCGCTGGTATTTATCGCAGGTGGTACAGGGCTTTCAGCATTTTTAGGCATGTTAGACAACCTTGCTGAACAGCAAAACCCACCAAAAATCGAGCTGTTTTATGGGGTAAATAAAGAAGTTGACTTATGTGAACAGCAACGTTTACAAGACTATGCCACTAAAATTGCCAACTTTAATTATCATCCGATTGTCACCCAAGCCACAGAAACATGGTCTGGAAAAACTGGATTTATCCATGAACATTTAAATAAAGATCAACTGGCTGAACAGGCTTTTGATATGTATTTATGTGGTCCACCACCGATGATCGAAGCTGTAAAAACATGGTTAGACGCTGCTGCGTTAAGTAACTTTAAGATTTATAGTGAAAAGTTTTTATCCAGCAATACTGTTAAAGCTTAATTTATAAATTCTGATGAACTACTCTCCTTTTCGAGGGAGAGTGCTTCACGTTAAATATTTGGAAATATCTGGAATATATTTTGAGTGAAATCAATGGAAAAGTTCACTAAAAATATTTTCAATAAGCACCCAATGCTAAAAATAGATAAATAATTTTAATTGAATCAAGTGGTTTTAAGTCAATAGTCATCGATATTGAATAAACATTATCGTGAATCAACACAATCGATTTTCAATTATTAAGGGAATAATTATGCAAACAATCGATGTTAATACGGTCATCGACCGTGACAAACTCTCGCCATTACAATGGTTGGTGTTTTTCCTCGGCTTTTTGGTGTTCTTCTGCGATGGATTAGACACCGGTATTATCGGCTTTGTTGCGCCGTCTTTACTCGATGCTTGGGGCATCACCAAACCACAACTCGCGCCTGTACTCAGTGCTGCCTTAGTGGGCATGTCCATTGGTGCAATCATTTCAGGACCTCTTGCTGACAAGTTCGGTCGTAAAAAAGTCATTGTCAGCACCACGCTACTTTTTGCCCTTTTTACCATTTTGTGTGGTTTTGCAACCTCGACCAATGATCTGATGATCTATCGTTTTATTACAGGGATTGGTTTAGGTGCAGCCATGCCCAATATCAGTACCATTGTTTCTGAATATATGCCAAGCAAACGCAAAGCCTTTCTGACAGGTATTGCGGGTTGTGGTTTTATGCTTGGGATTTCTTGCGGTGGCGTATTGTCTGCCTTTTTATTAGAAAGTTTAGGTTGGGCGAAAGTCATTATTATTGGTGGGATTATTCCTGTAATTCTGGTTGTATTTTTAATGTTAAAATTGCCAGAATCTACTCAATATCTCGTCAAGAAAAATCAGACTGCTCAAGCAAAAAGTATTTTAGAGAAAATTCAAGGTCAGCCTTTTGCATCCGATGTCCAATTTAAACTTGCTGCTACCGAAACCAACAACACAGATGAAAGCCCAGTTAAGCAAGTATTAGGAAAATACTTATGGGGATCAAGCATGTTATGGCTCTGCTGTTTCATGAGTTTATTGGTGTTTTATCTGTTGACCAGTTGGATGCCAACCATCTTAAAAACAGCAGGTTTCAGCACACAACAATTTAGTTTAATTGCGGCAATTTTCCCATTTGGTGGCGTGATCGGTGCAACGATTATGGGCTACTACATGGACAAAACCAACCCAACCAATGTGATTAAATACTCGTATTTCCTTGCATTTTTACTATTCCTTTTAACAGGATTCGTCAGCTCAAATATTCTCCTGTTTGGTATTAGCATTTTCCTTATTGGTGCTCTACTTGCAGGTGCACAGTCATCATTATTACCATTATCTGCGATCTTCTATCCATCGACTTGTCGTGCAGTCGGTGTATCATGGATGCATGGTATTGGTCGTGTTGGTGCGATTTTAGGTGCATTCTTCGGTTCACTCATCTTCACCTTTGAACTCAGTCTGAGTGGGATTTTCTATGTCTTGGCGATCCCGACATTGATTTCATTCATTGCGCTTAGCTTAAAAGTAATGGGTGAAAAATCAAAGAATAAACAAGCAATGAATTCACGTGAACTCGCATAATCAGCATAGCAAAAACCTGTTCTTTTCAAATAACAGGTTTTTTTATAATCAAAAAATTACAAGAAAAATAATCTTATACGATTCTATCAACGTTGGATAATATAAATTAAAGGTTTGCACAGACTCAACTTATATTGACAAGTTTAAATTTCTTTGCGTAGTCAATGCCTCACTTTTGAAGGATCAAAAGTGACAAAAATCCTTTGTTGGACAAAGGGGATATCCATATCGCCCTTGTCCAACGGCGACATCCATGTCGCCTCACGATAGCAACACCACGTTTAAAGTAAATGGTGTAGAAAAGCAAAAGAGGCTAATTTATATAAAGTTAATTTAACAGATTGGTATTAATTGAATGCTGATTTTGCTTTGGTTTCACTTGGATTTTCACCAAACTCTTCACGATATTCTTGCGAAAAACGGCTTAAATGACTAAAGCCCCAATCATAAGCCAATTTTGAAATCGAAAGCTCTTGCTGTTGGCAGGCACTTAAAATTTGATAAATTTTTTGCAACCGATATTTTTTTAAAAATGCAATCGGACTAGTACCATAATAATGCTGAAACTGTTCATACAACTTGGTTTTTGATACACCTGCAATATTCAAAATCATTTCAGCTGTAATATTTTCTTGTGCATGTTCAATTAAAAATTGTTTTACTTTTTGAATATAAATTGGCTCAGCAGAATCTGCCAAACTGCGTAAAGCATCAGAAAAATTATTTTCCTGAGACAACAATAATGCTTTAATCAAAAAACTTTCATAATCCTCAGAAAATAAATGTAAACCATAAAACCCTTTATATTGTGCTTTAACCACCATAAAATTTTGAATATTTGACCACCATGCAGCAACCATCTGATCCATACCCAAATTCATCATCGGATTAAAAACAATATGTTCATGGATAGGACGATTAAGTAAATCTGATAACACCAATTGCATACTTTTTTCAGGAATGACCACTTGTAATTTCTTGCAATTTTTATCAATAAATAAATCTTGAGAATCATTATTAGAAACAATTAAGCCTTGTTTTTCATTGGATTGGTGCAGTTCACCACGAATATTGAGTGATTGTGATCCATGTAGTGGCAAACTAATACTATAGGATTTGAGCTGTGAAATATTAATCGCAACATTTGCCCCATACTGAATACAGCCAATGGTCATCTGCTTTTTCGGCAAACGCAGTCCATCATACTGAAAGTCCAAAGTATCTCGATAGGTCGTTTCTAAATGATGTGCACCACAAATTTGGGACATTAAATTGCGCAAAATCTGCTTGTTTTGTATCATGTTTTAAATCTGAATGTTGGCTAAATGATTGCATTTTCCTTGCACCTCGCTGAGGTTTTTTAATCCTTTGTTGTCTAATTCAAAATATTTTCAATTTAAACAACTTAAATATCATTTTGGCTTTGCTGAATAATTCGTATTTTTAGATATAATTCCTGATAAAAATAGTCTACTTTATTAAAGCTGAAAAAATAAAAAAAGTTAATAGATAGAATGACATAATTTCATACTTTAAAAGTATATAATATATTGAGGGATGTACATGACTTTGGATCAAAACAACACATCATCATAAAGTACAGATCAAAAATATTGCATTCTATTATATTGAATGCCTTCTAAATCATAGACTTGATATACACAATCAAAAAATGCCTTAAGATCTTCTGTGCACTGTTCTTTGCGGATTGCCATTACTACATGGCTCATGGCATTTTGATCTAAAATCGGAATAAATTTTAAATTAGTTAAATAAATATTTTTCGCACTTGCAGGCACAATCACCATGCCATCACCTGCTGCGGCAAAACCACATGCGAGTGCCATTTCTCGCACATACCGTACCTGTGTTGGTCTTAAATTTTGTTCTGCAAATAAAGCCTGTATCTGGTGTGAAAATTTGGTTGATCATTTTTAGGATAAAAGATCAAATCTTGATCGACCAATTCTTTAAAAAAAATACCTTCTTTACGTGCTAAAGGATGTCCTGCATGAATTGCCAATACCAAAGCTTCATCACGTAGTTTGGTACGAATAATATCTGGATCATCAAAATCAACCCGACCAAAACCAATATCAATCTGCCTGTTTTTTAATGCCGCCACTTGTTCAATGGAGGATAATTCGACCAGCTCGATTTTTAAATGTGTATTGCGTTGTTTAAATAAAAAAATAATTTTAGGTAAATAACTAAATAATAATGAACCCACAAAACTTAAAGTAATTGTCCGATCAATAATCCCGATTTTTTGGTCATACTTTTTAATTCATCGGCTTGATTTAATAATTGTAAAGCATGATTATAAAAAAAAATGACCCGCTTCAGTTGTTACTAAAGGGCGGCTGCCTCTTTCAAATAACTGAATACCAAGTTCACTTTCTAGATTTTGGATTTGGCGACTTAAAGGTGGCTGTGCAATAAATAATTTTTCAGCAGCTTTAGTAAAACTTTGTTCTTCAACCACTGCCACAAAATATTTTAAATGTCTAAGCTCCATACCAATATTCCCTGTATAAAATCCAAAAATAAACCATCTTAAATTTATTTAAGTTGCACAGAAGAATAACTTATTTTAAATATGAAGAAAATTTTATTTAGTTAAAGTGGATCATCAGTACAGAAATTTAAATAAAACTTGAAATCATTAACTATTTGAAAATTATATTTTTATTTTATATCGTGAATTAACTTTTAAGAACATTTCTTTTTAATTTACTTACATCTTAAAATCGTATAAAAACACAGCAAATACAATTTTTATATATTCACTTTCAAAAAGTAACAACGATCAAATCAAATAGCACAAAATATTTCATACAATATTCCTATCACTTTATAAGAGATTAACAATGAAAATTCATTTAGGTTTACTGACTGTATTTATAATCTCTACACAGAGTTATGCAGCTGATCCATTACATGGTACGCTCTGGAAAACGATTGATGATAAAACACAAAAACCAATGTCACTTGTGCAATTTAAAGAAAATAGTAATGGCACATTATCTGCAAGCATTCAAAAAGTTTTTGAACCCAGTCAGGCACAAAAATGTACAAAATGTGTCGGTAAATATCAAAATAAACCTTTAATTGGGATCAATATTATTTCCAATCTAAAAAGTTCGGGTCATTTCAAATACACAGGTGGCAATATTACAGATCCACAAACAGGTAAAACGTATAAATTTAATGCAAGTTTATCTGAAAATGGGCAAATTTTAAAAGGACGAGGCTTTATTGGTGTATCAGCACTTGGTCGCTCGCAAACTTGGCTACGGGTCAATTAGTATTTTAAGTAAATGAAATTGTTTAATTTATGCAATTTATCTAACTGTGATGCAGATAATTTGCATACAATTCTGTTTTTACAATAAAGTCGACCTAGACATGATGAAAAGTTTGAAAATTATCTCCTCATTGGCAATTTCACTCTACTTTTCGATTTCTTTTTCACATGCTAAAGACACCATTTATCTCATTTCCAGTTCATCTGCCTATGATGAAAGTTATATTCCAAAAATAACCAAAGCCTTTCAAAATAAAGGCTTTGATGTCAGCACCCAATATTTAAATCAACAACTTTCTGACTTTGGTTATGTTAATACTGACCATGAGCGAGCCAAAAATCTGATTCATGCTTTAAAAAATGATCAAGTAAAATATCTATGGTTTGTCCGTGGTGGTTCAGGTGCATTGAATTTATTACCAAAATTACATGCTGAAATTAGGCAGATCAAACACAGCACCCCGAAAGTTTTAATCGGTTTTAGTGATGTCACGGCGATTCATTACTTCGTCAATAATGAAATCGGTTGGAAAAGTATTCATGGCACAACTGCTGCCACGGGCAAAATCATGAATGCACCTATTGCAAATTCCATGGATATCGAGCTGCCATCATCTACAGAAAAAAATATACTCAATCCAGATGAAAATCAAAGTGATGTGGTCAATGAAATCTTTTCAATCATGCAAAATGGAGTGCATTATCAAGGTCTTTTACCCTTAAATCGCACAGCCAAACAGCATTTCTATGAAGGTACTTTAACGGGTGGCAATTTAACTTTGGTACAAACTTTATTTTCAACTCAATATGAACGCTCTTGGGACAATAAAATTTTATTACTTGAAGATATTAGTGTGACCTATAAACAGCTTGATCGTTTGTTACATCAAATTTTATTTAAGAAAGATTTTCATCCCAAAGCGATTGTCTTTGGACAGTTTTATCCTAGTAAAACCAATGATGGCGAACGTTTAATTTATAAAGAAGTCATCCGCACTTTTGCTGAACAAAGTAATATTCCAGTTTATTATTATCCTTATTTTGGGCATGGAAAAGTCAATAAACCATTTATTTTAGGTGGAAAAGCCCATATTGCCTGTCCACAAGATTCTGATTATTGCTCGATTTTTCAAGAAAAATTGTAATATTTAAGGTCAATAAAAAACCGAGTTGTATAAACTCGTTTTTATTTTAGATCATTAACCCAACTCAGCCAAAATTTTCTCTAAAACAGGACTTGATTGTTGCCACTTCGGTTGTTTGTCCTTATCCACAATGAGCGCACGCACACCTTCGACAATATCACCATGCTCAAACCATACATCCTGCAAATCACGTTCAATTTGCATACATTGTTGTAAAGACAAACCTCGCCCAATCTGTTGCAATTTTAAACTGGCTTGTTTTGCAGTGAGTGAACGCTGTTGTAAGGTGTTGAGCGTTTTACTTGCCCATTCTTGATGCTGCTCATCTTGTTCATTTTCAAGGCTTTGTTCAATTTCATGTAAATGTTCAAAACCAAAATGTTTACGAATATTTTCAGATACCAAACTCAGTTGGCTTTGTTCAGGACGAGTAATGAATTGAGCAATCACCTGCTGAACTTGTTCTTTATTCAACGTTTTTGCTTGGCTTAATGCCGTTTGCAATTCAGCTAATTTTTCACTTGGCACATGATAATCAATCAAATCTAAATGCAGTGCGTCACTACTACTGATCTGATCGCCTGTAGTCGCCATATACACCCCTATATCATCTAAACGTGATAGGAAATGTGTTGCTGCAACATCTGGGAAAAAACCAATCGCTGTTTCAGGCATGGCAAAACGTGATTTTTCACTGCTGACAATGATGTGACATGCCTGTGCTAAGCCAAAACCACCACCTAAAACATAACCATCTAAAAATACAATCACAGGTTTAGCATAGGCACGAATGACATTCAGCATGTCATACTCAGACTGAAAATATGCTTTATAATCTTCATTACCATTTTTATAACTATCATAGAGATAGCGAATATCACCACCTGCACAGAATGCTTTAGGGCTATTCGATTTGATCAAAACTGCTTGAATCGAATGATCATTTTGCCAAGCTTCAAGTTGTAGTTGAATGCCTTGAATCATCTCTAAAGACAGTGCATTGAGATTGGCAACACGGTCTAGGCTGATCACACCTAAAGCACCTTGTTGTTCAATATGTAAATTATTTTGCGAAGTATTTTGAATGGTATTTGCTGTGCTCATCATCGCATCCTTATTATTGATTTTTAAAGTGGGCTTGACGCTTTTCTACAAAAGCTTGCATGCCTTCTTTTTGATCTAAAGTTGCAAAAATCGAGTGGAATGTACGGCGTTCAAAACGTAAACCTTCAGCAAGGCTGACTTCAAAAGCACGATTAATTGATTCCTTGATCATCATCGTTGCAGCAAGTGATCTTTCAGCAATTTTTTCAGCAGCTTGTACCGTATGTGAAAGTAATTCTTCTTTGTTAAATACCTGTGCTACCAAGCCACTTTGTTCTGCTTCTGCTGCACCCATTTGACGTGCGGTTAAACACATTTCCATCGCTTTGGCTTTACCAATTGCAAGGGTCAGACGTTGTGTACCCCCAATCCCCGGGATTACACCCAAAGTCACTTCAGGCAAACCAAATTTGGCATTGTCTGCACAGTAAATAAAATCACACATCAGTGCCAACTCACAGCCACCACCCAGCGCATAACCACTCACCGCAGCAATTAATGGTTTACGACGTTGTGCAATACGATCTGCCAAATTGAAAAAATCATCAAAATAAATATTTGGGAAGGTTAAATTCGCCATTTCTTTGATGTCAGCACCCGCAGCAAAAGCTTTTTCTGAACCCGCAAGTACCATACAGCCAATGCTTTGATCTTTTTCTAAATCATCGAGTGCCGCATTTACTTCACTAATCAGTTGTGAATTTAAAGCATTCAAAGCTTTCGGTCGATTGAGTGTGATTAGACCCACGCCATTTTTCTTTTCTAATAAAATCGTTTCAAATTGCATTTTTTAATTCCTTTGTTTTTCATCCAATCTCTTATAGTTTACATAAAAACTAATCTGCGAAAGAAATTACCCGTATTTAAAAGATTAAATTACAATGTATTTACTATCGTGTAAGGCGACATGGATGTCGCCACTGTTGGGGCAAGGTTCAAGGATGAACCTCTGTCCCAACAAAGGATTTTTGATACTCTTACAGAATATATTCTTCATCCCTCAAAAGTATGGCATTACTTACGCAAATTAATCTAAATCTTACTGTAAAATGTAGCTACGCCTATAACATATATAAATGAGCTTATAAACTACGAGCAATCACCAAACGTTGAATGTCACTCGTCCCTTCATAAATCTGACAAATTCGTGCATCACGATAAATACGTTCGATAGGGAAATCTTTTAGATAACCATAACCACCATGAATCTGTAAAGCTGCTGAACAAACACGCTCAACCATTTCAGAAGAAAATAATTTCGCCATTGAAGCTTCATTTAAACAAGGCTGTCCTGCTTCTTTTAAACGTGCTGCATGATGCACAAGTTGACGTGCTGCTTCGATTTCAGTTGCCATACTGGCTAAACGAAATGCCACAGCTTGATGTTCAAAAATAGGCTTACCAAAAGTAATCCGCTCTTTGGCATATTTAGTCGCTTCTTCAAGTGCTGCACGTGCCAAACCTACTGCTTGTGCTGCAATCCCGATACGACCACCTTCCAGATTGGCTAAAGCAATTTTCAGACCTTCACCTTCTTTGCCAAGCATTAAACTTTCATGCACACGCACATCAGTAAGGGCAATTTGACAAGTATCTGATGCATGTAAACCCAGCTTTTCTTCAGTGCGAATCACTTCATAACCTTGCGTGTGGCGTGGTACGATAAATGCACTAATACCTTTTTTACCTGCACTTGGATCAGTCACAGCGAAAACAATAATTACCCCTGCATTATGCCCTGAAGTATAAATTGCTTTGCACCATTAATCACCCAATGATCTCCATCTTTGACCGCACGGGTTTTAATCGCAGCAGCATCCGAACCTGTATGTGGTTCAGTCAAAGCAAATGCACCAATCATTTCACCCTGTGCCAAAGGTTTTAAATATTTCTCTTTTTGTTCATCTGTACCAAATTTCGCAATCGGCACACAGCCGACTGAGTTATGCACACTCATAATGGTTGAAGTTGCACCATCTGCGGCTGCAACTTCTTCAAGTGCTAAGACATATGCGAGATTTCCTGTATCAGAACCACCCCATTGGTCTGAGATCAACATACCTAAAAAACCCAACTGTCCCATTTGTGACAATGCATCTTTGGGAAATGTACCCTGTTGATCCCATTCAGCTGCATTTGGCTTAATTTGCTCTTGTGCGAAACTTCTCGCCATATCTTGAATTAACAATTGTTCTTCGGTAAATTGCATCTCGTTTTCCCTTACATAATTTTTTGCTTTCATCGCATTTTTAACACATTATTTTTTATGCTGAATACACGATGAAAGTCTGATATTGCAATACTTTTACAGTTAAATGATCAATAAAAATTAACTTGCTTTACTTTCAGCCTGTTTGGCAATTTCCTGATTTCTCAATAAGAAACGTTGAATTTTTCCACTTGGTGTTTTCGGCAATTCAGTCACAAACTCCACTTGACGTGGATAAGCATGTGCCGAAAGACGTTTTTTAACAAATTGCCCCAATTGCTCCGCAAGCTCATCCGATGCAGTCATACCTTCAGCCAAAATAACAAAAGCTTTGACGATTTCAGTACGCTCAGGATCAGGCACACCCACCACAGCAGCTTCAATCACCGCATCATGTTCAAGTAAAGCACTTTCCACATCAAATGGACCAATACGATAGCCTGACGTTGTAATGACATCGTCACTACGACCAACAAAACTCATACTCCCATCTGCATGTAATTCTGCTGTATCACCTGTTAAATAATAATGCTTTAAAAATGGTGACTTACGACTTTCTTTATAACCACCAAACCACATCATCGGTGATTGTTCGATATCAACTGCTAAGATTCCTGGGGTATCTGCTGGAAGTTCATTACCTTCATCATCTACAACTGCAACACGATAGCCAGGACTTGCAAAACCAGCTGAACCGGCTTTGACATCATGACTTAAACCATGATGGTTACATACCACCATACCGACTTCAGTTTGCCCATAATGGTCAAAAATCGGGGCATCTAAGACTTGCTTAAACCAACGGAATACTTCAGGATTTAATGGCTCACCTGCACTACTCACCACACGGAATTTGCCTTTCAGTTGTGCCATTTGTGTTTGATCCGCTGCCATCATCATACGATATGCGGTTGGCGCACCTGCAAGATTAGTCACTTTATAGTCATTTACAATCTGACAAAGACTGTCGATGCTAAAACCACCTTCATAAAATAAAGTTGCATGACCCAATAACAACGGACCTGTGATGCCATAGTACAAACCATATGCCCAACCTGGATCAGCAATATTCCAAAAAGAATCTTCTTCTTTAAGACCAATCGCATCTTGCATATAGTTACCATAAGCAATCAAAGCTTTTAACGGTACTTCTAGTGGTTTTGCAGGACCTGTTGTACCTGAGGTAAACATCAATAAAAATGGTGCTTGAATATCTTGCATCACCAATTCACATTGGTCGGACTGGGCATTTACCACATCCCAAAAGTTTAAATCACCTTGTTGTACGCCATTCCCATCTCGATCCGCCACTGTCACGATTTGAGGGCAATCTGCTACCTCATCAAGTTTGCTACGATTACCAACATCAGAAATGACCAATTTACTTTTTGCCATTTGCACACGATGTTCGATGGCTTTTGGACCAAATGCAGTAAACAAGGGTTGATAGACTGCGCCAATGCGCCAAGCACCTAAAATCACGACCAGTAATTCTGCTGTTCTTGGCAATAAACCTGAAACACGATCACCTTTTTCCACACCTTGCGATTTAAGGAAATTAGCAAACTGACTAGACCATTGTTTCAGTTGGCTAAATGTATATTGTTCTTTACGTCCATCTTTGCCTTGCCAATACAAAGCAACTTTATTTTCATCTGCTTCTGCATGACGATCACAGCATTCATAGCTGGCATTAAGCTGCTCTAAACTGCCTGATAACATTTCTTTTGCAGCATGTTTTAAATCAAATGCTGTTGCTACATCCTGATAGTTCAACATTTTCTAACTCCGTCTAGATTTTTTGTTATTCATGACACGGGGAATGTGTTCTGCCATCCATAGGCGATTTAAGAAAGCTAAAAGCTTAGCTTTCTTGGGGTAAATATTGTTGAATAATACTTGAAAAATCCAATTGTGCATTACCCTGTAAGCAAAGTTGTTGGTACATTTGCTGCACTAAACCACCCAAAAGAATCGGTTGTTTAGCTTGTCCTGCTGCTTCAATCGCAAGACCCAAATCTTTCAGCATCAATTGTGTGGCAAAACCATCAGTATAACCACGACCTGCAGGTGCATTGGCTGAAATACCCGGCCACGGATTACAAACATCCGAACTCCAACAACGACCACTTGAACTATTGACCACACCTGCAAGGGCTTGCGGATCAATACCAAGTTTTGCACCAAGCGCCATACCCTCAGCAACGGCAGCCATTGAAATACCTAAAATCAAGTTATTACAAATTTTAGCGATTTGACCCGCACCCACATCACCACAATGTACAATGTTTTTACCCATGTGTTGTAAGACATTTTTTGCTTGTGCAAATACAGCATCATCACTACCCACCATAAAGGTTAATGTGCCTGCTTGCGCACCAATTGTACCGCCAGATACAGGAGCATCACAGATTTTAATGCCTTTTTCAGCGCCAACTGCGGCAATGTCTTTGATGCTTTGTGGGTCGATGGTACTACTATCAATACATAAGCTACCTGCTTTAAGGACTGACAAAACACCATTTTCACCCAAATAAACATCTTTGACATGCTTGGCAGCAGGCAACATACTGATCACAATATCTGCATCTTTGGCAGCAGCTTGTGGGCTTTCACAAAAAATCCCACCTGCCTCAGTAAAATGCTGAATTGCCACTTCACTCAGATCAAAACCTGTAACTTTCAAGCCTGCTTTGAGTAAATTTTGCGCCATTTTGCCGCCCATATTACCCAAACCGATAAAAGCAATATTCATCCTTGAACTCCTGTATTTTTATATTTATGTATTGATATTAACGAAGGTTAATCGTGGTATTGACTTCGCCTTTTTCTTGAGTGTCTTCAAACCAACGGCTGGTAATGGTTTTGGTTTGCGTATAAAACTGTACCGCTTGCTTACCATAAGGACCTAAGTCACCGAGTTTTGAACCTCGTGAACCTGTGAAACTAAAGAATGGAACAGGCACAGGAATTGGAATGTTAATACCCACTTGACCAATATCAATGGTGTTTTGGAATGTACGTGCCACTGCACCACTTTGAGTAAATAGACCCACACCATTTCCAAACGGATTGGCATTAATCAGTTCAATCGCTTCATCTAAAGTATCGACATTGATAATCGCTAAGACAGGACCAAAGATTTCTTCTTTATAAATGCGCATGTCAGTTTTGACATTATTAAATACTGTTGCACCTACAAAGTTACCATTTTCATAGCCCACCACTTGCACATCACGACCGTCAAGCAACAGCTCAGCACCTTGCTCAACACCGCTATTGATCAAATCCATTACACGAGCTTTAGCACGTGGAGAAATTACAGGACCAATATCGGTATTTGGCTCATGTCCAGCATTGACTTTTAAAGTTTTGGCTTTTTCGACAAGTTCATCGACCCAATTTTTGCTTTCGCCAACCATGACTGCAACTGAAAGTGCCATACAACGCTGACCTGCTGCACCGAAAGCTGCACCAACCAAAGCATTTAAGGTTTGATCTTTATTGGCATCTGGCATTACGACCACATGGTTTTTTGCACCCATCATTGACTGAACACGCTTGCCGTGTTGACCTGCAAGATTATATACATGCGTACCCACAGCCGTAGAACCCACAAATGAAATTGCTTTAATATCTTGATGTGTACATAAACGATCAACAACTTCTTTGCCACCATGTACAACATTTAACACGCCTGCTGGAATGCCTGCTTGTACTGCAAGTTCAACCAACATCATGGTTGATAATGGATCTTGCTCAGAAGGTTTTAACACAAAAGTATTGCCGCAAACGATTGCCATTGGGAACATCCACAGAGGAATCATTGCAGGGAAGTTAAATGGTGTAATACCAGCACAAACGCCAAGTGGTTGTTGCAAAGTATAAGTATCGACACCACGTGCCACGCCTTCAACATACTCGCCCATTTGCAAAGTACCAATTGAACACGCATGCTCAACCACTTCTAAACCACGTTGAATATCGCCTTCAGCATCTGCTAAAGTTTTGCCTTGTTCTGCTGTAAGAACTTTTGCAATGTCTTTCATGTTGTCACGAATCAAGTCTTGTAATTTCAACATGATGCGCATACGTGCTTGGATTGGGGTTAAACGCCAAGTCTTAAATGCTTCTTGTGCAGCTGCAATTGCCGCATCAACTTCATCCAAAGTCGCCATTGGCACACGACCCAAAACTTCTTGTGTCGCAGGGTTAACGATGTCTTGCCACTCTTGGGTTTTAGACTCTACAAACTGACCGTTAATAAGCAACTGTGCTGTCGTTGACTGAATATTTGACATTGTGTTCATAACCTCTCCATAGGTTGTATTTTTTGTTGTTGCAGCTTTTAAAAATCGAAAACTTAATTTCAGAATTCCTGTTTCAATTGAGACTAACAAAGAAAAATTTGACGACCAATAGAAAATAACGCACGATTGCTGTGCAAATATGCACAAGGAACATCACCACAATGAAAGTGGATTGGGATCATTTACAATACTTTTTAGTTTTGGCACGTGCGAAAACATTGACCAATGCTGCCCGTATGATCGGCGTTGAGCACAGTACGGTTTCTCGCAGAATACAAGCCTTAGAGCTAGCTTTAGGTACGCCGTTATTTAAACGAGAAGCCACAGGCTATGAATTAACAATGGAGGGTTTGGCACTCGTTCCTCGAGTTGAACAAATGGAACAAGCTTTTTTACAAATTGAAAAACCACATCAACCTTTGCAAGGACGTGTGCGAATTGGCACACCTGAAGGATTTGGCACCGCATTTTTAGCCAAGCTATTGGCAGAATTGTCCAAACAATATCCACTTTTGACCATTGATTTAATTCCTGTTCCGAAAATGATTAAGCTATCACATCGTGAAGCTGACATTGTGATTTCGATTGATCGACCAAAGTCTGGTCCATATATCATTACTCGATTAACAGATTATTGTTTAAAAATTTATGGCAGCAAAAACTACTTAAATAACACCCAACCCATTCATAAACTTGATGATTTAAAATCACATCGTTTTGTTAATTATATTGATGACTTGGTCTATAGCCCTGAATTGTATTGTCTAGAACGGATTCCCTTACAACTCAATGCAAGCTTTCGTAGTAGTAGTATTTTGGCACAGCAGATTGCTGTGAGTGCCGATGCAGGATTGGCAATATTGCCCAAATTCTTAGCTGAAGAAAAACCTGAGCTTGAGCAAGTTCTCAGTGCTGAAGTACGTTTTGTACATACCTTTTGGATGCTGACTTTGGTCGATTTACAACACGAACCACGCATCAAATTGGTGTGGGATTTTTTACGCAAACAGGCAGATGAATATCAACATTTACTGATGGATTGAGTTCTTGTTTTTCTAAATGACTTGAATAAGATCCTAGATTTAAGATCTTATTCACATTAAAAATTTTACAATTTCAAAATTACTTTTCAAACACTTCTTTTAAATCTTTTGGCATACCTTGTGCTGATTTAAACTCACCTTGCTGACTTTTCCAAATCACCGCAGGTGTTGCAAAGAAGCCATATTTATCCATCAGCTCTTGGTTAGCATCAATTTTTGCCGCAATCTCAGCCGGAATATTTTGCATCGGTTTTAAAGATTTATCCCCCGATTTTAAATTCAGTTGGCTAAAAACTTGCTCAGGGTTTTTCGAGGTCAATAATGTTGCCACTTGACCACGACTTTCTTTACGGATTACAGCAACTTGAATATGACGTAATTGGACTTTACCTGACTTAACCCAAGGACGGGCTTTTTGCCAAAACTGATGACAATATGGACAGTTTGGATCAGAAAAAACATAGACGATACGAGGCGCATCCTTTTTGCCATCTTGGATATAAGTTGATTTTTCCAATGATTTCCACACATCGTCCAGAACTGCATCTCTGACATGGGTATTTAAAG
This sequence comes from Acinetobacter sp. CFCC 10889, assembly GCF_003268395.1. Taxonomy (GTDB): domain Bacteria; phylum Pseudomonadota; class Gammaproteobacteria; order Pseudomonadales; family Moraxellaceae; genus Acinetobacter. Next base: position 66,788 of record NZ_LQXQ01000006.1, on the reverse strand, counting down.
CATCAACCGATAAATTTTCACCTTTGGCATTATATAAATCACCTACGATGTAATATTTTTGATCATTGGAAATAAATACTGTTGCAGGATATTGCTCTCTGTGCCCCGCCCAACCTGTCATATTGGCAGGTGCAGGAATTTCTTTCACAAATTCAAAACCCTCATTCGCAATCTGTTGCTGTAATGGTGTGAGTGCAAAGCTTGAACTTACACTCCCAAACATACATAAAGTTAAAGCGATTTTTCGTGATAAATAACGAATATTTTGCATAATTTCACCTATTTTAAATGATCAGAATTCGAAATTTTCTTTAAATATTGTTGCAACATGGCAGGAGACAATTCCCCCATATGTCTGTCAACCAATTGTCCTTGTGCATTAAAAAATAAGGTACTTGGCAAACCAAACATTTTCATTTCTTTGGCAAGTTCACCCTGCGGATCTAGCAAAATATGCTGAAATGAAAATTGATTTTTAGTTAAATAAGCTTGAACTTTTTCAGCACTTTCACCTTGATTTAGCATGACGAAATTAATTTGTTTAAAATCCTTGTGCGCTTGTGCTAAAACAGGCATTTCTCGATGACACGGCGGACACCAACTTGCCCACAGGTTAATAACCGTAGGTTTTCCGATAAATTGTTTTAAAGGAGTTTGCTGTTGTTCAAGGCTACTAAACTGCATATTGGGATAGAAACTTTGTGGTTTTTGCCACTGTTTTAACCCCAAACTAAATGCACAAATTAAAGTGAAAATGGTCACAAAAATGACTTTGTTTTCCAGTTTAAATGCACGATTTTTCCATAAAAACCATGCCACACCCGCAATTACACCACCATAAAAATGAAAGCCTTTGTCTTGAATCTTAATCATATCGATGGGTGATGCCACATACACATCCAAATTTAACAGCACAAAAGCCAGTCGTGCTGCGATCAATCCCACCCACAATGTTGTCCATAAAGAATCAGAGAAAACCTGCCAAGTTTGCACTGACCATTGCTGCTTTTTCTGTAGAATCCTACCAACAACGTAGACAATAACTAAAGCCAAGAGCACCAAAAGCAGTGGAAATGGCAGCATAAAAGGTCCCAAATGAATGGCTTCAGCAGAAATCATTGCCCATGCTCTTGTTTTAACTGTGCGAGTTTTTGCAAAAATTGTGGCGCTGTAAAAGTACCTGTTAAGCGTAAATCACGCATTTCTTGTTGCTGCGAATTCAGAAAAATCATCGTTGGTGGACCTAAGATTTGCCATTTTTTTAACAATTCATCTTGTGACGCCTCAGGATGAGTTAGATCAAGTTTAATCCGAACCACATCTTGCACAGCAGCCTGTACATCTGCACGAGGAAAAACTTCTTTTTCAATCGGTTGACATGCTACACACCAGTCTGCATAAACATCTATGACAATGGCTTTTTGCGTATTCTGTGCCAGTGCTTGTTCAAGTTGCTGTGCATTGGTGACTTTGATCCAAGGATGTAATTGTGCTAATTTTTCCGTTGAGTTTATTTGTTGAAGCGCTTGGCGGGTTTGCCAAATCCCTGCACTTGCTGTGACTAAAGCAAGTAGTAAAACCAATATTTTATAAGGTAGTTTGGCAACATGGCGTATGATGGCGAACAGATAAATCGTCATTGCACCCAGTAAAACTGCAAATAAAATAAAGTACACAGCCGATGGCAATAAAGGACGTGCAAAATAGACTGCCATCAACAACATGACAAAACCAAAGCTAAACTTCAGACGATCCATCCATAACCCAGGTTTTGGTAAATATTTCGCCCCAAATACGCTAGCAATAAATAATGGAATTCCGATGCCTAAGCCCAGTAAAAACAGATAAAAACCACCCAATAAAGGCTGTTCAAGATGTGAAACATACAGCAAAGCACCCGCCAACGGTGCACTCATACACGGACCTACGATCAGCGCAGAAATCGCACCCATCATGCCTGCACCCACCAAAGTTCCGCCTTTTTGACGTTGTTGTAATTTATCTAAACGCTGTAACAACCCACGGGGCAAAGAGATTTGATATAAACCAAATAAATTCAGTGCAAATACCACAAATAAAATCGCAAAAATGCTGATAAATATCGGGTTTTGAAACCAACGTTGAATCCCAAAACCGAGTTGCGACACCACGACACCCATTAAGCCATAAACCAAAGCCATACAGATCACAAAAGTGGATGCTATCGCTGCTGCTTTATAGCCCTTACTACGTTGTACTAAAATGCCTGATAAAATAGGAATTAATGGCAAAGAACAGGGTAAAAATGCCAGTAGAATTCCTAAAGCCAAAAACACAAAAATATTAAAAAATATGTTTTGTTGATCTAATAATTTCAAGAAAAATTGATCATTATTCCATTCATTTTGCAAAGATTGATTTTGCTCTACAGGCACAATTGAAGGCGTATTTTCTTGTATTTGATCAGTTTCTTGTACTTGGCTTACAGATAATTCCTCTTGTACAGGCGTACTTACAGAATTTACATTTTTTGCTGCATTTAATTCAGTAGCTTGTTCTTTAACAGGTAATGTGTCTTCTATAACTTTATTTTTCAGTAACCGATTATTTTCATTTGGATTATTCTCCAATAATTTTTCTGAAGTATTTAGTCCAACTTTAGCAAGTTTTTGTTGAGGTAATAAACCTGAAGCATCAGTTTGAATGGTTGTATGCTGTAATGGGTAACACAGTCCATCCTCAGAGCAACCCTGCCATTGCACCTTATATTGTTGGTTGGGTTGAACCTGAATGGTACTTGTCACTTGGTTATAATGGACATTGGTCTTACCAAAAGTTGGATCATCTTTTTCATGTCCTTTTGGTAATTTTAGCACCAGGTCTTTTTGCCCTACACTGACTTTAAATTGGTCATGGTATAGATAATAATGTGGCGCAACCTGCCAATTCAGTTCGGCTTGTTGTTGTGAAATAGAATGTGCCTGAAATTTAAATGCTTGGTCTGGGGGTAAAAAATCCTCATTGGCAAAAATAGCTGTCGAAGCCAAGCTCAGTACGACACCTGTTAAGGTTTTGATAAACATATCAATCAATCTAAATAATGTGACTGAAAGCATTATCATCGAAAATGGGTTAAGAGAACATTAAGACTTGTTTTTCTTTGTAAAATACTCACATGATCAGAGGAATACTTATGTTTGTTGTCTTGGTGGAAGATGATCCCTATATTGCACAAAGTATCGTAGCTGCACTGGATTATTTAAATATTTCAATTGAGCATGTTGCTACTGCCCAAGCGGCAGATTATTTTATCCGTAAAAGCGCAGTAGATTTGTGTTTACTCGATTTAGGTTTACCTGATCAAGATGGCTTAGAGTTGCTTACCGCATGGCGCAAAGACCAACTACATGTCCCTGTTCTTGTCCTCACTGCTCGCAATCAAACCCAACAATGTGTTGAAGCCTTAAATGCAGGTGCAGATGACTACCTCAGTAAACCTTTTGATTTAACAGAACTCATTGCACGTATTTATGCTTTAACACGGCGCCATCGTGGTTATTCATCTAATATTTTAAGTATCGCTGATCTAAAAATTAACCAAGATACCCAACAAGCTTACTATCAACAGCAAGCTTTAACGCTGTCCCGCCGTGAATATAGCCTACTCGAAACCTTTATGCTGTATCCAAATCAAGTATTACGCACCGAACAATTAATCGACAAAACCTATGGCTTCCAAGACAGTATTGAGAGTAATGCAATAAATGTACATATCCACCATTTACGGCAAAAAACTCATCCAGATTTAATTCAAACTGTGCGTGGAGTTGGCTATATTTTAAAAACTTCGACCGAACAGCAAGAAGAAAAGCCATGAAAAGCTATAGCTTAAAATGGCGTTTAGTTTCGACCTTACTGATGGTTTTTATCCTACTCTGGTCGATGGTTTTTTGCTGGTTATACTATGATTTACAAAAACAATTACAACAGACCTTAGATGAACGTCTTTCAGCCTCTGCCCATATGGTCGCACGTTTGATTCGTCATCTACCCGTGCATGATTTACCGAGTGTTTTAGAATCTGTAAATGCTGAAAATGCCAACCCTAATTTAATTGCATGTGAAGTTTCATTTTTTAGTTCACACATTTCGACAGAGCAAAAAGTCATTGCCCGCACCCAAGATGCGCCTGACAATCTCAGTAGTCAAAATTCAGGCTTTAGCACATGGACACACCACGGTACTGAATGGCGCAGCTACACCTTAAAAAAGGGACAAATTCAGGTCGTTTCTGCTGAAAAATTACAATTACGGGCAACATTACTTGCACAAATTTTAAAATCGGTACTGATTCCACTCATTTTTACTTTAGCTTTATGTGTGTTTTTGATTTTATGGATTATTCGTATTGAATTTCAGCCTTTGGATCAAATTGCACAACATGTCACGCAAAAAAAGCAAAATTTATCCGAAGCTACACACTATTTATCCGCATTAAAAACTCAAAATATTCCTACAGAAATACAGCCTTTTGTCGACAGCCTAATTGAATTGATCCATAACTTAAACGAAAGCTTAGAAAATGAAAAAAGCTTTAGTGCTTTTGCTGCTCATGAGCTACGCAGTCCCTTAACTGCAATCAAAACTAATGTGCAACTGAGTTTGCTGATGCTGCAACAATCTGGTGAACAACAGTCTAAATTGGCACAAAATTTACAACAAGCAGAACAAAGTATTCAACGTTATCAACAACTACTTGAACAATTGCTGTTACTGAGTAAAACTGAATTACATGGTAAACAAACCCATGAAAATACGCCTGTCGCAGCAGTACTTCAACTTGTTATTCAAGAGTTAAGCCTGAAATATGCACTGGAAAATACGCATTTACAAATCCAATGGGACAGTCTGACAAATTTACAACTGCCTGCTTCAACCTTACATATCGTCTTAAAAAACTTAATTGAAAATGTTTATTTACATGCTCAATCCTATACAAAAATTGAAATTTTTATGCAGAATAATCATTTGATTGTTCAAGATAATGGTATTGGTTTAAATGATGCGGAATTGCAATTATTAACCAAACGCTTTTGGCGAAAATCCGCACAAAATACAGGGCATGGCTTAGGTTTAGCTTTGGTGAATGTTCTATTAAATAAAAATGCCTATATGATCAACTTTCAGCATCATCAACCACAAGGCTTAAAAGTGGTCATTTCTCAGATTGAACATTAAAATATCACCATTGATCAGTATCATTATGTAAGTACGATATATTCTAGAATTAACGAACAAAAAATAACCAATAATGCTATTTAAATTTATATTTCAAATATTTAAGCCATGAATAAATCCACAATTTCTATGGATATCTATGCAGATAAGCTTATTTTCAGTTTAAATTTCCTCATGAAATATAATCACTTTCTTATGACAAACTAAGCCCAAATCACCAAAATAGCAGCGATCACCACCAAAACAAGCCCAACATGCTCTGTTTTAGCTAATTTTTCTTTAAAGAAATACACTGAAATCAATAAACTAAATAATATTTCGATCTGACCAAGTGTTTTTACAATCGCCACAGATTGCATACTCATCGCCGTAAACCAACCCAAAGAAGCCAAGAAACTACATACGCTGACTTTAAAAGTAAGCCCGATTTTCTGCCACATTGCTAACAATGTTTTTCGACTAAAAAGACTTAAAAACAGCAACATAGAAATACATTGAAAACCGATAATACTGAGCAGTACCCACGCTGCTCGATGTAAATATGGCAATGTACTCAACTCTAAACTGGCTTCACGAACCAATAATGAAGTAATCGCAAAGCACAAGCCACTGCCAATACCGATCATCAAGGTTTGCAATGAAATGTGTTCTTTTTTCTTGCCATTACTCAGTAAGAATACTGCTACGCCACCAAGTACAACCCCAAACCAACCTAATATTGTTAACTTTTCATGTAAAACTGCGACTGCAATAATTGCAGCTAATATGGCTTCACTTTTCGCTAAGCCCACACCAATTGCATAATTTTTTTGTTTAAAGAGCTGCACCATTAATGCCGTTGCAGCAATCTGACTGAGTCCTGCAATAACAATATAGAGCCAATAACGAACAGTAAATTCAACTTGTACGGTCAAGGGTTGCTGCTGATATAAAATATAGATATAGCAAACCGCAAAAGGCAATCCGAAAATAAAACGTGCTAAAGTCACACCATACACATCAACCGTGAGACTTAATTGCTTTTGAAAAGCATTGCGCCATGCCTGCATAAATGCAGCCATAACTGTAAATAAAATCCAAATTGATGTCATAAATTGTGACTTAAACATAAAATTCAAAACAGACTTGAATATACACCTTTCAACTTGAAAAATATGATTTTGCTATTAAATTTCCGTATTTTTCAAACTTTAATTTTTTGATATTCAGCAATAGCTTTTTTTATTTATTGCACCTAGTATTCAAACTTTTCTCTTTTACCAATCATTCAAATAAATCACTTAAAAAGCTGTTTTCAATCTTAAAATCCGTCATTCAATAAAATAAAAAAACACTATACTATGCACATCAATTTTTCATCCTAAAACGCCCTATTTTCTAGGCAAAAGCAGCTTCGTCATGTCAAAAAATCTCGCTACGCTTCTTGGCTTTAGTGCTATTTTGCTTTGGTCTTCTTTGGTTGGATTATTAAAAAAACTGAGTAGTCTATTAGGTGCTGATTATGCTGTTACACTGATGTATAGTTTAAGTGCGATTATCTTATTGATTATATTTAAAATTCCAAATTTAAAAATTATTCCAAAAGCTTATCTCATTGGTGCATCTCTATTATTTTTAGTTTATGAATTGTGCTTTTCTTATGCGATTGCACTTGCTCAAACGCCTCAACAAGCCATTGAAATTAGTTTAGTGAATTATTTATGGGCAAGTCTAACCGTAGTGATGCTGATTATTTTCAAAGAACTAAAATTTAGCCTGTTTGTCGTCTTTGGCTTAATGGTCAGTATGAGTGGTATCATTTGGATTCAAACAGGCAATAATCAACTTTCTTTATCTACGCTGATCTCGCATTTTATGTCCAACCCATTCAGCTATATTTTGGCGTTAATGGGTGCAATTTTATGGGCGATTTATTGTGTGATTACTCGAAAATATAGTCAAGGACATAATCCTATTGCTCTGTATTTCATCATGATTACAGTAGTTTTATGGACAAAATTACTGATGACACATTCTTTCGAGACACTCCCCAAAATCAATTTTGAAGTTCTTCCCTATTTACTTGCGGTTGGTTTTGCAACAGCATTGGGTTATGCCGCATGGAATATTGGTATTATCAAAGGAAATATCACGTTTTTAGTCACACTTTCTTATTTTAGCCCTATTTTTTCTACCTTATTTTCCATGTTGATTTTACAAACAACATTGTCGATCGAATTTTGGCATGGTGTATGCTTGGTAACATTAGGCTCACTGATTTGTTGGATTTCAACCAGTTGGGAACATATCAAACCACGCATTCAACGCTTGAAAATTCAGTTTTAGTTGTTCTTGATTCAATTTTAAAAATATGCAAATTCAGTCTATAAACCATATTCAAATATAACAGATAGGTTTTATTTGGTTGATCTGTTATATTTTTTTAGTACAGTTCTGTGTATAGCACTTTTTTTTGATCTTTTTCATACTACACATACAGATTGAAATGAGATCACTCCCATGAACCACGATCAAGATTCAAAAAAAGCACCACAATATGCTGACAGCTCTATCTCAGACAAAGCATTTAAACGTATGATTATTTGGTTTTTTATTTACTGTGCGTTGTTTTGCATCGGCGTTATTTTTGCCGTAGGTGCAGACCACGCATATCTAAATTAGTATTTTGAGTATTTATGTATAAATCAGACCAATTGGCACAACATCTTCGACAGCTTATTGAAAATGGCACGCTCAAACCCAACGAAAAACTACCCTCTTTGCGGGATCAGGTGCAACGTTCGGGTTTTAGCCTCATGACAGTGATGAATGCCTATCAAGCACTAGAAGCACAAGGTTTAATTTATTCAAAAGAAAAATCAGGTTATTTTGTAAATGATTATTTAAATGAAAAATCACAAAATTCTCAAACTATCGTATCAATCAATGCGCAAGTTGAAATTAATTCGCTGATTTTTAAATACCTCAAATCGATTCAACCTTTAAGCAATTTGGGCTTAGGTTCAGCATTTCCATCATCAGAATTGGTCTATTCGCAAAAACTGACCCAAATCATGGGGCAACTTTCTCGCTCTAAAAATAGTTATTTGCATGTGGACAGTTTTCCACCCGGAAATATTGAACTGCGAAATATCATTGCACAGCGCTACAGTCTACATGGCATTGCGACTCAAGCCGATGATCTTGTGATTACGTCAGGATGTTTAGATGCACTCAATCTTGCTTTGGCTTCAGTCGCACAAGCGGGTGATTATATTGTTTTACAAGAAACGATTTTTTACGGTGCTTGGCAGGCTGCTGAAAGATTGGGGCTGAAAGTCATTACTGTGCCTGAACATCCTCGTTTAGGTATTGATTTAGATGCCTTTGAGCACATTTTAAAAAATTATCCCATCAAAGTATGTTGGTTGATGCTCAATAGCCACAATCCCATTGGCTTTACTGCAAGCAATGATACCAAACAAAAAATTGCTGAACTTTTACATCAATATCAAGTGTATTTGATTGAAGATGACGTCTATGAAGAATTGTATTTTGGTCAAAAAAAGCCACTATCTGTCAAACACTTTGATCAACACAATTGGGTTTTACATTGTTCTTCTTTTTCTAAAACTTTAGGTGCTAACTTTCGAGTTGGCTGGGTACATGCTGGAAAATTTTCAAATAAAATTCAACATTTACAACTCATGAGCACTATTTCAACCAATGCGCTTTTACAAAATGCCTTAGTTGAGTTTTTACAACATCACCATTATGAAAAGCACTTACGTCAACTCAGACGCAATTTAGAACGCAATAAGAAACAAATTTTTCATTATCTCGAACAAAATTTACCTGAACAATGCCAAATTTTTTCTTATGCGAGTGGTTTTTTTCTCTGGATCAAACTGCCGATTTCTGTAGACAGTATGGATATTTATCACGATCTTATTCAACAAAATATAGATGTAACACCTAGTCAGCTCTTTAACATGCTGAATTCTCAGCAGCATTATTTACGTTTAAATTGTTCATTTACATGGACAGCAGAGATTCAGCATGGCTTAGATTGTTTAATTCACAGTATTCAAACTAAAATTCAGCAGATTCAAACGCAGCACAGCATAGATATATGATCAATAAATCCTAAAATATTCTAGGATTTAAAATAGTTAAATGGAATTTTTAAATACTGCACACCATTACTTTCAGCTTGAGGAAAATGCCCTGCGACCATATTAATTTGAATTGCGGGTAAGATCAGCTTTGGCATAGCTAAAGTTGCATCACGTTGCTCTCGCATATGTACAAAATCTGCTTTTTCTATGCCAATATGCACATGAATATTCTTTAATTTCTGTGCTTTTACACTGCTTTCACACTGATATTCTGTTCGTGTTTGAGGTAAATAATCATGACATAAAAATAGTCGAAAATGCTCAGGCAATGAAAATATTTTCTGTATAGAATCATAAAGTTGTGATGCACTTCCTTTGGGAAAATCACAACGTGCTGTGCCATAGTCATGCATAAATAAAGTATCACCGACAAAAACACAATCTTCGATCACATAACTTAAGCAGGCAGGCGTATGTCCGGGTGTCGCAATACTATAAGCATCCAGTTGCCCAATTTTAAATGTCTCATCTGCTGCAAATAAATAATCAAAAGCCACATTAAAATATTCCGTATTTTCAAAGTGATAAATATCAGAAAAGGTCTTTTGTACCTCACTGATTTTCGCACTCATTGCGACTTTTCCGCCTAATTTTTCTTTTAAATATTGTGAAGCAGTTAAATGATCAGCATGTACATGGGTTTCTAAAATCCATTGTACTTTTAAATTATTGGCTTGAATATAAGCGATAATCAAATCCGCATGCGTCGTTGTGGTACTTGCTGAAGCCGCATCATAGTCTAAAACACTATCAATAATGGCACATTGCGATGTGATTGGATCTGAAACAACATAACTAAAAGTATGGGTATTTTCATCAAAAAAATCTTGTACCACAATTGTTTGCATATTATTTTGCTCCATCAAATTTGCGATGTAACCATACACCAATGAACATTGCCGCAATGAAATAGATCGCTTGATAATACCCTAAACCAATCAAAGTAAATGCAGGTGCGGGACAAATTCCTGCGATTCCCCAGCCTATACCAAAAATTAATGCACCAAGAATTAAACGTTTATCAATTTGTGTTGATGTTGGTAATTCAATTTTTTCATGAAATAGTGTCACAGGTTTACGGATGGCTTTTTGAAATGGAATAAATGCCACACTGATTGCACCAATCATGACAAACATCAAACTGGCATTCCATTCACCAAATAAGTCTAAAAAGCTGAGGACATTTTCAGGATTTGCCATACCAGACCACATCAAACCTATTGAAAATAAACCACCAAAAATAAAAGCCAAGATATTTTTCATATTTACCATCCCAATAAATGACGCATCACGTAAACGGTGATAAAGCCTGCGAGCATAAACACACTTGTTGCCACCATTGAGCGTTTAGACAGTCGACTGATTCCACAAATCCCATGCCCACTGGTACATCCAGAACCTAAGCGTGTACCAAAACCGACCAATAAGCCTGCAATTATCATTGCCAATGGAGATGCATTGATCTCGATCTTTGGAGTGAAAAATAGACCATAGACAAAAGGGGTCACAAATAAGCCCAATAAAAACCATGTTGCTGGGCGTTGGAAGAAGCCTGTTTTATTGAAAAGTTGTCCAATTAATCCACTAATTCCTGCAATTCTACCGTTGGCATATAAATAGCCAACTACAGCAATGCCTAATAACGCACCGCCAAGCAAGGCATTTAGATAGGGATGCATATCTGATCACTCAATAAACATTATATGTTTTCATAATATATAATTATTAAATATATTCAACATTTGATTTGTAATTTTATAGATATTAAATCCTAAAAGTTTGAATCCTGATTTATTTTAATGTACAAAAACCGATACAGATGTACTATTTATCTGAAAAATTATCAATAAACTCATATAATCAATACAAAAAAACGCATCTGTTATAGTTTTTTAACGCATTTCTATACCTTTTATTTTAATTTAAATAAGTCACAATAAATCATCAACTGATAAAGGCTGATTACTATGAATTTTTTACGAAAGCATAATAAAGCGAGTTTTGTATTTTTTATCATTACTGCGTATTCATTACTTGGCTTTACGCTTGGCTATATTATTTGGGAATTTATTCTGTCTAAATAAAAGCTTTGTTGTGAGCATTTTATAGAAAATAGCGTAATTGAATCAAAATACTCCATTCAATTACGTATATTTTCCAAGTTTCATTAAGTCTTAACGCCCAATGCTTTTACACTCATTAGAACCTTCTAAACAGATTTGTGCAAAGCCAAGTTGTCCATAATTGGTGAGTGGTGTTGAATTGTTATTATTCGGTTCCGTGTTTGATGTAGGTTGAGTATGATCTATATTTACACCTGAAAGATTGAGCACATCAGCAGCCAAACTACGCCCTAAACGCTGATAACCTGATGCTGAGAAATGTACGCCATCTGCTCGCCCTAAACCTTGATTGATCCAAGATTTCATTGAACAACTACCGCCCATTGCTTTTTGCCAATCCCAATATAAGGTATGCATAGATTGAGCGACTTCTAATTGCATGCTTTGAACTGCACTTAATTTAATCGGTCGGCTACCACACTCACCTCCTGTACGCTTTAAACTTTCAGGTGCAGATATGATCATCACCGCCGTTTGTGGTGAACTTATTCTAATCTTTTGAATTTTATCAACTAAAATAGAACGTGCTTGTTCAACATCTAGGTTATCATTATATGCTTCGTTAGTACCATACGCCAAAATCACTAAATTTGGCGCAACAGCAGTCAATTCATTTTGCCAATCATTGCTCCAACGGTTCCAATAAGACAACTCCGCTCCATTAATTCCCAAAGCTGATACAACCGCACCTGAACCATTTTGATTTTTCGCCCACCATCCACCTAAAGCTGAGTTTTGGTTATGCTGTGCAGTAATGGTAAATGGCAGTTTTGCTGTAAAACGCACGGTTTGCCAACGGTTGTTTTTAATAGGTGCTTCTAGTGTAAAACTTTTTCCATCAGCATCCACTCCTGTAAATGCTGCATCGTTGGCTGCTTGGCGAATACTGACTAAAATATTTTGCGCTTGTTCAAACTGTTTTGCTTTGATGGTTAATGTTGCACCTGCATGTTGTGGTACAGCATTTAAACCGCCCAAAGTATAATTATCATTACGTTGGGTACGACTTGAAATAGGACTCCAACCTGAGTTGTCATAACCAAATCGTGCCATACGCTGACCCGAAAAATACATTGGCATACCCCAACCCATACCCCCATTACCCAAAGCATTTTGCAGTTGTTGACGTAGAACATTGGTCATTTCATCTGCGGCAGTATGCGAGTCACCAAACTGCACCACATGTACATCACGATTTTGGATCGCTGCATTTAACTTAGCAGTATTTGGCTCATTAAAATTAGTTAAATTACTTGCAAAACTTTGTCCAATTGCAAGGCTTGTTAAAATACTTGCAACAAGCGTTTTTTTAATCATTGTCATGAATTTACCTAAATCGAATCTCTAATTAGATGTTGATTACTGAATCACTTTTAAATGTTGGCTAATCACATCTGCAATCGCTTTTTGCCCTTCAGCGGAGAAATGAATCCCATCCGCACTGCGCATTTTAATTGACTGACCATCTTTAACCAAATAATCACTATAAACATTGTTCTTATTACCTAAAATAGGTCGAGAATCTATGAAGAATGCTTTACTTTTTTGTACCTGATCTGCAACCAATTGATTTAAATAAATCATTTGTTCATTGAGTTGGGGTTTACGCATATTTGGTGGCGTTAACCACATCACGCTGACATTATGCTGTTTCGCTGTATCAATAATCTCGATAATACGTGAACGATAAATGGCTTCCCATTCAGGTGATTTAAATTTTAAATACGTTCCGCCTTTCGGATTTGGCATATCCCAAGGGTCATTTGGTCCTAAGAAAACCACCAAAATTTTAATATCAGGATTGCTTATAATCGTATCTTTAATGGTTTTTGGCCAATCAAAAAAGCTTGGATAAGATAATCCTGTACTTTGTTTACTAAGATTCACTGTTTTAATTTCATAATTTTCCAGTAAATGCTTTTGTACAAATGGTGCAACCCCTTGCATCAAAGAATCACCTGCAAAAAATACTTGATCATTTTTCGTTAAGCTAAATTGATTCAGTAAATTTTGATGCTCACGTGCTGCTGCTTCTTTGGCTAAACGAATTTTTTCTTGCTTGGCTTTTTCAGCCAATTGCTGTTTATACGCTGCGGTATAAGCATAATCATGATTGAAGATATCGACAATATATTGATTATTTTGCTGAATTGAGTTTTTTGCGACATCGTGTTCAGCATAAAACAAGGTGCCCAATTCACCGCCTTTTTGCCAAATTGGATATTCATCAAAAAACTTGAGTGGACTATCTTGATGATAAGTTTGCTGATAATAGGCATTCACTGAATTTTGCATAATCCATATGCCTAAAACCGCTGTTATCACTAAAAATAATACTGTATAAAGCACACCCTGCCAGTGATCATTTTCAATGTGATCCTGTGCTGTAGCCTGTTGATAATCAACGTTTAAATCTGTTATTTCATTTGAATTAGAAGTTGGCATAAATAAACCCAGGAATGCCTGATGGGGCACAAATTACAATGACAATAAAAACAATCAGTAAAGGTACAAAAAGTGCATATTTCGGTAATATCTCAAAACGCATTTTTTGTATTGAAAATAGACGCTTGATAAATGGATATGCAATCCAAGAAACTGTTAATAAAGTTAATAAATACAATGGATTATTTGACCATTGCACATTGATATAATTAGTAAATAACGCTTGAAAAACTTGTATCGCTTCTTCAAAAGTTTTCGCACGGAAAAACACAAAGCAAAAACAAACAAAGTTAATCGTCACAAATACACCTAAGACTTTGCCGATCCAACTCGATTTGTACAATGCATCACGGGCTTCTTTCGCTGAAACTTTAAATACTTTTTCATAAAGTTTGTCTGCAACATTGAGCAGTACCAAAGCTAAACCGTGAAAAAGCCCCCATAAAAAGAAATTCCAACCTGAGCCATGCCAAACACCTGAAAGTACCATCGCCAACAATAAATTAAATTGGGTACGTACAAAACCGCCACGACTCCCACCCAACGGAATATAAATATAATCACGAATCCATGTCGACAAACTAATATGCCATTTGTCCCAAAAATCACGAATATTATGCGCAAGTAATGGCGCTCTAAAATTGACAGGCAATTTAAAGCCAAGTAGTAGACCAAAAGCGATCATCATTTCGCTATAGCCCGAAAAGTCTAAAAATAGTTGTAAGGTATAACCGTAAATCGCAGCGAGCACTTCTAAACTATGATATTGCATCGGATTTGCAAAGACTGGATTGACCCAATTATCAGCCAACCATCCTGCAATCCACCATTTTTTCACCAATGCCAAAGCGATTAATAAAAATGCCAAACTTGGAAATAAAATATGACGGCGCTGTGATGAACGAATTTGCTCACTCATACCACAGGCGTGTCCTTGAATATCCGTTAAGCCTTTGGCACTTTGCGCACGTGCAATCGGTCCTGCGGTAATGGTGGCAAAAAATGAAAAGTGCATGAGTAAATCGCTAAAATTAAAGCGCGGTACTCCAACTTCTTCACGGTAACGACTAACCAAATAGCTAATTGCTTGAAATGAATAATACGAAATCCCTAAAGGTAAAATCAGATTTGCCACCAGACCAGAACTGTCTAAATTTAAGCTATCAAATGCAAGCGTGATTTGCGCTTTGAAAAAGTCATAAAACTTAAATAAAGATAATTGTGCAATAGTCAGCACAATACCAAGTAATAATAATTTCTTTTTATGCTGTGTATAGCGCTCCATCAAAACACTGATCAGAAAAACCGCACTGGTAAATCCAAATAAAATCAATACAGGTAATTCACCTGCCATCAGATAAATCACCGTATAACTAAACAGGATCAAAATCATATTTTGTATTTTCGGGCTAAAACGAAATGACCAATAAATACAAAAAAAGGCAATGAAAAACAGACAAAACTCGATGGACAAAAACGAAAACATTTCAGCTACTGCACTGCGATAACGGCGCAAATATAGCACTTGCATTACACTTTTAAAACAAAAAAATAATCAATAAAATCAAACAATTAAATTTATTAAATCAAATTGTTTGACAAAATATATTCTATTTGTACATTTTGCATACAAAAAAAATCCGATCATCAAAATTTGCGTTAAAAATATAGAATTTTTCTCTTAAATACTCATCTATTTTTAAATTGCATTTTTGAATATTTCCATGCACAATAAATTAGAGCAATTACTCTAATTTTAATAAAAGGAATAAAAATGCTTGGTGATCGTGCTTGGATGACCTTAACGCAAGGCAAATTAAGTTTTAAAGATAAAATGACTTTGATGCAAAAAGTGATGCTTCCTGCGACTTCTCATTTTGTAAAATCAAGATTTACCAAAGCATCAACTGTGAATCATTTGACACGAGAGCAAATAAACATTCCTGACACTGCGATCATCAAAGATGCCCTTTTTGAATTAGAACAAACCCATTGCCAAAAAACGATTTTACATTCATGGCGGTGTTATTTTTGGGGTGTGGCTATTGCAAATATCAAACAATGGCAATTTGATGAGGAGAATTTTTTAATAGCCAGTTTATTACATGATGTGGCTTTGGCAAATCCAAAAGCTGAATATCAAAACTGCCAATGCTTTACATTTGAAAGTGCCTTACGTTCAGAAAGTATTTGTCATCGACATCATTATCCTACCCATAAAACGCAACAAATTTCAGATGCGATCTGTCTACATATGAATGGTCATTTAGATGAAAATGATCCTACTTTGGCAAAAGAAACTTTACTTTTACAGCAAGCAACTGCCTATGATGTGATTGGTACTCAACCTGAATATATTTCACAACATTATCATACTGAAATTTTAAAGCATTACCCTAAAGAGGGTTTCAAAACACGTTTTCAAGATTTAATTCAGCAGGAAACCAAACGACATCCACATGCTAGAACTGCTCTTTTGAATGCTTTAGGATTAAAGTTGATGATTCAATTGAATAATAAATAAAAAGGAAATTAAAAATGAAATTTAGACCTCTATTAGTATTTAATCTATTTGTAGTCACCCTCATAAGTGCTTGTAATATAAAAACTGACGATAATTTGCATAAACAGACTAAAGAAAAAGAATTACAGATGAATAGACAACTACCTTTCATTGCTGATCAAAATGCTATTCATCTTAAACCTATAATCCTTTTACAAGAAAAAGAACAAGAAATGATTTTATCTATTAAAAATCAGTGTTTAATTGCAAATATACCTGACACAAAAAAAGATTTTTTATTCATTTTTAATAAAAACCAAACCGCAATTTATGATTCAAATCATCAAATAATAGGGGTGCGAGATAACAAATCGAAAAAAGAAATTTTATTGAATACAAGTTTCGGTGTAGCAGGCTTGGCTTTAGCAAATGATTCAATTCAATACAAATTAAACAAACCAACTCAATGCCCTGATAATACAATTATAGTAGGTGATTTTCTGTGAAAAATTTAAAAGTGAATTTTATCGCGATGATGGTCAATAATATCCAACCAAGCATGTGTTGCGGGACTCATCGTGACTGATCTATTCCATGCCATACTAAGAGTCCAATTTAAATTGGGCTGTGTCAAAAGCGCCGTATTATAATGTGCTTGATCCAACTGATCACAATAAATTTTAGGTAATAGTGCCAAGCCCATATCGAACTCAACCATTTTTGAAATAAAGTCCCATTGCCCACTTTTACACACAACATGTGGTTCAAAACCCGCCGTTTGTGCTGCTGCGATTATCACATTATTTAAGGTAAATGAGTCAGCATATAGTAAAAATGACTCCTCTTTTAGTTCAATAAAATCTACATTTTGTCGATTTTTCCACTTTGAATTTTTGGCTGATAATAAACACAAAGGTGAGTCTAATACTGGAATCGCTGAAAAATTGGGTCTTAGATTACCCAGTAAAATACCAACATCTACCGTTTTTGCAGCGATCGCTTCCTCTACACCATTTGCACCAACTTCTAAAAATCTAAGTTCAATTTCAGGATATTGTTGATGAAATAATGCAATTAATGGACTAAATAACACAGAACCCAAAGGTGGTAAACCGATGGTCAATTTACCTTTTTTCAGATATTGTACTTGTTGAATGGTGTCATAAATTTTTTGTTGTTCTTCTAAAATCGTCACCGCATGTTGGTAGATTAATTCACCTGTATAAGTTAAATGTACCTCACGTTTACGCCCTGCCTCCCCCTTTTTAAAGAGTGCTGATTGTAATTCATGTTCTAAATTGGCAATGGCTTTGCTGATCGTCGGTTGAGTCATACATAATTTTTCTGCTGCTAGAGAAAAACTTTGCACTTCTACAACCGTACGAAAAATTTTTAAATTTTTTAAATCCACAAATTATTCCTTTTAAGAATAATATTAATTTAATTATTCATAATTTAACATAAAGATTAGAAATAAAATAATGCATCTGCTCGAAATAAGCCGTATTTCATGTCCTATTTACATTACTTGTCCTCTAAATTTAACTTATCTGCAAAGTTTATATTGATCAGCAAAGTATTTTTGCAAATTCTTTTGTTATTGGTATTTCTAGCAATCGGCGGAATGATTAAGCATGTTTTGAACATACCCATTTCTGCGGCTGTCATCGGTCTAATGATTTTATTGCTGAGCTTATTGAGTGGCATTTTAAAGTTAGATTGGATTAAAACAGGTGCTGACTTTATTTTGGCAGAATTGGTGTTATTTTTTATTCCATGTTTTATTGGGTTGATCAAATACAAAGACTTATTTCTGACTGAAGGTTGGCAACTGCTTGTTGCTGTGTTTATAGGAACAGTTTGTGTCATGGTCTGCACTGCCTATAGCGTACATTTTGGTTTTAAACTTGAAAATAAAATCAAACAACGACTATCACAACATCATCAGGAGAAACATAAATGTCTTTAATTTCCATTCTCTGTTTTGTTGGAACATTACTTGCCTATATTTTAGTGAAAAGAGTGCACCGTAAATTGCCTTACTTGGTTTTTTCACCTGCAATTCTTGTTCCTGTGATGATTATCGCTATTTTGCTTGGTTCTCATACGACTTATGACACCTATATGGCGGACAGTCAATGGATCGTGTGGATGCTAGGACCTGCAACTGTGGCTTTTGCGATTCCTATTTATGAATATCGTAAAGTTATTCAAGAACACGTTTTATCTATTTCAATGGGTGTATTCTTGGGTATGTTTGCTGGGATGCTCAGTGCTTTTTATTTAGCAAAATTCTTTCATTTTGATCATAGTACGACATATAGCTTGATGGCACGTTCGATCTCTACACCTTTTGCCATGGAACTTGCAGGACATATTGGCGGTTCGGTGGAATTAGTTATTTTATTTACCATTATTACAGGTCTGATCGGAATGTGTTTTGGTGATGTTATTTTAAAGATGATTCACTTGAAATCTCACTTTGCTATGGGAGCATCGCTTGGAAATGCAGCGCATGGTTTTGGTACAAGTAAAGCCTATATGCGTGATCAGCAAGAAGGGGTTATTGCAAGTTTAACTATGGTACTCGCAGGTATTTTTATGGTGATTTTAGGACCATATTTAGTACAGATAATTTTATATTATGCGATTTAATTTAGAAAATGAATTGCCAATCATTCATGGTATTTAATGATTGGCAATTAAGATTTATAAGATCAAAAATTTACCAATCTCGGGGTGAGATCAATTTTTCCCCATCCGCATCATGATAATCATAAGCTTTGGCAATAAAATCAAAATCCATACCAATACTATCACGTGCTACTGTTTCAATCTCACTCCCTGCTTCATCAAAAGCGGTTTGCAAATCGTTAATTTTTTCAGTCGCAGTATGTGTTAAGAGATATAATTCATCAAGATTTTTAGGTTTCGTCGTTTCAATTTCTACGCATAAATCCAATAAAATTTGCTTCACTTGATCAACTAAATGTGGCGGAAAATAAGAATCTTCATACATATCAGCTAAAAAGTGATGGTTTAAAATTTTTGTATTTTGAATTGTCATGCTGACCTCATGGTTTATTTTTAAAGATCTTGCACAGTACTAAGGTCAAGATAAAATGAGGATATGCTATAAAATTAAAAATAAAAACTTAAAATCACAAAACAAAACAAAGTCACTGTTTCTAAAATTTCAATGCTTGCTCCAACAGTATCCCCAGTAATACCTGAAATACGTTGCATAAATTTATATCGTAAATAATATAGACTGAATATAAAGATAAGGCTGCTAAAAATACAAATCCATGAAAAAATAACAGGAAAAATCAAACAAATAATAATGAGAAAAATAGCTGATTTTTTGGGAATAAATTCCGTCAATGCTGAACCTAAACCATTTTTTCGAACATAAGGCGTTGTAAGAAATAAAATCAGAGGTGCAATACGTCCAAGCACTGGAAATATGAACAACGCAAGTGGCATTTTTTGTTGAAGTAGCACATAAATTGCAGACCACTTTAATAAACAAATGATGACTAAACTTAAAACACCAATCGGACCACAACTTGGGTCTTTCATGATCGTTAAGGTTCGCTCTTTGTCACCAAAGCCACCCACCCATGCATCCGCAGTATCCGCTAAACCATCTAAATGTAAACCGCCTGTCAACCAAATCCATGTACATAAAAGAATTGAAGCCAATAAAATGATCGGCAAGCTGTGTAAAAATGTTGCAATCGCCAATAAAATAGCGCCAATCAAGAGACCCACAACTGGATAAAATAGCAAAGATTGTCCATTTTGCTGAGGGCTTGGCATCGTTTTTAACTGAATTGGAAAAGTTGTTAAAAACTGCAATGCGATGAAAAATGGAGTCATTTTAAAATTCTTCAGTTTTTAAATTACTTAATCGTAAATCGTTTGATAAATAATGTATTTTTTGTTGTTCAACATCCAATTCAAAACGATGTAATGTACCCAGTTCTGCTGACATCGTTAAAAGCTCATCTAAACTCTTTTGTGCAGCAAGACATTTTAATAATTTAATCACACCACCGTGCGTGACCAACAAAACCCGTTGCCAATGTTGCTGTTGCATGTTGTGTTGTATATTTTCGAGTGCATGGCAAATTCTCATATGAAACTGCTGCATTGTTTCTGCATTGGGTGGCGCATATTGGGTAGGTGTTTGCCAAAACTGATTCAATTGTTCTGGAAAATTTTCATAGATCCATTGGGTGGGTTTTGCCTCCCAATCACCAAAATGTATTTCTTGTAAATCAGGCTCGATAAGCAATTTTTTCGCATATTTTTCACTTAAATTTTCAGCAAATGACTGACAACGCTGTAGCGGTGAACTATAAATTGCCTGCCAAGGAACTGGCTGTGAAGATTGATCTAAAAAATCCTGAATCGCCGTCTGCATTTGCATTTGACCTTGTTCAGTTAAGGCATCATCGGTTGAACCTCTTAGTGTATGGCTCAAAGTAGTTTCACCATGCCGAAGTAGATCAATCTTCAATTTCATTTCATAACTCTATATAACTTTATGATTTAAATAGCAATGTATTGACTTAAAGTATTAAACTTTTTCACCAATCACCGCAGCTTCTGCAAAAGTTGCCATATTGTTATGTAAACTACATGCCAGTTTAATCACACCCAAAGATGCACCTGCACCACTACCCTCACCTAAGCGTAAATTCAGTTTTAATAAGGGTTCAGCATTTAATTCTTGCAATAAACGTTGATGTCCATATTCAGCAGATTGATGCCCAAACAGCATCCATTCACGAACTTCAGGATTTAAACGCACAGCGATCAAAGCCGAAATACTACTGATAAACCCATCCACTACAACAGGTAAACCAATTTGTGCACAACGAATATATGCACCTGCCATCGCTGCAATTTCTAAACCACCCACTGCACAAAGGGCTTTAAAAGCATCTTTATTCACATAATTTTGATGTAGTTCGATGGCTTGATTAATAATATTTTTCTTATGTTCTAATTGTTCAGCACGAATGCCTGTACCGACACCCGTTAATTTTTCAGCAGCTTCACCAAGTAAAAAACACGCAACAGCAGATGCAGAACAGGTATTTCCAATGCCCATTTCACCTGCGACATAAATCGAAGCATTCTGTGCAAAAGCTTGATCTACACTATTTTTTCCAAGTTGCATCGCTGCTTGGCATTGAGCTTCAGTCATTGCGACTGTTTTAGCAAAATTTGCTGTTCCCTCAGCGATACAATGTCGTTCTACACCTTGATATTCATAGGCTTCGCCAACCGAACCACAGTCAATCACTTGTAGTTTTGCATTATACTCTTTGGCAATCACGCTAATACATGCGCCACCTGTGGTGAAATTTTGTAACATTTGTCGAGTCACAGCTTGCGGATAAGCAGAAATATTTTCCTCCATCACCCCATGATCGCCTGCAAAAATACAAATCCAAGGAAAATCAACATTCGGTTTAGCTTGACCTTGCAAACTTGCCAATTGCACAGCAACATTTTCTAAAGTTGAAAGTGAGCCTGTTGGTTTAGTTAATTGCAATTGACGTTGTTCAGCCTGTTGTTTTGCCACAATATTTGGGCTTTTACATGCATCTAACCACCAATTCATTTTTTCTCTCCTTTCAAATACATTGGAAAACCTGCAACACAGAAAATCACTTGATCAGCAATTTTTCCAAGTTGCTGATGTAGACGACCTGATTCATCTACAAATTTACGGCTAATTTCACCCATCGGCACAACACCGAGTCCTGTTTCATTACTCACTAAAATAATCTGTGCTTGTAATGTCGGTAATATTTTTAATAACTTTTCGCACTCTTGTATCTGCACATTATCACTTTCAGTATCGAGTGAATTTTCATCTTGTTTTAACAATAGATTGGTCATCCATAAAGTTAAACAATCTACTAAAATGACATGATTGGGCTGGTCTATTTTTTTTAATACATCTGCCAGATAAAGCGGTTCTTCAATTACTGTCCAATCTATAGGTCGCTGATTTTGATGATGCTCGATGCGTGATTGCATTTCTACATCCCACGCCTGCGCCGTTGCAATATAAGTCACAGCCAAAGTGGATGCCTGAGCAAATTGTTCCGCCAAACGACTTTTTCCCGAACGTGCACCACCTAAAATCAGTTGAATCATAATGAACCTAAGTAAATATGTTGATAAGTAAATAACTGCCCTTGGATCATTTTGGCTTTGTAATACCCAAATGTTAAATACTCAATATTAATTTCAAAGTACTCTTGTTGAATACTATCAATCGCCTGAAAAATTTGAGAGGCATTGTATGCTTGATTATAAAGTCCAAGAGTAATATGAGGTAAATATTGTAGTGCAGCAATTTCGCAATGGTTTTTTGCAAATAATTTTCTAAATTTGCTTAGGCTATTTTCATAATCAAAAATTTCAACAAATAATGCACTATCAAAACTTTGGATATTTCCCGTTGATATTTTAAAACTTTGTAATTGCTGCTGCATGACTTGTTGGATTTGTTGTTTGAATTGAACTATTGAAAAATCATCATTGAATAACGGCTGGTTTTCCGTTAAAAATCCACAAACAAATAAAGTAATATGAAACTGACGAATATTTGGTTGAAACAAAAAATTGGAAAAATATGTGCGTAAATGATTTAAATATTCTAATAATCTTGGCTCTGTAATTTCGATATACCACAATGCATAATCCTCCCTCCCCCTGATGCCATTCTGCATAATCATGGGAAAGTGTTGGGATAACCTGTGATAATGGTTGTAGAAGCACGATGTTTTTTACATAAATGAATAGAGCTATTAGAACATAAATTTAAACCATTACGGCACGCTCTGATTGAGGATTCTTCAAGTTACAACTGAATCATCTTCATGTTTGTTTAAATTCTAAGCTTTGCTTTCATTTCTTGCGCTTTTTTTAAATTTTTAGTTGTACCAATGCCCGACTCATAACAATATATAACGATTTTTATGGCTTCTTGACTGCCTTGTTCAGCTAAATATAAGTAATATTGAAAAGCTTTTTCAGGGTTTTTATTAACACCCAAACCATTCATATATATTTCACCTAACCGCATATTGGCATGTTGCTGCCCTAAAGCCTCTATTTTTTGATACCAAAATAAAGCTTGTGCATAGTCTTGGGCTAAGTCTTGATTTCCTTCAAAATAAAGATCTCCTAAACGTAATAATGCTAAAATATAATTTTGTGCAGCTGCCATTTTATAAAGTTCAAGCGCTTTATTGATATTTCGCTCAGTTCCTATGCCTTTTTGATACATTTCTGCAAGCTGATATTGCACACTCGGATCATTACGTGTCAATAAATCATTAAAAATTTCAAAGGCACGTTGCAGATCGCCATTTCTTTCATTTTTATATTTCAGTGCTTGATTATATTTTTGAGAATATTCATTACTAAGATACTGATCTTTGTTTTTATCATTAGTCTCTGCTAAATATAATAATCTCTTTTCATAATCATTTCGTTCATAATAATAATCAAAATCTCGATTTGTGGCTTGTTTGACTTTATTTTTCCAAAATTCAGATTTTTCAATATTTTTTTCTGTGCCTACACCGAGTGTATACATCGCAATGGTCATCATTTGGGCTTCTTCGTCACCATACTGTGCCGCCTTTTCATACCATTTAAAAGCTTCTGCATTATTGCCTTGTACGCCTTGTGCATGTAAATACATCCAAGCCAAATATGCTGCTGCACTACGATTCCCTTGTAAACCTGCTTTTAAAAACCACTGGTGCGCCAATTTATAATTTTGCTCCACACCTAAACCTGAAAAATACATCCACCCCAATTGAGATTGAGCAAAAACATCTCCTTTGGGGGCTAATTTTGAAATCCAATGAAATGCCTTTTTGAACTGAGGTCCTCGACCATCATTATAATAATATTCAGCTAAGATCTCTTGTGCAGCGGCATGCCCTTGTTCTGCTGATGTTTTATACCATTTTAAAGCTTCAGATTGACTGCTATAGATCGGTTGAAAGAACTGATCAAAAGCATTTTCGTGATTTATTTGATGAATAAAAACAAATTGATACGTAAAATCCAATAATTTTTTGGGTAGTGTTTGTTGCACTGATAAATTAATGTCATTGCGTGCTGCATCTTCAATCCTTTTTGCCAAAGTAAATTGAGCTTCTTTGTCACCCTGTAGGGCTAAAAAATAAATAAACTCCAGTGGCTTATTTCCACTCTCTGGGTGTATTTGCGTATAAAAAATGCTATCTAAAATCAAACAAATAATAACGAAGAACGAAATAAGCAAGGTGCGTTTAGACTGTATCAGCATAGTATTTTATCTGGCTAAACAAACATATAAATTGTATTTATAGTTTTTTAATTTTAATTACTGAATATTGGAATTAAATTCTTAAATTATTTTAGCCATTTTTAACTTATTTGCAAATAATCCTTTTGCTGATTTTAATATTGCTTAGGCTATTTTAAAGAACGATTAAATGCGCTATTTCAAAACTTAAAGCACTGAAACTTATCTTAAATTTTTATATCTATATCTTCTTATAAGAATTACATAAAAATAATATACCTTATAAAAAAAACTGAGGATTAATCAGAAATAAATATCAAGGTATTCGTGTTAGGATAACGTTTGAAATAGAATGGTCTGATCTATGTACGATGTGCATTTTTCGGTTATTCACATTAGGCAATGTTAGGAGTTTCTGATCTTCATGAGTCAGAGTTTTCAAATTGATGCAATGCGAGCATCTGCCACTGATGTGGTTTCAATTTTAAAATCTTTAGCAAATACTGATCGTTTATTGATTTTATGTCATTTAGTACAACAAGAACTCAATGTTTCTCAAATTGAAGAACAAACTAAAATTACCCAACCAACGTTGTCACAACAACTGATGATGCTGCGTAAAAGTGATGTCGTCAGTACACGGCGTGATGGTAAACAAATTTATTATTCGATTAAAGATCCAAAGCTGAGCCTTGTTTTAAATACTCTTTATGACCTGTACTGCCCAAAATAATTGTTCAAGTATACTTTTAATCCCCCTTAGCAACTTTGAATAAAATGAAAATAACATTCAAAGTTGATTTCAGATGACATTGCAAAATCGGACTATAATTCTTAGCATTTTTTCTGCATAATATATATAAAAATGTGATATAGAGTTTTTATGCCTAAGCCTCAGTCTAAATTGAGTTCCATCCTCCCTGCATGGCAGTGGCTGCAACACTATAATGCCCCGTTTTTCAAAGCTGACTTACTTGCTGCACTGATTGTCATTGCAATGCTTGTACCACAAGGTATGGCATATGCAATGGTCGCAGGTTTACCACCAATTACAGGTCTATATGCCAGCATTTTACCGATGATCGTGTATGCAATTATTGGTGGTAGCCCAACACTGTCGATCGGTCCTGTTGCACTGATCTCAATGATGACCTTTGCAACCTTACAACCTTTGTATGAAGTTGGTTCACCTGTTTATATTCAAGCTGCATGTTTATTGGCAGTTTTGGTGGGAATTTTATCAACTTTATTGGGTATTTTTCGTTTTGGTTTTTTGATTCGTTTAATTAGCCATCCTGTGATTAAGAGCTTTATTATTGCTTCTGCTGTGTTGATTGCTCTAAGTCAATTTAAGTTTTTAGTCAATTTACCGTTAAAATCAGGCAATGTGGTTGAGTTTATTATTTCTGCTGCAGAATATATTTCTCTGCTTCATTTCCCCAGTTTAATTTTTGGTGGCTGTGCCATTTTATTATTGATTTATACACCTAAATTTATTGGTTTTTCGTTATCAAAACTAAATAAAAACACCATTATTTTTATCAATAAATCATTACCACTCTTTTTAGTCTTTTTTTCAATCGCACTGGTGCAATTTTTACATATTGATCAGTTTGGTATCAAAACTGTGGGCGAAATTCCCTCAGGGTTTCCTCCTTTATCAATGCCATTTTGGTCTTGGGATTTAGTCATTCAACTCCTCCCTGGTGCTGCCATGATCACGATGGTCAGTTTTGTTGAATCTATTTCGATTGCCCAAGCCACTGCATTTCAAAAAAGAAGTGAGTTAAATAGTAACCAAGAGTTGGTTGCTTTAGGTCTAGCCAATTTAAGTGCTGGTTTTAGCTCATCTTTTCCTGTTACAGGCAGTTTATCACGTACAGTGGTCAATGCTGATGCAGGTGCAAAAACTCCGATGGCAGGTGTTTTTTCCTCCATTTTGATTGTTGTTGTGAGTTTATATTTTACTGGTGTTTTTAAGGAACTTCCATTGGCTGTACTTGCAGCAACTATTATCGTGTCAATTTGGAAATTGGTAGATTTTAAACCATTTATTGAAGCGTGGCGTTATTCTAAAGCGGATGGTATCGCTATGTGGGTCACTTTTTTAGGCGTGTTATGTATTGATATTTCAACAGGTTTAATGATCGGGATCGTATCAACCTTTATATTATTGCTTTGGCGGATCAGTCGCCCACATATTGCGGTAATTGGACTAGTTGAAGGTACACAACATTTTCGCAACATTTCTCGGCACGAAGTAGTGACGAGTGCCAATATTATTTCAATTCGTATTGATGAGAATTTAACATTTTTAAATGCCAATACACTGAAAGAGTTTATCATTTCTGAAGTCAGTAAAAATCAACATTTACATCATGTTGTGATCAATTGCTCCAGTATCAGTAATATTGACCTGAGTGCTTTGGAAGCACTTGAAGACATTAATGCTGAACTTGCCAAACTTGACATTCAGCTACATTTATCTGAAGTCAAAGGCCCTGTCATGGATCGTTTGAAAGTGTCAAAATTATTGGATGAACTGAGTGGAAACATCTATCTAACCCATTATCAAGCAATGCATGAGCTTGATGCACAAACCTTTCATTCTGTTTAATTTTTATTTTGGTGAATCAATAAACTGCTGGAATTTCTTTATTTTTGAAAAATTTATATATTTTTTAGTACTTTATATTTTATGTGAAATTGTTTCATTCTCTAAGTGCTTTTAGGTATAGAATAGTCGGCTTGTTTATTGATTTTAGTCCAGTTTAAGGCAACTCAGGTTTTAATATGTTCGCTGCCCTAGCACGTTTAAGTTTAGTCACACGTATTCTTATTGCCATCATACTTGGTTTTATAGTTGCATATCTTTTTCCTACTTCTGCTGGATACGTCAGCATTTTAGGTGATGTTTTCATTAAAGCATTAAAGTCGGTTGCCCCGATTTTAGTCTTTGTTTTAGTGATGTCATCCATTGCCAATTTTAAAGTTGGACAAAGTAACCGTCAATTAAAACCTATTTTGATGCTCTATGCAGTCGGTATGCTATTGGCAGCATTCAGTTCTGTTTTTGCAAGTATCATGTTCCCAAGCACATTAATGTTTACCAGTGCCAGTGAAGTTGCTTTACAACCACCTGGGAGCGTTGCTGAGGTATTAAAAAATTTACTCCTTAGCTTTATTACCAATCCTGTCACGGCACTTTCTGAAGCCAACTTTATTGGGATTTTGGCTTGGGCAGTCGGTTTAGGTGCTGCTTTACGTCATGGTTCTGATACCACTAAACAAGTTATCACTGATGCTGCAAATGCGATCAATTCAATTATTCGCATTGTGATTAGCCTCGCACCGATTGGTATTTTCGGTTTGGTCGTAGCAACTTTTGCTCAAGCTGGCTTAGAAACTTTAGAGAATTATGCTCATTTAATTGCTGTTTTAGTGGCATGTATGTTCTTTGTGGCATTGGTCATTAATCCATTACTTGTGGCAATTGTGATGCGTCGCAACCCTTATCCTTTAGTATTTAAATGCCTAAAAGAAAGTGGCATTACTGCTTTTTTCACGCGTAGTTCTGCAGCAAATATTCCTGTAAATCTAGATCTTGCTAAACGTTTAGGTGTAGATGAAGCAACTGCAAGCGTTGCCATCCCTCTAGGTGCAACCATTAACATGGCAGGCGCAGCTGTGACTATTACCGTACTCACTTTAGCGACAGTGAATACTTTAGGTATTCATGTTGATCTTGTCACTATGGCGATTTTATCTGTGGTTGCGGTGGTGACAGCATGTGGTGCATCGGGTGTTGCTGGTGGTTCGCTCTTACTGATTCCTGTAGCATGTGGTTTATTTGGTATTCCAAGTGAAATCGCCATGCAAGTGGTTGCGATTGGTATGGTCATCAGTGTATTGCAAGATTCGACTGAAACTGCTCTAAACTCATCTACCGATGTATTATTTACTGCTGCTGTAGACCTTGCTAAAAAATAATCTCGTTCTATACTGAATCAAATCTTGATTTGATTCAGTTAGTTCCATGCCTTTTCAACAGCTCCCTCTTTGGATTCAACTTGGTGCTTTCATGCTTGCGCTGAATGCAGGCATGATCAATGTCATTGGCTTGATTACTTTACTGCATCAATCCGTTTCACACATGACAGGTAATGCCAGTATGCTAGCGATTAGCATCATTCAAGGCGATCTATCCAATATCATTTTCTTGATTTTAGTCATTCTTAGTTATGTGCTTGGCTCAAGTTATAGTGGTTTTATTTTAGGCAACAGCCATTTTCAAATGGGTCGTCGTTATGGATTACCATTGAGTTTAATGACTGCATTTATTATTCTCAGTTGGTATTTTATTCAAGATTATCCACGTTATGGATTGCTTTGGGCATGTGCAGCAATGGGCATCCAAAATGCCATGGTCAGCCATTATCAAGGCGCAATTATTCGTACCACGCATTTATCTGGAGTTTTAACAGATTTAGGGCTTGCCTTAGGCTATTTATTTCGTGGACTACACGTTGAAAAAAAACGTATTATTTTACATTTACTCATTTTATTTGGATTTATCTTAGGTGGAATAATTGCCACAGGGGTCTATCCTTATTTAAAATTAAATACCTTTCTAATGCCTGCACTACTCAGTTTTAGTTTAAGCTGCATTTATTGGTTTATTTATTTTCGTATTCATTATCTTGCAAAGTGAAGGTAGGTTGTTCACATGGTTAAAAATGCTTTAGCAGCTCAGTTATTAAAAGCGGGCTTAGTCGATAACAAGAAGGCAAAAAAGTTGTCGAAACAAGCACAGCATGAACAGCGTACAGGTCAAAATAATGACGCTGAAATCAAGGCTAAAATCGAGCAAGACAAACAAGAAAAAATTGCCAAAGACCAAGCCTTAAACCAAGAAAAGCAACGCATTTTGGATGAAAAAGCCTTAGTTGCTGCAATTATTCAAATGATTGGACAACATAAAATCAAAGACACTGATGGTGAAGTCAGTTATCAGTTTATTGATGAAAATAAAATCAAAAAATTATATATCAATCAACAAATTTACAATGCTTTAGTGGCAGGAAGCTTAGTTGTTGCTAAAGAAAATAACAGCTATGCACTTTTACCAAAAGCTTTGGCTGATCGTATTAATGAGAAAATGACAGGCTTTATTATTGTGAATAATTCTGAGAATAATCAACAAACTACTGATGAAGAAGATCCATACGCAGCTTATGTGATTCCTGATGATTTGATGTGGTAAATGAGTATTTAAAAACTTATTTTAATGAGAGATTTATTGCCAGTGAATGATTTATTTGCTGGCTTTATTGATTTTAAAATCAACATATATGTCCAATAACAACATTCAATCAAAGTTAAAAATTATTTTTCAAAATTCAATCTTCCACAAATTTTCTACATAATTCTCAGTTAAGCTACGCAAAATTACATAAGTTGAAACTCATTTCATGCTTTCTACACAGTTTGCTTTTGCTCCAAAATTACCATTCAGCACACTCAGTCTTGCATTACTCTGTATTCATTCTACAACATGGGCAGACTCTCAAATTATAACAACGCCTAATGCAGATACTGAACAAATTCAAACCCTAGAAACCGTCACTTTACAAGCCAAAGCAACCCCGAAAGATCCTGATATTAGCGCAATTGCAAAAACCATTGTCACGCGTGATGAAATGTTGAAATACGGTGATCAATCCGTAAATGATACCTTACGCCGAGCAGCAGGTTTCCAAATGCCTGCCCAAGGTCAAGGTCCTCGTGGCGGTGGTGGTGCATCAGGTATGCGTTTTCGTGGTGGCGGTGCTCCTATTTTTTTGATCAATGGTGAACCTGTACAAGGTGGACCACGTGGCGGTATGTCGATTGTGGATACCCTCACCCCTGATATGATCGAAAAAATTGAAATTACCAAACAGCCGAGTATCGCACATGGTGCTGTAGCATCCTCAGCAGTAATTAATATCATTTTAAAAGAACCTCTCAAAGGCGCACCAATTGGCGGGACAATCCGCGCAAGTTATGGCGTAGCCCAATCAGGTCAAAATGAAGAAGATCGTAAAAATGTCTCTGTGCAAATAGATGGACGAGAAAACGCTTGGCTGTATAGCCTATCTGCAAATCAAATGTGGAATGACACAACTTCCATTTCAAAAACACAAACTTATGATCAAGAGCGAGAGCAAAAACGAGAAATTGAGCGTACATCAACCATGTTCTCCCCTCGTTTAGAATATCAAATTGATGCAAAACAAAAACTTGTAGGTGAAATTTTCTATCGTAAAAATGAAAGTGATGGCACACGTGGCGAACAAATTCAAAAAGATGAAAATGATAGTATTCGCTTCAACACTCGTTATGAACGTAAAGATCAAGGTGACTCTGACAAAGTTCGCTTTTCACTTGAAAAACAAAATGAAACGGAATCAACACGTTCACGCCAAGAAAATTCTTATATTGATGAAACAGTCAATGAATATGGCTTAGGCTATGATGCTGTACGCAAATTTGATGCAACCAAACAAATTAAATTTGGTGTTGACGCGCGTTCAAGTGAACTTAAAAGCAATGTCACCGAAACTTTAGATGAACAACGCTATGCGCTCTATACTGAAGGCAGTTGGCGTTTTACTGATCGCCAAACACTAACTTTAGGTGCTCGTCAAGAATGGTTAGAACGTTCTGGTCTAGTTGAATATCATGATCAACATTTTAGTCCCGTACTTGCCCACCGTTTTGATTTTACGAAACAGTGGTCATTACAAACCAATATTAGCCAAGCTTTTCGTAGCCCTAATAGTAATCGTTTAAGCCCGACAATTACCATATCTACAGATAGCGATGCAGGAACATTAAACAATCCTGACCGTGGTGGCAATCCAAATCTAAAACCTGAACAAATTACGGCGATTGAAACAACTTTAGGTTATAACACATCGGCAGGTGGCGTAAATCTTACAGCTTATCATCGTGATATTGAGGATTATATTGAAAAAAGCATTGTGCTTGAAAATGGTCGCTATGTTGAACGTCCCTTTAACCAAAGCAATGCCACTACATATGGTGTAGAACTTGCTGGGCGTTATGCACTCAAGCAAACTGAACAAGGTCATTCCTTCATGCTTAATGCACAACTCTCAACCGTTCGTGCCAAAGTTGAGGATAGCAATCATCAAGACCGTTTAGTCAGTGATGTTGCTCCATATACAGCAAGTACAGGCATTTCTTATAATTATCAGCCTTGGCAGTTAGCAAGCAGTATTAATCTAAACTTTGTACCTGAATTTACTCGTGCTTTAGAAAATCAGCCTTATGATCGTACCAGTAACCAACGTTTTGATATTGATCTTAGTATTACCAAACGCTTCCGTGATGGATGGGCAACGATTTTGACGGGACGAAATTTATTAAGCACAGACTATAAAGAAAAATTGACAGATCAAAATACAGGTGCAATCTATCAAGCACGCAGTAATCAATCTATTCCTTATGTTATGTTAAGTTTGGAAAAGAAATTTTAAACGTAGAATAGAAAAACCCGCCTTTGAGGGCGGGTTTAATTCATCAACTTGGACGTTGATGTGCAAAACACGGCACAATAAGACCAGGGAAAATCTTTATTGCTTTGTTTTAACATGACTTATTATCGCTAAAAATGACTTTGAACTATTTATCATTTTCCGCCATTTTCATGTCATTTTCTGACAATTTTGAATGTGTTGTAGCACAAAATACCTGTTCAGTCATTCCCGACTCAAGCAATGACTGCTTTTGTCGATCTAAAAACTGATTGGCAATCATTAACATAACACTTGCAGTTTCTAACTGAATATTGTTTTTTGACAAAGTCGCAATGTGCTGATATGCCGCCAACCTGCTACAAAACGCTTGCTTTTGTGCTGTAGCATCTGCATTTTCAGATTCATCCAATATTTTTTTTGTCGCATTCACCTGATCAGTAAAATGCGTTATCAAGTGATTGTATTGTTCTTGTGTTAATGATTGATTGTCTAAAGTTGGCGTTTCTTGTGTATATGCCACATTCGTAAACAATATTCCCCCAAACAAAATAACGTGTGGCAAAAACTGAAATAAATATTTATTTTTTATTCTATTAAAATGCATCAGCTTTCCAAACATCTTCATATTCATCCGCATCAATCATAAAACGAAAACCTTGCTCTAATGCCAAATATGGAATCGCATCTGGGAAAATATCTTCTAACTCTTTTACAGTCACTAGCTCAAAATCATCCTGATCTGCTGCAATCTCACCACCATAAATAAACCAAGCGACATTATTTTCATCAGGCGCTTTACGTAATCCTACGATTGGCTCTTGAGTCAATGTATGTTTTGCGATGGCAACCACATCAGTTTCATTGACTTTCACATAACGTGAATCAAACTCTTCACAAACCAATTTTTGCTCTTCAATAAAATCTTGCAACATAATGCATTCACACCCAAAAAGTCTTGTTAAATTCTATGCATTTCATCGTTGATGTACAATGTTTGTCTGCACTTTATCCACTTTAGCGCAATGTTTTGCTGATTAAAACAACACCCTCGATATACTTTAAAACAGCTTTCACACACAATATAAATGTTTTGCCAATGCAAGTTTTTTTAAATTCCTTGCAAGCTGTTTATTTGCCACACAAAGCATGAGCACATTGGTCAATTTCATAAAAGGCAACGTTTCAATAATATGGAAACCACATCACAGATTGTACATAAGCACGATTTTTAGACTCATTTTGATATATCACATTTTATCTTAAAATAAAGTGACTGCTAAAACTGCCCTATTCTTTAAATAAATATATCATCAGATAAATGGCAAAGTTCTATTATTTCCCCGACACCTTATGTTTAAAACTCAAAACAAAGCAAACAAAAGGCAAAGAAAACAAAAGATAAATCATTGTTTTTTATTATTAAAAACAAATTACCACACAATCATGCAATATAAATTATTTTTCATTGAGATTTGGATTTTTAAATGACGATACTTTATCCATAAGGATTTATACACAACATAGAGCTAAAAATTAGCATCAATTAAAAGTTGAAAAAATCAGCACATTGAATAATTTTTGATGTGTATTTTTTGATAAATAAGTCATATTTTTTTTAAATAGCAATTTTTGTACGCTATTGTTACACAAATCAAATCAACAGTTTTGGTCAATTCGGTTTAAACTAATGTCACTGTAAAAAACTAGAAAATTTGTCATTTTTTAACATTGTCATTTAGCGACAATATTCTCAATATATAGCCCATAGTCGGTATGTTATTTCTGCACCAAATTAAAACAAATTATAAAATACATGTAGAAAATTATGCCATAATACGCAAACTTTGCAGACATCTTGCAAAGATTTTTTGCAACTTTATAACTGGAGTAGGCTCAATGAGTTCGACCATTTTGGTCATTCACGGACCAAACTTAAACTTGCTAGGAAAGCGCGAACCAGAAGTCTAT
This sequence comes from Acinetobacter sp. CFCC 10889, assembly GCF_003268395.1. Taxonomy (GTDB): domain Bacteria; phylum Pseudomonadota; class Gammaproteobacteria; order Pseudomonadales; family Moraxellaceae; genus Acinetobacter. Next base: position 32,499 of record NZ_LQXQ01000006.1, on the reverse strand, counting down.
GGTCACCTTACTTTAGAAGATATTAATCAACAACTCATCGCTCAAGCGCAGCAGTCCAATATTCAATTAGAAACTTTTCAAAGTAATTGGGAAGGTGCTGTCGTTGACCGCATTCATCAAGCGCAACAAGATGGTGTTCAATTCATCATTATTAATCCTGCTGCCCTGACCCATACATCTGTTGCTGTACGTGATGCATTACTGGGTGTCGCAATTCCTTTTATAGAAGTTCATTTGTCAAATGTGCATGCACGAGAAGCATTTCGACATCACTCTTATTTATCTGATAAAGCCATTGGCGTGATCTGTGGTCTTGGTGCAAAAGGCTATTCTTTTGCTTTGAACTATGCGATCGACAAAATTCAATCTTCAACTCATTCATAACATTAGGAATACGAATCCATGGATATTCGCAAAATCAAAAAGCTCATCGATTTGATGATCGAATCTGACCTTCAAGCTATCGAAGTTAAAGAAGGTGATCAATCGATTGCTTTAACGCGTCGTAATCCTGTTGTTGCTGGCGTAGCGACTGTTGCAGCTGCTCCTGCCGTTGAAGCACCTGTAGTTAAAGCTGCCTCTCGTGGTGCAGTAGAAACTTCTCCAATGGTTGGCGTGTTTTACGCTGCACCAAACCCAGGTGAAGCTCCATTTGTCAATGTTGGTCAAACGATTTCTGCAGGTGAAACTTTAGGCATCATCGAAGCAATGAAAATCATGAACCCAATCGAAGCAACACAAAGTGGTGTGGTTGAAGAAATTTTAGTGAAAAACGGTGATGTGATCCAATTCGGTCAACCTTTATTCCGCTACCGCGCGTAATCGCAAGGGGGTTGATATGTTGCAAAAAGTTTTAATTGCAAACCGAGGTGAGATTGCTTTACGCATCACTCGTGCTTGTAAAACTTTAGGAATCAAAACTGTTGGTATTTACTCAGATGCCGATAAAGATTTAATGCATTTACGCTTTGTTGATGAAGCTGTATGTATCGGTCCGGGTGCAAGCAGCGAAAGCTACTTAAATATTCCTGCGATTATTACAGCAGCAGAAATCACGGGGGCTGATGCTATCCATCCGGGTTATGGTTTCTTATCTGAAAATGCTGAATTCGCAGAAATTGTAGAAAGTTCTGGTTTTATTTTCATTGGTCCACGCCCTGAACACATTCGCCTTATGGGGAATAAAGTATCCGCAATTATGGCGATGCGTAAAGCAGGTGTGCCAACTGTACCAGGTTCTGCACATGCAGTTACACCAACCAATGCTTTAGCTGAAGCCAAAGAAATTGGCTTTCCATTGATCGTAAAAGCTGCTTCAGGTGGCGGTGGTCGTGGTATGCGTATCGTTGAACGTGTGGATACTTTGCTTGAATCTGTGCAAGCAGCACAACGTGATGCTGAAATGTGGTTCGGTGATGATACAGTCTATATGGAACGTTTCTTACAGAAACCTCGCCATGTAGAAGTACAAGTTTTAGCAGATGGTAATGGTCATGCTGTACATTTATATGACCGTGACTGTTCACTACAACGTCGCCATCAAAAAGTTCTTGAAGAAGCGCCCGCTCCCGGCTTGCCAGAAGAAGCACGTGCACACATTTTAGAAGCGTGTGTAAATGCTTGTAAACTTATGCAATATCGTGGTGCGGGAACTTTTGAGTTTCTTTTTGAAGAAGGTGAATTCTTTTTTATTGAAATGAATACTCGTGTTCAAGTTGAACATCCTGTTTCTGAACAAGTGACAGGCATCGACATTATTGAACAACAACTTCGTATTGCTGCGGGTCTTGGATTAAATCTTCAACAAGAAGATATTGAAGTCAAAGGTCATGCTATCGAGTGTCGTATCAACGCTGAAGATCCTTCAACATTCTTACCATCACCGGGTAAAATCGAGAATTTTTATGCGCCAGGTGGTGCAGGAATTCGTTTAGACTCTCATATTTATCAAGGTTATAGCATTCCACCATACTATGATTCAATGATTGCCAAACTGATTTCTCATGGTAAAGATCGTGAGACTGCGATTGCCCGCATGAAACAAGCATTGGATGAAATGATTTTGACAGGAATCAAAACTAATATTCCATTACATAAAGATTTGATCTTACAAGACAAAAATTTCTGTGCTCAAGCAATGGATATTCATTACCTTGAAAAACACTTGCTCAAACAAGTACAAGGTCATGAAAAAGATGCTTAATAGTGTCGACTAAACCATCAAAAGAGGCTACTTTAAAAGATAGCCTCTTTTTCTATGTACTTTTGATCATAATATATCAGCTTAATCTTTAGAGTTTCATTTCAATCTAACAAAGTATTTCTACCATAAAAAAACGGCTCACAATATATTCAAAATAGCAGCCCAAGGAAAAATCTCCTAATTTTTACATTTAGAATTCATTGAATGACATTCAAATGATTGAAATTCTATATTCAATAAAAAAGCTGCCTCACCACAACAGTGAGACAGCCTTTTATCGTTTAAACAATAGCTTAAGCTGCTGAACGCTCAGCGATTGGCACAACTTTACGCAGTTCAGGACCAGTATAATCCGCACTTGGACGAATAATACGGTTATCTGCACGCTGTTCCATCACATGCGCTGCCCAACCTGTCACACGGCTCATCACAAAGATTGGCGTGAACAATTTGGTTGCAATATCCATGAAGTGATATGCAGAAGCATGAAAGAAGTCTGCATTACAGAACAATTTCTTCTCACGCCACATCACTTCTTCACAACGTACTGATACTGGATAAAGTACGGTATCACCTACATCTTTTGCTAATTTTTCAGACCAGATTTTGATGATGCCGTTACGTGGATCGTTGTCTTTGTAGATCGCATGACCGAAGCCCATGATCTTTTCTTTACGTTCCAATTTACCCAGCATTTCACGTTCAGCTTCTTCTGGAGATGTCCAGTTTTCGATCATTTCCATCGCAGCTTCGTTTGCACCGCCATGTAATGGACCACGAAGTGAACCAATAGCACCTGTGATACATGAATGCATATCTGATAATGTTGAAGCACATACACGCGCAGTGAATGTCGATGCGTTGAATTCGTGCTCAGCATAAAGAATCAACGATACATTCATCACTTGCTCATGCAATTCATTTGGCTTTTCACCACGAAGAAGGTGAAGGAATTGAGCACCGATAGAATCATCATCTGTGTTTTCTTCGATACGCACGCCATCATGGCTGTAACGGTACCAGTAGCAAATGATTGCAGGTAAAGTCGCTAAAATACGGTCTGCAACATCTTGTTGTTCATCGAATGATTTCTCAGTTTCAATGTTACCCAACATTGAAACACCTGTACGCATCACATCCATTGGGTGTGAATCCGCAGGAATACGCTCAAGTACTTCTTTCAATGCTTGTGGCAATTGGCGAAGTGATTTGAGTTTTGCTTTATAGGCAGCAAGTTGTTCAGTCGTTGGTAGTTCACCAAAGAAGATTAAGTATGCAACTTCTTCAAATTGGCAGTTTTCAGCCAAATCTTGCACATCATAACCACGGTAAGTTAAGCCTGCGCCACTTTTACCAACAGTTGATAAAGCCGTTTTCCCTGCCACTTGTCCACGCAATCCTGCGCCAGTGAGTACTTTGCCTTCAGCCATTTTTTATTTTCCTTCAGTGAATAATTTGTCTAATGTATTTTCAAAAGTATGATAATCAAGGAATTCGTAAAGTTCTTTACGTTGTTGCATAGTGTCAAGTACATTGACTTGTGTACCATTTTCACGAATTGAACGGAATACTTCGAGTGCTGCTTTTTGCATTGCACGGGTTGCAGACAATGGATATAGCACCATTGAAATACCTTGCTCGCCCAATTCCTGAGTCGTGTAATATGGCGTATCGCCAAACTCTGTGATATTTGCAAGAACTGGTACACCCACTGCATCACACACAGTTTTGTACATGGTAATGTCTGTCATCGCTTCAGCAAAGATCGCATCTGCACCCGCTTCTACACATGCACATGCACGGTCGATGACTGCTTGCAAACCTTCTTTTTGTAGAGCATCAGTACGTGCCATCACCACAAAATTAGAATCGGTTTTGGCATCAACCGCAGCTTTGATACGATCAACCATTTCTTGTTGAGAAACGATTTCTTTGTTTGGACGGTGACCACAACGTTTTTGTGCCACTTGGTCTTCGATATGCACAGCGGCTGCGCCTGCGGCAATCATCTGTTTCACAGTACGTGCGATATTGAATGCACCGCCCCAACCTGTGTCAATGTCAACCAATAATGGTGTGTCTACACGTTCGGTAATACGACGAACATCTTCCAATACGTTGTCTAAGCTGGTCATGCCCAAATCAGGTAAACCGTATGAATAGTTGGCAACACCAGCACCCGAAAGATAAATCGCTTTGTAACCGACTTGTTTCGCCATCATCGCTGCATAAGCGTTGACTGTACCGATAATTTGTAATGGTTTTTCCACTTCCAGTGCTTGTCTAAATCTTAAGCCTGCAGACGTTTCTTGTGTCATATTCCTTTCCACAGTGGTCTCTTTATTTATCGAGGTTTGAGTATATCCATAAAAATTTACTCTGCCATGACTTTTTAGGTGAAAAGCTCTAAAACTTTAGTCAAAGAAATAATGAATTAACATTCATTATTTTAATTGTAGTATTTCATGACAAAATAATACTGATATTTATCAACAGAAATTTCTTGACTTATTTGCTATAATCCCTACAAAGAGTCCGTATTTTGATTATTTTCTATGCAAAAACATTTCACAGAAATTGAAGCTGTGGGTTGTGGTGAACAACCCCAAACTCGCCGAGGGCAAGAACGGCGTTTAGCGCTTTTATTGAGTGCAAATGATTTATTTTTGGAACATGGTTATGATGCAGTATCGCTTGATGATATCGTGAATCATGCGGGTGGCTCTAAAACTTCTATTTATAAATATTTTGGTAATAAAGAAGGATTATTTACTGCGATTTGTGATTATCGTCGTGAATTATTCTTTAAAGATATTTGCGCTTGTTATAATTCTGAACGAGATGACTTGCGTAGCTATTTAACGCAAACCCTGATTAATTTTTATTTACATTTAAAAAAGCCTGAAAATGTGGCTTTTATTCGTCTAATTTTTGAACAAACTCAGAAAAATCCTGAGTTGGCATTATATATCCATGAAAAAGGTGCGCATTTTATTCAGCTCACCATTGCCAAAGCTTTAGAACAGTCTCATTTACAAGGAAAATTAAGCTGCCCTCAACCTTTAAGTTCTGCCATGATGTATTTTGGAATCTTAAGAGATTATGAATGGCGTATTTTAATGGGGCTTGAAATCAACCAACCTGAACAAGAAGTAACCAAATACATCGAATATTGTGTTGATCATTTTCTAAAAGGTCATCAAAAAGTCTAGTTTTTTTGCATTTCAACTTACTTATAGTATATTAGAAAATTATTCTCCGTTTTTTTTAATCAACCAACAATGAATTGTTGGTCATTCGCTATTTGTGTTTTGGCTATACAATTATTGTGGAGTAACCATGGCTCTACGACATTTTCTAACATTACGTGACTTATCTACTGCTGAATTGAACCGCATCATTGATCGTGCGCAGGAACTGAAGCGAAAACAGCATAACAATGAAACATTCCAACCCTTTGTTGGTAAAGTCATGGGCATGATTTTTGAAAAGTCGAGTACCCGTACTCGTGTTTCTTTTGAAGCAGGTATGAGCCAGTTTGGTGGTAGTGCGATTTTCTTATCCTCTCGTGATACTCAACTCGGTCGTGGTGAGCCAATCGAAGATTCGGCACGTGTGATCTCAAGTATGTTAGACATTGTGATGATCCGTACTTTTGGTCATGACATTGTTGAACGTTTTGCTGAATACTCAAAAGTTCCTGTGATCAATGCCTTAACTGATGATCATCACCCTTGCCAACTGTTAGCTGACGTGCAAACTTTTGTTGAGCACCGTGGTTCAATCGAAGGTAAAACTGTGGCTTGGATCGGTGATGGCAACAATATGTGTAATTCCTATATGGAAGCTGCGCACATGTGGGGCTTTAAATTAAAAATCGCTTCACCTAAAGGCTATGAACCAAAAGATGAGTTTTTATCTGAATTTGGTCATTGTGTGGAACTTGTCAGTTCTGCTGAAGATGCTGCAGTAAATGCTGACCTCATCGTGACTGATGTTTGGGCAAGCATGGGGCAAGAAGAAGAGCAAAAAATCCGTGAAAAAGCCTTTGCTGATTATCAAGTGAATGAAAAATTGATGGATCTTGCGCATCCTGATTGTTTATTTATGCATTGTTTACCTGCACATCGTGGTGAAGAAATCTCTGAAAATATGCTTGATCACAAAAATGCTGTGGTTTGGGATGAAGCAGAAAACCGTCTTCATGCACAAAAAGCATTGGTTGAATTTTTGATAAATGAAAATCTGAAAAAAGATTAACTTTGAGTTTTAATATTTTAAAAGGCTTTGTAGATCAAAGCCTTTTTATTTTGAAATTTTCAAAAATTATCATTCTGTAAACTTAATTTTTCACACTAGTATTCACGACAATATTGCATATAATAAAACCATATTATGAATAAGACTTCATCATGAAATTTACAACACTTTTACTCAGTTCTAGCCTTTTAATAGGTTCATTTTTTAACATGGTTCAAGCGACTGAGCTTGATGATTATTTAGTTCAACAAAAAATCGTAGATATCAATTATAAAATCAAAAACACGCAAAGATTAACAGACGCTCTAAGTTATTTAAGTGATGAAGACTCTCGTACTTTACCTTTGCAGATTGATCAAAATACTTTGATTGAAAAATTACGCTTATATCCTAATCGCATTGAAATTGAAGGAATTATTACTTCTCCTGATTTTAAACAGTTTAGCCAAGATATGAGTACACATGACGTTAAAAAGCTTTTTACTGATAATTTAATCAAAAACTGTGATCATCTATTTGAACATCAATTTCAACGTGTGAATCCTTATGAAGTCCGTATGAAATTATCTACGGATCAAAAACAATATTCAGTTGAATTAAAAAATTCAGCGTGTCAGTTTTGAGATTAAAATAATGTAAGCTTTTCTGTTAAATCAGTAGATTTAGCCACATTTAAAAAAAAGTGGATCTAATTGAATATACTTTAAAAAAAATATGGTTAATGAGGTCTATTTCAGCATTGAAAAATGTCAATGTTCGCTCCTCTTCATCTATATAAAATTCTACTCGAATACAATCATCCTCTTTTAGAAGCGGGTTATGAATAAATAATTGCGCATACATTTCTTGTTCTATTTCAAATTGAAATTCAAGTTCATATTTTTCAAATGGTTCTGTACCACTATAAATTGAATACATGTTCAAAGCTCATTGAATCACTTTCCTCATCTCCACCAAATGCAAATCCACTTGCGGAATTCCCACATTGGCATCTAAAGGATAATCTTCCACCACTCCTGTTTGCACATAGCCACGCCTTGTATAGAATTCAATTAATTCTGTACGAACATTCAATACCCACATCACATAGACTTCCAAATCCGCTTGAATCGATAGTGCATAAGTTTCTGCATAAGCTAAAACTAACTTACCAAAACCTTGATTTTGCCAATCAGGTGCAATCGCAAAAGTCCCGATTTCCACTGCTAAAGCATCAAAAGTCAAAGCAATACATGCCACGATCTGATGCTCAAACTCTGCTACTAGCAAATGAAAGTGATTATTTTCAAGTTGTTGTTCAAGCTGATTACATGAAATTCTTTCACCTACAACAAATTCAGCTTCGGTTGTCCATGTATTTTCATTTTTTTGACGATATGCCGCATTGATCAAATGAACCAAATCAGTGAGATCAGCTTGAGTTGCTATACGATATTTTAAAATCATGCTTGTCATAGTCATTTTGAAGTGAAATGTTTATTTTTAGAAAATACTATCTTAAATCGCTGATCTATATTCAACAGTTTTAGCAAAAGTTTCATGTATATGAATACTTCTCATTGCAAATCAATGCCATTGTCCAACAATCTACCAGTTTTTTATCATCAAGACTGAACACAGCGCTCAGTTCTGCTATGCTAAAGCCTACTTATTCTTAAGCATGGATGAATCGCATGAGCGTAACAATTGGCACTCCACTCCAATCTTCTGCTTTTAAAGTACTCCTTTTAGGTTCAGGAGAACTGGGCAAAGAAGTCGTTATTTCATTACAACGCTTAGGTGTCGAAGTACACGCAGCAGATCGTTATGAAAATGCCCCTGCGATGCAAGTTGCACATTTTGCTTATGCCTTAAATATGGCAGACCCTGAAGAATTAAAACAACTCATCGAGAAAGTAAAACCAAACTTAATCGTGCCTGAAATTGAAGCGATTGCCACACAAGTATTGGTTGAGATCGAAGAACAAAATATCGCCACTGTGATTCCTTCTGCCAAAGCAGTCAATCTCACCATGAACCGTGAAGGTATCCGTCGTTTGGCTGCTGAAGAACTTGGTTTGCCAACATCAGCTTATCGTTTTGCAGATTCACTAGAAAGTTTCCGTGCTGCATGTGATGACATTGGTTATCCAAACTTTGTAAAACCTGTGATGTCTTCATCAGGCAAAGGTCAGTCTCGTGTTAAAGAATTTGCCGAAGTTGATGCTGCTTGGGAATATGCGCAAACAGGTGGTCGAGTCAATCAAGGTAAAGTCATTGTTGAATCACAAATTGATTTTGATTTTGAAATTACCTTATTAACAGTGCGTGCTAAAAATGCACAAACGGGTGTGGTTGAAACCCATTTCTGTGATGCGATTGGTCATCGTCAAGATGCTGGTGACTATGTCGAAAGCTGGCAGCCACAACCGATGACGGAAGCTGCACTGGCTGAAGCCAAACGTATTGCACATAAAGTCACTGTTGCACTGGGCGGTTGTGGTATTTTTGGGGTAGAACTATTTGTCAAAGGTGACAAAGTATGGTTTAGTGAAGTATCACCTCGCCCACATGACACCGGTTTAGTGACACTTGCTTCACAATTCCAAAGTGAATTTGAATTACATGCACGTGCAATTTTAGGTTTACCTGTAAATACAGAACGTCATAGCGTTGCAGCAAGTGCTGTGATTTATGCTGGGGTCGATGCGAAAAATTTAGAATTTTCTGGCTTAAATCTTGCATTAGAAAATCCAAATACAGATTTAAGACTGTTTGGTAAACCTGAAGGTTTTAAACGTCGTCGTATGGGTGTAGCAACAGCACGTGCTGAAACAACAGAACAGGCACGTGAGTTGGCTTTTGAAGCTGCTTCAAAAGTCACCGTTCAACTGCACTAATGTTTTAGAAAAAATTTACGGACAATAATTTATGATCAACACCTCTCCTCTGTTGAATTACGTCAGTAGTCTTCATGATATTCAAGCAATTAATCAATGGCGTACCGATGTAGAACAACAGTTGCAGGAGGCGTTTGATCAAGGTCAACCGATTCGACAGATTATTCATGCCCGTTCAAATTTGATTGATGAAGCACTGATTTTTTTATGGCAGCACATAGGGCTCGATCAAACCGATCTCAGTCTTTTTGCAGTCGGTGGCTATGGTCGCCGTGAAATGCTGCCTTATTCTGATGTCGATATCATGATCTTGTCAGAAAATGATTTAACAGCTGAACAAGAACAAACCGTATCTAGTTTTATTTCATCTTTATGGGATGTTGGTAATTTTAAACCGGGCGTCAGTGTCCGTACCATTCAAAGTTGTTTTGAACAAGCCGCCAATGATCTAACTGTAGCGACAGCATTGATCGAAGCACGTTTAATTACAGGCAATCAACATCTAATCAAATGGCCACGCCGTGTAGTTTCACAAACTTGGACCGATAAAACGTTCTTTGATGCAAAAATGGATGAGCAAGCTCGTCGTTATGCTCAACATAATAATACTGAAAGTAATTTAGAACCTGATATCAAAAATGCACCCGGTGGAATTCGTGACATTAACCAAATCGGTTGGATTGCGAAACGTCATTTCCGTGTCAATCGTATCTACGACCTTGTTCATCTTGGGTTCATTTCAGAATTTGAACTTGGTGTTTTAGAAGAGTCTGAAAATTTTCTATGGGAAATTCGTCATCATTTACACCGTTTAACAAAACGTGATGAAAACCGCTTATTGTTTGATTATCAACGTGAAATAGCGGGAATTTTCGGTTATCAAAAAGAAGAAGGTAAACATATTAATTACCCAATTGAACAGTTCATGAAACGTTATTATCGAACTGCGCAACAAGTCTCTACTTTAAATGAAATGTTACTTGCCTATTTTAATGAATCAGTGATTACGCCACGTTTACCGAACTATGAACGTAATATTGAGATAATCAATGAACATTTCAAATTGGTCGATGGCAAACTTGCGGTACAACATCACAAGATATTTTCGGAAAATCCAAGTGCCATTTTAGAAATTTTCTATCTTTTGGCAAATCGTCCAGAGATTCAAGGGATTCGTGCCCGAACTTTGCGTTTGCTGACCTTAGCGGCTAAACGCATCGACCATAATTATCGTCATAATCCAGCTCATCAGGCTTTATTTATGGCAATCATCCGTTCACCTTATCGTTTATATGACACGATGGTAGCGATGAAACGTTATGGGGTTTTGGGCAATTATATTCCTGCATTTGGGCAAATTATGGGCTTGATGCAGTACGATTTATTCCACATTTATACAGTTGATGCCCATACATTATTGCTGATTCGTAATTTAAATCGCTTTAAAGAACCTGAGTTTGCCAAAGATTATCCTGTAGTCAGTTCAGTATTCCAACGTTTAAACCGTCGTGATATTGTATTCCTTGCTGCAATTTTCCATGACATTGCGAAAGGTCGTGGTGGTGATCATAGTGAACTTGGCGCAGTCGATGCAATCGAATTCTGTCGTGCACATGGTTTTACTGAACGTGAATGTAACCTCGTAGCATATCTGATTCAAAATCATTTACTCATGTCGATCACAGCACAGAAAAAAGATATTTCCGATCCAGATGTCGTGAAAGAATTTGCTGAAAAAATTGGCGATATGGAGCATTTGGATTATCTGTATACACTCACCGTTGCTGACATTAACGCCACCAATCCAAAACTTTGGAATACATGGCGTTCATCACTCATGCGTCAACTGTACACCCATGCCCGTGATGTCATTCGTTCAGGTTTAGGTCGTCCTGTTGACTATCAGATGTTAATCGAAGATACCAAATTCGCAGCCAGTGAAATTTTAGTCGATGAGTTTTCTTTAGATGATGTTGAAAAGGTCTGGCAAGAACTTGGAGATGAATATTTCCTTAAAGAATCAGCCGATGAAATTGCATGGCATACCCGCGCCATTTTGCAGCATGGCGACAACCCTGCACCATTAGTGCTCTTACGTGCGCACCGAAAAGCAGCACAAGATGCCGTACAACTGTTTATTTATACCCGTGATCAACCGAACTTATTTGCAACCACAGTCGCTGTGCTTGATCGTATGAATTTAGATGTCCAAGATGCACGTATTATCACTGCAACTAAAGCATTTAGCCTTGATACTTATGTGGTTTTAGACCGTTTCGGAACATTATTAACAGATCCTGATCGTGAAGAAACCGTCAAAGAAGCCTTGGTCAAAGCATTAAATCAATCAGACAAATATCCGGGGGTGATGCAACGCCGTATCCCACGCCAATTGCGCCACTTCGACATTGAAAATACGGTAGATGTGAGTTTAAATGAAGCTTTACAACAAAATATGGTTGAAATTGCAACCTTAGACCAACCCGGTCTACTGGCTAAAGTTGGTGGTCTATTTATGATGCAAGGTTTGGACATTCACTCTGCTCGAATTGCAACACTTGGGGAACGTGCAGAAGATATTTTCTTTGTCACCAAAAAAGATGGCTCACCTTTAAATGCAGAAGAATCTGAATTGTTTGCTTCACAGTTAAAGGCAGCTTTGGATGAAGCATCGCATCAAGTCGCACACCCACACTAATATTTAGTGTGGTCACTTATTTTTATTTTTACATCATGGTAATTGTTTCATGAACTCAAGCTTGTCTTTATTACATCCTTATCCATTTGAAAAACTTAATCAGTTATTTAAGGATGTACAACCCGCAGCACTACCTTTGATTCCACTCTCGATTGGCGAACCAAAGCACCCTGCACCTGAGTTTGTGAAGCAAGCCATTATTGATAATTTTCAACATCTTTCAACTTATCCAAACAGCAAAGGTTTGCCTGAATTACGTCAAAGCATTGCCAATTGGTTAACACGCCGTTTTAAACTCAATGCCATCAGTGCAGAATCTCAGATCTTACCTGTTTCAGGAACGCGTGAAGGGATTTTCTCTTTTGTACAAGCCTTGATTAATCGTGACGAAGCACCTTATGTGGTAATGCCAAATCCGTTTTATCAAATTTATGAAGGTGCAACCTTACTTGCAGGTGCAACACCTTATTTCATCAATTGTACTGAGGAAAATGGTTATTTAGGCGACTTTGATGCTGTGCCTGCCGAAGTGTGGGAAAAAACTGCGCTATTATTTGTTTGCACACCAGGCAACCCAACAGGTGCTGTATTATCAAAAGAACAGTTTAAAAAATTAATTGCTTTGTCTGATCAATATAATTTTGTCATCGCATCGGATGAGTGTTATTCAGAATTATGGTTCGATGAAGCCCCTGTAGGTTTGCTTGAAGTCTGTGCTGAAATCGGACGTGATGATTACAAAAACTGTATCGTATTCCATTCACTGTCAAAACGTTCAAACTTGCCGGGTATGCGTTCAGGTTTTGTTGCTGGTGATGCCAACTTACTACAACCTTATTTAAAATTCCGTACTTATCATGGTGCGGCATTGCCAGTACAACACCAATTGGCATCCATCGCTGCATGGGATGATGAAGCGCATGTTGAAGAAAATCGTAAATTGTACCGTGCTAAATTTGAATTATTTCAAAATGAGTTAGCTCATCTACTGCCATTACAAAAACCTGATGCGGGCTTTTACTATTGGCTAAAAGTCGATAATGATGAAAAGTTTGCCAAATTATTGATGGAAAAAGCCCACATCAAAGTATTACCAGGACGGTATTTATCTCGTGATACCGAGCAAGGCAATCCGGGTGAAAATCATGTACGTATGGCATTGGTTGCAGACATTACACAATGTGAACAGGTCATTCAACGTTTAAAAGCCATTTTGTAATTGTGATAATTTAGCCTCACTATCACTATTACATACTAAAATGATCAGTATTTAAAAATCCTCGATATTTCGGGGATTTTTATTTTTAAAAGGTGAATATGATAGATCAACATTTTTTAAAAATATGTCTATACTGCTAAAATGTAAATAACGCTGATAAGAAACACAATGAATCATTCAGAACCTTCTTCTCATCAAGGTTTTAGCCGTAAACATTGGCTTATTTTAGCTGTTCTTATTCTGATTATTTTAGCCATCATTTGGTTTTGGCAAACTCAAGATAAAAAATCAGAACAAACGGTTTCACCACAAACTGCTGAACAGACTCAGCCCAAAGCCGCATTAACAGTCACAGTGATTCAACCTCAACACCAAAACTGGCAACAAAAACTCACTGCCAATGGTAATATTGCCGCTTGGCAAGAGGTTGTCATTGGTAGTGAACTTTCGGGACAACGCCTCACCAAAGTGTATGTCAATGTTGGTGATCAAGTAAAACGTGGTCAAGTGCTGGCTGAAATTAATAGTGATACCATTCGTGCAGAATTAGCCACTGCAAAAGCCAATTATAAAGAGGCTCAAGCTGTACTCAATGATGCGGTGATTAATAATAAACGTATTCAACAACTGCGCAATACTGGGGCAATTTCAGCCCAAGAATCCACCCAATATCAAACCTCTCAAGCCACAGCACAAGCTCGTTTAGAAGCATCAGATGCACAAATTAAAAGTAATGAACTACGTTTAGCACAAACTCGTGTTATTGCACCTGACAATGGTGTGATTTCAGCACGTTCAGCAACAGTAGGTTCATTGGCACAAACAGGACAAGAACTTTTCCGTCTTATTCGTGATCATCGTCTTGAATGGCGTGCAGAAATCACCACAACCGATTTATATAAACTCAAACAAGGCATGACGGCGAAAATTATTTCTCCTGATCCAAATCAAGATGCAGTGATAGGCACAGTACGCATGATCGCACCTGTGATCGATCCACAAACCCGTTATGGTTTAGTGTATGTAGATTTACCTCTGACGCAAGCAGTGCGTATGGGCATGTTCGTTAAAGGTGAATTTGAACTTGGTGAACAATCTGCGCTAACCATTCCACAGTCGGCTTTGTTATTACGTGATGGTTTTTCTTATGTCTTTATCGTGCAGCAAAATAATCGTGTAAAACAACAAAAAGTCAGCGTTGGACATCGCCAAAATGATTTGGTTGAAATTTTAGATCTACCTGAAAATGTCAAATTGGTATCTTCAGGAACAGGTTTTCTCGCAGATGGTGACTTAGTCAAAGTTTCAGCAAATATTCCTGAAACACCGCTGAGTAAGCAACTGAAGACTCAGCAGGAGAATTAATATGAATTTTTCTGCATGGTCCATCCGAAATCCAATTCCTGCGATTTTATTGTTTATTATGTTGGGGTTGGCAGGATTTATGTGTTTTCATTGGATGAAAATACAACAATTCCCAGACATTGAACTGCCAATGGTGACTGTCACTGCAAGTCTACCCGGTGCAGCACCACCTCAACTTGAGACTGAAGTTGCACGTAAAATTGAAAATTCGATTGCAACCATTCAAGGCTTAAAAAACCAATATGCCAATATCCAAGATGGTGTTGTGGTCATCACCGCAGAGTTTCAGCTCGAAAAACCGTTGCAAGAAGCTGTCGATGATGTACGTAATGCAGTCTCACAAGTCCGTTCTGACTTACCCACCGATGTACGTGACCCGATTGTCAGTAAAATCAATTTATCAGGTTCACCGATTTTAACCTATACCATTCAGTCACCACGTATGGATGAAGAAGCTCTGTCATGGTTTGTGGACTATGACATTACCCGAACCATGCTGCAAGTCAAAGGTGTGGGTGCTGTGGCACGTGTGGGCGGCGTAACACGCCAAGTGGATGTTGAAATTCAACCTGAAAAATTATTAGCACTGAATGCCACAGCCACCGAAATTACTCGACAATTACGCCTGACCCAACAGGATGCTTCGGGTGGTCAAACCAAAATTGGTGGCAGTGAACAATCCATCCGCACGATCGCTACTGTAAAAACTGCGGATGAAATCGCAGCCATGGACATTGCCCTGAATGATGGTCGACATATCCGTTTAGACCAAGTAGCAACCATAAAAGACAGTGTTGCAGAACGGCGTTCGGCTGCTTTGCTCAATGGTCAGCCTGTGATTGGTTTTGAAATTACCCGCAGCAAAGGTGCAAGTGAAGTTGATGTTGAAAAAGGCGTGATTGAAGCCTTAGATAAACTAAAAGCAGCACATCCTGATATTAAAATTACGGAAGCATTTAACTTTGTTACGCCTGTTGAAGACAACTATAAAGGTTCAATGTCCTTACTCTATGAAGGCGCAATTTTAGCCATTTTAGTGGTATGGCTCTTTTTACGGGATTGGCGAGCAACCATTATTGCTGCGACTGCACTACCCTTGTCGATTTTGCCTGCATTAATCGGTATGTACTATTTTGGCTTTACTTTAAATACTGTCACATTATTGGCGATGTCTTTGGTGGTCGGGATCTTGGTCGATGATGCAATTGTTGAAATTGAAAATATCATACGGCATCTCAGGATGGGTAAAACACCGTATGAAGCGGCAATGGAAGCTGCCGATGAAATTGGTTTAGCCGTCATTGCCACAACATTTACCCTGATTGCAGTATTCTTACCCACTGCTTTTATGAGTGGAATTGCAGGACGCTTCTTCGTGCAATTTGGATGGACTGCCGCCTTAGCCATTTTCGCATCACTTTTAGTGGCACGTTTACTGACCCCCATGATGTCAGCTTATATTTTAAAGCCTTGGGTGGGTAAAATTGAAAATCATGATACTGCACCAGAAGACTCACTTGCTGATCAAGGTCAGGCTGCACTTACAAAAGATCGAAAAAAAGATGGTCGAGTTATGCAAGGCTATATGCAGATGGTCACATGGTGTTTAAATCACCGTTGGCTCACATTATCTGCTGCTATTTTATTTTTTATTGGCTCTATTTCCCTCATTCCACTACTACCAACAGGTTTTGTACCACCACCAGACACAGGACAAACCCAAGTCCGTTTAGAGTTAACACCCGGTACTCAGTTTAACGAAACCTTAAAAACTGCGGAATATGCACGACAGTTAATCAAAGATCATCCTGAAATTAAAAGTATTTATACCACCATTGGTGGCGGTGCTGCAGGTACAGATCCATTTTCAGGAGGTGCATCTTCTGAACCACGTAAAGCGACTTTAACTATTCAAACGACTGCACGCAGTGATCGTACTGCGAGTCTACAAGACATTGAAGATCAAATCCGACAACGTCTCGCACCACTTCCCGGTGCACGTATACAAGTCGGTTTGGCAGGAAATAACAGCCAATACCAATTGGCACTTTCAGGTGATGATTCTGAAAGCCTCATGGCAACTGCATTAAAACTAGAACGAGAATTACGCACCATCCCTAATATTGGCAGTATTACTTCAAGCGCAGCTTTAGTACGTCCTGAATTGGTGATTCGTCCTGATTTTGCCAAAGCAGCTGATCTTGGTGTAACCACACAAGACATTGCAGAAACTTTACGGATTGCGACGGCAGGTGATTTTGACCAAAACCTTGCAAAAATGAACTTATCACAACGACAAATTCCTGTGGTGATCAAACTCAGTTTGGAGGCACGCCAAGACCAAGACTTAATTAAACGTCTCATGGTCAAAGGCAGTCATGGTCCTGTCATGCTTGGAACCATCGCTGACATTAATATCGAAAGTGGTCCATCTCAAATTGACCGGTTTAACCGCATGCGCAATATTAATTTTAATATTGAATTGAATAATCAACCTTTAGGTGACATTACTGCAAAAGTAGATCAACTCCCCACTATGCAAAATCTGCCCCCGACTGTGAAACGTACAGATATTGGTGATGCAGAAGTTATGCAAGAATTATTTGCAAGTTTTGGCTTAGCCATGCTGACAGGTGTGCTGTGTATTTATGTGGTTTTGGTGCTGTTATTTAAAGATTTTTTACAACCTATCACCATCTTGGTGGCACTCCCTTTATCTTTAGGTGGCGCATTTGTGCTATTACTTTTAGCAAAAAGCAGCTTCTCCATGCCAAGTTTAATTGGTCTGATTATGCTGATGGGTATTGCCAGTAAAAATTCAATTCTATTGGTTGATTATGCCATTATTGCCCGAAATGAAAAAAATTATTCTCGTTTTAACGCCCTATTAGATGCTTGTCATAAACGTGCTCGTCCAATCATCATGACAACATTGGCAATGGGTGCAGGTATGTTACCGATTGCTCTCGGCATTGGTACAGATCCAAGTTTCCGTGCACCAATGGCTATTTCCGTGATTGGCGGGCTGATTACCAGTACCTTCTTGTCACTTTTGGTCATTCCTGTAGTCTATACCTTTATTGATGACATTTACCGTATTATGAGAAGCTTTAAGAAGTCTAAAGTCTGATGTATATTGACTTTATTTCAATAAAAAATGCCTTCTTCATTTTTTAAGAAGGCATTTTTATACTTTATATAATTGAAATATTAACAAAAATAATTTCTAATTATTTTCAATCTAAGCTCTTAAAACCTTTGCAAAATCCTGCACTTTTTGCAAAGTTGCAGCCACACCTGATTTTACCAAACAGTCTACCAATGTTGTGCCGACAATCACCAAATCTGCTTTATGATTGAGTGCTGCAATATCTTGTTCAGTTTTAATCCCAAAACCAATACCTATGGGTATATCAAAATATTGCTTCAACTGAATAATTTTTTCATCCAAGTTTTGCTGCTTGCGCTGCATCCCTGTCACTCCATTTTCTGCGACATGATACAAAAAACCTTGCGCATTTTTAGCAATCAAAGCCAAACGCTGTTCAGGTGTTGAGGGTGAAGTTAAGCAAATAAAATGAATCTTATTCTGTTCTATATCATGTAAATATTCACGTTGATATTCATAAGGTAGGTCAACAATCAATAGCCCATCAATCAGCCCTGTAGCATCTTGTAAAAACTGTTGAAAACCATATTGTAAAATAGGATTTACATAGCCCATCAAAACAATGGGGGTTTGCTCATCCTGCTTGCGAATTTCTCTGACCAATTGCAAAGTTTTAGCCAGTGTATGTCCTTGAGCAATCGCCTGATGATGTGCAGCTTCAATCACTTCACCATCGGCAACTGGATCTGAAAATGGCATACCTAATTCAATAATATCTGCACCTGCTTGCCCGATTTGGCTCAGCAATGCCACATTACTTTGCTCATCAGGTGCACCTGCAGTGAAATAACACACCAAACCACTGCGTTGTTGCTGCTTCAATTCAGCTAAACGAATATCTAAACGATTCATTTTATATTGCCTCATTCTTGTAATTTTTCACGCTATGCATATCTTTATCACCGCGACCACTCAAGTTGACAATAATCACTTGCTCTGGACGCATGGTTTTTGCCAATTTACATGCAAAAGCAATAGCATGAGAGCTTTCTAATGCTGGGATGATACCTTCCTTTTGCGTCAATAATTTAAAGGCATCTACCGCTTCTTGATCCGTTGCACTCACATAATTAACACGTCCTGTTTCCTTTAATAATGCATGTTCAGGACCAACACCGGGGTAGTCCAAACCTGCTGAAACAGAATGGGCTTCGATAATTTGACCATCTTCATTTTGTAATAAGTAGGTTAAATTTCCATGTAAAACACCAGGTTTTCCACCTGACAGTGAAGCAGCATGATAAGCAGTATCCAAACCTTTCCCACCTGCTTCCACACCAAAACATTGCACATTTTTATCTTTTAAAAATGCATGCATCAAACCAATTGCATTAGAACCGCCACCAATACATGCCACCAAAGCATCGGGAAGTTTTTGTTCTTTCAGTAAAATTTGCTCACGTGCTTCTTTACCAATAATTTTTTGGAACTCACGTACCATCATTGGATAAGGATGTGGCCCTGCACCTGTACCCAATAAATAATAGGTACTATCGACATGACGAATCCAGTCTTGCAAGGCTTCATTCATTGCATCTTTTAGAGTTGCATTACCCTTTTGCACACTGTGAACTTCTGCGCCAAGCAATTTCATCCGTTCAACATTCATCTGTTGACGTTGCACATCAGTTTCACCCATAAAAATAATACATTTCATGTTAAATAGTGCACATACGGTCGCTGTTGCAACACCGTGCTGTCCTGCACCTGTTTCAGCAATGATGCGGGTTTTACCCATTTTCCGTGCCAATAAAATCTGTCCAATACAGTTATTGATCTTATGTGCACCAGTGTGATTTAGATCTTCACGCTTTAAATAAATTTTTGCACCACCACACAGTGCTGTTAGATTTTTTGCATAAAATAATGGACTTGGACGACCGACAAAATCATTGAGCAATTGTTGGTATTCAGCCCAAAATGCAGGATCATGCTTAACTTCATTAAATGCCGCTTCAAGCTGATTAATTGCCAACATCAAGCTTTCAGGCATATATTTACCACCAAACTGCCCAAAACGCCCAAGCTCGTCAGGTCCATCACCTGTATATAAATCTGTCATCATAACCATCCTATTTCTTTATCATTTTTTATTTTATGGGTTTTGTAGAATTTTAAAATTGATATAAACTCAGATCACCATGTGAAAAAAACTAACACCATGCCTAAATACCAACTCCCCCCTCTTAACTCCATACGTATGTTTGAAGCTGTAGCACGTAATAGTAGTTTTAGTGTTGCGGCAGATGAGTTATGTGTGACGCATAGTGCAGTGAGCCATCAGATTAAACAACTTGAAGCTTGGGTAGGTAAAAAATTACTGATTCGTCATGCACATGGTGCAACACTGACTATGGAGGGTCAGGCTTTATTTAGCAGTTGCGTACAACTTTTTAATGGATTAGATCAATGCCTTGAACAGATTCGCCAACAACCGACCCAACAAAGTTTAACTCTAGCTGCACCGAGTAGCTTTATGGCACATTGGCTAATTCCTAAACTCGAAAACTTTGAAGCACAATATGCTGAAATTCCCATCAAACTAATGACCAGTAATGATCTAAAATTACTAGAAAAAGGTCAAATTAATGCTTTGATTTTAAGTCATACACAATTGGATCAATTTCCTGAAAATATTCAAAATATCACACTGTTTCAAGATCAGGTTGGACCTGTGTGTACACCACAACGTGCCTTAAAATTACAACGTATTTTTGATATCTTTCAGCATACCCTTTTGCATACCCAATCCAATCAACAAGCTTGGCAACTGTGGGCAACACAACATCAACTCGACATCCCTCAAATCAAACAGCAAAGGCATTTTGAACATCTCAACTTGATGATTGAAGCTGCTGCATCTGATCTTGGTATTGCGATTGCACCACAAAGTTTAGTAGAAAAAGAACTTTTGAGTGGACGCTTAGTCGCTCCATTTGGCTTTATTGAATGTGGATTATTATTTTCTTTATGCTATCTCAAAAAATCAATAAAAGATAAGAATATTCAAATACTTCAAAAGTGGTTAATCACACAAAGTGCAACTTAAACTGTTTCCAATTTAAGTTGCCCATTTGTATAAAAATCCAATATTTAGCAAAATCAAAGTAATTTTAAAAATTAAACACGACTCAACAAACCGCTACAGTTAAAAACATTATATTCTTTGATTACAAAACTTGAATGCAGTGCAACCACAAACTCAATTTTACCAATGCGTTTTAGTAAAATTTCACTATAGTTTTCCATGTCTTTAGCCACGACTTCAACTAAAAAGTCAGCTGACTGCCCTGTCACTAAAAAGGCATTGATCACTTCTGGAATGTTTTCTAATTCTTCTAAAAATTTTGCAAAGGTATCTGTATCATGTTTACTGAGCGATACTTGCAAAATCACATGTAATTTAAAACCTAGTTTCTCGTAATTAATGTCACGTTTTAAATTGGTCATGATATCTGTTTCGATCAAATGCTTAATGCGGCGATGCACAGAACTAACTGATAAATTGATACGCTCAGACAACTCATTTAAGTTAATATCTTCGTGAGTCAAAATTTCTAAAATTTGCTTATCGTAACGATCAAGTTCCATGTTCAACTCCAGTTCATATATAACATTCAACCAGATGTATTTTAAAATCGAATACACATTTTGATTGATTTAAAATTCATCGTGATCTTCAGTATATATGAATACTTTTGAGAATTTTTTTCTTATTTTATGATTTTTTTAGTAATTTTTTTCAATTTCAAAGACTTCTATCTAAACCATCGTAATAAAACAGCCTGTACATCATAAACAATCATTGCATGTGTCAAATTTTCATCTTTCTGTGCCAATTGAAGTCTCTGATAAGTATATCTTGTCATTTGAAATTATGCTGTAATGGTCTAATTTATTTCATATTCATCTATAAAAAACCACTATATTGGGGTTTATAGTGGGTATAAAGTCATAATGAGACTAAAATCACATTAACATAAAAACATAACAATTAAATCATATTTTTAATTATTTAATTAAAAATATGTCAAACAATACGTAATAAAAACTCAACTTTCTGAGCTTTAAAAAATGCGCTTTTTAGTTTAATGTTGGTTTAGGAATTGGAGTATTGCTTGGTAACTTATCACCTGTCCTAGTAGATTGATTGAGGCAATCTCCCTCTATTCCCCACTTTGTAACTTTTGCATTCTCAATAATTAACTTTTGTATACAATACGCTGAACCCATTCCTACATCCCATGATGCTTCATAACTTATTATCTTTGAACCATTTGTAAATGTATAACTCTTATCAGGTGCACCCCAAGAACTTATTAAATCGAATTCAGACATCCCTACTTTTGATTGCATCACATCATTATATGTTTTATCTCGTTTATTTGTCGCCAAGTTCACCACATCACTTACACAACCAACCATAAACATAGATATGATCATTAAAATTATAATTTTCATTACTAATTCTCTACAGCTTAAAACCTCATTAGTTTTAACTTAAACTTGATTATTTTTCAACAATAGAACTAACATTACGCAAACAAAAAAATACCCACTCATTAGTTGAGTAGGTATATTAAATGTAATTAAAACTGTATGGATTACTACAACTCCCTACTATAGCAGAAATATGCTATAACCAAATCAAGGTCGATATGATTTTAATCAAACACTCATATCGCTGATTAGCCAAAAACTATGGCAAAACTTGAAAATTGTGAAGTATCTAAATTAGATACCTAGCATTTTTATTTCATTGTTTGATTGACTAAACTTTGAATTGTAGCAGCAGCAACTGGGTTGTAATAAGTACATTCGTTTTGAATCGCCTTGATCCAAGCATTCCAAAATACTTTATCCTCTGCACTAACATAAGGTTGATTTAATAATTCTTTATATTCTTGAATCAGAGCTTCAGATGTCTTATTCGGATTTTTACTCCAATAACCCGTAGCTAATTGATTATTAATCTTCGCAGCCACTTCTACTGCAATATATTTAGAATCATTGGCTTCATTTTTAGAATAAACCCATGATGTTCCACCCCAATTATCAAACACCTTGTCATTTCCAAGCGCTTTTACATATTCATCAAAAGTTTTAACATTTTGCCCATTAACATAAGATGTAGTATTAATATTTGTCATTATATAAAAAGGTTCTGAATAAGTTTTACTTTCAGAAATAAAACATTTTGAACCTACTGGGAATTGTGTAGTTTTTGTCAATGCTAGAAAGCTTTTAAATTGAGTACCAATTTTTTCAGGATTAAATAATGAATGATTTGGGAATGTTTCATATATTGCATTCCATGTGATAACTGTGTGATCACTGATTTTCTTCCCTTTTAGATCAATCCATTTCCCTTTTTCTTCTTCTCTGACTTTCTTTAAATTGCTAGTATTATAAATACTCCGATTTATAGAACTTCCATCTTGAGATACCGAATTGATAAAAGAGTGTCTATAGCCTAGAGGGTATTTATTTTTATCTATCACATAAAGACCATCACGCCCTAGCTGAACTCGATCATCAAATAATTTGGTTTCATCATCTAATTTTACATAATCAGCATATTCAATATTCGCATTTCTTTGATATTTGGTTATTTCAACAAATGTATTTTTAAATTGTACTGAACCCCAATTAAATTTAACGTAATCATCAAATGAATTATTTTGAATAGTATCTTTTACAGGTACTTTATTATCAGAACTATCACCAGATGACCCACCGCCTCCACAACCAAACAAAGCTATAGATAAAGCGATGAGTGAGATTTTTTGTATATTTTTCATCTTAATAACTTTTGATTAATAACTTTTAATGCATAATAATTTTAGTATATTTAATTACAAGATATTTGTTACATTTTTTTACATATAATCCACTATAGCTCCACTCTTTTACCGAACTCATAAAATTTCAATCGTATTTTATTTAGTATGTTCTAAATCGTATGCTGGTCAAATCTATCAAAGAAAGAGTTACCTCTTTTACGTGGTTTTGGGATCTTCATTTCTGGCGTAATCTTGGCGTAATAAACTTACAATTATTCTTATTTTATAGTAAAAATAGGTAAAATACTCACCTTTTAGCGCAGCATACACGACAAAAAACTTGTGCTGAATAAAATTAATTTCAGCACAAGTTTTTGAATTTATTACTTATCAGCAGCTACAGAAGCTTCAGTGGTAATGTTTACAGTGATTTTATCACCAACATTTGGCACGTATCCACCCACACCAAATGCTGAGCGGTCAAATGAAGTCGTTGCATTAAAACCAATGGACTGAGCTTTCGTCATTGGATGCTCGCCTTGTTTATTTAAAACCGCATCCAATACCACAGGCTTAGTCACATCTTTTACAGTTAAATTCCCTGTGATTTTGTATTTACTATTGCCTAAAGCTTGAACTTTGGTACTTTTAAAAGTGATGTTAGGATATTTTGCTGCATCAAAAAAATCAGCTGTTTTTAAATGATCATCCAACGCTTTTACGTTAGTATTTAAACTTGCCAATGGAATCGTCACATTCACTGAAGAATTTGCAGGTTTTGCATTATCTACAGAAATTGTCCCTTGAATATCACTGAAGTTTGCAGATGGTGTAGAAAAACCAAAGTGATTCCAGTTAAATACAGTCGCTGTATGTGTTGGATCAATTTTATAGTCTACAGGTTTTGCTACTGAAACTGCCGTAACTGATGCAATTGCTAAACCTAATGTGAATGCTTTAAAGTTCATGATGTTAATCTCTCGTTTTCAATAATTGCTAGTTTATACGTTTTAGAATTTTATGCACTGTTATGGATAATACGATATGTTGCATGAATAGAACGATCAACGCATTCTGTGACTTTTCTTTTGAAAAACACTTATTCTTAAAATATAATTTTTAATATTATATTTCAATAATTTAAATTAACATTAAAATAAAAATATTCTAACTAGCACTATCAAAGAAAAACTTTAAATAATACAGAGATACAAAAACACAACACCAGATATGATGCAAAGGCGTATGAATATTCTATCTATTTTTAATTGTTGAATATTACATGATTCATTCTGCACAAGCACAAAGCACAACAACACCCTACCGTGTCACACTCACTGATCCACAAGGTCATACGTGGTATGTGGATGAACCGACAAATAAAGGTGGTCAAGACACAGCACCCAATCCAATGCAAATATTACTGTCCGCTTTAGGTGCTTGTACAACAGTGACTTTACAAATGTATGCGGATCATAAAGGCATTAAAATCGAACATGTACAAGTCGATTTAGCCCTCAATCCCAATGGAAATCCTGAAGCAGGACAAAATACAATAGTGAGAAAAATCACTTTAAAAGGTGACTTTAACGAAGATCAGCATAAGCGATTACTTAAAGTGGCTGAAAGCTGTCCTGTCCACAAACTTTTAACCTCAAATATTCAAATACAGTCTGAACTGACTGTTGAATAAAAACATGATACTTGCTGCTTATGGTCATTTTAACCAATAAGCAGTGTATTTCAGATAGAACATTTCTGTGCAAACAATGTAGTGAAATCGTTATTCTTCAAGATATTGTCATTACAAATCAATAAAATAATCTGAGTCAAACAATTTAGAGGTTTTAACGTTTGGAAAAGTTTGCTTTTATCCAAAACATTCAAGATTGGTCGGATCAATATCCTTGGTTGGAGATGCTGACATCACTCAGTATTCTGATTTTGTTTGCTTTATTGGCAAATTTTATTGCTAAACAAATCGTGGTGCGTGGCATCCGAAAACTGATTGAAAGGTTAAAATTCGCCAATAGTGATATTTTGGCACAGCATAGTGTCATTCGGCGAGTTGCCAATATTGTACCTGCTATTGTCATTATTAATGGTATTGTCACCGTTCCACATTTATCGGCAAAAGTGCTTTCAGTCGTACAAATGTTGGGACAAGCGTTTATTTTTGTCACGATTGCACTGGCGATCAGTGAATGTCTAAGTATTTTCAATTTAGTTTATCAAAAAAATCCAAAGTCACGAAACAAGCCCATCAAGGGATATTTACAGTTAGTTAAACTGATCATTTATATCGTTTGTGGCTTATTGATTTTAGGTACATTCCTGAAAAAAGATGTATTCAGTTTACTCGCAGGCTTTGGTGCAATGGCTGCGGTATTGATGCTGGTATTCCAAAATACCATTTTATCTTTGGTTGCTTCTGTTCAAATTTCATCTTATGACATGGTACGCATAGGTGATTGGATCGAAATGCCTTCGCTCAATGCTGACGGTGATGTGATTGACATGTCGCTGCATACCATTACTGTACAGAATTTTGACAAGACTTTTACCACCATTCCCACCAATAAATTGGTCACAGACACGTTTA
Organism: Acinetobacter sp. CFCC 10889; assembly: GCF_003268395.1. GTDB lineage: Bacteria > Pseudomonadota > Gammaproteobacteria > Pseudomonadales > Moraxellaceae > Acinetobacter. The sequence goes on along the minus strand of NZ_LQXQ01000006.1, from coordinate 6,321 downwards.
AAAATTGGCGTGGAATGAAGCAGTTAGGTGCGAGACGTATCAAGCGCTCTATTTTTATTGATCAAAATAGTGTGCATTTTTTAAGTGCTCAGGAACAAAAGAAACTCAAATCTTTTTTATTGCTTGATGCTTATTTGGATGAAAAGCAAAATGAGTTAAAAGCGTTTAATCAGCAGTTTTTAAATAATGCTGCTTTTAATCAGCGCCGTTTAACCAATATTGGAACCTTTCGTGCTTATGTCACTGCCTATTTGAAACAACATTCAGGTATTTCACAAACGCAAACGGTCATGGTTCGTCAAATGCAACCGACCAGTGAGGGTTTACCTTTGGAAGTTTATGCATTTGCCAATACCACGATTTGGGGTGATTATGAGATGATTCAATCTGATATTTTTGATCATCTGATGGCGATCTTACCTGAATTTGGTTTGAAAATTTATCAAGCACCATCTGGCTCTGATCTGCAAGCGATGTTTCAGCAAAATCATGTTATGAATCATGATCAACATTTATCATCTTAAAGGTGAATATTTCATTGCACTCGGTTGGGTGCGATGGAATTTAAAATCGCATATGAAATGATTAAATTTCAATTACATCTGAATACCATTCCAATGATTCACTCATCGATACATCCATTGCTTTATTCACAATCGCTATAAATTCGTCAGGGATAAAAGACAATAAAAGTTCATCCTCATAACAAATCCAAAACTCAGGGGGTGGTGTATCACAAGCATCAACAAATCCTTTCGTTTCCTGCTTTCCTAAGCCATCAAACATGCTGCAATGCACATCAAACGCCAAAATTCTTCCTGACAATTTTTTCTGAAACGAGATCTAAGTTAAGTTCAAATCTACCCAGAATAACACTTTGAATATAGTTCTTTATTCTAAGCTCATAATTTTCAAATCGTTTTAGAAAAGCATCATTTTCTTCTTTTAAAAAAGTATATACAAAGTCGTACTCAGCACATTGCCACAGTCTGTCTTTTAGATTTTTATTTTTAAAATACAGATTTTTAATATTTTGTAGAACGCTCTGATGTTCACTTGAATTAAAACTTATCATATTAATCCCAAAATTTAATTTAAATCCTGTTATTTTTCACAATAAAACCAATGCTCGCAGTACAACATTTCAGAACTATCAAAATCTACACGATACTCAAAATGAATCCCATGTTCATACATACAACTGGGGATAAAAAAACTGATAGAGTTGTGCCAAACTTGTCGGTTCTTTAAATGCATAAGCTGAATCAACATAGCCCCCTGTACGTGTATGTGAATGAAAATAATCCTCATCCAAATATATACAAATTTCACTTGCAAATAGATCAGGAAGTACAATTAAACAGCACACTTTACAAAATCCTGTTTGGCTTGACTTTGCCTGAATTAAATAATCACAAGCATTCAACATCAGCTGGATACATTGCACCTGAACATCTTTCTGCGCATGTTTACCTTGTATCATTTGATTGGGGACAGGAATTTTCCAATTGAGATATCGTTGATTACAATCTGTCAGATCAGGAAAATAATTTTTAAATCCCTCACTCCATTTTTGTAAATTCCTAAGTTTTCTATTTATACCACGCTCTTTTTTATCTGATAGTGCTAATTTTCTAATCATCATTACCCTGTTGTTGGTACAAAACATCAAAATTGTTATTTCTTATCCAATAAAATAAAAGCTCCTTTTCGGAGCTTTATCTTAACCAAATTAAACTTACAACTTCTCAACCAAGATTCGGTCAATTTGCTTTAAACCAGTTTGCTTTTCATGGTTCTTACGACGAATTTTAATCAACTTGTCTTCTTGAAAATCCTGAAGTAACAACTCTACAGCAACCATTGATTCAAGTGGTAAATCTTGTCCAATCCACTTTTGCTCACCTGCATCCATTAAAGTGATTTCGTCACTAATTTGCTCATAAAGGCTCATATTTTCCTCACTTATGGAATTTAATCCATCATATCTCATGAAAACGAAATGACGCAGGACACTATATACCTTTTAATAAAAACTGCCAGCTCTTTCCTCTCTATTTCAGTATCATCATATAAGCTTTTAAATTAAAACAATTTTATAAATTTAAATTCACTGATTTAAAACTCATGAGCAAGTCACAGGGGTCAACAATAAATCAGCATTCTGATTTACAAAATGATATGGGGCACCATAAGCATCTGCGTTGAATTGGATTTTTTTTGCACTTAATATAGCTTGTTTAAATTTTTCAAATTCTACAGCACTTTGCAAAAATGGATTTCCATAACTCTGACCATCCAAAACAATATCAAGATCATTCTGCGCTGCATTTAACCGATCAAGCCCACGATGATCTTCTATGACAAATTTACTTTTCTCATCAGGTTCTATGCAATTCAGGCTCAAATTTAAAATCGCCCTTTTATCATTCATATTGATCAACATTTTATCACTGGCTTTCTGATATTTTTCAGGATATTCAAGCTCTACATAAGTCCAATGCCCTATAGCGACCTTTGATAAAAGTGTTTGCTCAAATTTTCCTTTATCATCCCACTGAACTTTGATTGTCTTTTCAAAAGCTTGCACTTGGGTCAATGCATTCAATCCAATCAAAGCACTGATCATAAATGACTTTATACGAACCATAAGACTGTCCTTTTTTATTTTTTGTTCTCATAAAATATAAACTGCGCTGAAGCAAAGCATGGTAACCATTTGTATTTCTTTTCAAGCCAAAGTCAAATAACGATACTTTTAAACTTTTTGCCAAAAAACGCTCCAAAATTGGTAATGCCAGTCAGTTAAACAAAATTATTTGAAAAATTCCTAAAATCTCCCCTCTTGCGTAGCCTAGCTACCCATCTTTGAAAAAGAGGGGAACTTCTTGTAACTAAAATGATTTTTAGTAATGAAAAGCTCCCTCCTTTGGAAAAGGTGAGGAACATGTTCCGCAAGGGGAGGATTCAAAAAATCCTTAACTGATCAGCATTACTCCAAAATTGGAGCGTTTTTTAAACAGAAAATCTAATGATTTAAATTAAGCTGTTAATTCTTTTACTGCTGCAACAACGGCTTCAGTGGTAATACCAAAGTGTTGATACAAATCTTTCGCAGGTGCAGATTCGCCATAAGTCGTCATACCAATCACACGACCATCAAGACCTACAAATTTCCACCAATAATCTACATGTGCAGCTTCAACCGCAACACGCGCACGAATGTTTGACGGAAGAACAGCTTCACGATAAGCAGCATCCTGTTTTACAAATTCTTCAGCACATGGCATAGACACAACACGTACACCTTCAAGTTGCGCATACGCTTCCATTGCCAAGCCCACTTCTGAACCTGTTGCAATGATGATCGCTTTCAACTCGCCTTTTTCTTCAGCCAATACATAACCACCTTTCGCAACATCAGCAATTTGTGCTTCTGTACGTGTTTGGAAAGCCAAGTTTTGACGAGAGAAAATAAGCGCCGTAGGACCTTCTTTACGTTCTAAAGCAGATTTCCAAGAAATAGACGCTTCTACAGTGTCACATGGACGCCAAGTATTTAAATTTGGAGTACCACGTAAAGATGCAATTTGCTCTACAGGTTGGTGTGTAGGACCATCTTCACCCAGACCGATTGAGTCATGGGTATACACATGAATCACACGTTGTTTCATCAATGCAGACATACGAACTGCGTTACGCGCATATTCCATAAACATCAGGAATGTTGCAACATAAGGAATGAAGCCACCGTGTAAAGCGACACCATTGGCAATCGCAGTCATACCAAATTCACGTACACCATAATGTACATAATTACCCGCAGCATCAGACTCAACGCCTTTTGCGCCTTTCCAAAGTGTCAGGTTTGAACCTGCTAAGTCAGCAGAACCACCTAGAATTTCAGGCAATAACGGCGCAAACGCTTGGATTGCATTTTGACTTGCTTTACGTGTTGCGATGGTTTCGCCTTTTGCATTCACTTCCGCAATATAAGCATCTGCTTTTGCAGCAAAATCAGCAGGTAAATCACCATCTAAACGGCGTTTAAGTTCAGCCGCTTCAGTTGGATATTTTGTAGCATAAGCAGCAAAAGTTTCATTCCAAGCTGCTTCAGAAGCAGTACCTTTTGCTTTAGCATCCCAAGACGTATAGACATCTTCAGGAATTACAAACGCTTCTTCTGTCCAGCCTAAAGCTTCACGGGTTAATGCAATTTCATCATTACCCAGTGGCGCACCGTGACAATCTTCTTTACCTTGTTTATTTGGTGAACCTAAACCGATCACAGTTTTACACATGATCAATGTTGGTTTAGTAGTTTCAGCTTTTGCTTCAACAGTTGCAGCACGAATTGCATCAGCATCGTGACCATCAACTTTAAGCACTTGCCAACCATACGCTAAGAAACGTTGTTCTGTATCGTCAGAGAACCAACCTTCTACTTCACCGTCAATCGAAATGCCATTGTCATCATAATAAGCAACAAGTTTACCTAGACCCAAAGTCCCTGCCAATGAACATGCTTCATGAGAAACACCTTCCATTAAGCAACCATCACCCAAGAAACAGTAAGTGAAATGATCTACAACTTTGATGTCTTCTTTGTTGAATTGAGCAGCTAAAGTTTTTTCAGCAAGTGCAAAACCAACTGCATTGGCAATACCCTGACCCAATGGACCTGTGGTTGTTTCGATCCCAGGTGCATAGCCCAATTCTGGGTGACCTGGCGTTTTAGAATGTAATTGACGGAAAGATTTTAAATCTTCGATTGAAAGATCATAACCTGTCAAATGTAATAATGCATATTGAAGCATTGAGCCATGACCATTTGAAAGTACAAAACGGTCACGGTTCGCCCATTGTGGATTTGTTGGGTTGTGGTTTAAAAACTCACGCCATACCACATCTGCGATATCCGCCATCCCCATTGGTGCACCTGGATGTCCAGAATTTGCTTTTTGCACAGCATCCATAGCCAATACACGAATTGCATTGGCAATACGACGTTCATTCAGCGGGGTTGTCATAGATCAAAGTCCAATAAATGTGAGGAAAATAAAAAGATGAATAGAAATTCAAAACTACTGTCTATTGTCTTAAAAAAAGCGTAAGGCGTAAAGCTTACAATGCTATATTTATCTATTCCTTACGTAAAAGAACAAAAAATATGCAAGTCAATCTTATTACAATGTAAATATATCAAACTCATTAGAATTTAAATCAATAAAAATAAGTTTTAATATCTTAAAAATTGATATAAAAATGATATTTACGTCAAAACAATTGCTTAAAATCAACAAAGCACGATACAAAAACTAAAAGTCATCTTTGATTTAGATTCTATCATGCTAATGTTCTATGAAAATTTAATTAAAATAGCAAAATTAGCGCACCAAACCATTTGGCTGAAGAATAATCAAGGCTGCACCGCATAAAACAACGATTCCCCCCATCACATCCCAACGACTCAAACTCACTTGATCCACAAACCTTAACCATAACAATGCAGTGAAAATATAAATTCCGCCATAGGCAGCATAAATTCGACCAGATGCCGCAGGGTGTAATGTCAATAACCATACAAAAACAGCAAGACTTAAAGCCGTTGGTAACCATAACCACTGACTTTTTCCTTGATTTAAAATCAAGTATGGGAAATAGCATCCTAAAATTTCAGCAATTGCAGTAACAAAAAATAAGAAAAATGTCCCAACAATTTTACTGAATTCTATTCCCATTCTTGTACTCCTCAAGACATACCTGTACAAACCATTGCCATTGAAATGAATAGGCAAGCTTTTACATTAGAGCATGACTTGCTGCTTATTGTAAATAATTCACATTTTCATTTTTAAATTCATGTCATTGCTGAAATTAAATCATACTGATCTAGGCAACTATTTTATTTAATAACAAAGCTCTAATATCACACCATGCTGTCGTTGTTTCAAACGAATGCTCTGCTCACCTATATACAATTCCATCGACAAATGTTCAAAGTAATAGCCTTCGGACAAGGTCTGATATATCCAGTCGCTTTGTAAAGTTCCCTGACTTAAATCCAATGAACAACGCAACCCCGTTTCCAAATCCTCTAAATTTAGACGTTGATGTAAGCGTGCAATAAATACACGTACCCCAAAAAAGTGAAAATCTGTTGTCGCTTTATAATTCTGAGATGCTGATACTGCTTTTTGCACCTGCGTTTTTTCCACTGCCGTAGTGACAGTTTGCACTACAATACTTGGTTCAGGTTCAGGTTCAGGTTCAGGTTCAGGTTCAGGTTCAGGTTCAGGTTCAGGTTCAGGTTCAGGTTCA